>NZ_JANURM010000009.1 GCF_030249845.1 Campylobacter gastrosuis | reverse complement strand
GAGCTGGAATTATATAAGAGTAATGCTTAAATAACGCTTAAATTTATTAGAAAAAATGAGAAAATTTTAAAAAAGATTTTTTTGGGTGGGGGAGGGAGGGTTAAATATATATAATGTAAGTAAAATTAAAATTTTTCACACTCTGGCGTTTTTGCATTTAGGTCATTTATCACACAAGCATAGCCAGTTTCTGCAAAAATCAGTATCCCAATTTGATTGCCATTAGAGCCTGTTAGCGTGATTTTGCAGTTTTGTTTTAAGAGCTTTTCATATGGTCTAGTGGCGTTATGAAGTGCCGAGTATGGTCTGCCAAGCGAGTCAAAAGCGATTGTCTGGCCGCCACAACCACTAAAATTTATAGCACTCACGCCAAAAGTGTTAGTAAGATTTAGCCGTTTGTTCATATTTTTTGTCCAAGCCTGTTTTGCAAAACCGCTCGTTAGAATTTTAGTCGGGTCGGCAGGGTCTGGGGCTACTTGCTGGGTTGAGTTTGGGTTACCACTATGGGATGTGTCTTGATAAACAGTGTAACGCCAAATTTTTACACCGCCCTTGGTGTCGTAATGAATCATCAATCTCCAATAATCCTTAAACCAATCAGGGACTGGGACACAGGATTTACCGCTACAATCTACCTTAAATTTACTATCTTGCATAGCTAAGTGCTGGGTGTAGCGAATGTGAGAGATGATTTGATCAGCCGCCTCTCTTAGCGGATCTCTATTTTGCTTTGGCATTGCAATAGTTGCTAAAATCGTGATGACAACGACTACAAAAACTAGCTCAACTAAACTAAATGCCCTTTTCATCGCAAAATTTTAAATGGCTTCACACTTTAAGTTTTTATCGTTAGCGTTTGGATTTGTTACGATACAAGCGTAGCCAGTCTCAGCAAAAACAGCTATCGTAAGCGAGCCAGTGCCACCTGTTAGCTTGATTTTACACGCTTGTTTCATCAGTCGCTCGTATGGTCTTTTGGCATCTGGTATGCCAGCACCTGCCGCAAAAAATGAATAATAAGGGCGTCCGATATTATCAAAAGTAATCGTTTTATGAGTAAAACAACCGCTAAAATCCATACCAGTAACACCATAAGCCTTGCCTATATTTAGCCTTGAATTTCTTTGGCTCTTTGGCACACTAACACTTGAAATTCCACTTGTTAAAAATTTACTTGGATCTGCTGGGTCAATCGCAAACTCCGCACCAAAGGTTAAATTATCAGGCAATGCCTTTTTTGAGTGAAAAATAGAGTATCGCCAGTAGTTTTTACTCTCGCCATTTACAGCAGCATTATCAAAATAGATACGCCAATAATCCTTATAAAAGCCATCTTTTGGGCGACAAACCTGCGGATTGCCAGTGCATTCTACTTCAAATTTGCTATCTTGCATAGCTAGGTGCTGGGTGTAGCGAATGTGAGAGATGATTTGATCAGCCGCCTCTCTTAGCGGATCTCTGTTTTGCTTTGGCATTGCAATGACTGCTAGGATCGCAATGACAACAATCACTAAAATAAGCTCTATCATACTAAATGCTCTTTTCACATTAAACCCTTTATAATTTTTTTAAACCAAAATTTGCGATTATTTTACCAAATTTTTCTATTTTTATATCATCTCCATCCGTTAAAATATACTCTCCGCCGGGTAAAATGCCGTAAAATTTCAGCACAAAAGCCAGTTTTTCATCGCTAAAAACGGCGTTTATATCACGCTCTTTTAAACTTTTAGCAAGCTCTTTTGCGTAGTGAAATTTATTTGCAAAGTGCATTTTTGGCTCGCTTATAAATTGATACAAAATCGGATTAAAGATGATTAAAAACCAGTTAAAAACCAAAAAAGCCGATAAAAAAACGGCTAAAATGTTATATTTTTTTCTAAATTGAGGCAGTCTAACTCTGTAAGAATTTAGAAAAACTCGCACCATTAAAGGCGTTGAAATTAGGCAAAATGGCAAGAAATTTTCAAGCTCTAATCTCTGTCTGATTGAAAGCACCATACAAAAGCAAAACGCCACGACACAGACAAACCACAAAATTTCTTTGCTCTCTTTAACCCAAATCCGATAAATCGTATAGACAAAAAAGGCAAAAATCGGTGGCGAAAAGGTCGCTGCAAAAATGCCAAAAGTATCGGCAAAATGCCCCCTTGGCCTGCCACCAGTATCAAAGCCAAAAAAATACAAACTCACGCCAAACAAAACAGCACAAAGCCACGATAAAATCGGATCTTTTTTGTAAATTCCAAAGATAAAAAGCGAGAGATAAAGCACCAAAAACGCCTCATCAACAAAAACAAGAAGCACCAAAAATAGATAAAAAAGGCGAAAATTTTGGTTGCAAAATAGCCAAATTACAAACAGCGTAAGCATCAAACAAAGTCCGCTACTGCTTACTACAAGTCCGCCCACAACGCTACCGGGCAAAAATACAAACAGCAAAACGGCTAAAATTCTATCAAACTTAAATTTCAGATAAAACTTGCTAATTTTATAGAGCAAAATCACGCTTAATATGTGAAAAACTATCATCGGTAGGCGGATAGCATAGTCGTTTTGCCCTAGAAATTCACAGCTTAATCTAACGATAAATCCAAGTAAATTTCTATCTTCAAAAAACTGCCTAGCTTCGTAATAACTAAGACTAATCGTGCTAACGCAGTAGAGCAAAAAAAGCAGGTCAAAAAGGCAGATAAGAGCCAAAATCACCCGCTCATCTGTTAAAAATTTCGTGAAATTTTGGCTTTTAGTTGGCATTTATAAATTTATATCCCAAAAAAACTCAACCCACTCGTGTGCCTCTTTTGCCTTAAAATCAGGCAGTAAAAGTGCCGTTCGTTTGTAGTAAATCGTTGCGATTTTGATATTTAGGTGCGGATAGAGTTTTAAAAGCTGTCGCCTAATCTCAACCATACTCTCGCCACTATCAATGATATCATCAACGAGCAAAATTTTGCTAAATTTTGACAAATCAGGGATATTAAACACGTCAATCGTATCAAGTTTATTTGTGTTATCATAGTGGATTGAGTTTAGGCTAAAAAGGTTGCGATTTTTAAGCGCGACTGCTAACGAATGCCCAAGTGTCATACCGCCACGTGCGATAGCCACGATGACATCTGGCGAAAATTCATCTTTAATCTGGGTAGCCATAACCTTAACATCATTTACAAATTCATCATACGAGTAAAAAATCATAACGCCTCCTTAATGCACGATAAATACGATTAGACTGATGAAAGCTAGGGTTGATACGCCTAAATTTATCTGCGACCACTCACGCCTAAATAGTCTTATTAAAATGTAAGATAAAAAGCCAAAGGCAAGTCCGTTTGTGATTGAATATGTAAGTGGCATCATAACTATGATGAAAAACGTGGCAATAAAAACGGCTGGGTCTTTGAAATTTATCTCTGAAATTTCAGAAAACATAAACACGCCAACCATTACAAGCACCGGATAAATCGCATTTGCAGGGATTGATTTAAAAAACGGCAACAAAAACAGCGTAAAAATAAACAAAACACCGCAAAATACAGCCGTAAGTCCGGTCTTGCCACCAGCCTCAACGCCACTAGCGCTCTCGGCAAACGAAGTAGTCGTGCTAACGCCTATGATTGACCCACCAAGTGTAGCAATAGCATCTACTTCAAGCGTCTTCTCCATTTTCGTAACGCCCTTTTTATCGCTATCATCAAAAATTCCAGCCCTCGTGCCAACGCCAGTTAAAGTCCCGACCGAATCAAACAAATCCGTAACAAAAAATACGATAATAACAGGCACCAAAGCAAGGCTAAACATACCAGTAGCGTCAAAAAACACGCCACTTATATCAAACTGAAACAAAATCGGCGAGATAGAAGCAGGTAGCGAGAAAAACTCGGTCGGATAAGGTGCTATCCCAAAAATCCACGCTACAAGAGATGTGATTAAAACCGATAAAATCAAAGCACCTTTGACCTTTAAAACCCAAAAGGCTAAGATGATTAAAAGCCCTAAAATTCCCATTAAAACATTCTCGCTCTTTAAGTCGCCAAGTCCGACCAAAACGGCTTCGTTATTTACGATAAGCCCCATTTGTTGAAGTCCGATAAAGCTTATAAAAACGCCAATACCAGCGCTAATTGCACGGCGTAAATCAAGCGGAATTGACTTAATCACCCAAACCCTAAAATTTGTAAATGAAAGCACGACAAATAAAACACCAGATAAAAATACCACGCCAAGTGCCGTCTGCCAAGGGATTTTCATATCCAAAACAAGCCCAAATGTAAAGTAGGCATTAAGCCCCATACCAACGCTCATTGCCACTGGCGTATTTGCCCAAAGTCCGTTTAAAATCGTCGCAATAATCGTAATAAGCGCCGTTGCTGTAATTAACGCATCCATTGGCATACCGGTCTTACTCATTATAATGGCATTAACCGGCACGATATACATCATCGCTAAAAACGTGGTAAATCCAGCGCTAAGCTCCTGTTTAACACTCGTGTTGTTCGCTTTTAATGCAAAAAAATCCAATTGTTCTCCTTTTAGTAAATTTTTATCTCGTTATACAAACTATCACGCTCAACTGGCGTAAAACCAGAGCTTTTTATAATGTCACAAAACGCCCTTAAACTCGTGCCGTTTGCACTATTTGCACCGGCTGCACTTTGAATACTCTCTTTTAGGATCGTCCCGTCAAGATCATCAGCTCCAAATTCCTGCGCAATCATCGCTAAATTTAGCGTTGAAGTCGCCCAGTAAGCCTTAATGTGAGCGACATTATCAAGCACGAGGCGAGAGATAGCAATTGTCTTTAAAATTTCAGCCGAGCCAAGAAATTTTGCCTCTTTTAGATAGTTATTTTCACGCTGATAAACAAGCGGTATAAAGGCGTTAAATCCGCCAGTAACGTCTTGTAAATCACGAATTCTAAACATATGATCAATGCGGTTTTCACGGCTTTCAATGTGCCCAAATAGCATAGTTGCATTACTTTGTCTGCCACTTTTATGCCAAAGCTCGTGAATTTTAAGCCAGTTAGCGCTGCTTACCTTGCCTTTGCAAATTTTTGCTCTAATTGCTTCATCAAAAATTTCAGCCCCGCCGCCTGGCATACTATCTACGCCGTATTCAAGCATTTTTTCTATCACGTCTTCATAGCTAAAACCGCAACTTCTAGCGATAAAATCAACCTCAGCCGCCGTTAGCGCTTTTATGTGAATTTGTGGGTGCTTATCCTTTATCTTTTTAAAAATTTCTAAATACCACTCCCAGCCGTCATCAATGTTGTGAGCTGAAACGATATGAACCTCTTTAACGCCGATTTTAACGCTATCATCAACGATTTTTAAAATCTCATCGTGGGTCATTTTGTATGGATTTGGATTTTTTCTGTGTGCTGAAAACGCGCAAAATTTACAGATATCAGCACAGATATTTGTAGGATTTATGTGGCGGTTTATATTAAAAAAGACCTTTTTTTCGTGCCTTTTTAAACGCTCTTTAAACGCAAAAGCCCCAAGCGTAAAAAGGTCAAGCTCGTAAAGCCTAAACGCATCATCTTTTTCTAGCCTAGTGCCTGTTTTTAACTTATTAATAATATCCATTTAAGCAAAATTGCCTTTAAATTTAAAATTTAGAGTGGATTATAATTTAAAAAAGCTTTATTTTTGCAAATTTTTAGTATTATCGCAAAAATTTTGGCAAAAGGGGGTTTTAAGTTGGATAAATTTTATAAATTTTTTAAGAAAAATCAGAGTAGAAATTTTGTAAATTTTTTGATAAAAGAGAGAGATGAATTTTTTAAAAATGCGTTTTTAACGGCATTTGAGAGCTTTTTTGGCGATTTTGCACCAGATTTAAATAAACTGCCAATCTCAATAATTGCTAGTGGCAGATACGCCCAAAATCTAATCAGCACGAACTCAACGCTTGAAATTTTAATCATCTATAAAGAGATTAAGGGCTATAACTTAAAGCCATTTTTAAAGGATTTAGAGCAGAAATTTTTAGAATTTAATGGCGATTTAAAGGTAAAATCGGTTGAAATTTCACAAATTTTTAGCCATTTTTCTAGCGATTTTAAGCTAAAATCAAGCGTTAGCATTGTGCGTTATATTTGTGGCTCAAAGGTGCTTTACCGCACCAGCAAAGATGAGTTTTTAAGGCTTAAAGAGCTTGAAAAAACGCAGTTTTTAACCCAGCACTTAAAGATATTTTATCCATTTAACAATGTCCCATATTTAGAACAAGAGCCAGATTTAAACAAAAGCTATGGCGGTGTTGATGAAATTTTTGCCTTAAACTGCATTTTAAGCACGATTAGTGGCGAAAATCAGGCACGACTTAGCATTCAAAATTTGCTAAATGAAAAGGAGATTAGCCAGTTTAATCTCTCGCTTGACTTCTTACTTTCGCTAAAATCGGTCGTAAATTTAGTAAATAACGAGAGCGTTTTTAGCGAGAAAAACATTGATGAAATGACTGATCTAATGCAAACAAAGTCTAAAAAAGCACAAGATACAAATGTAAGAATTAGCCAAAAAATTCTAGCTTCTATGCGAAATTTAGGGCTTTTTGCTAGATTTTTAGTCGCTTGTTTGCTTCGCCCAGCAAAGAGCGATTTTAGCTTTTTAGCAAGAAAAACTGCCCGAAAAAACGGCTTTTATATCATTGACGCCACGATTTACACGCCACTTCATAAAAAGCTGATGAGTTTATCAGAGCTTTTGGTTGAGTTAAACGCCCTAAATGATATTAGTTATAAATTTGACATAAGCACGATTTTTTATTTTAAACGAACTAACACCGACGGATTTGACGCTAGCAAAAGTGCTGATGAGATTAAAAAACTACTAGCAAGAAACAACGCCTACACCACCCTTGAAGCCCTGCTAGATGCCGAAATTTTGGGCATTATCATTAAGCCAATGGAGAATATCTTAAAACTTGCAAAATATGATGGATACCATAAATTTAGCGTTGATGAACACAGCGTTTTAAGCGTGTATTATTTAGAAAATATTAAAGATAAATTTATAAAATCGCTCTACTCACAACTTTGTGTTGAGGGCAAGGCTATGCTAAAACTAGCCACGCTTATGCACGATGTTGGCAAGGGTGTTGAGGGCGATCACAGCGTGGTTGGAGCAAATATTTTTAGAGCCTACGCAAACCGCTTGGAATTTAGCTCAAATGCCGTAAATATCGGCGTTTTGCTCGTTAGGTATCATATTTTAATGAGTGATGTTGCAAATCAAGAAGACATCTACTCTGAACGGACAATTTTTAGCTTTATCTCAAAGCTTGGCGATAAAAAGGTGTTAGAACTGCTCTACATTATGACATATTGTGTCATAAACGCCACCTCTGATGGACTTTATACTGCCTACACCGCAAGGCTTTTAAGAAAGCTTTTTGACATTTCTTATGAGAGTTTTAGCGACCAGACCCTGCTTGATGAAGCCACAAGGCGTTCAAAAAAAGAGCACAGCATAAAACGCCACGATGATTTTGAAAGGCTTGATGAAAATATCAAGGATAAAATTTTTAAAATTTCATCAAACCTACTCTTTGCAAAACACGCTGTAAGCGACATTATCGCCATTACAAAACAGGCTTATGAGTGCAAAAATTTAGAGCTAAATATCCAAAACACACAAGCTCTAAGCGTGAAAATCATCTCAGCTCACGAGATAAATCTCCCTGCCCTACTTGCGGTTTTGGCTGGATTTGATTTAGCTTATATGGAGATTTATGAGCTTTTTGATGAGAAATTTTTTATCAGATTAGAGTTTAATAAAAACGCAAAAACAAACGAAATTTTAAGCCTAAAAGCAAAGGCGATAAACGCCCTAAACAGCGATGAAAAGGCACAAATTTTAAAGCCAATAATTAGCAAAGATGAAGTTAGCTTTGACCTAAATCACTCCGATGAATACGCAAGGCTAAACATCAACGCAAAAGACCAACGTGGGCTTATGGCTTACGTGATGAGCGTGTTTAAATCGGCAAATTTTAAAATCGTAAGCGCAAAGGTTCAAACGATTAAAAACCGCACAAGAAACCTATTTCTAATTAGCAAAAACGATGAATTGTGCTATAATCACGCACAAATTTTAAATCAAATAATAAGCGAGTAAAAATGTGTGGCATAGTAGGATATATAGGCAAAGATGAGAAGCGAAATATCGTAATAAACGGACTAAGGGAGCTTGAATACCGCGGGTATGATAGCGCTGGTATGGCTGTGATGAGCCAAAATCAAATTGAGTATTTTAAGGCTGTGGGCAAGCTTGATAATTTAGCTGATAAAACCAAAGAATTTAGCTCAAATGGGCTTGGCGTAGCTATCGGACACACACGCTGGGCGACGCACGGCAAACCAACCGAGATAAACGCTCATCCGCACCTTGGCGAGCACTCATTTGTCGTGCATAACGGCATTATTGAAAACTACAAAGAGCTAAAAGACGAGCTTGAAAAAAAAGGCGTGAAATTTCTAAGCCAGACCGATACTGAGGTCATCGTTCATCTTTTTGAGCAGAATTTAAACGAGCTAAAAGAGCCGTTTAAGGCTTACGAGGCGACGATAGCTAGACTTCACGGAGCTTACGCTACCTTGCTTATTACAAAAACTGCACCAAATACGATATTTTTTGCAAAAGACGCAGCCCCACTTGCAATCGCTAGGGCTAATGATGATGGGCTGTTTTTCGCCTCATCAGACGCCGCGCTTATTGGCGTTGCAAAAGAGGTAACATATCTTGATGATAAGACTTATGGTTTTATCACGCCAAATGAGATTAAAATTTTTAAGGATAAAAATAGCGTCGTGCCAAATTTTTCGCCACTCCCACAAGATAAAACTTACGCCCAAAAAGAGGGTTATAAATTTTTTATGGAGAAAGAAATTTACGAGCAAAGTGCCGTGGTCGCCGAATGTTTAATGGGTCGTGCAAAGGATAGTGGCGTGGTGCTTGAAGGGCTAAATGACGAATATTTAAAGGGCATTGATGATGTCGTGCTTTGCGCGTGTGGCACGAGCTATCACGCAGCGCTTACGGCTAGTTATCTATTTGAGCGTTTAGCCGATACTAGGGCAAAAGTCGAAATAGCAAGCGAATTTAGATACAGAGAGCCAAAGCTAAATAAAAACGCCCTATTTGTCGTAATCAGCCAAAGTGGCGAAACAGCCGACACGCTTGAAGCCCTAAAAATCGCTAAAAACGCCGGGCTAAAAACCCTAGCCATTTGCAATGTGGATAATTCAAGCATTGTCCGCCTAGCCGACACCACGCTTTTAACGCGCGCTGGTATCGAAAAGGGCGTGGCTTCTACAAAGGCGTTTGCAACGCAGGTAGCCACACTTTGGATGTTGGTTTTAGCCCTTGCAAAGGCAAAAAATACACTTAGCAAAAACGAGCTAGAAAACGAGCTAAAAGCCCTACTTCACGTGCCAAGCGTGCTAAATGTAAATGCAAATTTACAAGAAAAAATCCGCCGTTTAAGCAAACACTACTTGCACGGACACGGATTTTTCTTTATCGGACGCGATATTTTCTATCCGCTTGCGCTTGAAGGGGCGTTAAAACTTAAAGAAATTTCATACCTACACGCCGAGGGCTATCCAAGTGGCGAGATGAAACACGGACCAATCGCACTTGCCGATGAGAGGCTTTTTACAATCGCTCTAATGCCAAAAAATAGCCTTTATGAAAAGGTAAAAAGCAACGTTGAAGAGCTTGCTGCAAGGGACGCTTATATCTTAGCCATTAGCCCTGATGAGTTTGAGCTTAGTGATGATTTTATCCGCACGAATGCCCACGAGCACGCAATGCTTGAATTTTTTGAGATGATGATAATTTTGCAAATTTTCGCGCTTGAAATTTCAGTTAGACTTGGTAACAACGTAGATATGCCACGAAACCTAGCAAAGAGCGTAACGGTGGAGTAATCACTCCTCCGTTATAAAATTAAACTGGCTATCTATCATCATCCACTTGCCATATTTCTTTACAAACGCCACGCCCTCGCTAAAATCACTAGCATCATCAAATTCAAATGGCACGATAGCCTTGCCGGTTTTATCTATAAAGCCGTATTTATTATTTCCGGTTTTATCTATAAAGCCGTATTTATTATTTTTCTCAACCCTAGCTAAGCCATCGCGAAAACCCCAAGCATCATCATACTCAAAAGGTATTACAATCTTGCCACTTTTATCTATAAAGCCGTATTTATTATTTTTCTTAACACTAGCTAAGCCCTCGCTAAAACTCCCAGCACCATCATACTCAAAAGGTATTACAACTTTACCAGTTTTGTCTATAAAGCCGTATTTATCATATAATAAAGCCACCATTTTCCTAACCCCAGCTAAGCCGTCGCTAAAATCCCAAGCAACATTATACTCAAAAGGTATTACAACGTTGCCAGTTTTATCTATATAGCCCCATTTATTATTTTTCTCAACCCCAGCTAAGCCGTCGCTAAAACCCCGAGCATAATCATACTCAAAAGGTATTACAACCTTGCCAGTTTTATCTATAAAGCCGTATTTATTATTTTTCTCAACCCCAGCTAAGCCCTCGCTAAAATCCCAAGCAGAATAATACTCAAAAGGTATTACGACCTTGCCACTTTTATCTATGAAGCCGTATTTATTATTTTTCTTAACCCTAATTAAGCCATCGCTAAATTTAATAGTTGAGACACCGCTAAAATAAGCATCATCAAATATTTTAAGTTTGTTGATTTTGCCGTTTTTGTCTATAATAAACATTTCGCCATATTTTTTGGCTATGAAGTTGTATTTATTATTTTCATTAAGCACATCTAAGTCATCATACTCAAAAGGTATTATAACCTTGCCACCTTTATCTATATAGCCCAATTTATTATTTTTCTTAACTCTAATTAAGCCGTCGCTAAAATCACCGACATCATCATACTCAAAGGGTATTACAACCTTACCTGTTTTATCTATGAAGCCGTATTTATTATTTTTCTTAACCCTAATTAAGCCATCGCTAAAATCACCCCGAGCAGCATCATCATACTCAAAAGGTATTACAACCTTGCCAGTTTTATCTATAAAGCCATATTTATTATTTTTCTTAACCCCAGCTAAGCCATCGCGAAAACCCCAAGCATAATCATACTCAAAAGGTATTATAACCTTGCCATTTGTATCCATATATCCACACTTATCTATCGCACAAACCACAGCAAGTCCATCATAAAAGTCACCTATGCTGTTATATATTGGCTTTACTAGTATCTCACCACGCTCATCTAAAAAGCCATACTTACCGCCAAGCTCAAATTTTATTAATGTATGATTATCCTTTTTCTCATCAAAACAACCGCCAAAAATCAACGCCAACGATAACGCCAAAACACTCATTTTTATATCTATCCTTTATTAAAATTTTTAAACACCCTTATACTAAATATTAGATACAACTTCAAATTTTCACTCAGACCTAATAGCAACGTAGATATATCAAGCAGAGTGATAAAGCGGGATTTTACTCCTGTGCTATAAAATTTAACTGGCTATCTATCATCATCCACTTGCCGTTTTTCTTTACAAATGCCACGCCCTCGCTAAAATCAAAAACTATATCAAAATTATATTTTAATTTATATGATTTTTAACTTTTTTTAGGTAGATTTTTAGATATTTTTTCAAAGGTATGGTATGAAAAATTTTCTAATCATATTTATTTTAATACTTTCTACACAGGCAAAGGATTTAAAAATGAGTGAAATTTACCTAGCAGGTGGCTGTTTTTGGGGTATGCAGGGCTATTTTAAACAGCTTAAAGGCGTGGTTAAAACAAGCGTGGGCTACGCAAACGGCAAGACCGATAGCACAAGCTACCACGAGATAAAGGCGACAAATCACGCCGAAACACTTCATATCGTTTATGATGAAAAAATCAGCCTAAACGAGCTTTTAGCACACTTTTTTAGGGTAATTGACCCAACTAGCCTAAACAAGCAGGGTAACGACATTGGCACGCAGTATAGAAGTGGGATTTACTACACAAACGATGCCGATTTAAGCGTCATAAAAGAGGCAATAAAAGCCGAACAGGAATTTTACTCAAAGCCAATTGTCGTTGAAGTAAGCCCCCTAAAAAACTACATTTTAGCCGAGGATTATCATCAAGATTATTTGGATAAAAACCCAAACGGCTACTGCCATATTGACTTAGAAATGGCTAAAAAACCGCTAGAAAAAAAGCGTTTTAAAAAGCCGAGCAAAGATGAATTAAAGCGGACTTTAAGTGAAATTTCATACAAAGTAACGCAAGAAAATGCGACCGAACGCCCATTTTCAAGCGAGTATGATAAAAATTTCAAAAAGGGCATTTACGTTGATATAATCAGCAAAAAGCCACTTTTTAGCTCAAAGGATAAATTTGACGCTGGGTGTGGCTGGCCAAGTTTTGCTAAGCCAATCACAAAAGATGCCCTAAAATACGAGCAAGACTACTCGCACGGTATGAGCAGGGTTGAGGTTAGATCAAGCGTGGCAGATAGCCATTTAGGGCACGTTTTTGATGATGGACTAGCCGAGCTTGGTGGGCTAAGATACTGCATAAATGGGGCTTCGCTCTTATTTATCCCACTTGAAAAAATGGATGAGCTTGGATATTCTGACTTTAAAAAATTTGTAGAATAAGGAGTGAGCGTGAAAACGGCTGGACTGATGATAGATTTTCAGGATAGAATTTTAAATGTGATGAGTGGCAGGGATTTGCTAATTAAAAATACGCAAATTTTGCTAAATGGGCTTAAAATTTTAAATATAAATTTAATAACAAGCGAACAAAATCCGCAAAAACTTGGTGCTACAAGCGAAATTTTTAGCCCATTTTTAGGCAAAATTTACGCCAAAAATGAGTTTTCGTGCTTGGGTAATAAAGCATTAAAAGATGAAATTTTAAAATTTGATCACCTTATCGTTTTTGGCATTGAAGCTCACATTTGCGTTTTACAATCGGTCAAGGACTTGCTAAAAATGGGTAAAAAAGTAACACTCATAGCAGACGCAGTCGCAAGCAAAGATGAGCAAAACAGGCAAATCGCCCTAAATTTAATGGCAAATTTAGGCGCGGAGGTTAGCTGTGTCCAGAGCGTTTTGTTTGAAATTTTAAAGACATCTGAGCATCAAAATTTTAAAGAAATTTCGAAGTTGATAAGGTAAATAGAAACTTTATGAATTTTAATAAAGTTTTGAAAAAAGTTTACACTTAAAAGACAAATTTTAAGAGATAAACTTTAAAACATAAACGACCAAATATATCTAGTTGTGTTATAATTTTAATATTTTAATATATGGATATTTTATGAGCAATGAAGAAAAAATCAAAAAAGAAATTGCTAAGGCACTTGGCATTAATCAAAAATATATAAAATGCGACATAAATTTATCTGGAGAACATAGACCGTATGAAATTCGTAACTGGTTTATAAATGACAAAAGTGAAACCTACATTAGCATATCAAAAATAGATAGCGAAATATTTTTAAAATATAATCTTGATTTTTATAACTGTATTTTTAATGCAGATATAGAACCTTTTAATATTGAAAAACAACAAAATATTACAAACAGTGTTAGTTTTAGAGACTGTGAATTTAATAATAAAATAAAATTAACAAGCAACAATACTATAACTATACATTTTAAAGAATTGTTATTTACAAGTTGCAAAATAAATAACAATATTAACCTTATAGGGGTAGAAATAGATAGTCTTGAAATTTACCACGTTCCAAAATACTATAAAAATAATTCTATTTTTAATAAAGATATATCATTCGATGATTGCAAATTTACTAATATTAATATAAAAGATACTACTTTTAATGAAAATATAGAATTTCATGGATGTAGCAGCGAAGAAGTTAATATATGCAAAAATATCTTTCATGAGCAATTTATAGCAAAAAATCTAACAATACAAAGTAATTTTGAGCTTACCGCCTCTGAATTTTATAATTCAGTCAACTTTTCAAAATCCTATTTTGGTAAACTTTGTAGTTTCAAAAAGAATAAATTTATATCAAAAAATACTATTTTAGACTTTTCAGAAATTATTTTTGAAGATAATGCATACTTTGATGTGTGTGAATTTGGCTCTTTAGCTACTTTTCACATGTCTAGCTTTAAAAAAACAGCCTCATTTTATAAAACGAAATTTAAATATATGCCAAATTTTAGTCCCGGCGATTTTAAAGGCATACTAAATTTAAATAACACAAATTTGGGTTTTAATATTGAATTCAAAAAAATAAAAGAATATAGTCAAAAAGCCTATGGTGCAAATAGCATTGAACAAGTACAAGAAAATATTATAAATTTTCGAGATTCATTTAGAGGTATAAAACACTCTTTTTTAGAAACAAACAACTTTTTAGAAGCTCAAAAATATCACAAGGCTGAGCTTTATTGCAAGGAGATAGAGTTAGAAAATGAAATAAATAATAAGATCAATAAAAGACAACAAAAACATAAGCAAACATGTAGCAACTATACGTATTTTGCAAATATAATCACTGATTATCTCACATATTTTTTTATATGGGCATCTTTTACAGCATTTTTTACATTTATATCAATTATACTAATTATAATGATTTTAGTTTCTTGTTATTTATTTATAAAATTCAACGAATATATTATAAACACACCAACACTATGCATAGCTTTAATAATCATCTTTGGATTGTTTTTTAATAAAATAAAAATATACATGCAATCTTCAAAAGATTGCTACTATAAAAGATACTTAAGCAAAAAAATTACAAAAAGAGCACTAGATTTAACAAAATGGCTAGATTATGCAACTTTACACATATATAGAAACACGAGCGATCATCATACAAATTTTGCTAAAATTTTAAATTTTACTATTGGTATGATATCAGTATTTAGCATAGTTAGTTTCATATTATTAAAACTAGATAAGCTACTTATATACAGCTTTGATCAATATTTAGCTGCATACACTATGATAATAATCATATCTGCAATTTTATCTTTAAAACTAACATTTACAAATATTACAACAAAAGTTTGCGATTATTTTCTTGTAGTTATATTACTCACAAGTTCGTTTATTACATTAAGTGCAATTAGTTTTGCCAGCTTTATGTCAAATGTTGCATTTAGTATATTTGCATATCTCACATGTGTTTATATGTATTATTTTGCTTTTTCTAGCAAAATAATAACACTTGTATTTTTTACTAAACCTTTGATGTATATTATTTTTATTGGAACAATTATTATTAAACCAGCACTTTTAAACCCACTTTTTGGGGTATTTCAAAATGAAAATTTGGGAAGTAATAATTTAGAAACAACATTTATGTTTATGAAATATGATGAAAAAGAAAGACTTAGTAACTTTATGAATGATAACAATATAACTATAAACTTTAACAATAAAAAAGAAATTTTAAACTTAAGTAAAATAAACTTAGAAAATTTAATAAACATCTTGAAAAAGTCAGATGAAAATATGGAACTAATCAAAGCAATAAAATCGGACATATCATCACAAGACATAATACGTTCAATAAGTATTATATACACTATCATAATGCTTCTTTGCATATACTCACTAACAAAAACAGCAAGAAAAAACTCAATAATCCAAAACTAAAAAGTTTGAAAACAATCCTTAAAATTTTAACAAAGCCAAAAAACAACATCAAAATGTCGTATTGATTTTTCGTAAGATTGGCTATTGATACTATAGAATCAATAGCCTATTACCTTGCTTACCTAGAACACGCCGATTTGCCGTCCATTACTGGCTGGATTGCTGAGTTATCGGCACCGCCTTCGTTGTTGATTTTTTCTATCATCTCCCAAAGTTTTGTTGCCGCCTCTTCGTAGCGTTTTGCTGTTATGCTATTTGGCTCATAAAAGCTTACTGGCTTACCGCTATCGCCACCCACTCTAACGGCTGGCTCGATTGGAATCTCAGCCAAAATTTGCGTTTTATAAATCTTAGCAAGTGCCTCTGTCGTGCCTTTGCCAAAGATATCATACTCTTTGCCGTTATCTGGACAGATAAATCCGCTCATATTCTCAACGATACCAGCGATTGGGATGTGAAGCTTTTCAAACATATCAAGCCCACGTTTGCTATCATCAAGAGCGACTACTTGCGGAGTCGTGACACACACACCAGCCGTTACTGGCACACTTTGAGCAAGGGTTAGCTGAGCGTCGCCAGTGCCCGGAGGCATATCTAAAAACAGCACATCAAGCTCACTCCAAAGCACGTCACGAAGTAGCTGCTCAATCGCTTTCATTATCATAGAACCACGCCAAATAAGGCTCGTGCCCTCCTCCATTAAAACGCCCATACTCATCATCTCAATGCCGTGCGATAAAATCGGTTTTAGCTTACTGCCTACAACCTGCGGATTTGTGCCGACTTCGCCCAGCATTCTTGGGATATTTGGACCATAAATATCAGCATCTAAAATCCCCACTTTTTTGCCAAGTTTTGCCATTGAAATGGCTAAATTTAGCGTAGTTGTTGATTTACCCACGCCACCTTTGCCAGAGCTTACCATTACGAAATTTTTAATCTGAGGTGCAACATTTTTACCGCTCTGAGAATTACTTTTTTGCTCTGGAATTTTTGGCTGAATGATATTTATAAGAGCCTGCGCTCCGCCTAAAACACGCGAAATTTCAGCCCTAATCTCATCAGCGACCTCTTTATTTGAGCTTACAATCTCAACATCAATCTCAATCTTATCGCCCATCTCAACTCTTTTTACAAAGCCAAAGCTAACGATATCTTTTTCAAATCCCGGATAAATCACGCTTTTTAAACGCTCTAAAATCTGTTCTTTGTTTAACATTCTTTCTCCTTTAAAAATTAAGAGCTAAATTGTATCATTTTTGCCTAAATCAAATTTAAAGTTTTAAAAGTGTATAATTTCGTAACACTTTTTAAAGGAAAAATTTTGCTAGACATTACACTTGTTATGCTTGGTGCTGGCAGTGGCACACGTATGCAAATGCCCGTAAAAAAGCAGTGGTTACGCATTGATGATGATCCGCTTTGGCTTTGGGCTACAAAAAATTTGAGCAGTTTTTACACATTTAAAGATATCATTGTCGTTTCAAGCGATTGTGAGTATTCAAAAAAAATTGCACCACACTATAAATTTATAAACGGCGGCGAAACTAGACAAGAGAGCCTAAAAAATGCACTAAGTGTAGTAAATTCGGAGTTCGTGCTAGTTAGCGATATAGCTAGACCACTTATTTCAAATGAGCTTTTTTCAAAAATCATCGCAAACGCTAAAAATGCCGATTGTATCGTGCCGGTTTTAAATGTCGCTGACACAGCATATCTTGGCGAAACAGCGATAAATAGGGAGCATTTAAAGCTTATTCAAACTCCACAACTCTCACGCACACAAATGCTTAAAAAAGCACTTCAAACTAGCGAAATTTACACAGATGATAGCTCGGCTATAAAGGCGATTGGCGGTAGTGTTTGGCAAATTTTAGGCGATGAAAGAGCTAGGAAAATCACGACAAAGGCGGATTTAGCTAAGCTTAATCTAACCCCACCAGCAACGCAAAATTTCGTAGGCACCGGTTTTGATGTGCACGAATTTGCAACAGGTTATCCTTTGTGGCTTTGCGGGCAAAAGCTAGAATATGAAAAGGGTTTAAAAGCCCATAGTGACGGCGATGTGGCACTTCACGCACTAATTGACGCTATGTTTGGAGCTAGCGGGCTTGGCGATATTGGAGAGCATTTTCCAGATACTGACATAAAATACAAAGGCGCAAATTCAGCCTTGCTTTTAAAGCAGAGCTATGAAATGGCACAAAGCGTTGGCTTTGAGCTTGTAAATGCTGATATTACAATAATGGCAGAGGTACCAAAAATCTCAAAATTTAAGGCAAAAATGGAGCAAAATATAGCTGAAATTTTAGGCGTAATGCCTTGTAAAATAAATGTAAAAGCGACCACGACCGAAAAGCTTGGATTTGTCGGGCGAAAAGAGGGCATTGCTGTAATGGCGTGTGTAAATTTGAAATATTTTAACTGGGATAAAAAATGAAAGTATTAATCGTAGATAATGAAATTTATTTAGCTGGCTCAATCGCCACAAAACTCGCTGATATCGGCTACGAGTGCGATATAGCACGAAATGTAAAGGACGCTTTAAGAGATGAAAAATTTGACATAGTGTTACTTTCTACCACACTTGCTGGGCAGGATTTTTACCCAGTCATTGAGCGGTTTAAAAACTCAATCATCATACTTTTAATAACCTACATAAGCAACGACACGGTTTCAAAGCCGATAGCCGCTGGCGCTAGTGATTACATTCAAAAACCATTTATGATTGAAGAGCTTGTGCGAAAGATAAATCACTTTGTTGAATACAAAAGGCTTGAAAATACGCTAAATTCTTATCAAGACTACACTTTAAATATGTTAAATGATTTTAAAACGCCAGATATTGATTATAAAAAGCTAAAATTCCCACTGCTAATTAAAACAAACCGAATTGAATACGCCGATAGCTTTGTTTTTAACCTGATTAAAAACATCAAAAAGCCCCTAAAATACATACAAACGCAGAATTTTTTACAGGTTGAAAAAGAGCTAAAATGCTGTGAAAACGAATACGTTTATATCTCAAATCTGCAAATTTTAAACCAAAGCGAGTGCGAAAAAGTAGCACTGATTTGCCAGAAAAAAAAGGCGATTTTATCAACGACAAAGCCACTTTTATCGCTTGGGATTGACAGCTTAGAGATTGGAGTAAATGAGAGTAAATTTAAAATAGATGAAATCGTAACAATTGATGAATACATAAAGCACGTAATTAGCTCATATCAGGATAAATTCCCCGACACAGAGCTATCTAAAAAGCTAGGAATTTCACGAAAATCACTTTGGGAGAAGAGAAAAAAATATGAAATCGCAAAGAAAAAATAGCCAAATTTCTATAAATTTAGATACATTTCACACGCTTGAACTAATCAAAAATCAGGTGTTTTCAAAATTTAACAGCCTAATGAATACTAGCCAAATCAGGCTAACAAAGGGCGGTTATTTTATGGGTGAGCCGATGCCTTATCCGTTTATATTTTCGTGCGATTTTGATGATGAAAATCTGCCAAATTTGGGCGAAAATTTAGAGCTTTTGCTTGATGATAAGGTCGTGGGTTTTATAAATGTAAGCGAAATTTTTAACTCAAAAGATGAATATGAAAAAAATATTTTTAACACAAATGAGCGTAAAAATGGGCTTGGGCGTTACTGCGTGGCTGGGGAGTTTGAAATTTTTAGCGATGAAGTAAGGGCTGTAAAAAGCGACATAAACCGCATAAAAATTGAGCAAAATGCCAAAAAAATCACAGCCGTAATGCTCACTGCTGATCCGATAAATAGGGCTCACGAGCGACTTATTAGAATGGCAATTGACAAGGCTGATTTGGTTATCATTTTTTTACTTCAAACAAGTGGCGATAATCACATAAATTTTGAGCTACGAAAAATGGCAGTTGAGCATTTTATCCAAAACTACCTGCCACACAACCGCGTCGTGATTATGCCATTTCGTGCAAATATTTTTAGCTCACACAAAAATCCGACCCTTGAATGTATCGCCGCTTACAATCTTGGTGCAAACAAGCTAGTCATCGGACAAAATCACAGCGGTATTGGTATGTTTTTTGACCAAAACCAGCCCCACACGATATTTGATAGATACATAAATGATTTAAAAATGGAGATTATCGTCCTGCCAGA
Source organism: Campylobacter gastrosuis (assembly GCF_030249845.1). Lineage (GTDB taxonomy): Bacteria > Campylobacterota > Campylobacteria > Campylobacterales > Campylobacteraceae > Campylobacter_A > Campylobacter_A gastrosuis. The sequence continues at coordinate 53,631 of NZ_JANURM010000009.1, read as the reverse complement.
GCTGGTTTATTGCAATCAATGTAAAACGATTGTCAGCACTAAAACCTGCCCGCACGGCTCACATCATCACATAAAATACAAGACCGACACGATAAAATCACTACTTTTTAACGGCATTATGCCACCTACGATTTTAGTTCGCTCAGATATTTCAGCCATTATTTTATCACGCCTTTATCCAAATAGATTTAAGGATATTCAGGGGCTTTGTGATGAGCTGTTTTCAAACTCTGGGTTGCTTGAAAAGCGCGATGAGTGCGACTTTTACAAAGAGCTGATGAGACTTTATCAGACCTCATCTTTGACGTGAGATAGCGATGATTAGGCTGTTTATTACATTTTTTTATGTTGGTTTAATCCCCTTTGCACCAGGCACTTTTGGGTCTATCGCTGGGGCTGTTGTGGCGTATTTTGTGCTGGTTTTTTTCTCATCAACCACGCTTTTTTTAGCCACGATTTTAATCACTCTGCTTGGCGTGAGCGCGATAAATTCATACGAAAAGGCTACAAATTCGCACGATCATAAAAGCATTGTTATTGATGAGGTCGCTGGGGTTTGGCTAAGCATTGTTTTAAGCGGTGCCACGCTCACGCAAATGGCACTTTCCCTCGTGTTTTTTAGAATTTTTGACATTTTAAAGCCCTCAATCATCGGACGAATTGATAAAAATGTCGGCGGCGGACTTGGCGTAATGGGCGATGATATCGTGGCTGGATTTTTTGCTGGGATTATGAGTGCTTTGTGTTACGGCGTGATGATGAAATTTGGCTTTGTTTTGCCTTGATTTTATTTAAAATTTTGTTAAACAAGGTTTGATTTTGCTTTAAAATTTAAAACGTAAAGCATTTTATCAAAGGTGCTAATTTTGGTAACAAAAGCAACTTGCCATTGTTTAAAATTTAGCTCATTTTTAGGCATTTAAAGCTATTTGTCGCTTAAACCTTATTATTAATTAGGTTTTTTGTCAATGAATTACATTAAAATTTAGTTTTATTTTACCTTGATTTAAAAATATGTGTTAGTGTAAATTTTGATTAAACAAAGCTTTTGCTTGACTTAAAAATTTACTATATTTTGTTTTTTTGTGTGATTTTTTATGTGCTAAATCGCTTTATAATTTTACAATAAAAACGCACTAAATAGCTCATTTTTAGGCGTTTATTATTTGATTTGTCGTAGGTTGAAATTTTGCTGGGATTTTAAACGATTTGTATTATAAAGTTATACTAAAATTTAACTTTGATTTATAATTTAAAACATTAAACAATCAAATTTTTAAAATCCTACTCTGATTTAATTTACTCGCTAAACAGCTCATCTTTTAGCCGTTTAAAGTCGCTCATCATTTCACTTGCCTTCTTATAAAGATTTGTGCCTTTAACCTCCTTTAAACGGCTAAAATCATCAATCATAATCTCGCACATAAGGCGAATTCGCTCCCTGTCAGCACCGCTTACAAAAGCACTAGCCATAGCCCTGATTTTTGCCATATACTCATCGCCAAGCCCCAAATACTCGCTAATCCTTAACGCATCTTTGCTCTGCCTAAGAAGCGTCATCGCTAGGCGGTTGTATCTGTCTAGCTCGTATGCCTTTTGGCTAAAATCGTAAGCTTTTTTAAAGTCTTGCATTTGGTAGTAAAATTTTGCCTTAAACGCTAGCTGATACGAGCTATCCGTGCTTAGAAAAAACCAGCAAATTAGCACGATAACGATACCTAAAAGGGCTGAGAGTGTCTTATTTAGTAGCATTTTTTTCTATTAGCTCTTTAAAATCATCTAAATTTCGTGGATTTTTGTGTAAGTTTTTAGCCCACCACGCCTTTAAATTACTGGTAAAATCCGCCTTTTGCTCACTCACGCTTTTATCACTTATCTCCCAAAGTTTAAGCTGGATTAGCTCTTTTGCTTCATCTAAACTAAGCCCTGCCACGCTAAATGGCGATGAGAGCGTGAAATTTATGGTGCTAAATGGTTTTGGGATTATCATCTTATCCCAGCTTTTAAGCTGCCAAAAGCTACTTGCTTCGTAGTTTAGGGCGTAAATTTCGCTACCGGTCTTTTGTGCCACCGCAACAGCGCCGTCTGCCACGCTATGTCTTGGGCCTCTTGGGCCATCTGGCGTGATGATTACGTCTGTGCCGTTTTTTATCTCTTTAATAGCGTTTATTAGCACCTTTGCACCGCCTTTTGAGCTACTGCCCCTAAGTGTGCCAATACCAAAAAATTTTATGATTCTAGTGATTATCTCGCCGTCTTTGTGGTCGCTTATGATCACCTTGCCACTTCGGTTATTTTCGCTCCAAAATTTCAAATACGCATAGCTCATAAAAGCAAGCCTGCCGTGCCAAAATACGACAACGGCTGGTTTTTGCTTAAATTCTCCGTGATAGGTTTTTTTGCAGGTTAAAAAGATTAGCTTGATTAAAAAAAGCACCGCATAAACGCTAAAATTTATAAAAATCTTGCGTTTAATATCACGCCAAATTCCCATAAAGCACCATACGTTTTGGGTTATCAACCTTGACTTTTAGCGTCTTGCCAAGTAGCTCCTCACTGCCCTGCACTTGCACTAAAAAGTTATTAAAACTACGCCCAGCCACACCACCATTTGCACGAAGCTCCTCAAAATAGACATCAAAAATTTTGCCATTTTGCGCTTTTACGATCTCATCTAAAATTTCATTGTGGCGATTTTGCAAGTGAGTTAATCTAGCCGAAGCCACATTTTCAGGGATTTGATTGCCAAATTCCGCTGCTTTTGTGAGCGGACGTGGCGAGTATTTAAAGCTAAAAATTTGCTCAAATCTAACCTTTTCAATCACGTCCATTGTATCAGCAAACTCAGCGTCGCTCTCACCAGGAAATGCCACGATTATATCAGTTGAAATGCTTACATTTGGAGCTAGCGAGCGAAGTTTTAGGGCGCGGTCTAAAAACCACTCCTTTGTATAGCCACGCTTCATCTCACGCAAAACCTTGGTGTTACCGCTTTGAAGTGGCATATGCATTGACTTGCAAATTTTAGGATTTTTGCTAAACACTTCTAAAAATTTATCGTCCATATGAAGTGGATGAGGGCTTGTAAAACGAATACGCTCAACGCCGTCAATCTCGCTAAGTCTAACCAAAAGGTCGCTAAAATCAACCTTTTCGTGAGCGTTTGAGAAGCGTTTGCCGTAGTTATTTACGTTTTGTCCTAGCAAAAATATCTCTTTTGCACCGCTTTGTGCTGCCTTTTTAGCTTCGCTTAAAATTAGGCTCATTGGGATTGAAATTTCATCGCCCCTTGTGTGAGGGACTATGCAGTAGGTGCATTTTTTATCGCAACCTATTGAGATATTTATGTATGATTTAAATGGTGAACCGCGAAAATCCCCAAAAGCGTAGTCACTCTCATCGTAGTTTATATCGGTGCTTACGAATTTTGGCGTATTTACAGCAGTCGTTATCTTGCTTATATTTCTAGCACCCAAAACAAAATCAACATAAGGTGCTTTTTTAAAAATTTCACTGCCTAAATGCGAAGCCGTGCAACCGCAAACGCCGATTTTCGCACCAGCCTTTTTTGCCTTTTCAAACGCCCCAACCTCGCTAAAAAGCTTATGCACTGGCTTTTCTCTAACCGAGCAGGTATTTATTAAAATCAAATCCGCTTCGCCGATATCTTCGGTTAATTCGTAATTTTCTTTCTCTTTTAGCTCGGCGATGATATGCTCACTATCACGCACATTCATCGCGCAGCCTAAGGTCTGTATAAAAAGCTTTTTACTCATTATAAAATATGCACTTCATACATATAGTCGTTCTCGTCAAGTCCGTATTTTACGACTCTGTGATAGACGCTTAGCCCTTTTTCTTCAAAAAACTCAACCAAAGCGATTAGCTGTTTGTGGCTGTTTTCTTTGTCAAAGTAAAAAATTTTCTGTCCCTCTTTGCTTACTGATTGTTCTATTTTATCCAGGCTGATTGCTTTTGGCTTTGCATTTAGCTCAGTTCTTGCAAGTTTTAACTCCATTTTCTATCCTTTCTTTTTGCTTATAAACTTGTGAATATAGCAAAATCATCATAAAAAACGCATTAAAGCTCAACATCTTCAAATTTTAAAGGCGTTGCAAAAGCCAAATCTCGCTTTGCTCTTTTGCCTAAAATTTCATCGTAATGGCGAGGGTGAAGCCCATTTGAGGGGCGGACTGAACGCAAATTTTCTGGCGTGAAAATTTCGCCCTTTTTCATATCTTTTGCCACAAAAAGCGACCTTGCACTTTTGCGGTTTTTAAGATTTATGCTGTAATCAACCTTGCCAAGTGCTAGGGCTGCATTTTTTACCGCCAAGCTCATTGCCTTAAATTCATCATAATTTAGCGAAAATCCGCTATCTTCGCCACCAAGCGACCTATCAATCGTAAAGTGCTTTTCTATCACGCTAACGCCAAGTGCCGTCGCTACAACTGGCACTTCAAGGCTCATTGAGTGATCGCTTAATCCGACCTTTACGCCAAGTGGGGTTAGTTTTTCTAACATATCTTTAATGGTAAGTAAATTCATCTGCTCAATCTTAGCTGGGTAGCTTGAAGTGCATTTTAGTATCGTAATGTCGTTGTTACCGACCTTTTTACAAGCCTCAATCGCCTCTAAAATTTCATCAAAGCTTGAAATTCCAGCCGAAATTATCATCGGTTTTTTAAATTTAGCAGCATAAGAGATTAACGGATAGTCAATGGCTTCAAACGAGGCAATTTTATACATTGGCACGTCTATGCTCTCTAAAAAATCAACCGCACTAAAATCAAACGGCGTTGAGAAAAAGCCGATGCCAACGCTCTTTGCATACTCGCTAAGCTCTCTTTGCCACTGCCACGGCGTGTATGCCTTTGAGTAAAGCTCATAAAGGCTCTGCCCAGCCCAAAGTCCGTCATCTTGGGTCATAAAGATCTCATCTTTTGAATTTAGCGTAATCGTATCAGCGGTGTAGGTTTGAATTTTTACAGCGTCAGCCCCAGCGTCTTTTGCGGATTTTATGATTTTTAGGGCTAAGCTCTTATCTCCGCAGTGATTTGCCGACATTTCAGCGATTATAAATGGTCGTTTCATCTTTAATCCTTTTTAGCTCTTACTATCCAAAATGAGTTGAAAATTTTGCCATTATTTTGAGTAAATTCCTCTTTATCAATGCTTAAAATTTTAAGCCCAGATTTGCTAAAAATCTCATTTAAATCATCAAGCGAGTAAAACGAATATGTCAAATTTTCGTGGCTTTTTCTCGTGATTTTATAGATATTTTCGCCGATTTTTATGGCTTCATTTTTAAGTCCGTCAGTGTCGCTTCTAAGGTTTATAAATACCTCGCCACCGCTTTTTAGCTGTGATTTAAAATCAATTAATAATTTTAATGCCAAATCCTTATGATAAAGGTGCAAAACGCCCCAGCAAAGCACGGCATCAGCCTGAACGCTGCCTAAAATTTCGCCTAAATTTCTGCCCTCATTGGAGTAAAGCTCTAATTGACCATCATTTAGCAAATATTTACCCTGTTTAAACTGGCTTAGCTCATCTATCACGCCAAATTTTAGAGCAGTTAGCGCAAGCGGAGAGGTGTTAATATCAATGCCAATTAGCCGTTTTGAGCCTTTGTTTGCAAAGGCTAAAAGGTGCCTGCCAGTCGCACAGCCAAAGTCAATCACGCAGGGCGGTTTAGTCGTAGCTGCAAACCTAGCCACCGCTTCGTGCGGATAGATAAGGTCGCCACTAACGGCAAGTTTGTCCCATAATTTAATCTGCTCACTATAAAATCCAAAGTCGTTGTTTAACATTTTTATACCTTTTTGAAATTTTTCATCAACTCATTTGCGTTTTTCACGCACTCATCTTTATCGCTCCCCAAAAGCACCGCAAAGCCCCTATTCATAATGCTTTTGCCGTCTTTTACTTGATTAAAAATCGCCTGTTTGTTAAACTCATATTTAGCGATTTTTAGCTCATTTTTTAAGGCGTTAAAATCGGGTGCCTTGACGCTAAAATCAAAGTCAAAATACTTAATAATGGCTTGTTTATAAAATTTTGGCGTAAAATCAAAGGGCAAATTTTGCATAAAATTTAGCCACTCATCAACCACGCTAACCCCAGTTACTAGCGGGACAAAGGTGCTACTTAAATAGTGTCCGCTTGGGCGTGGGGCTAGTTCAATGATAAAAACCGAGCCATCATCTTTTAAAATCACATCGGCATTTATTAGAGAATTTTTAATCCCAAGCCGATTTATCACCTCTTGAATGTGTAAAGAAATGGCTAAAATCTCGCTCACAGCGATATTTGCCACGCACTGGCGATACGGATATGGGGTTAGAATTTTCTCACGCATTAAAATGTTTTTAAAAATACCATTTAACACGACGCCATCAACGCCGATTTCGGTGCCAAGCACCAAATTTTCAGCCAAAAAGTCCTCTTTAAAAATATCAATCTCGCTTAAAATTTTATCAAATTCATCTTTATTAAAACACACCCTGACATCTCTGCTACCACTGCCAAATCGTGGTTTGATGACGAGTGGGAATTCTTTTGGCGTGAAATTTTTGCTAATAATTTGGCAGTTTATGTTTCGCAAATTTTGCTTCATTTTGCCTATTTTGTCCCTAAAAACGCCTCGCACCCCCCCCCATTTAGAGCGTTGTGAAAGGCGAGTTTATCGGTGCAAAGGTTAAGCGTATTAAAATCATCGGTGTTTTTAATCTTAAAATGCTCATTTATCGTGCCCGTTGTGATTAAAAATCTGCCAATTGGCACTGGCAGGACAAATAGCGGTTTTAGGCGGTTTTGGTTTAAAATTTCAATGATATTTTGTGGGTCTTTAATGTCGCAAACAAAGCCAAAATCGGCGATTTTTAGTCCAGCTGCCTTGCTATCGCCGTCAAACGCTGCCACTTTTAAGCCGCGATTTTGTGCTACCTTTATCGCAAAAATACTCTCAACACTAGCCCCAATTACAACCGCTACATCTTGCATAAAATTCCCTTTAAAAAATTGCTATCTTGCACAAAATCATCTAAATTTTCACTGCTATTTTTGTTTGTTTCAATGGCAATTGGCTTTGTTTTATCAATAATTTTTGCGATTTTTTCAAAATCAAAACTCCCCTCGCCAAAGTTTAAGTGTGCATCAAAAACGCTGGTACTATCGTTATCACTTAGATGATAAACGGCTGGTTTTAGTGAGTTTAAAAGCTCTAAATAGCCGTAAATTTCAAGCCCCTGATAGTTTGCACTGCAAATTGCGTGTCCGATATCAAGGCATATTTTAACGCCAGTTTGAGCCGTGATTTTTTCTAAATCGCTAAATTTTGAGCCGACGCAAAAAAGCTCTTTTTTATCCTTTGTAGGCACGATAAATGGCTTGTTTTCAATGATAAAATCATATTTTTGCCTAAGGCGTGAGATTTGATAAATGCTCTCATCAACGCTCCCGCCAATGCCCGGATGAAAAAGCGTGTAAAATGCGTCTAAGCTTTTAGCCCAAAAAAATGCCTCATCTGCCATTTTTTCATTACTCTCACGCTTAGATTTATTTGAAAAATCAAGCGAATGCGAAAAGTGCGGTGCGTGAATGGCAAATGGAATTTCTAGCTCATCTTTTAGCTCTTGCCACATTGGCAAAAACTGGGCTGTATTTGGCAAGGCATAAAGCTCAATGTAGCCAAAAATTCCAGCCCTGTAAAGCTGTTTAGCAGGTAAAATGTAGTTTTGATTGTGCGACCAAAGTTTAAGTCCGAGATTGTTTTTCATACCCCTGCCTTTGAAATTTTGCGTAATTATAGGCTTAAAATTATAAAAGGTGCATTAAAGTTTTTATTATGTATAATCGCCAAACTTCAAAAGCTAAATTCCCAAAAATTATTAAAATCGGAGCAAAAATGGAGAGAATATCAGACATTATTGAATCAATAGCAAACGAAAAAGGGCTTGATATAAACGAAGTAAAAGAGCGTGTAAAACGAGCCATAATCAACACAGCAAAGCACGTTTATGGGCAAAATTACGAATACGACGTGGTTATTGACAGCAGTAAAAATGTAAAACTTTATCAGAAAATTTTAATCGTAGCAAACAACGATGAGCGTTTAAGCGAGGATAACGAGCATTTTATTAGCATAAAAGAGGCAAAAAAGATTGATAATCAAGTAGAACTTGGCGATGAGCTAACCTACGAGCTAAGTCTTGATAACCTTGGCAGAACGGCAGCCCAGACGCTTCATAAAGAGCTTGAATACCATATCCAAAGGCTAGTTGAGGAGCAAATTTTTCACAAATACACCGATATGCAGGGGCAAATCGTATTTGGCTCGGTGGTTAGAGTTGATGAGAATGAAAACACATTTATTGAGATTGATGAGCTAAGGGCGATTTTGCCACGTAAAAACCGCATAAAAGGCGAGAAATTTGTCGTTGGAGATGTCGTAAAGGCAGTAATTAGAAAGGTATTTGCTGATAAAAATTTAGGCATAAAAGTGGAGCTTTCACGCACCTCGCCAAAATTCCTTGAAGCGCTCTTAAAATCAGAGGTGCCAGAGATCAAAGACGGAGCGATAATCGTGCAAAATAGTGCTAGAATTCCGGGCGAGAGAGCAAAAGTTTCGCTAATTTCAACCACGCCAAACATTGACCCAATCGGCGCGACGGTTGGCACAAAAGGCGTGAGAATAAATGCTGTTAGCAAAGAGCTAAAAGATGAAAACATTGACGTTGTTGAGTATTCATCTGAGCCAGCCATTTTTATATCTCGTGCGATGAGCCCGGCTATAATTAGCTCGGTCGCCATTGACGGACAAAAGGCAATAGTAAGCCTAATGAGCGAGCAAAAGAGCAAGGCAATCGGTAAAAACGGCATAAATATCCGCCTAGCAAGTATGCTAACAGGCTATGAAATAGAGCTAAATGAGATAAATAAAGCTCAAAGCGAGAGCAAAAACGAGGGTCTGGCTGGGCTAAAAGCACTATTTGGAGAGCTTTAAAGGTGCAAAATGGCTTTGATGAGTTTAGTTTAGAAGTCGCTGATAGTATCATTAAAAACTGCTACTGGGGCAACACAAACTACACCGCTAAATATTTGTTAGAAAACATTGATAACAGGGATTTTGCTAGAAAAATTTTCTCAGCCATTTTAGAAAATTCTAAAAATTTAACCTACGATTTGTCTATTTTAAAAGATGAATATGTAGTCTTGTTTTTAAAAGAGTGGCAAAATAAAAGCTTTAATTTTAACCAAGAAAAGATGCGTTTAAGGGTTGATGCATTAATTAACGCCTACATTGATAGCACATACGAGCTAAGGGATAAAAAATGGAGCTAAAACAGCACTACAAAAGGCTTTATAAGGCACAAGATGAGATATTAAACCTACTTGCAAAAAGCTCGTGCTATCACAAAGCTATCTTTGATAGGTTTTTAATATCAAAATTTTACTAATTTTTATGGCTTTAAATATAAAAGGATACAAAAAATTATAAAAAAATTAATTGTTGCTTTAATAGCGTTTAGTGTTGCTTTTGCGAATGATTTTCAAAGAGATGATATTTTTAAAATTTGTTTTAATGAAAAAAATGAGCAAGAGTGTCAAAAAGTCCTAGAATTTTTAAAACAAAAAGATTTTAATGGTTGTATTGAGGATAATGCACAAGCGTGCTTTGAGCTAGGCGAAATTAAATTTATACACCCTGAATATCTGAATCAAAATTTTAATTTTAATCTTGAAGTTGATAAGAGTGGGCTTGATGATATTGAAAAAAGTTGTAATCTCAAATACGCACAAGCGTGTTTGTTGCTTGGATTTACATATTCAAAAATGGCTAAAATTTCAAACAACAAAGTTCAAAAAAAACAATTAACTAAAAAATCAAAAAACTTTTTTAAAAAATCTTGTGAGTTAGAAGGGGACGCACTATCTTGCGAGAAAAAATCCTCAGATAGCGACTAAAATTTAGCCCCTAATAATCTTAGCAAATCTCGCATTTATGGCTTTTACAAGGTCGTTTGGGGCTAGTTTTAGCTGTTTGCCACGAACACCAGCACTGACTAAAATGTAATCTAAATTTTGCGCATCATCATCAATGAATGTTTCAAACTGCTTTTTCATCGCAATCGGCGAACAACCGCCCCTAATGTAGCCAGTTAGCTTCTCTAAATCACGCAAATTTATAAGCTCAGCTCTCTTTGCCCCACAAGCACCAGCAAGCGCCTTTAAATCAAGCTCAGCATCGCCTCTAATCACGCCTACAACGTATTTTTGTGGCACACAAACGCAAACTATCGTCTTATAAACAAATCTTATATCAAGCCCAGCACTATGTGCTACGTGAGTGGCTGATAGGTCGCTCTCATCTACCTCATACTCAACCAAATCATAGGCGATTTTTAGCCTATCAAGCACCCTAGCGGCGTTTGTTTTATGAATCACTCTCATCTCCTGCTAAATTTTCAATAGATAAAATTTCAACGTCAGCGATTGCGTTACCAGCGATACCTTGCAGAGCTCCATACATATTTGTAGTGTTTGTTAAGACCTGTTCTATCTGCTTTTCACGCTTTTTCCAAATTCGCTCAAACGACCTTTTTTCGCTCTCTAAATCGCTTTTCATCTGCATAAAACTACCCACGATAAGCTCAATGCTTAGTCTAAATTCATTGCCGGTTAAATATGAGTAGAGCAGACTCATCTTATCTGATCTGTTTTCACTCATTATTTTTGCACTCATAAGTCGCACAAGGCTCTCACGAAGCACAAAGCAAAGCCCCTTAAACTCCTCAAACGAACAGACCCAAACCCCGTCCCTTAGCCCCACTCGCTCCATATCTTTTGGCATTGTTTGCGTTACTAAAATGCCAATATCAGCATTTTGGCTACGCATATCGTTTTTAAATTTTGCTATCCACTCCTCTTTAAAATCCTTTGTCCTTTTGCTCTCGTAATAAATTTTGCCACAATTTGTAAATTCTCTTGTATGCACGATTTGAACGCAGTCCGCACCACTTTGACCCTTTTTAATCTCAACCACCTCATCAAGTGGGAATTTTAGCCTTAGCCACTCCTCAATAGCCACCTCTTGCACCTCGCCTTGAAGCTGCTCGCTGCCCTGCTCCGCCTTTCGTTTTAGCTCGTCAATCTGGCGTTTCATCATTTCTAAGGCATCATCTTTTTGGCGAAATTTTAGCTCATTTTGTGCTTGAAGCTCTTTTGAAATTTTCTCCCTTTCAGCCAAAATTTTCTCATTTAGCTCAGCCTCTGCTTTTGCCCTTAAATTCGCTTCAAGCTCATCTTTTTCACGCCTAATTTTTTCAAGCTCAATGCCCTTTAAATTAAGCTCTGTTATCTCTTTACTCTTTTGGTTTAGCTCGTTTTTTAGAGCGTTTAAAATCTCTAAATTTTCAGCCTGAATTTTTTGTTTTAAAGTGCTTTCAAGCTCAATTTTTTCGTTTTTTAAACGCTCACTAACTGCCGTTTTAACGCTGTTTTCAAACTCAACTCTTTTATTTTCAAGCTCATCAAGGTGCTTTTTATACTCAGCCCTTTTTAGTGCCGCCTCTTTTTCAAATTCCGCCTTTGAGGCGTTAAATTTTGCCAAAAGCTCACGCTCAATTTCGCTTTTTAAACTATCTGAAATATCTAGAATTTCGCCACATTTTGGGCATTTTATCATCTGTGACATCAAAGTCTCTCTTTCATCTTTTCAAATTCATCTTTTATCGTTTTTTGGTGCGGTTCGTGTGTCATCTTGCCAATCGTATCGCCCCAAGTGCTAACGGCAAAAATAACGATACTTGAAGCAATAAAGCCCGGCAAAAGCTCATAAACATACTCATTTAAGCCAAAAATTATCCATAAAATCACGCTAACTCCGCCAGTAATCATACCAGCTAACGCCCCAAAAGCACTCATCTTTTTATAATAAAGGCTAAAAAGCAAAACTGGCCCAAAACTAGCACCAAACCCAGCCCAAGCGTTACCGACCACGCCTAAAACGGTGTCTTTTGAAGTAAAGGCAAAAAACGTCGCAACAACCGCTACAACAACGACAGCATAGCGACCAATGACAACTTGCGTTTTGTTTGAAATTTCACGTTTATAAAAGGCTAGAATAAAGTCCTTTGTGATTGAACTAGCACTGACTAAGAGCTGACTTGAAACGGTACTCATAATGGCTGAAAGCACGGCTGAGAGAATCACACCAACAAAAAACGGGTGAAATAGCGTCTCGCCAAGCTTTAAAAAGACAATTTCAGCGTCTTTTAGGGCTAAATTTTGTTGCGAAAAATACACAAACCCAATAAATCCGCTCATCATCGCCCCAACAAGCCCAAGCACCATCCAGCCAATGCCAATTCGCCTTGCTTGTTTTAGCTCAGCCGAGCTTCGTATCGCCATAAAACGAACGATAATGTGAGGCTGTCCAAAGTAGCCAAGCCCCCACGAAATAAGCCCCAAAACGCCCCAAAAGCTCTGATCTCTAAACACATTTAAATGCTCTTTGTCTAAATTTATAATCTCGCCAAACAGACTTTTGCCCTCGCCTAAATCTAAATTTAAATACGCAACAACTGGTATTGCTATTAAAACCACAAACATAAGCGAACCTTGAAAAACATCGGTAATCCAAACCGCCTTAAATCCGCCAAAAAACGTATAAAACACCACGATAAAAAGCGTAAAAATCGCACCGATATAAAATGGTAGGTTAAAAAAACTCTCAAATGTCTTGCCACCAGCTATAATCCCGCTTGAAACATAAAGCGTAAAAAAGACCAAAATGAAAATTCCAGAAACTATCCTTAAAACCTTTGTCCTGTCTTTAAAGCGGTTTTCTAAAAAATCTGGTATTGTTATGCTATCGCTTGCTACTTCGGTATAAACCCTTAGCCTTTTTGCTAAAAATAGGTAGTTACAATACGCCCCAATCGTAAGCCCAACAAGCATCCAAATGTTTGCCAAACCACTGGCATAAAAAGCACCCGGCACCCCAAGAAGCATCCAGCCACTCATATCAGACGCCCCAGCACTAAGCGCGGTCGCAAATGGGCCAAGTCGGCGATTATCAAGCAGATATTCGCTCATATTTGCACTTTTATTGTAAGAAAACCAGCCAATAACCAAAAGCACACCAAAATATATACAAATCGCAAGATACGAACTAAAATCCACTATTTAACCCTTTTTTATTAATTGAAATTTTGATGATATTATAATTTTGTTTAAAATTTTAGAAATTTAAGCAAAAAAATAAGAAATTTTTCGTATCATTTTAAGCTATTTACACTTTTTAAAGGAATTTGGTTGTTTAACGAAAAATTTTTTAAAATACTCTTTTTTGTCGTTATTGTAACGCTTGGCGTGTATTACACCTATCCGACCGAGCTAAACGACGCTCAAAGACTAGCCTACCTACACAGCTACGCCACCACGCTAGGACTTGCCTTTGGTGGTATTATTATAGGTATCGCACTTGGTTTTGTTTTGGCATTTTTAAAATTTTTAAACATTAGAGTTTTAAATTTTATAATTGATGAATACATTGATATCTTGCGTGGCACACCGATAATCTTGCAACTTCTTATCTTTTCAGTTGTGATTTTTGCTACGTGGAGTGATAACTTTTATGTAGCACTCATCGCACTTGGGCTAAATAGCTCAGCCTATGTCGCTGAAATCGTGCGTGGCGGTATAAATAGCGTGGATAAAGGTCAAATGGAAGCAGCACGCGCAATGGGGCTAAACTACTACATTTCAATGCGTGAAATCGTATTTCCACAAGCGACAAAAAATATCCTACCAGCACTTGCTAATGAGTTTATCTCGCTTTTTAAAGAAACATCTGTCGTTGGCTACATTAGCGTTATGGATATCACGATGAGAAGCAAGAGTTTTCAAGCGATTCTTTACAATCCAAAACCGATTATTTTTACTGGCATTGTCTATTATGTAAGCATAAAATTTTTCTCCATTTTGGCTAGAAAACTAGAAGAGAGATTAAATAAAAATGATTGAGATTAAAAATTTAAACAAAAGCTACGGCGATTTACGCGTTTTAAAAGATATTAATGTCAGCATAAAACAGGGCGAAGTCATCGCTATCATTGGCCCAAGTGGTGGTGGTAAAAGCACGTTTTTACGCTGTATAAACCGCCTTGAAGAGCCAACTAGCGGACACATTTTAATTGATGGCAAAGATATCTTAGATAAAAACGCAAACATAAACAAAATTCGCCAAAAGGTATGTATGGTCTTTCAGCACTTTAACCTTTTTGCAAACAAAAGCGTTATTGAAAATTTAACCCTAGCACCGATAAAAACGGGCATTGCCACAAAAGATGAGGCGTTAAGCAAGGCGTTTGAGCTACTTAAAAGCGTCGGATTAAGCGATAAAGCAAACAGCTATCCACACAAACTCTCAGGCGGTCAAAAGCAAAGAATAGCCATTGCTAGGGCGTTAGCAATGAGTCCAGATGTGATACTTTTTGATGAGCCGACCTCGGCACTTGATCCTGAGATGATAGGCGAGGTGCTTGATATTATGAAAGATGTCGCAAGCAAGGGGCTAACAATGCTTGTAGTCACCCACGAAATGGGCTTTGCACGAAATGTCGCAAATAGAATTTTCTTTATGGATAATGGCGTAATCGCCGTTGATGACACGCCAAAAAATATCTTTGAAAATCCAACTCACGCACGTTTAAAAGAGTTTTTAAGCAAGGTTTTAAATCACTAATTTTAAGGAGAAAAGATGAAAAAATTTCTAGCATTTTTTGCTTTTGTGTTGTTTTTTGTAGGTTGCGGTAGCGAAAATTCGCAAACCAAAACAGAAACAAAGGCTGAACAAAAGCAAGTTATTAGACTTGGGCTAAGTGCCGATTATCCGCCGTTTGAGTTTATGGATAAGAGCAACAACATAACTGGCTTTGACGTTGAGCTATTTAATGCCATTAGCAAAAAAATAGGCATTGATGTAACGCTTCATAACATCAGCTTTGACGGACTTATCCCAGCACTTAAAGCTGGTAAAATTGATGCGATTATGAGCTCAATGAGTGCGACAGCCGAGCGAAGAGCCTCAGTTGATTTTACCGACCCTTATTATGCGACTGAAAATTTATTTATACGCAAAAAAGGCACCGATATAAACGAAACTAAGCTATCTGGCAAGGCAATTGGCGTTCAGCTAGGCACGGTGCAAGAAGCGACCGCAAATAAAATAGAAGGCGCAAAAGCAGTGCCCTCAGATAGCCCACTAACGGCGATTTTAGCACTAAAAGCAAACAAGGTTGATTTAGTCATCGTTGATAGCTCACTTGGCTATGGATACCTAAAACAAAACGATGATTTAGAGCCATTTTACATTGAGCCAGACGGCAGCGAGGGCTTTTCAATCGCCTTTGATAAGGGCAAAAACACCGAGCTAATCGCTAAGATAAACGTGGCATTAAAAGAGTTAAAAAGCGACGGGACATTTGAGAATTTACTAAAAAAATACGACCTAAAATAGAAATTTTCTATTAAAGGCAAAATATGAAAAACATTCTCATCATTGCAGGTAGCGATAGCGTTGGCGGAGCTGGGATACAGGCTGATATTAAGACTTGCGTAGCACACAAATGCTACGCTGCTACGGCGATTAGTGCGATTACGGCGCAAAATACAAACGGCGTGATTGATGTTTTAGCAGTTAGTGAAAATATGCTAAAAAATCAACTAAAAATGATAACCGATGAGCTTGAAATTCACGCCATAAAAATCGGTATGCTCTTTAACGAGAGCCTAATTTCGTGCGTGAGCGATTTTTTAGAAAATTTCAAAGACACGCCGATTGTCATTGACCCAGTTTGCGTGGCAAAAAGCGGCGCTAAACTTATGCAAGAAGAGGCACTTTTTGGCTTAAAAGAGCTTTTAAAATACGCCACAATCGCCACGCCAAACACCGCCGAAGCTGAAATTTTAGGGCTTGATTTTGACACACCAGTTTGCGATATTTTGCTTAAAAGAACAAAGGTTGATGAGATTTGCGAAGACACGCTTTATACAAAAAGTGGCAAAATTTTAAAATTCTCACAGCCACTTTTAAAGCCAGAGATTATGCACGGAGCTGGGTGCAGTTTTAGCACCGCTATCGCTTGTAATCTAGCACTTAACCCCGATAAATCAATGGCGATTAATAACGCAAGAAAATTTATCACAAACGCCATAAAACACGCAATCACGACAAAATTTGGCACTAGATTACTAAATCACGGAGTCTAAAATGAGCGAAATTTACGCACTAAGCGATGATATTTTAAGCCCTGATGAGCTTATTTTAGAACACGCTAGGCAAATTTTAGAAAGTGGTGTGAAATTTTATCAATACCGAAGCAAAAAGACAGAAAAAAACGAGCAAATCGCAAGTGAGCTTTTAAAAATTTGCAACGCTTTTAACGCAAAATTTATCGTAAATGATGATATTTATCTAGCACATAAAATCGGAGCAAAGTGCGTTCATATCGGTGAAGATGACGCTAGTTTAAAAGAAGCAAGAGCCCTGCTTGGAGATGATGCTTTTATTGGCGTTAGCTGTTATGACAGCCTTGATTTAGCACTAAACGCCCAGCAAAATGGGGCAGATTATGTCGCCTTTGGTGCTGTTTTTTCTAGCCTTACAAAGCCAAACACGACAAAAACAAGCCTAGAAACGCTAAAAAAAGCAAAGCAAACCCTAAAAATCCCAATCTGTGCAATCGGTGGCATAAACGCCCAAAATATCAGCGAAATTTCGGCTTTAAATGTTGATTATATCGCCATTGTTAGAGCGATTTACGAGCCATTTAGTATCAAAGAAAATATAAAAAATCTTAAAAACGCTATGTAGCCAAAAATTATAACAGCTAAATACCAAGCGAAATGAAGCAGATTATGTCGCCTTTGGTGCTGTTTTTTCTAGCCTTACAAAGAAACAGCTTTAAACGCTATGTAGCCCCAAAATTTGGGGCTATTTTAGGCTTTATGAGCTTTAATAAGCTCGGTTATCTCGCCACTTTTTGGAAAGCGTGGCTCATTTGTGCCGATGAGATCGTTTTTTGAAAAGATCACATCCTTATCAACTTGAACGATGAAATCGCCACCACTGCCTACGACTTTTGCAACACTCACGCTATCGCCAAAATTCGCTAAAATTTCATCCTCCACACGGGAGGCTACTGGACGATAGTTTCAAGAGTTGCAGTAAATGATATTTACTTGCATCTTCTGTCCTTTCATAAAATGTGCCTAATTTTACAATTTTTTTATAAATTTTGCATTAGTTTTTAAGTCTTTTCATTGTAAAATAAACAAATTTTTAAAAAGATAAACAATGGATAAATGGAACGAAATTTACTTACACTTTGACCCAGTGGCTTTTTCGCTCTTTGGCTTTAAAATTCACTGGTATGGCATAATGTATATCCTTGCCCTTTTTACGGCACTTTTTGCGGCAAAATACTTCGTAAAAAAAGATAAAATAAATATACTAGACTCCACGCTTGAAAGCTACTTTTTTTGGGTTGAAATAGGCGTGATTTTGGGTGCAAGGCTGGGCTGGGTTATTGTTTATTCTGGCGAAGCGTGGTTTTATTTAACAAATCCGTTGCAAATTTTTAACCCATTTCACAACGGCGAATTTGTAGGAATTCGCGGTATGAGCTATCACGGAGCGGTGGTTGGATTTTTAATCGCTACGATTTGGTTTTGCAAAAAATATAGGCAAAATTTATGGCTTTTGCTTGATTTGTGTGCAGTTTCTATACCAATTGGCTACTTTTTTGGACGAATTGGCAACTTCTTAAACCAAGAGCTTTTTGGCAGAGCCACCGATGTAGCTTGGGCGATAAAGGTCGGCGGAGTGCTAAGACACCCATCACAAATTTACGAAGCCGTGCTTGAAGGCTTAACTATTTTTATTATTTTATTTTTTTATAGAAAATTTAAGAAATTTGATGGCGAACTCATAGCAATCTATGCAATTTTATACGCCATAGCTAGATTTATATGCGAGTATTTTAGGGAGCCAGACTACAATTTAGGCTTTGTATTTTTAAATTTATCAATGGGTCATATTTTATCATTAGCAATGCTTTTAGCTGGAATTTTTACCTATTTAAAGCTAAAAAAGAAGTTTAAATTTGAATAAAGTAATTTTTATGTATAATTCTAATTTAGTCAAAACACTTAATTTTTTTTATTAAGTTTTTGTTAAGATATTTCTTACGAGGAGAGCTTATGAGTGAGCTTATTGAGGGTTTTTTAGGTAAGTCGGTTGAGGGCAAAAAGAGTCGTTTGCCAGCCAAACTAGACTATTTACAGAGTGCCACAGGGCTATTTTTGGGGCTTTTTATGTGGTGTCATATGATATTTGTTTCTACTATTTTAGTTAGCGACAAATTCTTTAACCAAGTGGTTGATTTCTTAGAAGGCAGTATGTTTTTTGAGCCAAAACCTATCGTTACGTCAGTCATCGTTACGCTAGTTTTTGCGATATTTTTCATACACGCCCTACTTGGTATGAGAAAGCTACCTATAAATTTTAGACAATGGCAGGCGTATAAAACGCATATGGGGCTTATAAAACACGGCGATACGACTATGTGGTATATCCAAGCCACCACCGGTTTTATTATGTTCTTTTTTGGCTCAGCTCACCTTATAATGATGATTTTTAAGGCTGATGAAATTTCTGCGCTCCACGTAGCTTACAGGGTCGTTAGCCAAAATATGTGGATTTTTTACATTATCCTGCTTCTTGCCGTTGAGCTTCACGGCGGTATCGGTCTATACAGACTTTGCGTAAAGTGGGGCTGGTTTGAGGGAGAAAACGCAAAAGAGAGCAGAAAAAAATTAGCGAAAGTCAAATGGGCTTTAACGGCATTTTGGTTAGCACTTGGACTTATAACCCTACTTGCTTACGCAAAATTAGGTCTAGCAAACGACGGCAAACCAGTGCCTCCAAAGACACACGCAAGCTTGATAATTAAAAGTGATAAGGTAGGTATGTAATGAATATTGTATATTGTGATGCGTTAGTTATCGGCGGCGGTCTAGCTGGTCTTAGAGCCGCAATAGCAGCGGGAGAAAAGGGACTAAGCACCATCGTTTTAAGCCTAATCCCAGTAAAAAGAAGCCACTCAGCAGCCGCACAAGGCGGTATGCAAGCAAGCCTTGGCAACTCAAAAATGAGCGAGGGCGACAATGAAGACGTGCATTTTGCCGACACCGTAAAGGGTAGCGACTGGGGTTGCGATCAAAACGTCGCTAGAATGTTTTGCCAAACGGCACCAAAAGCAATTCGTGAATTAGCCGCTTGGGGCGTGCCTTGGACCAGGATTACAAAGGGTGAGCGAAGTGCGATTATCAACGCTCAAAAGACGACTATCGTTGAAAAAGAAGAGGTTCACGGACTTATCCACTCACGCGACTTTGGCGGCACAAAAAAATGGAGAACCTGTTACACAGCCGACGCCACCGGTCATACGATGCTTTTTGCCGTTGCAAACGAAGCGTTAAAGCACAACGTTGAAATTCACGACAGAAAAGAAGCCATAGCTTTAATCCACGAAAATAACCGCTGTTATGGCGCTATCGTTCGCGATTTGGTTACTGGCGAGGTTAAAGCCTACGTTTCAAAAGGCACATTAATCGCAACCGGCGGTTACGGCAAGGTTTATAAACACACTACAAACGCTGTCGTTTGCGAAGGTATCGGCGCTGCCATAGCTCTTGAAACTGGCGTAGCGCAACTTGGCAATATGGAGGCGGTGCAATTTCACCCAACCCCAATCGTGCCAAGCGGAATTTTGCTAACCGAGGGTTGTCGTGGGGACGGCGGAATTTTACGAGATGTAGATGGCTACCGCTTTATGCCTGATTATGAGCCGGAGAAAAAAGAGCTAGCTAGCCGCGATGTCGTAAGCCGTAGAATAATGGAGCATATTAGAAACGGCAAAGGCGTAAAAAGCCCTTATGGCGACCACGTTTGGCTTGATATTTCAATTTTAGGTCGTGAGCATATTGAGAAAAATTTACGCGACGTGCAAGAAATTTGCCAAATTTTTAACGGCATTGACCCAGCAGATGAGGGTCCAAAGGGTTGGGCGCCGATCTTACCAATGCAACACTACTCAATGGGTGGCATAAAAACTAAACCAACTGGCGAAAGCCCGACGTTAACAGGACTTTTCTCGGCTGGTGAGGCGGCGTGCTGGGATATGCACGGCTTTAATCGCCTTGGCGGTAACTCAGTTTCTGAAACGGTCGTCGCTGGTATGATTGTGGGCGATTATTTCGCGCAGTATTGCCAAAATAATGAGATAACTATTAACACCGCAAACATTGAAAATTTTGTCAAAAAAGAGCAAGACTACCTACAAAGCCTACTTGATAAAGAGGGCAAAAACAACGTATTTGAGATCAAAAACGCAATGAAAGAGGTAATGTGGGAGCACGTCGCTATTTTTAGAAACGGCGAGGGCTTGCAAAAGGCTGTAAATGAGCTTGAAGAGCTTTATAAAAAATCTCTTGACGTCAAAGTCGGCAATAAAAATTTATTTGGCAACCCAGAGCTTGAAGAGGCTTACAGAGTGCCAAAAATGCTAAAACTAGCGCTTTGTATCGCTTATGGCGCATTGCTTAGAACAGAAAGCAGGGGCGCTCACTACCGAGAGGACTACGTAAAAAGAGATGACCTAAACTGGCTAAAACGCACGCTTGCAAGCTGGAAAGAGGGCGAAACTATGCCTACGATCACCTACGAACCGCTTGATATAATGAAAATGGAGATCCCGCCGGCATTTAGGGGCTATGGCGTAAAAGGCAACATAATTGAGCACCCAGATTCAGCCGTGCGTCAAGCGCAAGTTGATGAGATTAGAGCTAAAATGGAGGCTGAGGGCAAGGGCAGATATGAGATCCAAAACGCGCTAATGCCTTACGAGCTTCAAGCAAAATACAAAGCACCAAACGAAAGAGCAGGTATAGGATATGAGTAGAAAGATAACAATTAGAGCATTTAAATATAATCCGTTAAGCAAAATTTCAAAACCGCATTTTGCGACTTACGAGCTTGAAGAAACGCCCGGTATGACGCTATTTATCGCGCTTAACGTAATTAGAGAGAAGTTTGATCCAGATCTTAGCTTTGACTTTGTTTGTAGAGCTGGAATTTGCGGTAGTTGCGGTATGCTTGTAAATGGCAAACCAACCCTAGCGTGCAGGACGCTTACGAAGGATTTTGAGAGCGGCGTAATTGAGCTTATGCCTTTGCCGGTGTTTAAGCTTTTAAAAGATTTAAGCGTAGATACTGGTAACTGGATGAATGCGATGAGCAAACGCGTAGAGAGCTGGATACACACCGACCACGAACCAGAAATCGCTAAGCTTGAAGAAAAAGTAGAGCCAGAAGTAGCCCAAGAGGTATTTGAGCTTGATAGATGCATTGAGTGCGGTATCTGCGTGGCTGCGTGCGGCACGGCGATAATGCGTAAGGACTTCATCGGCGCCGTTGGCTTAAACAGGGTCGCTAGATTTAAGATTGACGCGCTTGATAAGAGAACGGACGAGGACTTTTACGAGCTTATCGGCGATGATGACGGCGTGTTTGGTTGTATGAGTTTGCTTGCTTGCGAAGACAACTGCCCAAAACACCTACCGCTTCAAAGTCGCATAGCCTATATGCGTAGAAAAATGGTAGCGTTAAAATAACGCACCAGCCACATCCTTTTTTAGGGTGTGGCTATTTGGTTTTAAAATTTATATTTTATCAATCCATTTTACAAAACAAATTTTATTAATCAAAAAACAAAAATCGCATATTTTTAAATTTCAAAACCCATAAAAAACAAAAAAATATATACTTTTAATTTTACTTTAATTAGTCTATAATCAATTTTTTGGCAAATTTACGCTTTAAATTAAAGGATTATTTTGGATATTTTAGATATTTATATCGTTGTCATTTTGGCTGTTTTTGGCGTTTGTGTCGGTTCGTTTTCAAATGTCCTAATCTACCGCCTACCACGAAACGAGAGCATAAACTACCCAGCCTCACACTGCCCAAGTTGCAACACGCCTTTGAAATTTTACCACAACATACCCATTTTTTCGTGGCTATTTTTAGGTGGCAAATGCGCATTTTGCGGACAAAAAATCAGCCCAGTTTATCCGATAGTTGAGCTTTTTAGCGGTGTTTTGATGCTTGTTAGCTACTTTTTTTATGAGCGAAATTTCAGCCTTAACTTAGGCGATTACGTAGCTATCGTTTCGCTTGGACTTTGTTTTATTATGCTTTTAGCACTTAGCGTGATTGATTTTCGTTACAAAGCCGTCCCAGACGCACTTTTAAACGCTAGCGTTTGCTTTTCATTAATTTATGGAGTATCGCTAAATTTATCAAACGACGAGCCATTTTATCACAACGCCCTAGCCGCTGCCACATTCGCCCTTGCCTTTTGGCTACTTCGCTTTTTGGTTAGCCACTTTTTAAAACGAGAGGCTATGGGTAGTGCCGACATCTTTATCGCTGCCGTGATTGGCGGTGTGCTTGGCTTTAAGCTTGGCGTGATTGCCATTTACATTGGTGCTGTGCTTACCCTGCCAGTTTATGCCGTGGTCGCAAAGCGTGGGTATGAGCTAGCTTTCGTGCCGTTTTTAAGCCTTGGACTGCTTGTAAGCTACATTTTTAGCACAGAAATTTTAAAAATTTTGAGCTTTTTATATGAGTAAAGTAAATAGATACATCCTTTTAAATTTTTTAACGACATTTGCATCGCTGTTTAGCACACTTTTTTTAATAATGTCTATCGTTTTTTTTATACAAATTGCTCGCGTTACCTCATACATTGAGATCACATTTTTTGAGCTAATAAAGCTCTATCTTTTTATGCTGCCTCGCGTCTTGCTTTTTGTCGTGCCGATAGCATTTTTTGTCGCACTTACAATGAGCTTTTTTCGCCTTTCAAAGGAGAATGAGAGCATTGTGATTTTTACTTTGGGGCTTTCACCAACGCACATTTCACGCTTTTTTTTAGCTTTATCAGCCCTACTTTCAGCCCTACTTTTAGTCGTAGCCATCGTGCTTATCCCAAAGGCAGCCCAACTAAATACAAATTTCATTGACTATAAAAAAACGATAGCAAAACTAAATTTAAAAGGCGGAGAATTTGGGCAGAAATTCTCTGACTGGATGGTCTATATCAACGGCGAAATTTCTGACAAAAACGGCACAACCTACAAAGATATCACAATGTATAACTCAAACACAAATCGCCTAATCCTAGCAAACACGGCTAAAATTTCAAACGAAAATGGCGTCATTGAACTTGCCTTAAATGACGGCAAATTTTACGATTTAAAAGATAACGTTTATCATAAAGGTAGCTTTTCATCAATGAAAATTCGCACCGAACAAGAGGGCACAATCAGCCAAACAAACGGAATTTTAGCCTACTGGCAAGAGGCAAAAACAAATCAAAAACGCAAAAAAGACCTAAGCACATACGCCCTAGTCGCCCTATTTCCCCTAGCCTCAACACTATTTGCATTTAGCTTTGGTATCGTAACCTACCGCTACGACAAGGGCATTGTCTATGTCGGCACATTTGGCGTGCTTTTTGGCTATTTTTCGCTAATTATGCTACTTGGGGCAAAACCGACAATAGCGATACCAGCGGTATTTTTAGCATTTTTTGGCGTTAGTGCTTTGTATTTTAAAACCAAAATTTTAAACAAATACTAATGAAAATCCAGCTCATTTTTAGCTATGATGGCTCAAAATTTCAAGGCTCACAAACCCAGCCACACCAAAACGGCGTGGAGGATGCCCTAGCAAAAGCCCTAACTCACGTTGGAATTTTTAACAAAATCACTTCAAGCAGCAGAACTGATAAGGATGTTCACGCAAACAACCAAAGCGCAAGTGTTGAGTGTGGCGAGCATTTTAGCGACTTAGAGCGTTTAAAAAGCCTGATAAATCGCCACGCAAGACCGCACATAAATGTGAAATTTATAAGGCGAGTTGGCGATGATTTTCAGCCTCGCTTTGACGCTGTGGCTAGAAGCTATCGCTATGTCATCAGCCACGATAAATTTAGCGTTTTTAGGGCAGATTATGAGCTATTTTTGCCAAAATTTGACACCAAAAAAGCAAACGAACTTCTATCATTATTCATTGGGCGACACGATTTTAGCCAGTTTATGAAAACTGGTAGCAGCACAAAAAGCCCAGTGCGTGAAATTTACAAGGCATTTTGCTACGAATACAAAAACAAAACCATCATCGTTTTTAAGGCAAACGGCTTTTTAAGGGGGCAAGTCCGTCTGATGATTGCCGTGCTTTTAAAGGCACTCGGACGTAAAAATGGCGATGAGTTAATCAAAAATCAGCTAGAAAACAAAGCCACATTAACACGCATACCAGCCCCACCGCAAGGGCTTTATTTAAACAGAGTGCATTATTTTTAGCACCTTTTTATATTTATAATGTAAGATAAAAATTTTAACGGCGTTTTTGCCGTATTTTTTTGCGAATACTCTTAAAATTTAAAAGCGTTAGTGCATAAAATTCCTTGTAAAAACGTAAAAATTTACTCTCTTTTTTTCTATAAATCACCGCAAAAACCGCTTCAAGCTCCATACGCTCTTTTTTAGTCAGACAATCCAATTTTATGCTCCAAATAGCTTTTTCATCTTTTTTAAAACAAACAAAACCTCATCATCATCAAGCTCACAAAGCAATCTACACACAGCAACAGCCGCTTGTGGCTTTGAATTGCCAAGCTTCCAGTCCTGATAAGTCCGCATAGAAACGCCAAGATGAGTTGCCATATCATTTAGCGAAATCTTTCTGCCTAAATTCTTAGACTCAACAGCGTTATGCAGTAGGTTAAAAATATCGTTTGTTTCAATCATCGGCGAATTATACAAAATAGTATTTTAAATATCAATTAAAACTCATAAAAAAATAAAAAAATCTTATTAAATTAGAAAATTTAAGTATAAAGTATCGTTTATTTTATAATTTTATACGTTTTTACGTATATTTTATAAATTTTATCGCAATTTTAAAATTTTAGTTAAAAAATTTTACTTAAAAAAGTTTAGTTTAATTGACTAAATTTAAATAAATAAATTTTTTTAGCTTTTACTCTTGACATTATTATGCTCAATATTGTATAATCCACCTAGCAATTTAAATTAAAGAGTGCTAAAAATGAGTAAAATAAGCAAAAGAGATCTGATACTAAACTCTATCATAAGTGCATATATTGATGAGAATTTACCTATCGGCTCAAACGAGCTTGGCTCTCGTATGAGCGTGTTTATGCCAGCTTCTACGATTAGAGTTTATTTTAAAAAGCTATCAGATGAGGGGCAAATCACCCAGCTTCACATAAGCGGTGGGCGAGTGCCGACACAGATAGCTATGCAAAACTATTGGAGCGAAATTTTTGCTGATTTTGATGAAATTATTAGCATTAATAATGATAGAGTGCTAAAAAATATCTGTTATAAATACGATCTTTATTGTATGATTTTTGGCTCAAATGATCAAAATTTAGATGAAATTTTAAATCTAAGTGATAGATTTTTGGTGCTGAAATTTTCAAAAGATGAGATAGTTTTAAAATTTGACGCTAGGGTTGAGAAATTTTTATCAAATTTGCTTGGCGTTAGCTTAAATAAGCTTGAAATTGTCGCTTCTCAGGTCGGTTTAAATGAGCTAAAAAACAAAATCAGAGAGCTAAAAAGGACAAAAATTCAGTTTCAAGAGAATGAAATTTTAGCCTTTAAAATGCTTTCAGATGAGCGTGTAAAGCTGATTTTTGAGCCGAGCTTTGAGAGCCTTATGAGTGAAAACATAGCCTTTTATCCGCTATTTAACGATGGTTTTATGGGGCTAAAATTAAGGGCAAATTATCTTGGCAACGAAGCCGTGATGATTTGTGGTGGCAGTATTTATGCAAATTATGTGAAATTTTTAAATGAGATAAGGGAGGCAGCGTGAGCGAAGAAAAAGACTTAGCACAAGAGCAAGGCGAGTGCCAAGAGGCTCAAAGTGAGAGCATAAATTTTGACGCCCTAAACGGCGAAAATACGAAAATTTTAGAGCTAGAAGCACAGGTAAATGAGCTAACAGATAAGTATTACAGAGCAAATGCGGACTTTGAGAACCTAAGAAAACGGGTTGAGAAAGAAAAGGCTGACATTGCAAGTTACGCAAATGAGAAATTTGCGCGTGATTTGCTCCCAGTGATTGACGCAATGCTAATGGGTGCGAATTTTAAGGCAGATGATGAGTTTTCAGCCAAGCTAAAAGAGGGCATTGATTTAACGCTAAATGAGTTTAAAAAATGCTTTGAAAAACACGGCATAAGCGAGATTGACACGAGTGGCGAGTTTGACCCAAATGTCCATAACGCCGTTATGCGTGTTGATAGCGACGCTCATCAAAGTGGGCAAATCGTGCAGGTAATGCAAAGAGGCTACACCATAAACGGCAGGGTTTTACGCCCAGCTATGGTTAGCATTGCAAATTAAAATTTGAAAAATAAAATCAATAAAAAGGATAAAAAATGGCAAAAGTTATAGGAATTGACTTAGGCACAACAAACTCTTGCGTGAGCGTTTATGAGCGCGGCGAGAGTAAGGTTATACCAAACAAAGAGGGTAAAAACACCACTCCATCAGTCGTGGCATTTACCGACAAGGGCGATGTTTTAGTAGGCGACGTGGCAAAACGTCAAGCGGTTACAAACCCAGAAAAAACGATATACTCTATCAAAAGAATAATGGGTTTAATGAGCAACGAAGAGGCAGCAAAAGAAGCAAAAGAGCGTCTGCCATATCACGTTGTTGATAGAAATGGTGCGTGTGCGATTGAAATTTCAGGCAAGGTTTATACCCCACAAGAAATTTCAGCAAAGGTGCTAATGAAGCTAAAAGAGGACGCCGAAGCGTTTTTAGGCGAAAAAGTTGTAGATGCGGTCATAACGGTGCCTGCGTATTTTAACGACAGCCAAAGAAAGGCGACAAAAGAGGCTGGAACTATTGCTGGATTAAACGTGCTTCGTATCATAAACGAGCCAACAGCAGCCGCACTTGCGTATGGTCTTGATAAAAAAGAGGCTGAGAAAATTTTAGTTTATGACCTTGGCGGCGGCACATTTGACGTAACCGTGCTTGAAACTGGCGATAACGTGGTAGAGGTTTTAGCAACCGGCGGTAACGCATTTTTAGGCGGCGATGACTTTGATAACCTAATCATTGACTGGCTTGCAAGTGAGTTTAAAGCTGAAACTGGCATAGATCTTAAAAAAGATGTAATGGCTTCACAGCGCCTAAAAGAGGCAGCAGAAAATGCCAAAAAAGAGCTAAGCTCTGCACAAGAGAGCAACATAAACCTGCCGTTTATCACAGCTGACGCAACAGGTCCAAAACACCTTGTAAAAACGCTAACAAGGGCGAAATTTGAGGGTATGATAGAAGCTCTTGTGGCTCAAACTATCTCAAAAATCAACGAGGTTGTAAAAGACGCAGGGCTAAGCAAGAGCGATATAAAAGAGGTTGTGATGGTTGGTGGCTCAACTCGTGTGCCACTCGTGCAAGATGAAGTTAAAAAGGCGTTTGGCAAAGAGCTAAATAAGAGCGTAAATCCAGATGAAGTCGTCGCAATCGGTGCTGCGATACAAGGCGCGGTTATAAAAGGCGATGTTAAAGACGTGTTGTTGCTTGACGTTACACCGCTTAGCCTTGGCATTGAAACGCTTGGTGGCGTGATGACAAAGATAATTGAAAAAGGCACGACGATACCAGTTAAGAAAAATCAGGTTTTCTCAACCGCTGAGGATAACCAAAGTGCCGTTACAATCCACGTAATTCAAGGAGAGCGTGAATTTGCAAGGGATAATAAATCGCTAGGACAATTTAACCTTGAAGGAATTCCAGCTGCTCCTCGTGGTGTGCCTCAAATTGAAGTTGAATTTGACATTGACGCAAACGGAATTTTAACGGTTTCAGCAAAAGATAAAGCGACTGGCAAAGCCCAAAATATCACGATCTCTGGCTCGTCAGGTCTAAGCGATGATGAGATAAATAAAATGGTAAAAGAGGCTGAGCTTCATAAAGAAGATGATAAAAAACGCAAAGAGGCAGTAGAGGCTAGAAACCAAGCTGACGCACTCGTTCATCAAACGCAAAAATCAATGGACGAGCTAGGCGAGAAAGTCCCAGCAGAAGATAGAGCAAACATTGAAGCGGCGTTAAATGAGCTAAAAGAGGTGCTAAAAGATGAAAATGCAAGCAAAGAGCAGATTGAGGCGAAGGTTAAAAATTTAAGCACCGCAAGTCACAAACTAGCCGAAGCGATGTATAAAAAAGATGAAAACAAAGATGAGAATAAGAAAAAAGATGATGATGTCATAGACGCTGAAGTCGAGTAAAAAACGAGCCGTTTTATACGGCTCAACCCCCAAAACTATCTACTTTTTTGACTTTTTAACGATATATCCCATTTCTAAAAGTTTATTGTAAATTTGCGACACCTTTGGGCCAGCCGCACTGCCTCCGTGTCCGCCGTGCTCAATTATCATTGTAATGACAAACTGCGGATCCTCAAAGGGCGCATAGGTGGTCAGCCAAGCGTGTGAGCGTTGCAAATAAAGCATATCCTCCTCACGCATACGCTTCTTTTCGGTTTGCGAAATTCCAACAACCTGAGCCGTGCCGGTCTTAGCTGCCACGCTTACATTTGTATCGGTAAAATACCGCCTAGCCGTGCCTTTTGGGTGATTTGCCACCTCATACATTGCGTGGCGAATATATGGCAGCTGCGACTTTTCAAATTTTGAAAAAATATCATCTTTTGGCGTGAAATCCACATCAACTCCATCAATGCTCTTTAAAAAATGTGGCGTGATATTTAGCCCAGTAGCAAGCATTGCCGTGTGCCTTGCAACCTGCATAGGCGTTACTAAAAAATTGCCCTGCCCGATTGATGTAATTAGCGTTTCGCCCTGAAACCACGATTTGCCGTATTTTCGCATTTTCCACTCACGACTAGGCACGGTGCCTAAGAATTCATTTGGTAAATCCACGCCAGTTTTTACTCCAAAGCCAAAGCGTTCAAGTATCGGCACGATCGCATCAATACCGATTTTTTGGCTACTTTTATAAAAATAATCATCACAACTCTCCCTAATTGCGCTATTTAAATTTACAAAGCCGTGTCCGTATGAATTCCAACAGCGAAATTTTCGCCCTCCAAGCTCATACGTGCCAGTGCAGGTGTAGCCGTCATTTTTGCTCATACCATTATCTAAAAACGCAAGTGCCATACCCATTTTTACGACAGAGCCGGGTGGATAAAGACCATTTACGAGCTTGTTTGTAAATGGATGATCAACGTCCTTTATGAGCTTATCCCACTCATCTTGTGTAATGCCAGTTACAAATGGATTAAGATTATACTCAGGAAAGCTCCCAGCTGCCACAATCGCTCCGTCCTTTAAATCCATTACAATCACGCTACCAGCGTCATTGCCAAAGACTTTGGTTATAAATTCTTGAAGCTCTAAATCAATCGTTAGCTTGATATTTTTTGAGCTTGGCGGAGTGTAGCTTAGCTGTTCTAGCTCCTCATTTAGGGCATTTACCTTTGTGCGTTTTACCCCTTCAACGCCCTGTAAAACGGAGTTATAAAACCGCTCAACACCGCTTCTGCCGATATGATTTGTCAGCTTTGCAATCTGGTCGTTTTGCACATCTTGCTGATTTGCCTTGCCGACATAGCCGATTATGTGAGAAGCCAAATCGTTGTGTGGGTAGTGGCGTTTTGATGATGGGTTTATGCTGATATTTTCACGCAAGGATAGCTTTGCAAAATGCGGGATAAATTTATCATAATCAATAAATTCCACGACATTTATGTAGTCTTGATTATATGGTGAGTCGTTTTTTATATACTCTTTTTTGATTTTGGTGGCGTTTAAATCGCTAAAATAACTCACTAAATTTGCAATTTCGCCATCTAAAATTTCAGCCTTTTTTGTCAAATGTGGTGCAATAGCAACCGAAAAACCGAGCCGATTTACGGCAAGTGGCTTGTCGTTTGCATCAAAAATCAACCCACGAACAGGCGGTATATACTGCGTTTTTATGACGTTTTGCTCGGCTATTTCTTCGTAATATGCGTTAGAATTTACAGCCAAATAATAAATCCTAGTAAGAAGCATAATCCAAAACGCAATCACGATAGCAAAGACAATTCGCATTCTCATACGACTTTTTCCTTAAACAAAACTATGGCAAAAACGGACTCAATAAAAATGTAAAATCCATACCAAGCATCAATGTATAAAAATGGCTTGTTTTGCAGATAATTTATGGCGTTGCTAACCAGATAAACGCCCAAATATCCGCTAAAAACAAAGATAATTAACAAAAAATTTCTATACTTCATCGTGCTAAAAAGCCAATCAACCATAAAATAAAAGAAAATGATAAAGGCTATCAGGCTTGAAAACATATAAAAGCCGTGAATTTGCTCGGCAAAAAGCAAAAATGCAATGCTTAAATGCCAACCAAAGCCAAATTCCATATAGCTTTTTTGCTGTTTTTTGGCATATTCAATAATCATATAGGTAAAAAATAGCCCAATTAATGGCGGTAAAAATAGGTAAATAGAGGTGGCTATCTCATAAGCAAACAGAGATAAAACGCCAAAACCATAACCTAAATATCGTAGATCAGAGCTATTTCGTCGCATACTGGGAAGTGCTTGCATTTTGCACAATCAGCCCAAATTTTCTGAGCTGGCAGGGCAGTTTTTGGTATCTCTTTAAAGCCAAGTTTTTCAAAAAAACTCTTACGATACGTAAGTGTAAAGACCTGTTTTAACTCATAAAATTTAGCCTCTTTTAAAAGCTCTTTTACAATTAATGAGCCAACACCGCTACCACGCAAATTTTGCCCTACAATTAGGCTTCTAACCTCGGCAAGCTCTGGCGTGTGAATGTGAAGTGCTGCGTATCCAGCGATATTTTCGCCATCAAGTGCTATTGTATATGAGCGGATATTTGTGCTTACCTCATCGTTGCTTCGTGGCAAGATTATGCCATTAGCCACCTCGTTTTTGACTAAATTTTGCATAGCGATTATATCATTTAATCGTGGTTTTTTAAGCTCTATTTTCATTGTCTGCCTAGTGCGTTGTTTATGATAATTTGTAGCGATTTTTCAATGCCACTTTTATTAAGGCTTGAAACTAAAATTCCGCTCTTGTCGTGCTTTAAAATCGCACTTTTTTGGCTTTGATTTAGCTTGTCTGACTTTGTGTATAAATTTAAAAGTCGCTGGTCGCCACTTAAAAAGCCTTTAATATAATCATTTACCCTTTTGTCAATCTCTAAATCAAAATGCCTAGCGTCAATTAAGTGCAAAAATAGCCTGATATTTGTGCGAAATTTCAAAAACTCATCAAGGTTTTTTTGCCACTCTTCGTGCATTGATTTTGCCACTTTTGCGTAGCCAAAACCGGGCAAATCAACAAAAATAACGCTAAATTTTTCGTTAGCATCATCATCGGCTAAGCCAACTTCAAAGAAATTTATAAGCCTTGTTTTGCCCGGCGTTGATGAGCTTTTTGCAAGATTTGCGTGATTTGTTAGGGCGTTGATTATGCTTGATTTGCCGACGTTTGAACGCCCTAAAAATACAATCTCACTTGATGAAAATTCAGGTGCTTCTTTTATGCTTGGCGATGATGTTAGAAATTTTGCCCAAATGGCTCTTATCACTTCTGTTTATCCTCAACATTAAAGATAAATTTCACCGGCTCATTTGAGGTGCTTTGGACGTTATAAACGCCGTTTTTTTGGTCAATCGTAATCTTTTCGCCGTAAATATTTTTATCCGTTTGTATCTCTTTTAAATGCCCTTTGCCAGTGATTGTATAAAAGTCCTTTACTGGCTCATAGGTCAAAACTTCACCCCTGCCCTCGTAGTTTTTATTCTTCATAAATAGCCTAAAATTCGCATTATTTGTCGCTACATATTTTAAAGGCTGTCTATTTTTATCAAAATAAACGACCACTTTACTAGCCCTTAACTCATCTGTTTTGCCCTTTTTTATATGCACATTGCCGTTAAATTCCGTAACCTGCTTGTTCTCATCGGCAAAAAAGCTATCAGCCGTAATCTCAACCTGCTCGGCATTTGCCGTTAAAAGTGTAAAAATAAGAAAAATTATCGTTTTTGCTCTACCCACGCCTTTACCCCTTGTGCTTTTGTTTGTTTGTTGTTTATATCGTATTCTAGGCTTTTGCCGATGACCTTGTCGTGATTTTTAGTCGCTACAAAATCGCTAGTTGTCCTTGCGATTTTTGCCTTTTGATTGTAAATTAACTCATCCGAGCTAAATTTTAAGCTCTCGTTATTTTCATACCTTACATCTTTTAAGAATTTCATCTCATCGCCCTGATAAATGGCAGTTTGTGAGCTTAAATTATGCTCTAAATTTTGCCTTAATACACTCGCTTTAAAATTTAAAAACTCATCTTTATTAGCATACCTGTTTAGCCTGTCAGCTTCGTATTTGCCAGAAATTTTTGTAGCGTTTATCTCATAATCAACAATCTGATTCACCTGCATATTTGCAACCGACAAATCCCTTTTAAACTGCTCTGAATAATATGGGTCCGATGAGGCTAAAAAGACCATTGCCACGCTAAAAATAGCAATGACAAAGTAGAAAATTTTTACAACCAACGCTTAGACCACTCATCAAATAGATTCTGCTCTTTGATGATAAGCTCTATCATCTCACGCACAGCACCCTTGCCACCTTTGTGTTTAAGCTTGGTTTTAACTTCAAGCGCCTTAATCGCATCTTTTGGCTTAAAGCTCCAAGCAACGGCATTTAAAAGCTTAAAGTCATTATAATCATCTCCGATAGCAGCGGCATTTGATAGCTCTAAACCCTCAAATTTTAAAATTTCTTTTGCCACTTCAAGCTTGTCGCTCACGCCCTGATAAACGTGCGTGATTTTTAGATCTTCTGCCCTTTTTTCAACGATTTGCGAGCTTCTGCCAGTGATAATTGCCACCTTTTTGCCAAGCTTTAACCAGCTCTCAATCGCATAGCCATCCTTTACATCAAATGCCTTAAACAACTCGCCACTTTCATTGTAAGTTATTTTGCCATTAGTTAAGCACCCATCAACATCTAAAAAGATAATCTCTATCATAAAACACCCTTCGTGCTAGGCGTGGCAATACGGCTATTTTGCGTCAAAGCCCTTCTTAATGCGACTGCAAATGCCTTAAATGTCGCTTCAATGACGTGATGAGCGTTCTTGCCACGCTCTTTTTTAAGATGAAGTGTGATATTTGCGTTAAAGCAAACTGCCCTAAAAAACTCCTCAACAAGCTCCACATCAAACTCGCCGACCTTGCCACTCTCATTAAAATTTTCATAGACTAAAAACGCCCGGTTGCCAAGGTCAATTACGCAGCTAACAGCAGCCTCGTCCATTGCCACAACGCTATTTGCAAAACGCTCAACTCCGCTAAGCGGATAAAGTGCCTCTTTTAAAAGCAGGCCAATAACAATGCCAACGTCCTCAACGCTATGATGAAAATCAACCTCTAAATCGCCCCTGCAATCTAATTTTAAATCAATCAAAGAGTGCTTAGCAAACGCTTCAAGCATATGATTAAAAAAGCCAATACCTGTTGAAATTTCGCACTTGCCAGTGCCGTAAAGTAAAATTTGAGCAGAGATTTTTGTCTCTTTTGTATCTCTATTTAGGCTTAAAATTTCAGTTTTCAAACTAACCCCTTACAATGTAAGCACCGCTAAAATGTCCGCTCTTAGCGAAGTCCCTAGCCTCTTCTTCGCTTCTAAAACCGGTCAAAAACACCCTGTGAAAGGTGTCGCCATCAATGCTAAAAGTCTTAACTACCGATTTATAGCCCATTACATTTTGGTGTTCGTTTTTGTATCTGTTTGCACCCTCAATGTTTTTAAACGCTCCGATTTGAACCATAAATTCTCCGCCAACAACGCTTTGATTTTCATAAATTTGAGATGATTTTGCGGTTTTAAAATCCTGCGTTTTATAGCCACCAGCACTTGCAACGGCGTTATTTTCAAAGCCAACAACCTCCATTTTTACTGGTGCTGTGCCGGTTGAAAGCATATCAATTTGTGTCGCTGCCGCCTTTGAAAGGTCAATCACCCTATCGCCTACAAACGGGCCTCTGTCGTTAATCCTAACAATCACTTGGCGGCTGTTTTTTAAATTTGTAACCTTAACAATCGTATTCATCGGCAATGTTTTATGAGCGGCGGTCATATTGTGCATATTGTAAATTTCGCCATTTGAAGTCTTTTTGCCGTGAAAATTTGGACCATACCAGCTAGCAATGCCACTTGCCGTATCGCCAACGCTAACAACAGTGGGATAGTAAGTCTTGCCGTTTATTGTATAAGGCCTCATCGTAGCTTTTTGGACTGATTTTGAGTTATTTATCCTAGCGTCAGTCGGACTGCTTGGTGCAAACGGCGATGAGAAACAGCCAGAAAATAGCAGGATAAAACAGGTAAAAATGGCAATTTTAAGGTATGACAATCT
Source organism: Campylobacter gastrosuis (assembly GCF_030249845.1). GTDB lineage: Bacteria > Campylobacterota > Campylobacteria > Campylobacterales > Campylobacteraceae > Campylobacter_A > Campylobacter_A gastrosuis. The sequence continues at coordinate 18,961 of NZ_JANURM010000009.1, read as the reverse complement.
TTACTCCAACCTGCAAGTTGTCGTTACTTGCTAGTGAATTTGCGTCTTTTATATCTTTGACTTTTACGTTAAATTTCTTTGATAAAATTTCAAGCGTGTCGCCGTTTTGAACGACATAACTTTGAAATTTATTCTGATCTGAGCGTGGGATTATTAGCTTTTGATCAACCGATACAAGGCTGTTTTTTAGCTCGTTATACTCCTTAATCGCCTTGTGACTCACGCCAGATTTTTTGGCAATAGCAAAGAGCGTGTCGCCACTTTTAACGGTGTATGAATAAAAGCGGTTGTTTGCCACAACTGGCTTGAAATTTTTAGCAAATATATCCTTTTTATTTTGCGGGATATAGACGTGGTAGCTCTTTGTATTTGGTGGCGTAAAGGCGAATTTTAGGTGCGTGTTGTCATCTTTTAGTCTTTTGACACTAACACCTATGCTGTCGCTGATTTGCTTTAAACTAGTCCCGCCCGGCACACTCACTTTTGAGGTGGCTAAAACTGGCTGATTTAGCAGAGTTGCGTCCTTTGAGAGTGCGAAATTTGGGTCTTTTGATATCATTGACGCTTTTAAAATTTTAATGATGAAATTTCTAGTTTCGCTTGGCAGATAGCCCTTTGTTGGGTCAAGCAAAGTGGCTAAATCATCGGTGCCAGCTTGTGTGATTGCCTTATTTAGGCGACCTTCGCCGCAGTTATACGCCATAAGTGCTAAATACCACTTGCCAAATTGCGATTTTAAGCCCTTTAAATACGAAGTGGCAGCCTTTGTTGATTTTACGATATCACGGCGTTCATCTATGTATTTATCTATTTTTAGCCCATAATTTTTAGCAGTAACATCCATAAATTGCCAAACACCAGTGGCTTTTACGCCTGAAACTGCGTGATTTGCAAAGCCAGACTCAATCATTGGCAGATATAAAAATATCTCTGGCAGTCCAGAAATTTTAATAGTATCTTTAATAGAGTAAATGTGCTTATAGCCGTTTTTTAGGGTGCGTGTGAAGTCGGCTATTTGCCTTTCATTTATGCCTTGTTTAATTTGCTGATAGTAAGAAGTTTGCATAAAACTTTTATCAATGTCAAGGTCTTTTAATATGTTTAAATGAGTGTTAGCAAAGGTGCTTAAAGTTAGCAAAACTGCTAAAAAAAGTATCTTTAAAACTGCTTTCATTTTTCTCCTTATTTAAGTTTAAAAACACTTAAACAAACGCTTTGCGTTGTCAGTGGTAAGCTCTGCGACTTGGGCATCGCTAAGGTTTAAAATTTCAGCCATCTTTTTGGCAACAAATCTTGTAAAGGCTGGCTCGTTTCTCTCGCCTCTGTGTGGCGTGGGCGTTAGATAGGGCGAGTCTGTTTCTAAAACCAGTCTATCTTTTGGTATTTTTGGCAAAATTTCTACTAAATTTTTAGCGTTTGTAAATGTTAAAACCCCGCCGATACCAAAGTAAAAATTCCCAAACTTACTAAGCTCCAAAAGTAGTGGCGATGCATTGTAGCAGTGCATTACCGCACCACTTTTAAGTTTTGGTGCGTAGTCGCTTAGAATTTTAAAACAATCCTCGTTAGCATCACGAATGTGCAAAATAACGGGTTTGTCTAGCTTAACTGCCATTTCTAGTTGAGCTAGAAAAACACGCTTTTGTGCCGATTTTTCAGCGATTTTTTCGTTTTCATCTTTTGGTAAACGAAAATAATCAAGCCCACACTCGCCCACAGCTACGCACTTTTGGTGCTTTGCGTAAGCTAAAAGCGTGGCTTCATCAAAGCCATCTTTGTCGTAAGGATGAACGCCAATGGCAAAGAAAACATCATCGTAAATTTCGCTAATTTTTACGATTTTTTCTATATCTTTAATGTCAGCACCGGGTATGATAAAGCCATTTATGCCTGAATTTCTAGCGTTTTTTATCACGCTATCAAGATCATCATTGTAACGATTATCATCTAAATGGCAGTGTGTATCAATAATCATAATTTGCTACCTCAACCCTATTTCGCCCACTCTCCTTTGCTACATAAAGAGCATTGTCAGCTAACTCCAAAAGCTCATCAAGCGTATAATCTTCATTAGAAAATGCAAGTCCGATTGAGATTGTAAATTTCAAAAAACTACCCTTTATTTCAATCTGTGACGCAGCAATATCAGCTCTTAATTTTACAAAAAATTTAATCGCATCTTCTTTTTTAACATTTTTTAAAAGTATGCAAAATTCTTCACCACCAAAACGTGCAACAATATCACTGCCCTTTGTGGCATTTGTAAATTGTGATGCAAGTGATTTTAAAACTCTATCGCCACCATCGTGCCCAAAAGTATCATTTATAGATTTAAAATGATCAATATCAATCATAGCAATAGCAAATGACTCCTGGCACTCGTGTGCTTTTTGCGAATATTCAGCTACATTTTCATAAAAAAATCGCCTATTGTATATGCCAGTTAAAAAATCATGATTTGCAAAATTTGCAATCTGTTCTATATTTTCAATAATATCAATAGTATTATTTACACGACAAATCAGCTCCTCTTTTTCAAACGGCTTTGCAATAAAATCATTTGCTCCCTGTTTTATAAAAATTGGTGCCCCAACATCTTCATTTGGCGAAGTCATAACTATCACACCAACATCGTTTTTCCCGTGTTCTGCTCGTATTTCCCTTAAAACTTCAAGCCCATTTTTAACAGGCATATTATAATCAGTCAAGACAAGTTTAATATCTGGATTGTCATTAAAATAATTCATTGCCTCCTCGCCGTGAGCTGCTGTAAAAACTTGAAATTGCAAATTTTTCATAACTTTTTTTAAATAGCTCCTAAACTGAGAAGAATCATCAACTACCATTACTTTAAATTTTCTATTTTTACTTAAACGATTTATGGTTGAAAAAATATAATTTACATCATCAACATTGCCTTTATAAACGTAATCAATAATCTCTTTTTGTGTGAAAAATTCCTTTGTTTTTTTATCTAAACTACCAGTTAAAACAATCACTCCAAGTCCGCCAGCAAGGGCATAATCTACAATTTCGCCATTTGGTGCGTCTGGCAGGTTTAAATCAAGCACGGCTAAAAAGTAATCTTTTTTGTTTTTTGCCATTAAAATTTTCGCCTCTTCAAAGCTGTGGGCGACATCTACTTGCATATCTGGTAGCTCTTTATTCATCTTTTTTGCGAGCAGTTTTGAGAGTGCTTTGTTATCATCAACTAATAAAATTTTATCCATTTTAAAAAATACCTTAATATTAAATCCCCTAATTTTATCAAAAAAAATTATTATAAAACTTAAACGAAAAATTTAAATTTTTTACGACTTTAAAAGCTCTTTTGCAAACTCCATAGCCTCACGGCTGATATGCTCGCCACTTATCATACGTGCTAGTTCATCGGCTCTTTCGTCATCTTTTAGCTCTCTAACGCTTGAAATTTCGCCATTTTTTTCAACCAAAAAGTGTGAATTTGCCTTTGAGCTAAGCTGTGGCTGATGAGAAATGGCGAAAATTTGGTAGAATTTTGCGATTTTTACCAGCACATTTGCTATACTCATCGCCTCTTTACCGCTTAAATTTGCATCTATTTCATCTAAAATTATCACTCCATTGCCACTTTGCATTATTTCACTACTGCTTGCGATTAATGCCAACCTTAAACGATTTATCTCGCCCGAGCTAAGCTTGTTTAAAGCGGTGTTGTTTATGCTTAAACTAACCTCATCGCCACCACTCTTATCAATGCTTTTTGGCGTGATTTTTAGGGCTATTTTTTGCATATAAAGCTCGTTTAAATAGCCATTTATTATCCGCTCAAACTCGCCTAAAACGCTCTCTCTTTTTGCCGTGATTTGGCTAGAAATTTCGCTTTGAGTTTTGCTAATCTCCTTAAATTTTCGCTCTAATTCGTGCTTTTCAAAGCTGATATTTTCATACCTTTCAAGCTCAATCTCCCTATTTTTAAGCACCAAAAGCGCCTCTTCTTCGCTGCCATAACGCTTTAAAATGGAATTTATCGCCTCAATTCTATCAAGAACGCCCTCAATATCAACATCTTCAAGCTCGTCCATATTTAGGCTCTCCCTTGCAATTCTTAGCGAATTTAGGGCGTCTTCAAAAAACGAAGCGTCAATCTCGCTGATATGAAGTGCCTCAACCACACTGCCTTCAAGCTCAAAAATTCGCTCTGCCCTAGCCCAAGCTTGTTCAATCTTGTCTTTTTTGCTAAGGCGTTTTTTAACAGCCATAAGTTCATCAAACTCCCCTACTTTTGGGGCGACAGAACGGATTTTTTCTATCTCAAATTTTGCAAATTCTTTAAGCTCTTCAATGCGTTTTTCATCATCGTTTATCTTATCAAGCTCACGTTTTATCTCTTTAAAATTCTCGTGAATTTTGGCTAAATTTTCTAAATTTTTAGCGTGACTTTCATCATTAACAAGCGTGTCTAAAACGGCTAAAAATCGCTCGTTTTCAAACTCATTTACCTGCTTTGCAGATAGATATTTTATGTGCTCATTTGCGATTAAACTTAGGCTTTTTTTTGAGATTGATTGAGAATTTATAAAGTAGCGAGTGCTGTTTTGTTTTAGCATTTTAAAGCTGTTTGGACTCTCGTTTTCTATGCCAAACTCAGCCATATCAAAGCAAAAATCAACATCTGCTTCAATGAGCCTAGCCTCGCTCTCGCTAAGCCCAAAAACGCTCATAATCGCACCCATTAATACGGACTTACCAGCACCGCTAACGCCGGTAAAAACGCTAAGTCCCCTTTTGAAATTTAGCTCAACCTCGTTAAAACTTAGGTGATTTTTTATTAAAATTCTCTCAATCATTGCTGTCCCCAACGTAGTTTTTCTTTTAAAATTTGAAAATAATCACGCCCAACGTGGCGAATTAGTCGTGCCTTTGTCGTGCTAAGTCCGATTTTAACGCTCTCGTAGCTACTCATTTTAAATGTGTCTTGTCCATCAAGGACTAAAATTTCATCTTTATACGCCCTAAACTCAACCATAAAACCCCTTGGTAAAACAACTGGGCGTTGTGTGAGCGAGTGCGAGCAAATGGGCGTAAGAGCGAATACTTCGCTTAATGGATAGATGATTGACCCGCCAGCACTCATATTGTAGGCGGTTGAGCCAACTGGCGTTGAGATGATAATGCCATCGCCAAAATATGAGTTAAAAAATTTGCCGTTTAAAAACGCATCAACAATGGCGATTGAGGCTGGTTTAAACCGCATAATCGTAGCGTCATTAAAGGCGATTTTGTGCGTTATTTCGCCGTCTTTTTTGCTTAAAATCACATCAAGCATAAACGGCTCTTCAACCTCGTATCTACCGCTAAAAAACTCGCTAAAAAATTTAGGTGCTTCGCTCATTGTGATATCTGTTAAAAATCCGAGCGTTCCAGCGTGAATGCCAAGCACAAATGGACTAAATTTCGCACATTTTCTACAAACCGAAATCATTGTCCCATCGCCACCAAGAGAGATGATAAAATCACACTTTAAGGCTAAATCTTTTAGCTCATAACCCTTTAAATTTAGTGCCTTTGCCACGCTGTTTTCAGCTAAAATTTCAACCCCATAAGTGCTTAAAATTTCGCTTAAAATCGTGAAATTTTTACCAAGTTCGGGCGAAATTTTTGCCGTAAGTCCGACTAATTTTATGTTTTTGTAATCCATTTTTCTTGCTATTTTGTAAATTTTAAACCCAAATATTACAAAAATTTATTTTATTTAACGTTTAAAAGCAGTTTTTTTAGCTCATTTGCCAAGTCAAAACCAACTTTTTTATAGCCCTCACGAGTTAGATGAACGTCCGTTTTTGACAGCCCAAGCTCTATCCAACCCTCCTTTTTGCCGTTTAAATTCATAAAAAGCTCGGTGTCGTAAAATAGAGTTTTTTCATCAATGGCTAGTTTTTTTATCATTTTTTGCACGTTTTTAAAATTTTTCTTATCGGCTGTGGGCGGAGAAATGAGTAAAATCGTAACACTTGACTGATTTTCTCTAATTTTTTGGATTAATTTTTTTAGATTTTCATAAAATTTTTGCTCGTTTAAATTATCATCAAAAGCGTCATTTGTGCCGTAAGCAATGGCGATTAAATCGTATCTAAACCCCGCTAAATCACGAGAAAACGAAGCCTCACTCCACTTTAAATAAAGGCTTGAAAATGCGCCATTTATCCCACAAATATCGCTAAATTTTGGGCTAGTTTTATCATAAATCATATACCAACCAAGCTTTATGCCCTTAAACACGCTCATTTTTAAGGGCAAACTAAGCTCAAATCTAGCCCTTTGCCAGAGATTTTTTTTGCTGTTTGTGATGAAAAATTGAGCGTTTTTTGCGTCCGTGATTTTTGCGATTTTGCCAAGCTCATCGCTTTTAAAAAGCATCTCAAAAACGAGTGGATTTTTAAGATTTTGCTTTAAAAAAAGCTCTAAATTTGCTCCACTTTTTGCACTTGCTACGACCCCACAAAGTGCAAAATCATCATAATTTTTTGTCTGTGAGCTAATTAGCTCAAATCCGTTTTGTTTATAGCCTAAAATGCTGTTGTTATGGTATTTTGGTAAAAGTGGCAAGGCAAAACCAACGCTATTTACACCATTTTTAAAGAGCGTCTTAGCAAAAGTCGCTGAAATATCATCGCTTGCAATATGTGAATCGCCAAAAAATTTCACGCTAAGGGCAGAATTTTTTGCCAGTTTTTGCTTTAAAACCGCTAAATTTTCGCCGTAATTTAGCACCCTGCTTTCTATCTCTTTTTCGCTAAGTGCTACTGGATTTTTTTGCGTGATTTTTATCTCATTTTGGGCAGTTTTTGGATTTAAAGTGGGTAAATTCGTAACACCACCACAGCCAAAAAAGAGTAAATTTAGGCTAAAAAGAGCCGTTATTTTCAAACTTAATTTCATCAATCATCCTAATTACCGCCTCTCTACCACCCTCAATGCTTAAATGAATGCCGTCATTTGCACGAACTCTCACGCTCTCGTTTTTTTCATTATTTATGTGCGTTATGTAGCCGTTTTGGCACACGACTTCGGTTAAATCTATGAAATTTTGATTGTGTCTTTGGCTTGTGGTTTTAAAAATTTCGTTTAAACGCACCATTTTTGCACTAAATTCGGCATTTTTCATACACGGCGTTCCAAGCCAAATGAGCCAAACGCCATTTTGCTTTGCAATCTGAAAAATCTCATCAACCCTTTTTTCGTAAAACTCGCCCCACTCGGTGCTGTTTAACTCCCTGTATTTACCAGCTATTGTCCGCCCCCACGAGTCATTTGCACCAAAAAGTGCCACGACTAATTTAATATTTTTATGGTTTTTTAAGGTCCGTTCGCTTGCGATTTGCCAGTCGTAATATTTTTTGTTAATCAAGCCAGTGCTATGCTTACTCATATCAATAACCTTGACACCACGTCTAGCAAATATCTTTCTAGCGTTCATAGCAATGCTTTGCATAATTGAATCGCCAATAAATAATACCTCATCGCCACTTTTTAGCGTGATTTTTGAGTGAGTTTGAGTTAAATTACTATCTAGCTCTTTTGTGAGTAAAATCGTAATATTTCTATCAATACTTAAATTTTCATCTATAAAAATTTCAGGCTCATTTTTAGCTTGATTTTTAAAAATTTGCTTTAAAAATTCATAAAATTCACTGCCCTTTTTAAAGATGATATTTTGTGGTAAATTAAGCTCAATATGGTGCTTTGTTTCTAGGTAAATTTTTAAAGGCTCTTGCATAAAAAATGCCGTTAAAATAGCGGTAAAAACGATAACAAACAAAAACCTAATCATCAAAAACTCGCATATATAAAATCTGGAATTCCATCTTTACAAACCGCAAAAATAAAGGTAAAAATGATTGATAAAAGAAGAGGTTTTAAAAGCAATGGAGTGGCTTTTAAAAACTGAACCAAAATCTCTTTTAAGTCTTTAAAAAATGGATAGATTACAAAGAGTAAAAACAGGGCAAAAAGTGTTACTATTTGTGATAAATTGATAAAATTTTCATTATAAAAAAGGCTTTTTATGATTAAATTTGCTTCATTAAGGTCGCTTTTTGCAAAATAAACCCACGAAAAACTTACAAATGTGTAAGTTAGTAGCATTGAAACGAGTGGCAAATGCTTTGAAAAATTTATCTTAAAAAGAGCCATTAAATTTAAAAAAACTATACCAAATCCGTGCAATAAGCCCCAAATAACGAAGTTTAGTCCAACTCCGTGCCAAATGCCAGATAGGCTAAATGCAATTAAAATATTAACCTGAGTGTGAAAAAATGTAACTTTATTACCACCAAGCGGGATATAGATATAATCTCTTATAAAATTTGAAAGACTAATGTGCCAACGCCTCCAAAAATCACGTAAATTTAAAGCAACATAGGGCATATTAAAATTTAGTGGTAAAGCAAAGCCAATAGATAAGGCAAGAGCGCTAACAATATCAACATAACCGCTAAAATCGCAGTAAAGCCACACCCCATAGCAGTAAATCGCCGTTAAAATTTCAAGCGGATTAAAGCTTTTTGGGTCGTTAAAAATTTCAGTTACAAAACCGCTTAAATAGTTTGCAATTAAGACCTTTTTAACCACGCCAAAAAGCAACAAAACCACGATTAAATCGCCATTTTTAAACTCTCTTTTTGTGTTAAATTGTGGCAGCATAAATGTGCTTTTTGCAATCGGACCAGCAATGAGCGTGGCAAAAAACGAAAGATAACAAGCAAGGCTTAAAAAATCGCTAGGAGCTTGCTCTTTTTTGTAAATGCTAACTAAATAGGTAACCGATGAAAATGTGTAAAATGAGATGCCAATTGGCAGAGCAATGTCAAGGTTGTTTGCGATAAAATCAAACTTAAAAAAGAGTAAAACCGCCCTAAAATCGGCGTGAATAACATCATAATACTTAAAAAAACAAAGATATAAAATACTAAAAAATACGCCTGAAAAAATGGCATTTTTACTGCCTTTATAGGCGATAAAAAGCCCAAAATAGCTCACAAAAAAGGTGTGTAAAAAAATAACGAGCATAAAATATGGGCTAAATGAGAAAATCAGGGCGTAGTTAAATATTAAAATGAGCGTATTTTGTGCCTTGTAATGCTTGCTAAATGCCCAATAAATCGCAAAAAATGCAAGAAAAATAAGTAGAAATTCAACCGAAAAAAATGTCATTAAATAGCCAAAATTTTAAGATAAGCCGTGATTTTACATAAAATTTAATTAATTTAGTTTTAAAGCGATTTTGCCCCAAATTTAGGGGCAAAACTATCTATAAAAGAGATTTTATCAACTCTTTCATATCAGTCACAATCGGCTCAATCGCACGTTCGCCGTTTATGACGTGAAGCAAATTTTTGCCTTTGTAAAACTCACGTATGGCGTTAATCGGCTCTAAATAGACCTTCATTCTGTTGTTAAAGACCTCGTTGTTATCATCAGCCCCACGCGCACGGCCAAGCACTCTTTCTCGTGCTACAGCTTCGCTTACATCAACTTCAATCACGCCTTTTAGCACGATCTCGCTTTGTGATGAAAGCACCTTATCAAGCTCGCTCATCTGCTCTACGCTTCTTGGATAGCCGTCTATTACGATATTTGCTTTATCTGAACCTTTGATTGCTGAGATTATCGCATTTACGACCACTTCAAGCGGGACTAAGTTGCCCTTTGAGATGAAGCTATCAATTAGTTTGCCTAGCTCGCTGCCACTTGCCACTTCTGCGCGAAGTAGGTCGCCAGTTGAGAAGTGCGCAAAAGTGCTGTCTGCTTTTGCAATTAGGTCTGCGTCGGTGGTTTTGCCGGAGCCCGGAGCACCGATGATTAAAAATAACTTTTTCATAATTTGTCCTTCTTGGCTTCATCTCGCTTCATCATACTTCGTTGATTTTAAAATTAGCTCGGTCATTACCTAAGTGGTAACTCCTTTGCAAATTTTAAAATCGCCTAGTCTGATTTTGCGATATTGTGCCTTAATTTATATCTTAAAACGTTGTTTTGGCTTGTCTTTTTCTACTTATACTGCGTTAAAATTTATTTTCAAGCCAGACAGACTATCTTGTCTAGCCTACGCTTAAAAAATAAATTTTGCCCTGTCTAAGCGAAAAATACTTCGCCTTTAATTTCTATGTTTTGACTTTTTAAAGTCTTTTAAATTTTTATGTCTAGTATCGTGAGATGGATTTGAAAATTTCGTAGTTTTTCAAAAATACTCACGAAAACGCTTTTACTTCTGCTCTTTCTCTCTAAGTCTTAACCCAAGCTCACGCAACTGCTCGCTATTTGCTTCGCTAGGCGCTTTTGTGAGCGGACATTGAGCGCGTTGGGTCTTTGGAAATGCGATGACATCGCGAATCGAGCTTGACTTAGTCGCTAACATTATAAGGCGATCAAAACCGATCGCTATACCGCCATGTGGTGGCGCACCAAAGCTAAGGGCGTCAAGCAAGAAGCCAAATTTCTCTCTCTGCTCAGCCTCATCAATGCCAAGAAGCTTAAAGACCTTTTGCTGAATCTCATTTTTGTGAATTCTCACGCTACCGCCACCAAGCTCAAAGCCGTTTAAAACCACGTCGTGAGCGACTGAAAGGATATCTTCTAAGTCTGGCTCATCAATGTTTTTTGGCAACGTAAATGGGTGGTGCATAGCCGAATACGAGCCGTCATCGTTTTGCTCAAACATAGGGAAATCAAGCACCCATAAAAATTCCATTTTTTCTTGGTCAATTATGCCCATTTGCTCGGCTAAGAAAATTCTAAATCGCCCCATATAATCAAGCACGATTTTTTTGCGACCCGCTCCGAAAAACACGACGTCGCCGACCTTTAAATCGCACCTTGAAACAATTAAAGCAAGATCATCATCAGAGAAAAATTTACAAAGCGGACCTTTTAAGCCGTCCTCTTTCATCTGAAAATATCCAAGCCCTTGCGCGCCGAATTTTCGCACAAATTCCTCAAATCTATTCATCTCACGTTTAGAGAAAATATTATCGCCGTTTGGCACTTTTAGGGCTTTTATGCGGTTTTTCTTTGGATCTTTTGCGATTGATGAGAAAATTTCATTTGTAGAACGCTCAAAAATATCAATCACATCAACCATTTTAAGATCATATCTTAAATCAGGTTTATCAGAGCCGTAAGTTTCAGTCGCCTCTTTGTAGCTCATACGGCGAAATGGCGTTTTTATCTCGTATCCACAAGCACTAAAAATATCTTTTAGCATATTTTCAGCCATATTTAAAATATCTTCTTGCTCAATAAAGCTCATCTCAACGTCAATTTGCGTAAATTCTGGCTGTCTGTCCGCCCTTAAATCCTCATCTCTAAAACACTTTGCTATCTGAAAATACCTATCAAATCCAGAACACATCAAAAGCTGTTTAAAAAGCTGCGGGCTTTGCGGCAACGCATAAAACTGCCCCGGATAGACGCGACTTGGCACTAAATAATCCCTAGCGCCCTCTGGTGTGGCACGTGTTAAAATCGGCGTTTCAAACTCTATAAAGCCCATTTTTTCAAGGCTGTTTCTAGCAGCAATTGCCGCACGTGAGCGCATTTTAAAGATATTTTGCAAACGCTCGTTTCTTAAATCCAAAAAGCGATATTTTAAGCGAATATCCTCATTTACGCTCTCATCGCCTATCATAAATGGCAACGCCTCGCTCGGATTTTCAAGGATTATCTTATCTGCTACAACCTCTATCTGCCCAGTTTTTAGGCGTGGATTTACAAGTCCTTCGCCCCTAGCTCTAACCTTGCCCTTTACTCTTAAAACATACTCATCTCTTACGTGCGATGCGATCTCGTGCGAGTCCTTGCTATCTGCTGGGTCGCAAACTATCTGCATAAGCCCTGTGCGGTCGCGAAGGTCTAAAAATATGACTCCGCCGTGATCTCTATATGTATTTACCCAGCCACAAAGCGTCACCTCTTTGCCGATATCAGCAGTCGTTAAATCAGTGCAGTAATGACTTCTCATAGATTTTTAGTCGTCTTACGTTTGAAATTTTCAAACCGCAACTCTCCTTTCTCATTATAAAATCAGCAATTTTATTGAATTTTGGTTTAAAAATCGGTAAAATTTTATCAGCTTAAAAGCAAAAATTTTATAATATCGCCTTTTAATTTTTACAAGGAGAAAAGATGAATATCTCAAAAATAAAAGTAGGCTCAAACCCCGATAAAATCAACGCTGTGATTGAAATTCCATACGGCTCAAACATAAAATACGAGATTGATAAAGATAGCGGTGCTGTCGTGGTTGATCGTGTGCTTTACTCGGCAATGTTTTACCCTGCAAACTACGGCTTCGTGCCAAATACTCTAGCAGCTGATGGCGACCCAGCCGATATTTTGGTGCTAAATGAGTATCCGCTTCAAGCTGGTAGCGTGATCCCTTGCCGTTTAATAGGCGTTTTGGTAATGGAAGATGAAGCTGGAATGGATGAGAAGCTTTTAGCCGTGCCAGTAAGCAAGATTGACCCAAGATATGAAAATATCAAAAGCTACAAAGATTTGCCAGAGGCTACGCTAAATCGCATTAAAAATTTCTTTGAAACATATAAAATTTTAGAGCCAAATAAATGGGTTAAGGTTAAGGATTTTGGCGATGCGGATAAAGCGGCTAAAATTTTAGAAGACGCAATTAAAAATTACAAGTAATTTTGCCCCTTTTTTGGGGCTTTTTTAGGAGTTTATGTGAGAATTTTGGCTTTAATTTTTGTTTTGTTTTTATTTGCAAAAGCAAGTGAGCAAAAGATAGATATGCACGGTGGCAAGGCTCAAAATTTCGGCAGTTTTTCGCAGAATTTTGACAAAAACGGCACTGGATTTAAAAATTTTAGTTACAAATAAGCTTTATTTTTGTATAATCTCAACTTCTTTTGACAAGTGGGTTCATAGCTCAGTTGGTTAGAGCATCCGGCTCATAACCGGATGGTCCCAGGTTCGAGTCCTGGTGAACCCACCACTTCTAGCTTTTCAAAGCATTTCAATTTACTTCAAAATCTTTCAAAAAATGCGGTAAAAAGGCTATCCTGTTACCTTTTATTTATCTCTTTTTATTACAATTATTTTCAGTGTTTAACAACATTTTTCACAAGTTTTATCGGATATTTTAGCGGACTGGAAAATATCCGTTAAAAAATATCCGTAAAAAGGTAAGATATGCCAAAGATAAACGCACCACTTAGCGATACAGCAATTAAAGCATTAAAACCAAAAGACAAGGTTTATAAAAAATCTGACGGCAAAAATTTATTTATTTTTATAGAGCCAAGCGGACGTAAATTTTTTGCGTTTGAGTATAAAAGCCCAGTAACAAACAAAATAAGGCGTATCGCCTTAGGCAACTATCCTGATTTAAGCCTTGCAAACGCAAGAGTTAAGCGTCAAGAGCTAATGGCTGAAATTATTGACGGCAACGACCCTATCATTAGCAAAAATAACCATAAAAACACGCTTGATGAAGTAGCTTTAAAGTGGCTAGAAATAAAATCTGCAACAATTGTTCAAAGCTATTATAAAAAGCAAATCATAACCTTTAAAAAGCACGTTAGCCCATACTTAGGCAATTATCCAATAAATGAGATAAAAGCAACGCAAATCATTGATATGCTAAAAATCATTGAGAAAAATGGAAATTTTGAAACGATTAAGCGGGTGTTTATGCTACTAAATCAGATTTACAAATACGCCCTAACCTACCAACTAACCGCTCACAACATAATCGCTGATATAAATTTCAAATATGCCTTTAAAAGTGCAAAAGTAAAAAACTATCCGACTATAACAGATGAAAATGAGATAAGAAATTTACTAATAGCAATAAATGAGTATAACGGCGAGTTAAAAACAAAAATAGCCCTAAAACTAGCGATTTATACAGCAATGCGTCCTTTTAATATACGCCACGCAAGTTGGGATGAGTTTGACTTAGAAGCTAAAATTTGGAGTGTAAAAGCTTTAAAAATGAAAATGAAAGAGGCGTTTGTGCTGCCGCTATCTGATAGCGTAGTAAGAATGTTAAAAGAGTATAGACAAGTAAGCTTAAATGATAGTGGTTATCTGTTTTGTAGTGCATTGAGTAAAGATAGAGCGATGAGCGAAAACACGCTAAATACGGCGTTAAGGCGACTTGGGTATAGCAAAGACGAGATAGTATCGCACGGATTTAGGGCTATGTTTTCAACCATTGCAAATGAAAAGAGAGATGAGCATAAACAAAGTATAGATATAATTGAGCGTTGCTTAGCCCATAAAGACAAAGACAAAGTCCGCGCCGCCTACAATAGGGCTACAAATTTAAGCCAAATGCGTGAGCTTATGCAGTGGTGGGCGGACTTTTTAGACGGCTTAATCATTTAAACCGCTGTGGAGCTTATAAACGCTAAAATTTCGCTTCGTGAGTAGCGGATAGTTTTTGGAGTAATGGCGTATTTTTTAAATTTGCCGTCCTTGACATACCGCCAAAGCGTGATATAAGCACAACTTAGCAGTTTGCACGCCTCTTTTGATGTGATAGGGTCATTTATCATTTTTTATCCTTTATTAATGCTTTTACGGCGTCTAAAATATAATTAAGCTCTGAAATGTCAAGCTTAAAAAGCCGTCTTGTGATACTTTCTACTAACCTTATTTTTTCGTTGTGTTCGTCTATCTTTTCACAAAATGCGAAAAACCCTTTTAATGCGTTGTCGCTTTTTTCTTTGTCTGGACTTGACATTTTTATCCTTTAAAATGGTATCTCGTCGCCGTTTTCGTCGTATATTACCGCTTCTTTTGGCATTTCTGCCTTTGGTATCTCTACTTTTGGCGGTTCGCTTTTAAAAATGTTTTGATTGTTTTGTGAATACTGGTTAAAAGCTCCTTGCGTATCTTGCTTTTGCGGTGTGCCTAGCATTTCTAAACTCTCAACCGCTACGCTATGCTTTGACTTTGTTTTGCCGTAATCATCAATCCAAGTATCAAATTTTAGCCGTCCTTCAATTAAAATTTTTGAGCCTTTGTTTAGATATTGATTTGCTACTTCGGCGGTTTTACCAAAAAATACTAAATCAATAAAACAAGTATCCTCCGCTAATTCGCCTTTTTGTGTCCTGTATTTTTTTGTTACGGCTATACTTGACTTTGCATATGCCGTCCCTTGCTGTGAGTAGCCGATTTGTATATCTTTGGTTAGGTTGCCAACTAAGATTATTTTATTAAACATTGTTACTCCTTTGCTTTTTTTGGTGTTTCTTGCGGTTTTGGGTATAGCACGTCTAAAATTTTAATTCTCATTGCGGTATGGTTGCTTAATGTTGCTTCTAGCACGCAAAACAGCTCAAAAGCACAACTAAGCAACTTCTGCGCTACTGCTTCATCACTACCATCTAGCTTTATCCCGCTAGCTTCTAAATAATTTGTAAATTTCTCTTGTTGTTTTTCTAGCATTTTTGCTCCTTTTTTTTTAATATTTCAAGTCTATTTTTTTATTTTAGCTCTCTATTAAGCTATCAATGCTGTTTGGGTCATTTAAAAACGCATTTACCTGCTCTTTTGTGTATCTTGTTACGATATTTTCGGCATTATTTTCACTCACTCCACGCTTTATAAGCTCATCTTGGAGCAAATCATAAGGGTTAGGCGTCATAACTTCGCCCGTTGTCGTATCGTAATCTAAAAATTCAGGCTCTTTTTGGCTCTTTTGCTCTTTTAAAATTTGGTTTAAATCCTTTGGCTGCTCTTTTATTTGTAGCTCTTGCGTGTTTTGCCTAAATGGCTCGTCCTCCATACTTACAGCTTCGGTTAATCTATCATTTATCGGTAGCCTTGTCGCTACATATTTAAGGGCTTTTGCTTTATACATCTCTTCGCTCCAAGTAGCCCATACGCCACTTAAAACGCCTGCTTTTTGATTTGGACTTGCGGTGCGAAGTTTTTCTAACTTTTTCTTGCTTACAAAGTCGCTAAATACGCTATCTGTGCTATCTTTTGCATAAACAATAACGCCTACTAGATTATTATAAACCCACGCTCCGTCGTCATCGTTTCGCTCATCATAATTTGGCACGAAGTGGATTTTATCATCAAGTCCGTTAAACTCTAAATTAAACGTATCGCACTTATAAACGGCTACGGCTCTAAATCGCCACCCGTTACGCATACCTAAGGCAATTAAGCCTTTATAGCCGATTTGTAGCTGGGCGGCGTCTTTATAAGGCACGACGTAAGCTTGTCCAAAAAGTTTATTCGGATTTAGTCCGATTTGGACAATTTGCATTGCGGTATTTACGATACTTTCAACCTTGCAATTTTTTAAATTATAGTCGTTTGCCATATTTACGATAGCACTTGCAAAGGTTGAGGCTTTTGCCTTGTCATTTGCTACTATTGTGTTAATTTGTGGCATTTTTGAGCTAATAATCGCTCTTGCTTCGTTTTCTCTTTGTGTGATTTGCATTGTTTATCCTTTTAAAAATTTATTTTTGTAAGAAGTGGCGGATTAATTCCGCCGTAAGGTTAGTTGTGTATAATTTAAAGGGCGGTTAGGCTACATCTTTATTTTTAGTAATTGTCTGCATTAATGATATGCTCTTTCCAAATTTCATCAATTCTCGCACGTGCTTTAATGCTTTTTTTAAGTAGCTTTTTAACGCCTTTATTTGTAAAATGCACTACTGCGAAAGGTTTTACGCTGCCTTGGTCTATTGATACGCTTAGGGTCGCCTTGTAATCTCGCCCGTGTTTAAATCCGCCCTCTATAAACGAAACGCCGTAATCTTTGTATGGGTTGTTAATGATAAAAATAGCTCCGTTACCCGCCTTTGCTTCTAACTCTTGCAGTATCTTAAACTTTTTGTAGTATTTCATTTTATGCTCCTGTTTCTATGTTAAAAATTTAGCTCATTAAACGCTTTTTCTAAAATATCGTGTCTATAAGTGCCGACTTTGCCGTGTTTTTGGTCGGGGATAGTTACTATCAGCACTCCGGCTTCTTTGCTTAACTTAGAAGCCTTAGTGCCTAGTCTTTGACATTGTTTTTTATCTAAGCTAATCCCTTTTAAGATACCAAAGCCGACTGCCGTCGTGTATTCTTTTAATCCCTCGTCCCTTTTTGCCGTATTTTCTAAATTTCTAAATCGTCTTTCGTCTTTTTGGCTCTTTTGCTCGATAGCCGTTATTCTTTCATCGTGCTGTCTTATTACGTTTAACTGCATTTGCAAAAAATCTAGCTGATTAAGCGGTTTTTGATGATAGCTTCCAGTTTTTCTAATGCTTGGCAGGACTTCACAATTTACCCATTTACGAAACGCTTTTGCGTTTGGTTTATCGCTACGCATTAACACGAAGTAAAGTTGGGGTTCGGTAATCATTGTAAATTCTTTAACGCCATACCCAGTGTCAAAGCTACCTACATTTAACGTAGGTAGCTCAAACTCCGATTTTATCGCATTTACGGCGTGAGTTGGATTTGCAAGTTCTAAAACTTTACAAATATCAGCTAAACAAAAAAGCGGTTCGCCTTTTTCATCAACCGCAACTCTAATCTCAAAGTCATCGTTTCTAAAAACTTCTAAATTCATCTATTCTCCTTTTGGGTTTAATATGTTTAAAATTTTAGCTCTCATTGCATTATGATTTTTTGCTAATGCGTCTAACGCACAAAACAAATCAAACGCACAATCAAGCACTTTATAACTTGCTACTTCATCGCTGTCGGTTGGGCTTATTTTATAAAGCTCTAAATACTTTGCGAATTTTGCTTTTTGTGGGCTTTGGGGCTTCATTTTTGCCCCTTTGTGCGGTAAATCCAAATGCAAGTAGCGATAAAAGCTACGACCATTAAGACGTCTAAAACATCTGCTGACATATAAGCTCCTTGTGATATAATTTCAAAAGGCAACGATGCAATATTTATTAACGCCCCTTTCGGGGTGGGCGGTTAAATCCACCCGATAATTCGCAAAATCCAGTAAAGGATTTGCAAAATTAACGCTAATACTTGCAAGAATATTAACATCGTTGCTCCTTTTATTTATTTCAAAAGGTTATTAAATATCCTTTTGATAGAAGCATTATAGCTAAATAATAATCTTTTGTCAATAGTTTTAGAATGTTTTGTATATTTTTGTAGTAAAAAATAGGATATTTAATATCCTATCAATCTTTAAGTATGTTTTTAAAAAATGCTTTAAATACCTCAAACTCCTTATTTTGTTCTTTTAAATTTAGCGTTTCTTTATAAAGCTCAATAGCACGCCTCATCGGTTCGCTAATTTCATTTTTAGCAATCGCCGCCTTAATAGCCGCTTCACTATACCCTATCGCCTCGCCTAATTGCTTATACGTTAAATTTAACTCTTTACATACTTTTTTAATGATATTTTGCTCGGTCGCTTCGCTTCCCTTAGAAACATCGGCTACGCCGTCGCTTCGCTTGTTTTCATCCATAGTTTATCCTTGTGAGTTTAAAGGCACAAAAGCGTGCCAATGTATTATTTCTTTGTATTTTTTGGAGTGTCTGACTTTTTATCGTTTTGCCAAGTTATGGCTGTTTGTTCTTTTTTGCCACTAATATGATAAAGCGACAGCAAAAGCACACCTACAACCGAAGTTATGGCAAACCCTGTTTCGTGGCTGTAAATAGAAAAACCGACAATACATAAAGCAAACATCATAACAATAAAACCAAAAATCTGCCCCCTGTTGTTGTATGCCCTGTCTTTTGGGTCACTAATGAAGCGTCGTTCTTGCTCTTTTTTCTCAATAGCAATCAGCTCGGTATCCATTTTTTGGATATGAGCCTGGTTTGCTCTGATAATTTCTAGATATTCTTTTGCTAGTTGTGGGTCTGTCTTAGCAAGTCCGCCAAGCTCAGAGAGATTAACTTCAACATTTACGCTACTTACATTATTTTGGACAATAGCTTTAAGGTCTTGCGGTAAAGGCTCACTAG
>NZ_JANURM010000008.1 GCF_030249845.1 Campylobacter gastrosuis | reverse complement strand
AATTTTTTCAAATCACATCTTTTAATTTTTTTTAAAACCTAAAATTTTGAAAAAATAATGTAATCGCTATATCAAAACGACTAGCCCTTTTGTTTTCAAATTCATTACCTCCACATTTAGGGCAATTGCCAAAAATACCGCCTAAAATTTTATATTCTGCCATATCACTTGTGGGTAGCACGACCTCGCTGTAACCGCATTTTTTGCAAATATACTTTGCTGTTTTTGGCAAAGAGGTGGCAAAGGTCGGCAGCGGTGAGCCAGTTACACAAGAGATTAGAGAGATAAAGGTAAATGAGAATTTTTACATTTATGACACAAAGGGCATTGAAAGAAAGGATTATGAAGCGACAATCGGCGAAGTTAAAAATTTCATAACCGAACGCGCTAAAAAGCCACAAGATGAGCAAATTCATATCGTTTGGCTTTGTATTCAAGAGCCAAGCAGAAGGGTTGAGCAAAGCGAAAAGGAGCTTTATAAATTTTTAAAAGATGGCGACTACACAACGATGATAGTCATCACAAAGGCAAATCAAGATAAAGACCCACAAACTGGCGAAAAATTTTCTGATATTGTAAAGAGATATTTTAACGTAAATGATGAACATTTAGAGCGAACTATCGCCATAGAAAGTGAAGATGATGATGGCAATGAAATACCATTAAAAGGCATAAATGATCTAATAGAAAAAACATACGATAAGCTTGAAGGTGCGTTAAAATCAGCTTTTGCAAGGAAGCAAAAATATAATAAGGAGATAAGAAGAAAGAACGCGCTAGAAATAATCAACTACTATTCAGCCGCCGCTGGTGCTGTGACAGCCACGCCGATACCATTTTCAGATATTGCGTTGATTTTGCCAACGCAACTTGCGATGATAACGCATATTTCAAAAGAGTATGGGCTTAATTTTAACGCAGATGATATAAAAAAGGTGGTGGTCGCCTTTACTGGCGTGGCTGCTGGCATAGCTGCTAGGGCTATCGTGGGTAATCTTGTAAAATTTATCCCGGGCATTGGCTCTATCGCTGGTGGCGTGATAAATGGCACAATGGCAGTGGGTGCAACAAAACTAATGGGTAATGCCTATTTAGCGTATTTAGAAGATAACTTTGACTTAATCCTAAGCGGAGGCTTTGACCTTTCTGGGCTGACACCAGATATAATCAAAGCGCTTACAGATAGGGTAAAATAGGCTAAATTTACGCTTTAAACCAGCTAGGCTATCTTTTTAGGTAGCCTAGCAGACTCTTTTTTAGCTTGCTAAGTCCTAGTTTTACGCCACTATGCACCATTATTTTTGCCATTTTTTTATACATTTCTTTTTCGTAGCAAGGGTTTGGGCATTTTCTACACCTTGGCTTTATCTCGTGCGGACACTCGCTAAGCCTTGCTAATGCGTAAAAAAGCGTGATTTTACACTCATCACAAAGGCAAAATTTAGCACTTGTTACACCATTTTCGCCTTTAAAATCAAGCAAAATTTCGCTCTCTTGCCTTGATAAATCGCCGTGTTTGTCATCGCAAAAGGTCTGAATGAATTTGGTTAGGGTTGTTACTTCGTTTATAAATTTCTCTCTTGTCATTTTGTGATTTTAGCAGGTTTTTAAGTCTAAAATTTTGAGATAAATCAAGAATAAATAAAAAGCGTGGCTAAATAATAAATCTAGCCAACGCCCTAAATTAAGCCCTAAAACGCGCTAACGCCCTGTCTAAATCTGCCTTGCTGTCAATGCCGATACTATCGCTTTTGATTTTTAGCATTGCGATTTTTTTGCCATTTTCTAAGGCTCTAAGTTGCTCTAATTTCTCTGTGTTTTCAAGTGTAGAGTATGGTAACATACAAAACTCATTTAAGCTCTTAACGCTGTAACCATAAATGCCTAAATGTGCCTTGTAATCGTGAAATTCTGCTCTATTAAATGGCAAACGTGAGCGTGAAAAATATAAGGCAAAGTCGTTACAATCTGTAACAACCTTAACTAAATTTGTATCATCTACTAAATTTTCATCTGCCATTTTGTAGCACGAAAACATAAAGGCTTCATCTTGTCTATTTTTGCAAAATTCCTTGAAATTTGTAATGTTTAAAGGCTCAATAAATGGCTCATCGGCTTGGACATTGATTATTATCTCATTTTCATTTAGCCCTAAAATTTTTGTAGCTTCATTTATTCTATCTGTGCCACTTTGATGATTTTGACTTGTCATTACAGCTTTTATGCCGTGAGATGTTGCTATTTGTAATACTTTCTCATCATCAACAGCCACGACAACATCATCACAAACACTCACACGTTTAGCCGTAGCAACAAACATAGGCAAACCAAAAATATCGCATAAAATTTTGTCTTTAAAGCGCGTTGAACCAAGCCTTGCAGGGATTATTATCATTTTTTTATCCACTCAATGATTTTTTCTTTTATTTGAGAAATTTCGCAAATATCAGGATGAAGCACTGGCGCATCAAATAGCGAAGTGATACTTTTTGTAACATTCTCATCTAGTATTTTTGCAAATTTTAAAAGCCCTTCTTGCTCGTTTTTATACTCAATATCGCACGCTTTTAGCATACTTGGTGTAAATTTTACCCACTGGGCTGTTGAGGTGATGATATTTAGGCGGTCTTTATCCACCATTTTAAAGCAAGTAGCAGTGTGTGGGTCAATCGCTACGCCCTTTTTTGCCCATTTTTTTATGGTTTTTTCACACTCTTTGTCGGTGCAAAAATCGGCAATGAAATCTTTTTTAAGCTCTTTTAACTCATCTTGTGTAATTTGGTAACACTTTTTCTCTTTTAAATCTTGCATAAGTTCGTTTGTCCTAACTGCTCCAAATTTATCAAAAAGCAGTCTTTCAACGTTTGAGCTAATTAAAATATCCATAGCCGGACTTATCGTTTTTACAAGCTTTTTGTTGGTTAAATCGTAAATTCCGGTGTTAAAAAATTCAGTTAAAATATTGTTTTCATTTGAAACGATTTTGATTAAATCAATGTTTGCACCCATTTTTTTAGCGTAATATGCACCAAGTGCGTTACCAAAATTCCCACTTGGCACGATGATATCAATGCTAGTTAGGTCATTTATCACGCCTTTATTTAGTAGCCTTGCATAAGCGTAGGCGTGGTAGATTATCTGAAATAAAATACGACCGAAATTTACCGAATTTGCTGCACTTAGGCTTAAATTTCTAGCCTTTAACTCGCCCTTAAATTCATCGCTTGAAAGTAGGGTTTTTAGTGCATTTTGTGCGTCATCAAAGTCGCCTTTTATGCCGATTGTCTTTAAATTTTGCCCCTGCATTGTTACCATTTGTAACCTTTGAACCTCGCTCGTGCCGTTTTCTGGATAGAGGCAGACAGCTTTTATGTTTTTTGCGTCCGCAAAGGTTTTAAGCGTGGCTGGACCAGTGTCGCCACTTGTTGCACACATTATCAGGTAGTTTTCACCCCTTTCTTGTGCCAAACCGCTTAGAATTTCGCCAAATGGTTGAAGTGCCATATCTTTAAAGGCGCGTGTTGGCCCGTGATAAAGCTCATTTATGTAGAGATTTTTTTTGAGCTTTTTAAGCTGGGCAGGTTTTTTTGGATTATCAAAGCTCTCATATCTTGCTATCGCCTTTTTAAACAGGCTATTTTTGACATCAAAGTCAAAAAGTTTGATGATTTTTAGGGCGAAATCTGCGTATTTTAATCCGCCAAGCTCGTGCCAATAAGGGCGTGAGATGAGTGGGAATTTACGCGGTGCATAAAGTCCGCCGTGTGGGCTTGTCGGGCTTAAAAGCGCTTCGCTTAGCTTTACCTTTTTTAGCTCTTCGTTTTGTGTCGCTCGTGTTTGAACTAATTTCATTTTCTATCCTTTAAAATTTTATCATCGTGCCTATGCCATCATCGGTAAAAAACTCCAAAAGTAGCGAGTGGGGCAGTCTGCCGTCAATTATGTGGGCTGATTTTACGCCGTTTTGACAGCACCAAGCGGCTGCATCTACCTTTGGGATCATGCCACCACTTATCGTTTCATCGTTTTTTAGCTCATCTATTTTGGTTTTGTTTAATTTGCTAATAAGTTCGCCCTGTTTGTTTAAAATTCCTTTGGTATCTGTTAAAAATATCACGCGCTCGGCGTTTAGGGCTGTTGCGACTTTACTGGCACACAAATCGGCGTTTATGTTGTAGCTGTTTAGCTCATCATCAACGGCGATTGGGGCGATAACTGGGACAAAACTATCATCTAGTAAATCAAGTATTAACTTTGCATTTACATCTGTGATTTCGCCGACAAAGCCGTATTTGCCGCTATCAAGTGGCGTGGCTTTAAGCAGGTTTGCGTCCTTACCACTAATGCCAACGGCTCTCGTGCCGTTTTGGTTTAAAAGGGCTGTTATCTCTTTGTTTATGTTACCGCTAAGCACCATTTCAACGACCTCCATAGCCTCTTTGCTGGTAAATCTTAGCCCATTTATAAACTCACTTTTAATATCAAGCCTGTCAAGATATGAGTTGATTTTTTTGCCGCCGCCGTGGATTAAAACGATTTTAATGCCTACGATATGAAGCAGTGAGATATCTCTTATGAATTTCTGTTTTAGCTCCTCATCAAGCTGTGCTGAACCGCCATATTTTATGACAAAAATTTTATCGCGAAATTTTTGTATGTATGGCAGGGCAGAGCTGATAATCTCGGCTGTTTTTAGTGCGTTTTGCAAGATAATCCTTTACTAATTTTTTACGATTATAAAATTTTTGAGTTTATGATTTGTTTAAATTCGGGGCTTAAAGTCGTTTTTAGCTTGATGATTGATACATTTATGCCAAAATCAGCGACTTTTACGTAGTCTTTTTGTGTCATTAGAAGCGAAGTAGCCTTAAAATCAGCTAAAATTTTAACTAATTCATCTCTTTTAAACTCGTAATGGTCTGGGTAAAAAACGTGTCCGATACAATCTGTTAAAAATGTGTTTAAACGGCTTGGATTTGCAATGGCTGTAACTAATACCATTTTTTCAGTTTTATTTAAAATTTCTGTGCTTTTAAAGTGAGTTATCTCATCTTGTGTGGTAAAATCGGCTAGTTTATAAAAGCTAAACGGATAGCGATACGCCCCAGCTGGCAGGCTAAATTTAAAAAACGGCTCGTTTTTTGGGCGGATTAGAATGTTAAATTTTTTAATATCAAACTTACCAAAGCCGTCATCAAGCAAGATATATTTTGCACCCATTTTTTTTGCCATTTCTATGGCGATTTTTCTATCTTCGCTCACGATTACGTTGGCGTTTGGCACACTTTTAGCATACTCCATAGCCTCATCGCCACTTGTCTTTACATTTACTAAAATTTCGCCGTTTATGGCGACTTTTACTAGCCCTTTTGAGTGGCGTTTGTATCCACGAAGCACGACAAATCCACTCTTAAATTCGCTTAAAATAGCGATACAAAGCGGGGTTTTACCGCTGCCACCAAGAGTTAGATTACCAACGCTAATTACTGGGATTTTAAAATCAATCTCTCGTGCCATTTTTTGCTTTAAAATCACGATAAATTTATAGATTAAGCTAAGCGGATAGAGCATTAAAGCCAGTGATTTTTGGTAAAAATTTGGGCTGTAAAAATACCTTTCAGCCCAAGCGTGAAGCCCCTTAAACACGTGATTTTGCGATCTCTTTGATCTTTTGGCAAATGTAGGCTATCTCATCATCTTTTAAGGCACTATAAATCGGCAGTGATAAAATTTGCTGATAGTTTTTAAGTGCGTTTGGATAGGCATTTACTTTTAGGTCGTATTTGTTTCTATAATAGGTCAAAAGGTGGATTGGCACGTAGTGAAGCGAGGTGTGAATGCCGTTTTCAAGTAGCTCTTTTGCAAAGCCATCGCGGTTTTTATCCACTTTAATTATGTATTGATTGTAAATATGCTCGCGTTTTTTTACTGGTGTGCTGATGTGTGGGCAGTCTTTTAGCTCGTTGTCGTAAATTTCTGCTATCTCTTGGCGTCTTTTAATGAAATCTAAATGCTTTTCAAACTGACCGAGTGCAAAGGCTGCGTTTATCGTTGTGATATCGTATTTTAAGCCGATATCTACAACATCGTAAATGTAGTCCATATTGCCACTTTTATCTAGTTTGCTAACTAGTGCGTAGTTTCGTAACAACTCAGCCTTTTTTGCGATATTTTCATCGTTTGTGATCATAAAACCAGCCGCAGCGGTCGGATTTATCGTTTGCGAGTGGATTTGAAAGCAGGTTAAAAGTGAGCGGTTTGCACCGAGTTTTTCGCCTTTGTAGGTTAGCCCCACAGCTCTGTTTGCGTCATCTAAAACAGCGATATTGTAGTGCTTAGCGATCTCGTTTATCTCATCCATCATCGCACTTTGTCCAGCCACGTGATTTACAAAAACGCCCTTTAATTTTTTGTGGTTGTTTTTCTCTAAACATTCAAGCAGGGCCTTTGGACTTATCGTAAAATCGTCCTCATCAATATCAACAAAAATCGGCTCAGCGTCAAAGTGGCGAATCGCCTGAGCTATGCTTGGAAAGGCATTTACCGAGCAGATAAATTTATCGCCCCTTTTTACATCCATAGCACTTAGTGCTAGGTGATGAGTCGCAGCGTTGTTGATAGTTGTAACTGCAAATTTTGCGTTAAAATACTTGCGTAATTTATCCTCAAATTCCTCAATTATTGTCGTATTTTGCTCGCTAATTGCACGTTTAATCAGCTCTAACTCTCTCTCGTCAATTGTCGGTTTATAAAATAAAATCTCTTGCATTTACTCCCCTTGCTATTTTTGGTAATTCTCGTTTAAATTTATTCTTTTTAACTCTGTTTAAAACGCTTTTTACTAGCTCTAAATCACTAAAATTTTGGCTTAATTTTTTAAAATTTACTCCGTTTTTATCTATAAATTTTAGCACCTTATCAAGCGTTTTATAGCTGTATCCAAGGTCGGCTTCATCGCTTTGATTTACCCATAAATCCGCGCTTGGAGCTTTGTTTATTATCTCATCATCAACGCCTAAAAATTTAGCAAACTCAAACAAATCGCTTTTAAAAATTTCGCCAATTGGATTAACTCCACACGCCATATCGCCATAAATCGTGCCATATCCAAGCATTAGCTCGCTTTTGTTGCTCGTGCCTAAAACTAGGGCGTTTAGCCTTGCTGAATTATCATAAAGCAAAGACATTCTAATTCTAGCCGAGAGATTGCCTAGCCTTAGTGGCGTTAAATTTTCGCCCAAAGTGTTACAAAAAGTATCAAGTATGGGCTGAATGTTTATGATTTGATACTCAAAATTTAGCTTTTTGCATAAATTTATGGCGTCATCTACGTTTTTTGGGTTTGAAAATTTTGTAGGCATTATTAGTGCGTGAGTTTTTATCTGGCTAAAATTTGCTAATGTAGCGACCACAGCAGAGTCAAGTCCGCCACTCACACCTAGCGTAAAACAGGCTAATCCAGTCTTATTTAGATGAAATTTTAAAAAGCTAACGAGTTCGTTTTTTAAATTTTCATAGTTACGATTTTGCATAATATTAGTTTGACACCTTAAAAAATTTTTTAGCTACGAAATTATACTAATTTAATTATTAAAGTTTGTTTTAAAAAATAATGGGTTAAAATCACGCATTTTTAAACAGGGAATTTTTATGCAAATCATCTCAAACGCCTTTGGTAGCTACCAAACGAATTGTTATATTTTAAAGGTCAATGATAAGGATTTTATCATTGACCCGGGCGATGGTGCTTATGAGTGGGTGTTACGAAATGTAACAAATCCACAAGCGATTTTAATCACACACGGACATTTTGACCATATTTTTGATGTTGGAATTTTAAAAAGAGAGTTTAAACTGCCAGTTTATATGCATAAAGATGATGTTTTTATGGTGGCTCATCAAAGCGATATTTATGGATATGAGCTGTTTGAGACTGATTTTGCCGTAGATGAGGGCAAGATAAATGTAAGTGGCGTGGATTTTCGGTTTAACCACTTTGCTGGGCATACGCCGGGGTGCTGTATGGTTGAGTTTAGAGATGTTATGTTTAGTGGGGATTTCTTGTTTAAGGGTAGCATTGGCAGGTGGGATTTTGAGTTTTCGGACGCAAACGATATGATTTCAAGCATTTTTAAGTGTGAGCGAATTAGTGGCGATTATAAAATTTATCCCGGACACGGCCCTAGCACGACTTTAAAGGCTGAAAGGGGTAATTTTCTCTCCTATGTTTCTTATATAAAATCAAGCATTCATTAAATTTGGCGTGTTTTGCACGTTAAATTTGCTTTTTATAAAGTCTGCTATCACGGATAACAAGCTGTTGCTTCTAAATTTAGCAAATAACAAAAATGGTGTGATAAGCGGACATATCTACATAGCAAACGGCGACACTTAGGTAAATAGAAAAACCTAGCCACCAAGTCGCTCAATACAAACAATTATCATAAAGGCTTTTTATTAAGTGTAGTCGCTTTTATAAAAAGTGTGATTTAAAATGGCTAATGTGTTTTTTTAAATTTGTTAAACAAAAAATGCAAAATAATATTTGCAAAAAAGTAAGATAATTTTTAATGAGCTAAAAGTTTGCTATTTTTGATTAGTGATAGCGACCAATGAATATTTTTGCTATCGTTAAAATTTTAAGTAAAAATCTTAAACCTTAATCAAGTTCTGCTGTTGCCATTATTGCAACTTTGTTAAATGTGGCACGATGAATTAAAATTTTATTCAGAGCTGGGTTTTACAGCACTAAGAGCTGACCAACCTATTAAAATAACACTAAAAACCATAAAACAAGCTATTATTAAACCGCTCATTTTTCACTCCTTATTTCTTTAAATCTCTAATTTCTTTTAAAATTTTCATCGCATATCTATTGCCAAGTATTATGCAAATTAAAAATACAACCGCACAAATACAAGCACCATAAAAAATCAAACTATCTTTAAAGCTTGTGTAGTTAGTCGCAATCCAACTAATAAGACCAACAAAAATAGCCACAAAAACACCAAGCCAAAATTTTAACAGCCCTAACCGCTCCTTTGCTTCATCTAGCTTTGGCATTTTTATCTCCTTTGATATATTGCTTAATTATAGCACTTTTTAAATATATGGATTTATCATTTTTTAGTTTAAGGGGCAAAAGCCCCTTTTTTAGAATAGTCCGAATTTGCCGTCGGTTCTTTTGTAGATGACACGCATTTTGGCGTCAATGTCGTTAAATACGTAAAACTGCATATCGCTGTTTTTTAGCTTTTCTAGTGCTTCTTCTATCTCTTGTGGTTTGTAGAGTTCTAGCTCGGTTGGGACTATTTCATCTATGCCGTCAATTGGCTCAGAGCCGATTAGCGACCTTGCGTCTTTCTCATCGGCTTTGCCTTTTAGGGTGGTTACTTTATCGTGTTCTCGGCGTAAAACCTTGCTAGCTCGCTCTAATGTTAGGTCAATAGCTGCGTATAAATCTTTATCTTTTTGTTTGATTACGATTGTGTTTTTGTGGGCTAGGTTTAGTGCTAGTTCGGCGTTAAAGCCCTTTTTGCCGTTTTTTTCATCGGCTGATAGGACTAGGCGTGATGAGATGATGTCAAGTCCGTATTTGCTAAGTGCGTCAATAGCGTTGTTTGCGTAGTCTTTGATAGCTTCGGTTAGTTCAAATTGTTTGCCAGTGATGCTTGTATTCATCGCTTACTCCTTTGTTTAAAGTATGTTTATTATAGCACAAATTAGAGCTTTTGTAGCGTTCGTTTGTGGTATCTAATAGGCAAAATTTCTTTGTTTGTGTCGTTTGTAACAAATACATCTATCATCACGGTGCCACTTGATGGATTTTTGTTATCGCCAGTTAGGCTTATGCCGGTGCAGTTGCCGATTTTGCCGTAGTAGGTGATTTTGGCGTTTAGTTTTAGTTTGGTCGCTGCGTATGTTTTGCTGTCGCCGTTTATTTCATCTAGACAGCCAGTGTTAAAGTCGTGAGTTAGAAGTCTTAAAACGGCGTATTCTGTAAAACTTTTAGCGTAAATTTCTACTTGGTCTTTGACATACATATCGGCTGACTGCTTTGAGGCGGTTGTTGATAGTATCATCGCTAAAACCCCAAGAGATGCGATAAGGACTACAAATACGATAGCTATAATTAGGGCAAAACCACGTTTCATCAATACACCGCCTTTGTTCTACATACGCTAAATTCCTTGCCACCACGTGCCATTGAGCGTCTTTGTTGTTTGTTGTCTCTTAGACATAGCTTTAAAAACACCATACCATTATCCCCTCTAAATCTAAAACTGCTTACGTTTTGGGCGAGTAGTGATTTTCTAACTACTGCTTGATTAGCTGCAAATGGATTGTGATTATTCCACGGACGATAGTCGGTGTAAAGGTATAGGTCAAAGTCCTTGTTTGAGCCAGTTCTGGTGGCGACCTCTTCTATTTTTACGGCATAGGTGTTGTAGGCTATGTGGTATTGTTCTGAAATTTCTTTTGGTGTGGCGTTTGAGTAACCGCCATCAGTAGTCCAAGAAAACCTAGTGCCTGATGAGCCATAAGATAAAACTGGACTTTGAAATCTATGTTTGCCAGTGTAGGCAAAGCCAAAGCCATCTTGGATGTTGTAGTATTCATAGATATTTTTTAGAAATACTGCAATGTGCGACTGGTTTTTGGCGTTATTATCTATGCTTAAATCGCTAAAAAGTTGTTTTAGCTCTCCTAGTTCGCTATTTGGCGTAACTATATTTGAGCGATTTGAGGCACTTAGGTCTATAACACCGCTATAAATCCCTAAGTCAAACGCTTCGTGTGCGTAAGGGATAAATTCTAAAATATCATACTCATCATTTAGGCTAGTATCATCAATGGAGATGAATTTTAAATCGCTACTTTTTCTAGCTATGACGCTATCTTTTATCCTGTAATCAAGGCGTCTAGCGATGATATCTAGGGCTAGGTCGGCTTGTTGTGCTAGGCGTGAGGCGACTTCTGACTGGACGTAGTTTCTATAAATTGTCAGCGTTAAATTTAGCGTGATGATAGAGACTATCGCCATTATCACGATGACTAGGATAAGCTCAATTAAAGTAAAACCTTTTTTCAATTTAATACCTTTGTTTGTAAAGCCGGTGAATCGCCGATATTTGAGATGATTGCTATTATTTTAATTTCTCTAGGTCGGTTATTTTCTTTAAAGTCATTTAGATATGTTTTGGCTTGGATACTCATTGCTTCAACCGAGCAGTAGTTGTTTCGTGGTAGTTCTCTATCGTTAAATGGATTACTCTCACCGTTGATTGCTATTTCGGTTTCTGCATTGATAGCAAAATCTCTATCGGCTAGACCAGAGCTACTTAGTCTGATTTTTTTACCGCTATTTTGCACTTTTATAACGCTATCTGTGTTTCTTGTGCCGTATTCTCTTATATCTTTTGCACCGGTTGTTAGGCAGGGTGCGTATCTTTCTAAACTGCTAGCAGTTCCGCAGTTTTGTAGGTTGTTGTGCTTATATGTGCCTGAGTTTAAACCACGAATAATTCTCTCATTTGGTGTCATAATCCGCCTGTCGCTATTATCAAGATTATAAATCGTGTAAAAGTCCTTTGGCGCACCCAGTCTTAAACAGCCATTATTTGGGTCGTCTGGATTGCAAGGCTGGTTTTGGTATTTATAAAGCTTAATATCGGTGCAAGTTCGCGAAGGGTTGTTTTTATTTGGTGTGCAGTTTTGTAAAAATACAAAATTTGGGTCTATGATAGAGCCTGCGTATCTTGGTGTAGGCTTGAATTTGTTTTCAGGCTTACTATTATATTCGCACGAATAGCTGGATTTTAAAATGGTATTTAAAAGAGCTTTTGTGTTTTGTGCTGCCTCTTGGATAACGTTTGATTTGTTTGCGTTTGCCGTAGCACTCATAATCATCGGCACACTAAGGCTAGTAATGGCAATAATTATAACTGAGATTATAACTTCTAATAACGAAAAGCCACGCTTTTTCAAAATCACGCCTTTATTGTTTTTGTAAAAATTTCTCTATCGCTTCTACTTGGCTATACTCTGGATAGGTATCGGCATCTAAGACGACTTGCGATAGAGTCATATTGTCCATATTGCAAACTATCGGTGCTAGAAAATTTACGCTTGATTTTTCAAGTGGGATAGCAACTACTAAGATATTATAAACTCTAAGTTCGCTTGAATCTTTAATATCCATAAGCTCTTGATAGTAGGTAGGGATTTCAAAATCGTAATTTCTTAATGCAAATGGGTTTATCATCGTAAAAGATGTGCTGTCATCTTTGCTTTGCAGTTTTACAAAAAACTTATCAAGCTCTACAAGCTCCATAGTTTTTATATGTTCAAAACCCAAAATGGGACTTTTAACTGAAAAAATCATCGTAAATCTCCTTGTTAAATTTTCGTTATTAAAGCATTTTTAGGATAAATTTAAGATAAAAAAATCAAAATTTTACTACTTTTTATTTTGAGTGAGAGAAAATTTAAAATTTAATACAAAAATAATCCCAAAAAATGTAAAATGGCAAGATATTTTTTTAAAAAAGGATTGGTTATGAAAATTTATAGATATTTACTTGCTGGATTTACGGCGTTTATGATTTTTGGTTGTGCTGAAAAATATACCGAGTTATATAATCTAACTCCTGATGAGTGGTATTCTCAAATCATCGCTGATATAAATAATAGTGATTTAGAGAGTGCTGATAAGCACTATATTTCAATGGCTAGCGAGCACGTGGCAAGTCCGCTTTTAGAGCAAATTTTGCTGATTTTAGCACAGGCTCACGCAAACGATGAGGAGTATATTTTGGCAAATCACTATCTTGATGAGTATATCAAAAGATACGGCGACAACGGCAAAAAGAGCGAATTTGCAGCGTATTTAAAGATAAAGGCGAATTTTGACTCATTTAGACAGCCAAACAGAAACCAAAAGCTAATGCAAGATAGCATAAGGGAGATTGAGAAATTTTTATACACCTATCCAAACACCGAATTTAGACCGCTGATTGAAACAATTCTCGTGAAATTTAGACTTGCCATTTATCATTTAAATGAGCAAATCGCCGATCTTTATACAAGGACTGGGCGTGATGTTTCAGCTGAAATTTACAGACAAAAAGTAGAAAGCTCGGAGTTAAAAGACGCACAGCTTTTAACGCCAGAGCTACCTTGGTATAGAAAAATATTTGAATAATTAGGAGAAAATTTGCAGTTAGATGATAAGTTTTTACCGACACAGCTACCAGTTATCGTTGAAGATGAGCTGTTTTTGTATCCGTTTATGATTACACCGCTTTTTTTAAGCGATGATGAGAATTTAAGGGCGTTAGAGCTAGCCGCTCAAAATGAAACATCGGTGCTAATCGTGCCTTCAAAACCGCAAAATGATGGCGGACGCGATTTTGATAGCGTTTATGATGCTGGGGTTATTGGCACGATAATGCGTCGTGTGCCGTTGCCAGATGGGCGAGTTAAAATTTTATTTCAGGGCGTGGATAAGGCAAAAATCGTAAAAAAGATAGATACAAATCCGATGATAGCTCTTGTAGATACGTTGCACATTCAAAGACCAAGTCAGATAAAAACGGACGCACTTTTAGTCGTGCTTCGTGAGAAGGTCAGAGCTTTAAGCACGCTTAGCCACTTTTTTCCAACAGATCTTATTAAAACGATAGATGAGAGCGTTGAGCCTGTTAGGGTTTGCGACCTTGTTTTATCGGCGTTAAGGCTAAAAAAACAGACCGCTTATGAGTTTTTTATAGAAGAAAATTTAGAGAGAAAAATGCTAAAACTCATTGATTATTTGATTGAAGAGGTGGAGGCAAATAAGCTTCAAAAAGAGATAAAAAATAAGGTTCATTCAAAGATAGACAAGACAAATAAAGAGTATTTTTTAAAAGAGCAGTTAAAGCAAATTCAAGCCGAGCTTGGCACGGATACAAGCCGTGAGGAGGAGCTTGAAGAGTATCGTAAAAAGCTTGAAAATAAAAAGAAATTTATGAGCGATGATGCCTACAAAGAGATAAAAAAGCAGATAGACAAGCTTAGCCGAATGCACCCAGACTCAGCTGATGCAAACACGATTCAGAGCTATCTTGACTGGACGCTTGAAGTGCCGTTTGAAAATTTAGCCAAAAAACGCTCATCAATAGCAGAAGTTAGCAAACACTTAAACGCCGATCATTACAGCTTAGAACGCCCAAAAGAACGCATTGAGGAGTATTTTGCCTTGCGTGAGCTTTTAGAGCTTAGGGGTATAAATGAGAAGGTAAATAATGGCGCGATTTTGTGCTTTGCTGGACCTCCGGGCGTTGGTAAAACTAGCCTTGCAAACTCAATCGCAAAAGCCCTAAAACGCGAGCTTGTGCGTATAGCACTTGGTGGGCTTGAAGATGTAAATGAGCTTAGAGGACACCGCAGGACTTATATCGGAGCGATGCCGGGTCGCATTGTGCAGGGGCTTATTGAAGCAAAGCAGATGAATCCAGTCGTCGTGCTTGATGAGATTGATAAGGTCGGCAGAAGCTATCGTGGCGATCCGACTGCGGTTTTGCTTGAAATTTTAGACCCTGAGCAAAATAACAAATTTAGGGATTACTATCTAAATTTTAACATTGATTTAAGCAAGGTAATCTTTATAGCCACAGCAAACGACGTAAGCGCGATACCAGCGCCACTTCGTGATAGAATGGAGTTTATAAACCTTAGCTCATATACGCCTCAGGAGAAATTTGAGATAGCCAAAAAGTATCTAATCCCACAAGAGCTTAAAAAGCACGGCTTAAAGCCAAGCGACGTAAATATTAGCAAAGACGCCATAACTTTGATGATAGCCGAATACACGCGTGAGAGCGGTGTGCGAAATTTACGCCGTAGGATAGCTGATATTTTAAGAAAAGTCGCAAAAAATATCCTAACTAAAAACGAAACAAAAGTGAGCGTAAGTGCTAAAAATTTAAAAGATTTTCTTGAAAAAAAGGTCTTTGAGATAGAAACAGCCGATAAAAAAGATAGGGTAGGGCAGGTTAATGGACTTGCTTGGACTAGCGTTGGTGGCGATGTTTTAAGGATAGAGGCGGTTAGGATTGAGGGCAAGGGCAGTATGCAAATCACTGGTCAGCTAGGCGACGTGATGAAAGAGTCCGCACAAATCGCATTTAGCGTAGTTAAGGTGCTAATTGATAATAAAAAAATCAAAATTCCACTCTCAATAATCCCAAAAAACAGCGATGATAAAAGGGAGCTAACGCCAAGCGATGTCTATCGTAGGTATGATTTGCACCTGCACGTGCCAGAGGGTGCTACGCCAAAGGACGGGCCAAGTGCTGGTATTACAATGGTTACAGCGATTGCGTCAATTTTAAGCGATATAAAGGTAAGACACGATGTGGCAATGACTGGCGAGATAACGCTAAGTGGCAGAGTTTTAGCTATCGGCGGACTCAAAGAGAAGCTAATCGCCGCTCACAAGGCACAGATAAAAACGGCTTTGATACCTCGTAAAAACTATGAGCGAGATTTAGATGAAATTCCAGATGAAGTTAAGCAAAATATGCAAATAATCGCCGTTGATACGATTGAGGATGTGCTAAAAAATGCACTTGTAAAGTAGGATAAAATTTATTATTTAATTTCTTTTATTTTAATAAAAAATTAGGTAAATTTTAGCCTTGAAATTAATTTTTGGAGGATAAAATGTCAAATATTTATGATTTAGTAGTCATCGGCGGTGGCCCTTGCGGTATCGGCGGTGTCGTTGAAGCAAAGGCAAACGGACTGCAAAAGGTGGTCCTGCTAGAAAAGGGCGATAACCACTCGCAAACAATACGAAAATTCTACAAAGACAACAAGCGCGTGGATAAAGAATACAAGGGGCAAGATAGCACCATTCACGGCGTTGTGGCGTTTGAGGATGGCACGAAAGAGACTACGCTTGACTTTTTTGACAAGTTGCTTGATGACGGCAAGATTGAAGCGGTGTTTAACTGCGAGGTTGAGAGCGTAAAAAAGGTCGGCGAAAATTTTGAAGTAGCCACAGCAAAGGGGCTATACACCGCTAAAAACGTGATGATTACAATTGGCAAAATGGGCAAACCAAACAAGCCAGATTACAAAATCCCGCTCTCGCTAAATAATGTCATAAATTTCAACCTAAACAACTGCTCAAAGGGCGAGAAAATTCTAGTCGTTGGCGGCGGTAACTCAGCGGTTGAATACGCCATTGAGCTTTGTCAATACAACGACACGACCCTAGCTTACAGGCGCGACACGTTTGCTCGTGTAAATGACACAAACCTTGAAGCCCTAAACGAGCTTGAAAAAATCGGCAAAATCAAAGTTAGGCTAAATCACGATATTTCAGGGCTTGATAACGAATCTGGCAAGGTTAAGGTGATTTACACAAACGGCAAAGAGCGTGTTTATGACAGAGTAATTTATGCGATTGGCGGTTCAAGTCCGGTTGATTTCTTACAAAAATGTGGGATAAATATGGACGATAAAGGCAACGCTATCGTTGATGAAAACTACGAGAGCAACATAAAAGGACTTTATGTTGGTGGCGATATTGTGCTTAAAAACGGCGGTTCTATCGTGGTTGCGTTAAATCACGCTCACGCAATTATAAAAGACATTATCAAAAAACGTGCGTAGGTTTTGCCTTGCTTTATAAAAAGATAACTCTTATCATCATCTTTTTTATAGCTGTTTTGGTAGGTATTTTACTATTTAACCTACCAAAACCACAGCAAAAGACCGAACATAAAATTTACGCCTTAAAATTTGATGATTTACCAGATGCCGAAAAAGAAAAATATGTCAGCAAAAATGACCTTTTTGAATACGGCGAATACATAACCCCAAAGAGCTATGCTCAAAATTTCAGCGTTAGTTTTGATAAAAATTTAAGCCAAAACACCGATGAACTTCACTCACAAATTAAAGAACTTCTAGCTAAAAATGAAATTTTAATCAAAGATAACATTGACATTAGCGAGAAAAATTTAGATTTAATCGCAAAACTAAACGAAGCAAAAAACAGCCTAAATGCCAAAAATCAAACGATACAAAGCCAAAATGATGAGGCACTAAAAGCCCAAGAAGCACAGCATTTAAAAAACATAAAAGAGATTACAGATAGGCTAAATTTAGCTCAAAATGAGAATTTACAAAGCGTAAAAGAGTATGAAAAAAAGATAGCAAAGCTTGAAAATGAGATTTTAAATTTAAACACGAATTATGATAAAAATGTAAGCGAAATTTTAAGCCAAAAAGATAGCCAAATTTTAAGTCTGCAAGCTACAAATGAAGCCCTAAAAAACGAGCTAAATAGAAGTTTTGAGGATAAAAATTTAAGCAAAAATGAGATAAACCTAACTCACAAAGAGATACGAAATTTACAAAATGAGCTTGAACTAAACAAAAAAGAGATTGAGAGCCTTAAATTTATAAACAAAAGGGAGATTGAGCGGATAAATAGTGGCTACAAC
The DNA here is from genome assembly GCF_030249845.1 of Campylobacter gastrosuis. Lineage (GTDB taxonomy): Bacteria > Campylobacterota > Campylobacteria > Campylobacterales > Campylobacteraceae > Campylobacter_A > Campylobacter_A gastrosuis. The sequence goes on along the minus strand of NZ_JANURM010000008.1, from coordinate 57,356 downwards.
ACCCAAAAAATCGCACTTGAAGATGAGCTTTCTAAAAAGTCAAATATGATAATTGATCTAAAAAATGAGCTAAAAATTTCAAACGAAAAGATAACCCAAAGCCAAAAGCAAAGCGATGAGCTTTTAAAAAACAATGAAATTTTAAAAGATGAGTTAAAGGCATTTGTGGCTGAAATTTCAAAGCTAAAAGAGATCATTTTAAAACAAGAAGCAAACCTAAAAAGCTCAAAAGATGAGAGCATAAATCTTGATAAAAACAGCAAAATTTTAGCCAACGAGCTAAACGAAAAGACGCTAAAAATTAAAAATTTAGAGAGTAATTTAACCGAGTTAAACGATGAGCTAAACACGCTAAAAACGGCGTCAAAAACCGATATGAGAAATTATGAAATTTTAAAATCGCAAATAAATGAGCTTAAAAAAAGTGACGATTTAAGCCTAAAAAACGAAATTTTAGAGTTAAAAACCGCACTTGATGAGCGAGATAGAAAGATAAATGAGCTAAAAAATAGCAAGGGCGTGGCTACAAATTCCGAGCTTTTAGCCCAAATAAACGAGCTTGAAGCCGAGATAAACTCGCGCCTTGATAAAGAAGACAATTTAGAAGATGAAAACACAAATTTAAAGAAAATTTTAGAGAGCCAAACCAACCCAGAAGTGCCAAAAAAGCTGGTTTTTGTATCAAAGATTGAGTGTGAGGACGTCGCAAATAACAAGGTCAGCACGATTTGTAAAAACCGAGTGAGTGACTTTTTAAGCCGTTACAACTCAAACTACCTTTATGAAGTCATCGCTATCGTTGATGAGCGTGGCTACTCGCTGCCTTACGAAATCGCCTCAAAAATCAGTAAAAGCGAGCTAGCACGCCTAAATGGCTACGTGGATTTTGGCGTGGGCAAGGAGCGGGCAAACCTAGCTGCTGGGCTGATTAAAGATGAGTTTGGCGAGTTTTCAAGGATAAGTTATAGTAGCGAAGTGATTAAAAAATCAAACGCTCGTGGCTTTATCATAAAAGTGTATAGATGAAAATTTTTCAAATTAAAAACGGCTATCATTACAACAGCGACACGCTTGTGCTTTATGATTTTATCAGCTCGTTTTTACGCCCAAATTTTAGCGGTAAGGTGCTTGATGTCGGCTGTGGTTCGGGTATTTTAGGGCTTTTAATCAAGCGTGATTTTGGTGCTATTAGCCTAAATTTACTTGATATTTTGCCTGAAAATTTAGAGCTTTCAAAGCGAAATTTGAGCGAAAATAATTTAGAAGCTGGGCTAATTTTAAGCGATTTTGCAAAATTTAAAAGCCAAGATAGGTTTGATTTAATCATCTCAAATCCGCCCTATTATCACAGCGGTGTAAAGATGAGCAAAAACCCATTTTTAGCCGTTAGTCGCTATCAAGAAGCACTAAATTTAGGCGATTTTATCAAGGTGGCAAATAGCCATTTAACACCAAGTGGCGAGCTTATCTTTTGCTATGAAAGTGGCGAAATTTCAAGGGTTTTAGCTATATTGAGCGAGTTTAAGCTTAGCTGTTTGGCTATAAAATTTGTCTATGCTAGGGGCGATAAGGAGGCAAATTTAGCACTTTTTAGAGCCAAAAAAAACTCACGCTCAAAGCCAAAAATCCTGCCACCGCTTTTTTTAAAAAATGGCAGTGATGACAGCAATGAAGCAAAGATGATTTATGCTAAATCAGACACAAAGAGTGAATTTTGTTAAGAGAAAACGGCTTTAATTACGAGTTTGACCCTGCTAAATGCGATGAGTGCGGGGGTAGGTGTTGCACTGGCGAGAGCGGTTATATTTGGATTAACGATGATGAAATTGCTGTTTTAGCGGACTTTTTAGGCATTAGCCAAAATCTGCTAAAAGAGCGATTTTTGTTTAAAACAAAGCGAGGTTATAGCATTAAAGAGTGCGAATTTCAGGGCGGTTTTGCCTGTGTGTTCTTTGATAAAGTCAAGAAAAATTGCTCGGTTTATGAAGCAAGACCAAGTCAGTGTAAAACCTTCCCGTTTTGGGAGCATTTTAAAAATAATTTAAGGGAGTTACAAGCAGAATGTATCGGTGTAAATTTGCTTTAATTTTGGCGTTATTATTTACATTTTTAGACGCAAAAAATAGTTTGGATTTTGAAATTTTAAAGGCTCAAAGTCTTGTGCAAAATAGGGACTTTAAGGGTGCAATTAGCGCCTATGAGATGCTTTATAAAAGCACAAAAAAGCCAATCTTTTTAAAAGAGGCTATCAAAATCGCCTTTGATTCAAACGACTCTAAATTTACAAAACTTATGGCAAAAACAAAAGGCATAATCTTAGAAAACGACCCTGAAATTATCAGGCTAAATGCGATGATTTTAATCGCAAAAAACGATTTTAAGAGTGCAAAAGAGCTTGTAGAAAATTTAGCCAAAACCGACAAAAGCGACAGAAATTTCGCCGTGCTTGGAGCCATTGGTATGTTTAGCGGAGATAAAAAAGAGGCGTTTTTAAACTACCAAAAGGCGTATGATTTAAGCCAAAATGCCGACTATTTAGTAAAAATGATACTATCAGATAAGGATAATGAAAAATTAATACCAACACTAGAAAAATATGCCGATACCAATGGCTGTGAGATGAAATTTTGTCAAGAGCTTTTGCGACTTTATGCACAAAAAAACGACCACAAAAATATGGCAAAAACCTTTACTAGAATTTATGAAAACTCGCAGGATAGGCTTGATTTAGAGCGTGGGCTTGGGGTTTTAATTTATGCAAAGGACAAGGACGGCGTTGATGAGTTTTTAAAAAAGCACGACTTTTCAAATGAAACAAAAATAGACGCCTACTCAGCCGTGGGCGACACAAAGCGTGGCGAAGTGGTTGCTAATGAGATTTATAAAAGCACAAATGATCCGAAATTTCTAGCGATGAGTGCGATTTTTGAGTATGAAAACGCCCTGCCAAATGTAAGCGAAAATACGCTAAAAAGCGTGGTGGCTAAATTTGAAAAAAGTGCGATAAATACGCAAAAACCGCTATTTTTAAACTACTACGGTTATCTTTTGATTGACCACGATATTGATTATAAAAAGGGCATTAAACTCGTGCAAGAAGCCCTAAAAACCGAGCCAAACTCGCCGTTTTACCTTGATAGCTTGGCGTGGGGATATTTTAAGATAAAAGAGTGTCAAAAAGCAAAGGAGATTATGGATAAGGCTCTTGGTTTTGATGAGCTAAAAAACACAGATGAGGCGAAAATTCACACTCAAAAGATAGATGAGTGTTTAAAGGGCAAAAGATGATACTTGATGAGATTATCGCTAAAACTAGGGCGGATTTGGAGATAAAAAAGCAAAATTTGCCATTTTCGTGGCTTGAAAATAGCTTTAAAAGCGGTAGCTACGTAAGGCGAGATGTGATAAAAGCCCTAAGTAGCAGTGATGACGAGCCGTTTAGGATTATTGCAGAAGTAAAAAAGGCGAGTCCTAGCAAGGGCATAATCAGGGCTGATTTTAATCCGCTAAAAATCGCAAAAGAGTATGAAAATAGCGGTGCAAACGCCATTAGCGTGCTAACCGAGCCACACTATTTTAAGGGCGATTTAGAGTATTTAGCCCTGCTTAGGCGATACCTAAAAACTCCGCTTTTAAGAAAGGATTTTATCGTTGAAAAATACCAAATTTTAGAAGCAGCAGTCTTTGGAGCGGACTTTGTTTTGCTGATTGCAAAGGCACTTGAAGCTGAAATTTTAAAAGAGCTGTTTTTATACGCAAGGTCGCTTGGGCTTGAAGTTTTATTTGAAACGCACGATGAAGACGATATAAAAAAGGCGCTTTACGCTGGGGCAAATATTATTGGCATAAATCACCGAAATTTAGATGATTTTAGTATGGATATGGGGCTTTGTGAAAGGCTCGTGCCACTTTTGCCAAAGGGTAAAATTGTGGTAGCTGAGAGTGGAATTTACACGCACGAACAGCTAAAAGAGCTAGGCAAAATCGGCGTTAGTGCCTTTTTAATCGGAGAGCATTTTACGAGAAAAGATGATGTGGGTTTGGCTTTAAATCAGATAAAAAGGGGGTTTTAATGGAGCATATTTGTGCGCCTTGGCGGGCTGAATATTTTAGTGCAAAACGCGATGGTTGCGTCTTTTGTGCGATTGCAAAAGATGAGAGTTTTGATGATGAAAACGGCGTGATTTTTCGTGCAAAACACTGCTATGGCGTGATAAATCGCTTCCCCTACACGCCGGGGCATTTTATGGTTATCCCATTTAAGCACAGCGATAATATTGAGGATTTAAGCGATGAGATTTGGAGCGAGATTAGCTTTTTTGTAAAGCGTGGCGTTAAAATTTTAAAAGATGAGCTTGGTGCTAGTGGCGTAAATATCGGTATGAATTTAGGCAAGGCAGCTGGTGCTGGGATTGCTGAGCACGTGCATTATCATCTAGTGCCAAGGTGGGAGAGAGATACAAATTTCATCACTTCAATTGCTGACGTTAGGATTAATGGTGTGCCGTTTGCACCGCTGTTTGAGAAGCTAAAAAGGGCATTTGGTGAGCTTAAATGAGCTTAATGTAAATGAGTGGCTTGGGCTTGATTTTGAGCTTTTAATTGACGCTAGAAGCCCAGCTGAATTTAACCACTCACACATTAAAAACGCCCAAAATTTCTACGCTTTAAGCGATGACGAGCATAAAGAGATAGGTACGATTTATAAACAAAACAAAGCCCACGCAAAGGTGCTTGGCGCAAGGTATATTTGTAAAAATTTAGATACTCATTTAGAAAAAATTTACGATAAGCACAGAGTTGGTAGCTTGGTGGGGATTTATTGTGCTAGGGGTGGTATGCGCTCACATTCAATCGCCTCGGTTTTAGGTATGATTGGCTACCGAGTGGTGCGTTTGGTTGGTGGATACAAAGCGTATAGAAATCACGTCCTAGAAGCGATAAACAGGGCAAATGAGATAAAATTCATAACCCTTTTTGGCAACACCGGCTCATTTAAAACAAAGCTGATTAATAGCCTTGATGAGAGCGTGAATTTAGAAAAATTAGCAAACCATTTAGGCTCGGTTTTTGGTAGCATTAGTGGCATTCAGCCAAGTCAAAAAGCCTTTGAGGACGGCATTTTTGAAAGCCTTTTACGCCTTAAAAATGGCGTTTGCTTCATTGAGGGCGAGAGTGCTAGGATTGGCAATTTAACCCTGCCAAAGCCACTTTATCTAGCGATGAGAGAGGGCGTTAGCGTTGAGATTAGGGCTAGTTTAGAACGCCGAATTGAGTGCATTATGGCAGATTATGAGAGCATTAGCGATGAGTTTTTTTACTCGTGTATGAAAAAAATCACACCATTTATTGCAAAAGACGCAAGACTTCAAGCGATAAAAGCCTTTGAAAATGGCGATTTGGCAATGGTTTGTGAAATTTTGCTTACGAAGTATTATGATAACGTTTATAAAAAACCAGCTCGTGTTGATTTTAGCATTTGTGCAGATGATTTTTTACAAGCTAGGGCTGAGCTTTTAGCGATTTATGATGATTTGGTGCGTAAAAAATTTTAAAATTTATTTGAAATTTGTTAATTATAAGCAACTTTTGGTTAGAATTGTCAATTTAAATTTTGGTTAAAGGGTTATTTTTGAAAAACAGAAAAAATTGGAGCTCACAGCTAACTTATATTTTAGCAGTCGCTGGTGCCACTGTCGGCTTTGGTGCTACGTGGCGATTTCCGTATCTTGTGGGGCAAAATGGCGGTGGTGCTTATGTGCTTGTATTTTGCATTGCTATGATTATCATTGGCATACCGATGATTTTGGTTGAAAACGCCATTGGTAGGCGTTTAAAGCTAAATGCTGTTGATGCCTTTGGCGGTAAAATAGATGGCAAAAAGATTAACAAAATGTGGCGAATCGTCGGCTATATGGGGCTTGTTGGGGCTTTTGGGATTATGGCTTATTATATGGTTATTGGCGGTTGGGTTTTAAACTATATCGCTAAAATTTTTAGTGGCATACTTGATTTAAGTAGCCCTATTGCGCCAGAGATTGCGTCAAAATTTTACGAGCAAAATATCAATCTATCGCCACTTGACATTGGCATTGCCACCTTTGTTTTTGTTTTGATAAATTATATTATTTTGATAAAGGGCGCAGTTGAGGGCATTGAGCGGTCGGCAAAATACCTAATGCCATTGCTGTTTTTATTAATGCTAATTATGGTCGCTAGAAATATCACAATGCCTGGTGCCATTGAGGGGATAAAATTTTATCTAACGCCAGATTTTTCAAAGATAACGCCAAAGCTTTTTGTTGATGTTTTAGGGCAGGTGTTTTTTGCACTTTCGCTTGGTTTTGGCGTGATGATAACGCTTTCTAGTTTTGTAAAAAAAGATGAAAATTTAGTAAAAATCTCAATCGTAACCGGGCTTTTAAACACGACCATTGCGGTTTTAGCCGGATTTATGATTTTTCCATCGCTTTTTACCTTTGGGATTGAGCCAAACAGCGGTCCGAGCCTAGTTTTTAAGAATTTGCCTATCGTTTTTTCACATATGTGGGCTGGGGAGTTTTTTGCTGTTTCGTTTTTTATGCTCTTAATGTTAGCGGCACTTACGACCTCTTTGCCGATTTATGAGGTGTTAATTACCACGCTTCGTGAAAAATTTGGCGTTGAGCGTAAAAAAGCCGTATTTATCGTGCTTAGCGTGATTTTTATCTTTGGGAATTTACCAAGCTTAATGGCTACAAATATCCTTGCTGACGTTAGCATTTTTGGCAAAAATATCTTTGATGCTTACGATGCTATCAGTGCTACGATATTTTTTATCCTGACCTCGCTTGGCTGTGTGATTTTTGTTGGTTGGGTGCTAAAAGATGAGGCAAAGGCTGAAATTTCACAAGGCAGTCAAAAATATGCAAAACTCATTGATATTTGGTATTTATACATAAAATATGTGATACCATTTATCATTTTGATTGTGTTTATTCGTAGCTTTTATGAGAATTTTTTAAATGGTTAGCGTTTTAGTTTTTATCTACATTTTATACGTTTTATTTAGGGTTTTTGTGGCGATTTTGCAGATAAATTTTATCAAAAAAGCCCTGTTAAAACCAGCTGTGATTTTAAGCGATGATGAGTATAAAAGTACTGGATTAATTGCGATTGAAAATCAGAATTTTGGACTATATTCGCTTATTTTTAACGCAGTTATTGCCATTTTTTGGCTTGGCTTTGGACTTGAAATTTTATACTCAAACATCGTAACAGACGCTACAAAAATGCAAAATTTACTATTTGTTTTAGCCTTTATTTTTATAAATGCCTTGCTTGATTTGCCATTTGGAATTTATGAGAAATTTGTTAAAGATAAAAGGCAGGGATTTTCAAATATCACGATTAAAATTTTCATTACAGATACGATAAAAACGATACTTTTAATGCTTATCTTTGGCGGTGGTTTTATTTGGCTGATTTTAACCTGCATAGATTTGCTTGGTAAATTTTGGTGGGTTTGGGCGTTTTTAATAAGCTTTATCATTATAATTGCAATAAATTTGATATACCCTACTATAATTGCACCGCTTTTTAATAAGATGACACCGCTTGAAAATGGCGAGTTGAAGTTAAAAATTGAGAGTTTATTAACAAATTTAGGCTTTAAAAGCAGTGGCGTATTTGTAATGGACGCAAGCAAGCGAGATAACCGCCTAAATGCCTATTTTGGCGGACTTGGAGAGACAAAACGTGTCGTGCTTTTTGATACTTTAATTCAAAAACTAAGCCTTGATGAGATCATTGCCGTGCTAGGACACGAGCTTGGGCATTTTAAGCACAAGGATATTTTAAAAATGATAGCGTTAAGTGCTTTGATGATTTTTTGTTTGTTTGGCATTTTTGCAAATGTCCCAGACGCTATTTATGAGAGTTTGGGTATTTTTGGCGGCGGTGGATTTGTCGTGTTTTTCTTGCTTTTTTCGCCGATTTTTAGCGAAATTTTTAACCCAATAATATCTTATGTGAGCCGAAAAAATGAGTTTAACGCCGATAAATTCGGAGCAAGGATAAAAGACAAAGAGAGTATGATAAATGCCCTTGTTAAGTTAGGTAGCCAAAACAAGGCGTTTGTGCTTTCACACCCTTTGTATTCAGCACTTTATCACTCACACCCAACGCTTTTTGAACGCATACAAAAGCTTAAAAATGACGATTAACGAGGCGCTAAAACTAGCAAAAAACGAGCTAAACGAGTGCGAAAATGGCTCGTTTGTAGCTAGAAAATTACTTGAATTTTACACAAGTCTTAGCACGGAGCAGATTTTTTTAAACGCCAATGAAAATTTACTTGCTTTTAGCGACTATCTTGCCTTGATTAGGCGTTTTAAGGGTGGTGAGCCACTTGAATACATAACTGGCACTGCTTCGTTTTACTCGCTTAATTTTGATATTTTTAGGGGTGTTTTGGTGCCTCGCCCTGAGACTGAAATTTTAGTTGATAAGGTTTTAGAGATTGCTAGGAATTTTAGCGAGTTAAAAATCGCTGAAATTGGCGTTGGTAGCGGTGTTATTAGCATTTGTTTGGCTTTAAATTTAAAAAATGTTTTAATAAAATCAAGCGATATAAATGAGATTGCTTTGCAAAATGCCTTGCAAAATGCAAAGAAATTTGGCGTTAGTGATAAAATTTCGCTTTTTCACTCTAAATTTCTTGATGAAATTGATGATAAAATTGATATCTTAGTATCAAATCCACCATATATCAAAAACGATTACAAGCTTGATATTTGGGTGCAAAACGAGCCAAAATCAGCACTTTTTGGCGGAGTTAATGGCGATGAAATTTTAAAAGAGATTATCAAAATAGCAAGCGATAGAGATATTAAAATTCTAGCTTGTGAAATGGGGTATGACCAAAAAAATTCAATGCAAAATGAGCTTTTAAAATTTGGCTATGAAGCCTCGTTTTACACCGATTTGGCTGGGTTTGACAGGGGTTTTGTCGCACATAAAATTTCAAAGGATTAAAATGTCTTTAAAAAATATTTACCTATTTTTATTAGCTGTACTGGTTGGGATTGAGCTTTCGCTTGGTGTTTTTGTTGCACCTGCGATTTTTTATCCGCAGAGATTTGGGCTTGAAGGCGTTCTTACACACTTTCAAAGTGGCGTGATAATGACGCAAATTTTTATCAAATACAATTACTTTTTGATAATTTTAAGCGCATTTTTTATGCTTTTTGAGCTTTTAAATGCACGTAAAAATGAGCGGTTTAACATTAAAATTTCACGCCTTGCGCTCGCTTTTATAAATTTAGCCTTAGCCTTGGTTTTTGTATTTTACTTTACAGATTTTATCATTACAGCACAGCAAAAAGGCGAGGCTTTTACGATAACAAATGCCGATTTTAACGCCATTCACAAGGCTAGTGAATATGTGATGAAGCTAATGATGATAGCTCAAATTTTGCTATTTTTTATGCAGGTAATTAGCAAAAATGAAGCCAAAAATTGATGAAATTTCGCTATTTTTAACCGAATACGCCGCAAATATGCTAAGCGTTGGCACTTACACAGCTCGTGTAAATCGCTGCGTGGGGCGTATTGCCCTTGCTTACGGGTATGGCGTGAGTATGACAGCATTTACCAAGCATTTTAGCATTAGCGTTACTGATTTAGACGACAGCTCAAATTTTCGCACCTACGTTAAAAACGTTTCGCATAAATTCGTAAGTTTTCGCCTGATTTCAGATTTAAGCGCTTTAAGTTGGCAGATTTTTGATGAGCACGTTAGTTTGGCACAGGCTAGGGCGTATTTTGATGATATTATGAAAATTTCACAAAACAATGAGTTAAAAATGCTAGTGCTTGTAAGTATCGCAAACGCCGCATTTTGCAGGCTTTTTGGCGGAGATTTGGGAGGAGTTTTTGCCGTGTTTTTTGCCACGCTTGTTGGATTTTATCTTAAAATTTTTATGAGCAAAAAGGGCATAAATTTAAAGGTGCAATACATCATCATCGCCTTTATTTCATCATTTTTAGCCTATCTTGGCGTGCATTTTGGGCTTTCAGCCACCGCTGATATTACGATTGGTTCAAGCGTTTTGTATCTGATACCGGGCGTTAAGCTTATAAATTCCATTTTTGATATTTTAAACGAAAATATTCTTGTTGGCATTAGCAACGGCATTAGCACGGGAATTTTGATGATTTGCATTGCAATTGGCGTTTATATGACGATTTTTATCTCAAATTTTGGGATTTTAAATGTCTGAACTTATCTTAAACGCCCTTTTTGACGCACTCTTTGCAGCCATTGCTGGATTTGGCTTTGCCTATGTCAGCTCCCCACCAAAAAAGACGCTCATCTACTCAGCCATAATCGCCGCTATCGCTCACGCAAGCAGGTATTTTTTAATCCAAAGCGGACTTTTAGACATTTCAGCGGCCTCGCTTATCGTGTCGTTTATGGCTGGAATTTTCGGTATGTTTTTTGCAAGACGACTAAAAGTCCCAGCCGAGATTATCGCATTTCCAGCACTTTTGCCTATGATACCGGGAATTTATGCCTACAAAAGCGTTTTGGCACTTTTTATGTTTATTAAAAACGAAGACACTGCCCTAAAAAGCGAGTATTTAATCGCATTTTTTGATAACGCCCTAACGACTGCTTCGGTGATGATAGCACTTGGCGTTGGCGTTTCAGTTACCTTGCTTTTATTTTACGAAGAGTCGTTAATGTGTACTCGTGGCGCACGAAGCACGAGAAAGGAGCAAAAATGAAAATTAGAGTTTATTACGAAGACACCGATGTCGGCGGTATCGTTTATCACGCAAACTACCTGAAATTTTGCGAACGCGCTAGAAGTGAGCTGTTTTTTAACTCGCCCTTAAAGCCATTTAGCGATGATGGCAATTTTGTCGTTTCAAGCGTCAATGCTAAATTTTTAAAACCGGCAAAACTTGGCGATTTAGTTTTAGTAAAAAGCGAAGTTTTAGCCATAAAACACGCAAGCGTCGTGCTAAAACAGCAGATTTTTAACGAAAAGGACGAGCTACTTTTTAGTGCTGATTTTGTTATCGCATATCTTTGCAGGGCAAAAGTCGCTAAATTAAGCGGTGAATTGGTAGAATTTTTTAGACAAAATAGCAATTTTTAATTGATTTTTTATTTAAAACAAGTGGCTAAAATGCCCCATTTTTTAAACAAAGGGGCAAAATGAGCAGGGCAAATTTCTCTTGGATTTTGATAATTGCTGGTGCAGTGGTTGAAATTTTTTGGGTTTCTGGGCTAAAACACGCCGATACACCGCTACTTTACGGGCTTACGATACTTGGGGTTATCTTTTCATTTTCATCTATGCTAATAGCCTGTAAGCACATAGAAGTGAGCGTGGCTTACGCCGTTTTTGTGGGGCTTGGCGCTGGTGGCGTAGTGCTTTCTGAAATGCTGTTTTTTAATGAGCCGTTTTTGGCGATAAAAGTTTCACTCATTGCGGTTTTAATCCTAGCAGTAATTGGCTTAAAATTTTCAAGTAAAGAAAACGATGATAAAGCTACGTCAAAAATTTCAAAAGAACTTGGCATAGATGAGATAGAAGCTGACATAAATGAATTTATTGGGGTGCAAAAATGAGCTGGGTCGCGCTGTTGTTCGCTGGGTGTTTAGAAATTTTAGGCGTGATAATGATGAAAAAATTTATCATCACTGGTAAGAAAAAATTCCTACTTTTCATCGCTATGTTTTTCATTTTAAGCTTTTCGCTTCTTGGCTTTGCTATGGATGAGATTTCTATGGGCGTTGCGTATGCGATTTGGACTGGCATTGGGGCTAGTGGCGGTGTGATTGTTAGTATTTTATTTTTAGCGATTTTAAAAAGCTATTTTTTATATCGCTTATCATAATTTGTAGTATCGCACTTAAAGTAATATCCTAAATTTTGGGGCAAAAGCCCCATTATTCGCTCACTTTTACAAAGCCGTATTTGTCTGTTTTTAAAATTTCAGTTTGATATGTGATTTGGTTGTTTGTTATATTTTTGTTAAAAATTCTCTCTTTATTTGTATCTATTAGACTTTGAAGGTAGTCAAACCCAACCGCACACGAGTAGCTAACGTGGTTAAATCTCATATCTAAATCAAGTAAGGCACTTTTAGCAAAAATCTCGCTGTCATCGCTGTTTATTGAGTTTGCAAGGTATAAATTTTGCCTATCTTTTTGCTTAACAAGCGAGATGAATTTTGGGTCGTAGTTTATCTGTGTGCTAAGCAGGGCAAATGGCGTGATTTCAAAGGTTTTAAGCTGTGTTGCGATTAAAGTTGCCTTAATTAAAGGCAGGTTTAAAAAAATACTTGAACTATTTAGCCTTGAAAATTTTGTAAAATAGCTCTTTAAATTTACATCTTTTACTGACATTTCAATCTCAAAAATTTCGCCCCCAGATAGCGTTTTGACCATATCATTTAAGGTGCGTCCAACCACACTACCATCGCTAAATGCAGTGATTTTGCCATTTGTATAAGCGATTAGCTTTTCAATCTGTAAGCCATAATCAACTCCGCCAAAAACTATGTTTTGATTTGTAAAATTTGCATTGCTAATCGTTGGCAAGTAAAGCGTTTCGTCATCTTTTAAAAGTGGCGAGATTGTGTTTGCTCCGTTTGTCGTAAGCACGGCAATAAAGTTTGAAATTCCAGCATTTCGTGCGTTATCTAGGGCTTTTTGTAGGTTAAAGCCACTCTCATCATCGCTGTTTATAAATTTTAATCCGATTTTTGAATCGCTCCTTAAAGCGTAAGCCATAAGTGATTTTGCAACGATATGCGAGTATGATTTTATGATTTTTGATGGCAAAATCACGGCGATTTTATCCCCGTTTTTTACGGCGATTAGGATACTTTGATTTAGGTTATTATATGTCGCCAAAAGCGTTTTATCGGCGATTTTTTGGGAGTTAAAACGTGCTAAAAAGCTAATTAAAAGCCCATCTTTTAAAAGAGTATTTAGACAGGCTTCATTGCAAAATTCCGGCTCTAAATCAATATAAAACATCTGTGCTGGTGGGATTTGTGAGGGTTGCTGGTCTTTTGCAAAAATGGCTGAAAAAATCAGCAAAATAAGTAAAATTTTTCTCATATTAATCCTTTTAATTTCTCTAAATCTGCTAAAAATTTAGCCTCTAAACTTGGATTTTTAACGACGCTTAAAAGCGAAAAAGTAGGCATTAAAGTGGCATTTTTAAACTTAAAAAAACTACCTCTAACACTCTCAAAAGAGCCGTTAATCTGACCGCCTAAATTTATAAAAACTTCTTCGCCAAGTGCGACAATTACGCTTGCATTTATGATTTTTATCTCCTCAAAAATGTAAGGTTTGCACCTTAAAATCGCCTCATTTTGGCTAAAATTTTGCGAACTTTTGCACCTTAAAATTGAGCTAAAATAAAACTCGCCACGATTTAAATTTAGCGAAATTTTACTCATCTCACACAGCTTTGAGCCTAAAACTCCGCTTAAAAACTCGCCAGAGTTATCATCGCTTGAAGTCGGCTCAAAAGCGATAAACATTATCTTGCTTTTTGTGTCGCCAAAGCCACAAATTGAGTGCTTTGAGCTGTTTTTTAAGGCGCAAAGATTGCAATTTTTAATCTCATAATTTAGCTCATCAATGCTTTTTGGCGTTAAATTTTTAGATGAGCTAATCGTGCTTTCATCTATAAATTTATAGCCCATTGCTCTTAAAAGATACAAATTTTTTAAAATTTCACGATTCATTTTTGTATTGTATTTAAAAAATGCTTAATTTAAATAGTGTTTATTATTCAAAGGTTTTTAAGTATTGCTTTGCTAAAATCTCGCTTTTATTAACATTTAATTTAAGGATAGATATGAAAAGAACATACCAACCTCATAAAACCCCTAAAAAACGCACTCACGGCTTTCGTGTCCGTATGAAAACCAAAAATGGTCGTAAGGTTTTAAACGCTAGACGTGCAAAAGGTAGAAAAAGATTGGCAGTTTAAAAGGCTTTGAGTCTTTAAGCGACTCAAAGGAATTTTCTTCGGTTTATAAGGACGCAAAGAAGTGGCATAATGATGCTTGTGTCCTTTTTTATAGACCTTCACAGGTTAATAAAATAGCTGTTGTTGCTAGTAAAAAGGTAGGTAAAGCAGTTATTCGCAACCGCTACAAAAGGCTTTTGCGTTCTGCTTTTGTCATAGTTTTGCCAGAGATTGTCGGTGGGACTTATGTTATGATAGCCAAGCAGGATTTAGATAAGATGTCGTTTGTTGATATTGTAAAGAAATTACGATGGTCGTTTAAAAAAATAGGATGTTTAAAGTGAGAAGTTTTGCACTCTTGCTTATAAAAATTTATCAAAAACTGATCTCAAAATTTACCCCACGCTCTTGCAGATACTATCCGACCTGTTCAGAATATGCCGTTTGGCTCTTTAAAAACACGGACTTTTGCTCCGCTTTTTTAGCCACTTTTGCTAGAATTTTAAGGTGCAATCAGCTATTTAAAGGCGGTATTGACTACCCTATCGTTCGTAAAAATTTTAGCACAATTTTTGCCTTTAAAAAGATAAAAATTTCGCCCATTTCATTTTGGTTTGTTAGGCAAAATGGCAATAAATTTTACGTTATTAAAAAGATATAAGGATTTTTATGGATAAGCTTTCAACTCAAAAACGTGTGCTTTTAGCCACGCTTTTATCGTTTGTTTTTTTTATTGTTTATGACTATTTTTTCATACCAAAGCAGGTTTTAAGTGAGCAAAATGCAACCGCTAAAACCCAGCAAATCGCCCAAAAATCAGCACCAAGCGACACAAATATAAATCAAGCCATAACAACCACAAAGAGCGATAAAATTTTAACAAAAATCAACACACCGCTATTTGAGGCTGATATTGATGAGCTTGGTAGGATTAGTAAATTTTACCTAAATGAAGCAAAATACAAAAACGATGACGGCTCACGCACACAGCTTGTTAGTGGCTCTCTTATGCCACTTGAAATTCGCTTTACCGACACGGCAATAAACGAGAAGGCGTTTAAAGTCCCTTACGTGGCAAACATAAGCGAGATTGATTTAAAAAACGGCACGGCAAGTGTGAGTTTAACGCAAAATTTAACAGATTTAACAATCACAAAGAATCTCACATTTTATCCAAACGGCAAGTATGATTTAGAGATAAAAACTAGCAAAAATGTCCAGTATTACGTTACAACTGGACTTAGACCAAGTGTTGCGATTGACGCTTACACGATTCACGGAGCCTTGTTAAGAGATAGCGAAGCAAAGCTTGAAATTTTAGAAGATGGCGACGTTAAAGCTGGTGGCGAGCAGTTTGCTAATATTAACATTTTAGCCGCATCAGATCGCTACTACACCACGCTTTTTTACTCGTTTGATGCAGTGCAAAACGCCGTTATTAGCACCGATGAGCACGAAAATGCACTTGTGTTTTTAAAGCACAGCGGAGATTTAAAGATAAATGGCTACATCGGACCAAAAGATTATGAAATTTTAAAATCAATTGACACACGCCTAACAGATGTCGTTGAATACGGCTGGTTTAGCTTCATTGCTAAGCCGATGTTTTGGTCGCTCTCGTGGCTTCATAGCCACATTGGCAACTGGGGCTGGGCGATAGTCGTGCTTACATTAATTATACGTGTGCTTTTATTTCCGCTCACGTATAAAGGTATGCTTTCAATGAATAAGCTTAAAGAGTTAGCCCCAAAAATGAAAGAAATTCAGGCTAAATACAAGGGCGACCCACAAAAGCTAAACGTCCATATGATGGAGCTTTATAAGAAGCACGGAGCAAATCCAATGGGTGGCTGTCTGCCGATTTTACTGCAAATTCCAGTGTTTTTTGCGATTTATCGGGTTTTATTAAACGCCATTGAGCTAAAAGGCGCTGATTGGATTTTATGGATACACGACCTTTCGGTGCTTGACCCATATTATGTTTTACCGATACTTATGGGTGCGACTATGTTTTTACAGCAAAAGCTCACGCCTACGACATTTACCGACCCTATGCAAGAGAAAATTATGAAATTTTTACCGCTGGTTTTCACGCTATTTTTCTTTACATTTCCAGCTGGTCTTACGCTTTACTGGTTTGTTAATAACCTTTGTTCGGTTATCCAGCAAGTCGTTGTAAATAGGCTATTTGAAAAGCACAAAAAGGCGGAGGTAAAGGCGTAATGAGGGTAGAAGCTAGTAATTTACAAGAGGCATTTTCAAAGGCAGCCGAGCAACTTGGCTGTTCTGTTACAGAGCTTGATGTTAAAGAGATTATCCAGCATCCAAGTAGCGGATTTTTGGGCTTTTTTAAGAAAAATGCGATTATTGAAGTAGAAAGAGAGCAAAAGGCTCAAAATCAGCAAAAATTCCACGAAAAAGATGAAAATAGGGCTGAGCAAAGGCAAAATTCTCAAAAGCAAGAGCCTAAAAAGAAGCAAAAAAATAAAAAGCCAAATCAGCCAAAACAACAGGCTGAAAAGAAGCCAACCCAAATAAACGACCCATTTGTTGAGAGTGTGGAGCAAAAGCCAGATTATGTCATCAAAAGGATTGATGAAACGCCAAAAAAACACGAGAGCAAAAATATCCTTGACACCTCTATAATTGATAATTTTCATCAAAATTTTGATGATGAAAAGCCTAGTGTGGAGAGTGAAAAGACACAAAAAGAGCCGATTGATTTTGATAAAATTCTGCCAGAGATTAAGCGTGGGCTTGAGACACTTTTTGGGGCTAGTTGCTTTGAGATTAGCAAGATTGAGGTTAGTAAATATTCAGATGATTGCGTCTTAATTGAGCTTGATGGAGCTGACGCTGCTTTGCTTATTGGCAAAGAGGGCTACCGATACAAGGCTATTTCGTATCTGCTTCACAACTGGCTTGGCGGTAAATTTAATCTCTCAATTCGCCTTGAAATCGCTGAATTTTTAAAAAATCAAGAGGCGATGATGGATCAGTATCTGCTTAGTGTCGTTGAGCGAGTAGAGCAACACGGCAAGGCTCAAACAAAGCCACTTGACGGGGTTTTGGTTAAAATTGCACTTGCAAAATTGCGTGAAAAATTCCCGCAAAAATATGTCGGCATTAAGTCAAACGGCAATGAAAAATTTGTAGTCGTAAATGAGTTTTTCAAAAAATAGCACAATCGCTGCAATCGCCACTGCACACGGACTTGGCTCGGTTAGTATCGTTAGGGTTAGTGGCGAAAAGGCACTTGAAATTTCGCTAAAACTAACCAAAAAAAACACGCTAAAACCACGCCACGCCACGCTTTGTGAAGTTTTTTGTGGTGGAGAATTTTTAGATGAGGCGATTTTAATCTACTTTAAAGCCCCAAATAGCTTTACTGGCGAGGACATCGTTGAGTTTCAAACTCACGGCGGATTTGTCATCTCAAATATGATTTTAAACGAGCTTTTAAGGCTTGGCGTTGTTTTAGCACAGCCCGGCGAGTTTAGCAAAAGGGCGTTTTTAAACGGCAAACTTGACCTGGCAAAGGCAAACGCAATCACTGCAATAATCAACTCACGAAGCGAAGGTGCGGCTAAAATTTTAGCAAGGCAGATGCGTGGGGAGCTTGGGCGATACACAGATGAGATTAGGGCTGAGCTTGTTAGGACATTAGCCTATGTTGAGACTAGCATTGATTATGCAGATGATGATCTGCCAAGCGATTTGCTGGGTAGCATTAAAAATATGTTATCTCAAAATAGCCAAAAACTTGATAAAATGGTAGCCATTAGCAAGGAGCGTAGGGGGCTAATTGACGGCTTTAAAATCGCAATTGTCGGCAAACCAAATGTCGGCAAAAGCTCAATTTTAAACGCACTTTTAAAATTTGAGCGTGCTATCGTTTCAAACGAGGCTGGCACGACAAGAGATACTATTGAAGAGGGGCTAAAAATCGGCACTCATTTGGTTAAAATCATTGACACAGCAGGGATTAGAAGCGGTGCTGGGGCAGTTGAGGAGATAGGCATTAGCTACTCGCTTCGTGCCATTGATGAGGCTGATATTATTGTGGCTGTTTTTGACGGCTCAGAAGTGGCAGATGAGGGCGATAAAAGGATATTATCGCTACTTGACGGACTTGATAAGAAGCTATTTTTTGTGTTAAATAAGAGCGATTTAGGCGTTAGATTTGATATAAATTTAAATGAGCCGATTAAAATTTGTGCCAAAAATGGCGTAGATGAGCTAGTAAATGAAATTGAAAATTTTCTAAACACGCAAGATACAAACGAGATAATGCTAAGCTCACTGGCTCAAATAAGGGCGTGTGAGGCGGCTAGCGGTGCGTTAAAAAGGGCGTTTTTGCTCTTAGATGAGAGCGAGATTGAGCTGTTTGCTTATGAGATAAATTTAGCCATAAAAGAGATAGCAAGTATCACAAGACCGCTTGAATATAGCGAAGTGCTTGATGAGATGTTTTTAAATTTTTGCTTAGGCAAGTAAGGGATCAAAATGAAAAACTATATCATAATTTTATGCGTGTTGCTGGGGGGGGGGGGGGGAGTAGCAAAGATAGTTTAGAATTTAAGCTCATTTATCACAACAACACTTCAAATAATCTACTAACTACAATAAATATTTCATATTTTTTAAAACTAATTAAATTTTTTAAGGAGATTTTATGAGATTAACAAGTGGTTTAAGGTTTGGTTTGTTAGCTTGTTTGGCTTATGCTTTTGGTGGTTGTGCCTTAAATGGGGTTAATTTTGTGGATTTTGAAGTGCCAAATTATGATGAGAGTTTGCTTTATCTTTATAGTCCAAATGGTAATGTTGTGATAAGAGTAGAAGGCAAAATTGGTCCAAACGATGATAAGAAACAAATAATATGGCGAAATGGAGAATTTTTAAAAATCAGACTAAGGGCAAATAATAAATATATTTACTGGGCTAAAACTGAAACGACAAGTTCGGTCGTGATTGATGCCAAGTCGGGAGAGATTATTTGTGTCAAGCTCACGGGCGGTGTGGGTTTTCGCGCATTTCGCCCATATCTGCAAATCGTTGATTTAGCAACTTGCAAAAACGAGATAAGAAAAACACAAAACTCACCACAGCAAGAATTCTTTAATCATTTAGTGGATGAAGATTCGTTATTTGAGTAAAATTTGTGGCAATAGCCCCAGTTAAATTTAGCCTAAAATGATTTTTACAAAATGCCAAAGGTCCGAAATTTTCAGGCTTTGAAACGCCAAAAGATGATGAGAGTCTACTTTATGTATATCGCCCAAGTGCTGCTGTTGGCTCAATGGTAAAGTATAGTATTGGCGTTACTAGCGATGATGATAATAAAACTTTAATCAGGCTACGAAACGGCGGATTTTTAAAAACTAGCCTAAAAGCAAATAAAGAGTATGAAATTTGGGCTAAAACTGAGGCAAAAAGCTTCGGTCGTGATTGAAACTAAGCCAAATGAGATTTACTGCGTAAAAGGTGGCGTTGGTATCGGCTTTTTTGTTGGCAGACCACAGCTTAAAGCCGTTGATTTAGAAACTTGCCAAAAAGAGATTATAGAAACTAGAAGTTCGTTAAAAAAAGAGATTAAAAACTAATTTTGGTGGGCAAAATGCCCACGCATTTAGTAAAATACGTAACGTTTTTGTTAGTAAAATTTTGGCAAAACGATCATTAAATTTTAAAGCAAACGCTCACATATCGCTAAAATCTCGGAGCAAATGGCTAAGTTATTTACCAAAAAAGCCTATGGCAAACGCTAAATTTAAAGCAAATGCCTAAAAAAAAGCTTGGGGCAAACGCCCCAGCCCCTAAAATAGCCCTTTTATGAGATTTTTTACAGCGTCTTTATTCTCGCTATCGCCTAGCTTTTTATCTATTATTTTATCAAGCCCTTTGATGATTTTTTTCTCTAAATAGTCCGATTTTACCGAGTATTTTGGCTCTTTGCTGGTGCCAGTGATATCTATTTTGGCGTCCGTTTTTTCATATCTAAAATTTAGCGGGATATTTATGGCGTCAGTTATTGTGTTAAAAGTCGCCAAACTTGCGTTTATATCGCTTCTTTGGGCTGTCATTGCCATATCAAAATTTATTACGCCCTTTTTTATCGTGCCTTTAAGGTAGCCATTTTTGTAAATTTCAGTCGTGATATCTCTCCCACTAAATGTCTTTATCGTGTTTGTAAAGCCATTTTGTGCTAGCCTGCCCTCAATGATATCTACGTCAAACACGCCATTTTGTGCCTTTGTATCGTATTTTAGCTCGGCACTGCCTTTGCCGTTGTAGAAATTTTGCATTTTTAGCATATCGGTTAGCCCTTTAAAGGTAAATGACTTTAAATTAGCCGTTAAATTGCCGTTTTTGTAGTTTGCAACAAGCTCTCCGTTAAATATTTTTGAATTTAAATTTGCGTTTAAGTTTTCGCCCTTTTTTGTGGCATTTATGTTTGCTAAAATCGCCCCTTCAAGCTCTTTTTCGGTTATGAATTTTAGCCTTGAAAAGCTTGGTATATCGGCTTTTGCTACACTTTCAAAGCTTAAATCATCTATGTAAAATTTACCGCTAATCTCTTTTAAGCTAACTAAATCGCTTAAAATATCAGCGTTAAAATTTGCCACGCTTTTTGTGATTTTTATATCTGAATTTGCACTAAATTTTACGCCATTTGGGAATTTTTTATCAAGCACTTTACTCATATTTTCAGCGTAAAATTCGCCGCCATTTACCTTTAAATTTAGGTTGCCATTTAGGTTTTTAATGTCAATCGTGCTTAGTTTTGCGTCTAAATTTATGTTTGCATTTGCTAGTGGCTGCTGACCAACAAGCACAAACAGATCTTTTAACCCTAAATTTGTCAAGCTTGCGTCTAAATTTGTGCCGTTTGTTTGAGCTAAAATATTGCCACCAAGCGCCTTACCAGCGATATTTAGCTGACTTAATGCCATATTTTTTAGCACCACATCGCCTTTAATATCAACTGCCCCACTAAGTTTAGCTCCCACGATTTTTTCAAGTCTGGCTAGGTCGCTTACAATTAGTGCAAATTTTGCGTTTAAGTCGTTTTTATCGGTGTTAAAAGTGCCATTTACGCTCTTTAAATCAAAGAGCGAAGTTAAGAAATCAAGGTTAAAATCAGCTAGCGAATTTGCGATTTTTGCATCCGCTTTTAGCTCAAATTTCACGCCATTTGGCATATTTATGTCGCTTAATTTTTTTAGCTCAGCCGAGTTTAACGCCCCGTTTTGCGTATTTAGCCTTAAAAATCCATCGGCTTTTTTTGGCTTGTTTATATTTTTAGCCACCACTTCGCCATTGATTAAAGCCGTTGCAAATGCAGGTTTTGCAGCCATTTTTAAAAGCTCTTCAAGCTTAATATTTGTTATCTTTGCATTTAGATTTTCATCTTTTAAATTTGCATTTATCTCTCCGCCAAAACCGCTGATTTTTGCGTCTAAATTTTTAAGTTTATTTTCTAAAATATCGGCGTTACCACTTAAATTTAGTGTGCCATTTAGCCTTTGTTTTATGATTGGCTCAAACTTGCTTAAATCATCAATCTGCACGTTAAAATCGCTGTTTATTGCATTTTTATCTATTAAAAAATTCGTGTTTTTTGCGTTAGCCGTTATGATAGGCGTTATAAAAATGCTCTTTAAGTTTATGGCGTTGTCGTTTATCGTGGCATTAAAAGCGCCTTTAAAGCTAAAATTTTCTGGTAAAGTGATATTAAAATCCCTAAAAATCGTGCTATTGTTTGCTAAGCCGTCATAAATTTCAAGATTTGCCTTGCCGTCTCTTTTGCCGTTTTCATCTTTAATATCAGCTGTTAAATCAATTAGCCCCTTTGCGTAGTTTGGCTGTTTTAAAATGGCTAGAATTTGTGAAATTTCAAGCTTTTTTGCATTTATTTGTGCCGTAAATGGCTCGTAATTTTTGATATTTGCTAAAAAAGTAAGGTTTGAGCCAAGCATATCGCCAACGCCGTTTATATCAAAATTTTTAAACTTGCCCTTTGCCTTGCCGTTTATAAAAATTGGCTTTTCTAGCTTGATATTTGCCGTTTTTAAATCACTTGCTGTGATCTTATAATCAAGGTCAAAATTTTGTGAAAATAGCGAAATTTTGCCGTTTGCGTTTAAATTTATCTCATCATTTGCCGTGGCTATGAGTGCAAGTTCGCTCATATCTAAGCGAAATTTTTCAATCTTAACATCAATGCCACTCTTATTTTTTATGAAATTTTGGGCATATTTTGCGACTAAATCGTTGCCAAAACCAGTAAAGCAAACAACATAAATTACTGCAAATAAAAGCAGTAAAACAGCCAAAAGATACTTTAAAATTTTCATATTTTATCCTTTTATAAAATTTTTAATATCAAAAAAGTTGAGCCAATTAGACTAAAATAATTTAAAAATTTTAGCTCATATATTGACTTATTTTCAAAAAAATGCTACTATTTCATCACTCAAAAATAAAGAGTGCTAAAAACATAAAAATCAAACCAAAAGGATGAACGATGAATTTTCAACCATTAGGCAAACGTGTCTTAGTTGAGCGTCTTGAAGACGTTAAAACGACTGCGACGGGCATTATTATACCTGATAATGCAAAAGAAAAACCTTTAAGCGGTAAAGTTTTGGCTGTTAGCAGTGAAGTAGAGGGCGTAAAAGTGGGCGATAGCGTTGTGTTTGCAAAATACGGCGGCACTGAAATTACGCTTGAAGGCAAGACTTTTTTGGTCTTAAACATTGATGATGTTTTAGGTGTTTTAAAATAAATTTAATAAAAGGATTAAAATATGGCAAAAGAAATTTTTTACTCAGATGACGCTAGAAATCGCCTTTATGAGGGTGTAAGAAAGCTAAACGACGCTGTTAAGGTTACAATGGGACCACGCGGTAGAAACGTGCTAATCCAAAAGAGTTTTGGAGCCCCTGCTATCACAAAAGACGGCGTTAGTGTTGCAAAAGAGATTGAGCTTAAAGATACGATTGAAAATATGGGCGCGAGTTTGGTTCGTGAAGTAGCTTCAAAGACAAACGACCAAGCGGGCGATGGCACGACAACAGCGACCGTTTTAGCTCACGCTATCTTTAAAGAGGGACTTAGAAACGTAACGGCTGGTGCAAATCCAATTGAAGTAAAAAGAGGTATGGATAAGCAAGTAGCAGCACTTGTTGATGAGCTAAAAAACATCTCAAAAAAGGTTTCAGGCTCAAAAGAGATCGCTCAAATCGCTACAATCTCGGCAAATTCAGATGAGAGTATCGGTAAATTAATTGCTGATGCGATGGAGAAAGTCGGCAAAGACGGCGTTATCACCGTTGAAGAGGCAAAGTCTATACAAGATGAGCTAAATGTAGTTGAGGGTATGCAGTTTGATAGGGGTTATTTAAGCCCGTATTTTATCACAAACACTGAAAAAATGCAGGTTGAGCTAAGTAGTCCATTTATACTTTTATTTGATAAAAAGATTACGAATTTAAAAGATTTGTTGCCTGTTTTGGAGCAAATTCAAAAGACTGGCAAACCGCTTTTAATCATCGCAGAAGACATTGAGGGCGAGGCGTTAGCGACGCTTGTGGTAAATAAACTTCGTGGCGTTTTAAACATTTCAGCCGTAAAAGCGCCGGGCTTTGGCGATAGAAGAAAGGCTATGCTTGAAGATATCGCTATTTTAACAGGTGGCGAGGTCATAAGCGAAGAGCTTGGCAGAACGCTAGAAAGCGCTACTTTACAGGACTTAGGACAGGCTTCAAGCGTTGTGATTGATAAAGATAACACGACTATCGTAAATGGCGCTGGCGAGAAGGCGGCGATTGACGCTAGAATTAATCAAATCAAGGCTCAAATTGCCGAAACTACAAGCGATTACGATAGAGAAAAGCTTCAAGAGCGTTTAGCTAAACTTAGTGGCGGCGTGGCTGTTATTAAGGTTGGGGCTGCGACTGAAACTGAGATGAAAGAGAAAAAAGACAGGGTTGATGACGCGCTAAGCGCGACACGTGCGGCTGTTGAAGAGGGAATTGTCGTTGGCGGTGGCTCGGCTCTGATTTTGGCTTCAAAACGTGTGAAGCTAAATTTAAGTGGCGACGAGGCTATCGGCGCTGAGATAGTTCGCAGAGCTTTACGCGCTCCACTTCGCCAAATCGCTGAAAATGCGGGATTTGACGCTGGTGTGGTCGCAAATGCGATTGAAACAAGCACAAATGACAACTACGGCTTTAACGCTACGACTGGCGAGTATGTTGATATGTTTGAAGCTGGTATCATTGATCCGGTTAAAGTTGAGCGTGTAGCGCTTCAAAATGCCGTATCTGTGGCTAGTTTATTGCTAACAACAGAGGCTACGATAAGCGAGATTAAAGAGGATAAGCCACTCCCTGCAATGCCTGATATGGGCGGTATGGGTGGAATGGGCGGTATGATGTAAGCCCAAAGGCGGAGTGCTTTGCTCCGCTTTTTAATCATTTTATAAATAAAAATATGCTAAATTTTGCGTAAAATTTTACGTAAAAGAGTTTGTATGACAGCATTTAGCAAAGATGAAATTTACACAGCGACTGAGGTTGTTAGAAATTTTAGTGCGGTTTTGGGTAAAATCAGCAAAGCCGAGAGAAAACGTGCCGTAATCGTAAAAAATAACAAATTTGAAGCCGTCCTTTTAAATATGTCTGAGTATGAAAGACTTTGCGAGGCGGTTGAAATTTTACAAGGCATTTATACCTCAAACAAGCGAGAAAATAATGGCTAAAAAGAGCATAAAAGTCGGCTTAAAAACCTACAACATAAGCTATGAAATAATCAATCCAAAAGCCCAAATTTCAGTCCTTATCCTGCACGGCTGGGGTGCTAGTAAGCAGATAATGAAAAAGGCGTTTGGCAATGTTTTTGATGAGTTTAAGCAGATTTACATTGATTTGCCCGGCTTTGGCGAGAGCGAGATTTTTTCTCCACTAAACACAAAAGATTACGCAAATATCGTTAAAAAATTCATAAAAACCCTACCACAAGCCCCTGATATCGTGTTAGGACACAGCTTTGGTGGTAAAATCGCAACGCTTTTAGAGCCAAAATTTTTAGTCCTTTTAAGCTCATCTGGCATCGTGGTTAAAAAACGCCTTTGGGTTCGCTTTAAAATCGCACTTTTTAAGTTTTTAAAACCGCTTGGATTTTCAAAATTTTACCGCCTTTTTGCCTCAAAAGATGTAAGCGGTATGAGCAGGGTAATGTATGAAACCTTAAAAAATGTCGTTGATGAAAATTTCTATCAAAACTATAAAAATTTAGAGTGTAAAACGCTCATTTTTTGGGGCAAAAGCGACAAAGCCACGCCTCTAACAAGCGGTCAAACAATCCACGAAATCGTAAAAGATAGCAAATTTTATCCGCTTGATGGCGATCATTTTTTCTTTCTTTTGCACGCAAAATTTATAGCGGACGAGATAAAAAATGAGCTAAAATCACAAAGTGAGCAAAAATGATATTTGATATTATAAAAGAGCCGTTTTTTGGTGTTTCAAGCATAGCTTTTTGTGCGGTCTTGTGCTTTTACGTAATCACCTGTTTTCAGTGGTTTTCGTATAAGGCTAGTCGTGTTTTGTTTCACTTTACTCGCCCGCTTTGGCACTTAGTTTTTGTGATTATCCCGCTCGTGCTTTACTATACAAGTGGCAATTGGTTTTTCATCTATTTTTATTTTGCATATCTGCCAAGCGTGATTTTATGGCATAAAAAGCTTGATAAAAAGCTCGTATTTACCGCTAGGATTAAGCGATTTTTTGCCTTTTTTGGCGTTGCTGTTTTGAGTTTAAACCTTTTTAACTATCTGAAATTTGAAAATTTTTCAAAAGATATGATAAGCCCTATCATTATAAGCCTAATAATTAGCCACTTTTTTGAGAAATTTATGGCGTTTAAATACAAAAAACAGGCTAAAAACAGGCTAGATGAGAATAAAAATTTACAAATCATCTTAATCACGGCAAGTTATGGCAAAACCAGCATTAAAAATTTTCTTTTTGCGCTTTTAAAGGACGATTTTAACGTCCATAAAACCCCACGAAGCGTAAATACATTAGTTGGGATTATTAAGGATATAAATGAGAATATCTCGCAAAAAACGCAAATTTATATCGCTGAGGCTGGGGCTAGACAAAGTGGCGATATAGCCGAAATTTCAACCTTTTTAAATCAGCAAATTGTCGTTGTTGGCGAGATTGGAGCACAGCACATTGAGTATTTTAAGACGCTTGAAAATATCCGTGCTACAAAGCTTGAAGCCCTGCAAACCAACCGCCTAAAAATGGCGTTTTTGCACTCATCTACGCAAAAAAATGAGAGCGAAAATATCAAAATTTATGATAAAAATTTAAGCGATATTGTTGCTACGCTTGATGGGCTAAATTTCACGCTTGATAATATGCCGTATTTTTCGCCATTGCTTGGCAAATTTAACGCCTTTAACCTTGCTTGTTGCATTGAAGTGGCAAAATTTTTAGGCGTTGATAATGATAGGATTAAGAGCCGACTTTTGGGTCTAGAAAACGTGGAGCACCGCCTTGTAAAAATGCAAGCAAACGGCAAGATTATCATTGATGACAGCTTTAACGGCAACTTTGCTGGTATGAGCCAGTCTTACGAGCTTGTAGGCCAGTATCGTGGGCGAAAGGTGCTTGTTACGCCGGGGATTGTTGAGGCTAGCGTTGAGCTAAATGAGCGACTATCTCGTGTGATTGATGAAATTTTTGATATGCTTATCATCACAAGTCCGCTAAATGCTCAGGCACTTTTAAAACACATAAAAAACGCACAAATTGTGATTTTAAAGGATAAAAATAAGATGCAAGAAATTTTGATAGAACATACAAAAACAGGGGACTTGGTGCTATTTTCAAATGACGCTCCAAGCTTTATGTAATGAAAAAGCTTATCATTTTTACGCTATTTTTAAGGCTTTTTGGCTTTGATATTGACGAGTTTGACAAGGGGCTTGATGCGCTACGCTCTGATGATTTTAAGGGAGCGTTTGAAATTTTCTACAAGGGCTGTGAGTTAAATGATGAAATGTCGTGCGAGGAGCTTGGGGTTATGTATATAAATGGCGAGGTTAGCAGTGAGCTTGACAATGTTGTAAATGAGCAAAACACCCAGCAAATCGGCTTAAACTACATTTTTAAAAGCTGTGAGCTTGGGTATATGAATGCTTGTGGTGATATTGTTGATTTGCAAAAGGATATCAAAATTGATAGAGAAATTTTAAATAAAGCAACAATAAAATATAATGAAATGATAAATGAATATCAAACAAATAGCGATTTAAACGCTACAAATTAAAATTTTAGCCTTTCATCGGCTTTGATGATTGGTAAAAGTATGAGCGTGGTAGCCAAAATAAATGCTTCGTTTGCCAAATAAACTTCATCAATGCTTTATTTTTAGCCCCAAATCGGTGGCGATTTTTAGCAAATTTTGCCTGTGAATTTTGGGTAAAATTTCATTTAAAAAAGATAAAATTAAAATTTAAGCTTTTTGATAAGTGCTAAATTTAGTGCGTTAAAATTGAGAATTTAAAGCTAAATTTAGCCCTAAATCTTAGCGGATTTGCCTAGATTTAGGGCGATTTTTAGGAATTTTTAGCTTCGTTTATTAAATTATTAGCATAAATTTCTCTTAATTTTTTGGTGTATTTGCCAATTTTACCGCCATTTATTAGCCTTTCATCGGCTTTGATGATTGGTAAAAGTATGAGCGTGGCAGCTGAAATAAATGCTTCGTTAGCCAAATAAACTTCATTAATGCTAAAATTTCTAAACTCTATTTTTAGCCCCAAATCGGTGGCGATTTTTAGCAAATTTTGCCTACGAATTCCGGGTAAAATCTCGTTTGAGAGCGGTTTTGTTATCAAAACGTCATCTTTTATGATAAAAACACTAGAACTACAACCCTCGCTAACGACACCATTTTCTACCATTATGCCCTCATACGCACCCTTTTTGACCGCCTCATTTTTGGCTAGGCACTGGGCTAGAAGCGAGATTGACTTGATATCACGGCGTCTCCACCTAATATCATCAACGCTAACCACGCTAATGCCGCTGTTTGCTAACTCTGGATTTAAAACATCAGCCTTGTAGCAAAAGATAAATACGCTTGGAGTGATATTTTTAACAAACTCAAAGGTTCTTTCTGCCACGCCACGCGTGATTTGTATATAAATTCCGCCCTCGTTTAGCTCATTTTTGGCAATTATTTGCCTTAAAATCGCCTCAAATTCATCTTGCAAGTAGGGTAGGGTTAGCTCAATCGCACTTAAACTATCTTTAAATCTTTGCCAAAATCCAGCCTTATCAACAAGCTGCCCAAGCACCACAGGCACGACCTCATAAACCCCGTCACCAAAGATAAATCCGCGGTCAAAAACGCTGATTTTTGCTTCGTTTGCACCTTTAAATTCGCCGTTTATAAAAACCACACCACTTAGTTCATTACTCATTTTTGCCCCTTTAAAATTTTGCAAGATTTTAGCAAGTTTTTGATATGATTTTGCAAAAATTTAGGATAAAAGATGAAAGATAGGGTTTTACAAGCGGTTTTTGTCATCTCAAAAAAGCCAGTGTTGTTTAGGGATTTGCTAGAGGCAAACAGCCTTTATAATGAGGGTATGCTAGTTGATGGGGCTAAGCTAAATTTTCGCTTTAATTACAAACGAACGTATCAAATTTACGCACTAATTTGCGTTATGATTTTTTTGCCTATTTTGCTTTTAACGCACCATTTTTTGGTTAAGGTTGATACTCATATCTCAATTATCGGCACGGCTGTCGTTACATCTTTGATATTTATCGGCTTTGATATGTTTAAAATTTGGGCTAGAAAAGAGATAAGTTTTAGGTTGATTAAAGATGCGTGGGCAGTGCATTTTCCGTATTTTAGCTATGAAAAATACTCAAAAATCGTTGAAGAAATTTACAATCAAGCCCTAAAAGATGACGTTTCAAAGAAAAATTTAGAACAATACGTCCTTAATAAACTCGTAGCCTACAAGGACTAAATGAGCGTATAAAGCTCGTTTTGCATAAGTGCAATTTGCATTATGAGCTTTGAAATTTTAGCGTCATCTTTGTAAATTAACTTATCATCAATCTCGCTGATAAAGTAAAATGGCAGTCCGTCAATCTTTTTATTTAGCATCTCAAACCTTGAATTGAGCGTTTTTATATCGCTTTGTAAATTCACATCGTTTTCTATTTTATTTTCATTTATATACGTTTTTAGGTTTATGATACCGCCGTTTATTTTGTTTAAGTTGATATAAACCTTATCAATGTTTTTTAGCTTTACATTATCAAGTAGCTCTTTGTAGTCGCTAATATCTTTAATAATTGTATTTTGGTATTTTAAGAATCCGTCTTGGCTAAAATTCGTAAGATTATTTTGTATAAAATCGGTAAAATCGTTTAGAATTTTCTTAAATTTAGCGTTAAATTCGCTTCTGTCTTTTGGCAAAGTCAGCATTGAAATGACAAAAACAAGCCCAAAACCGATTAAAATATCAAAGAGCCTAAGCATTACAACATCTAAAAAATCGCTCCTAATAAATGAATAGATAATGCAAAACTCACTCATAAAAATCGTGGTAAAAACTATCTGTTTATACACCTTAAAATAAAATACAAAAAACATACCAAGTGCGGCTAGAACGTGGATAAAAAGATTATTTTTAAACAAACTAATGGCTAAAAATCCGATAAAAAAGCCAAAAAATCCGCCGACGATGTTGTCCCTGCCGGCATTTTTTAGCATATATCTGTTGTTTTTGCTAAGGCTCATCACGGCAATTGCGATCCAAAGTCCGTGATTTATGTGCCACGCCTGTGAGATAAACACCGCAACGCACATACAAACGCTAAGTCTTAGCGAATTTAGCGTGGTTTGATTTTTTAAATTTATGCTGTTTAAAAACTCGCTAAGGCTAATTTTGCTATTTGATTTAAACTCAATTTTATCATCGTTGCCATCTTTGATGAGTGAAATTTTGGCAAAAATGGCAGCAAGTGAGCTACAAAATACCTTGTAATTGCTGTTTTTTAGTTCATTTAGCGTGTCGGTTTTAAAGCTAATTTGTTCTTTTGTGAAAATTTTAAGTAGCTCATTTAGGTTAAAAATTAGCTCATTTTTTGCATTTTTTAGCAAAATTTTATCATCAATCCTGCTAAAAAATGGCGAAATTGAGCTGATTAAAAGGGTAATCTCTTCAATTTTATAGATATAAAAAATCGCCCTTGTTTGGTTTTTAATCAAACTTGCATCCTTGATATTTATGCTGTCGTTTGAAAACAACGCCTTAAATTCATCAATCCTAGCAAAGCACTCGTTTATGTGTTTGCTAAAATTTGCATTATCAATGTTGTTTGTTGCGTTAATTAGCTCTTTGATTAAAAGTGAGATGCTTTTTATGGTGAATTTGCCGTATTTTACGAATTTACCGACCCTAATCACACCAGCAATAACACCTCCGATGATGATACCAGCAATTGTGTTTTTAATATCTAAGCCGCTGTTGCCATAAACGATAAGACCGGTAAATCCAGTGATATTTGTCGCTAGTAAAATTTTGTTTAAATTCTCGCTATAAATCGCACTAATGCCGATGATAAAAACCCAAAAAAACACGACCACACAGAGCCACACGCCAAGCTGGATAAGTGGCTTTACAAACGGCACAAAAATGCAGGCTAAAACGATATAAAGCAGGATAAATTGTAGCCTTTGGGTGTCCGTGCCTTCAATGTTTGCTAAAAAAAATATACTCATTGAGATATTTACGGCAAAAACAGCCCCGACAAAGCCAAAAAACGTGTAGGCAAAAGTCGCGCTAAGTGCGACGGCAAGGGTCGCTTTTAGCGAGTGTATGAGATGAAAATTTACTGGGTCATAGGATTTTTTGATAGATTTTAGGGCATTTAGCATTAATTTTGCTCTAATGGGTTTAAAATTTGGTATTTGTATTTAATGTTTTCAAGCCTTATTCTAAGGGCACGGTTCTCTTCTAAAAGGACATCTCGCTTCGTGCTAATCTCTGAAATATCGCGACTTATGTGGTAGATTTGGTTTGCGATGTAAATTTTTGGCAAAAATAGACAAAGTGCGATTAAAAGCGATAAATAGGCTATCATCAGCGTTTTAAAACCTAAATTTTGCTCCCTTGTTTGCTCAATGTCGTGAAGCTTTAAAAGCTCATCTTTTTCTAAATTTTCAGACATTTTTTGTTCCTATTTTAAACGCCCTAAGCTTTGCACAGCTACTTCGTGAGTTGGCTTTTATCTCATCAACGCTTGGCGTTAGTGCCTTTTTTGTGATGATTTTGCCGATTTCGTGGTTGTTACCACAAAGGCATTTAAGTGCGTTTGGCGGACAGATACAGCTTTTTTGCCACGATTTAAAGGCGTTTTTAACTATCCTATCTTCAAGCGAGTGAAAGCTAATCACGCAAACAATGCACTCACTTAACGCCGAATTTTTAATGCTATCAAGCAAAATTTTAAGCTCATTTAGCTCGTTATTTACCTCAATCCTAATCGCCTGAAAAGCTAAAATCGCCTCGCTAACACTTCTGTGATTAACGCTTTTTTTGCCGATTATGTTAGTTAGCTCTTTTGCCGTAGTTATGGACTTTTTGGCTCGTTGCTCTACTATTTTTTGAGCTAAAAATTTTGCGTTTGTTAGTTCGCCGTATTCAAAAAAAATCCGCTTTAAATCATCTTTTGAATATGAATTAACTACATCAAAAGCGCTTAAATTTTGGCTCTTATCCATTTTCATATCAAGGGTGTCTGAGTTTATGCTAAAACCACGTTCATTTTTGTCAAGTTGAAGCGAACTAACGCCAATATCAGCCAAAATCGCCCTAACATTTTTTATCTCATCATCTGCTAAATTATCTAAAATTTTTGAAAACGGACTTTTGATGATTTTGACCCTATCTTTAAAATTTTCAAGCCGTTTTTTGCTAAATTCTATCGCCTCATCATCTTTGTCGCAAGCTATTAAATTTACGTTTTTATTTGCGTTTAAAATCGCTTCTGAGTGACCAGCATAACCTAAGGTGCAGTCAATAAAAGTGCCATTTATGCCTGAAAAAAGGCTAACGACTTCGTTTAATAAAACGCTTTTGTGTGGGCTTTGCAAGAGTTTTTACCTTTAAAAATTTTACGTGAATTTATCAAAATTTTACTTAAAAAATAAAATTGTGTATAATTTTGCGTATTTTTTTAAAGGCTTAAAAATGGATATAAAACACTCACTAGACGAGCTAAAAAAGATCTCTTTGTCTATGTTTAGAAAGAATTTTTTTGGCGTTTTTCACGGCTCAATCTCATCAAGAGTTGAGGGCAATCAATTTTTAATCAACAAACAAAACGCAATTTTTGATGATTTAAAGGATAGCGATATGGTTTTGCTCTCATCAAAGCAGGATTATCGCTGGAATGAGGCGAGTATGGACGCCTTTATTCATCTAAATATTTACAAAAATTTAAACGAAGCAAAATATATCTGCTACACAATGCCACACTACGCCACGGCTTACGGCATAAAGCACGATTTTATCCGCCCAAAAGACTACTTTGGATGTATGAAATTTGGCGAAATTTCAGTCTATGACCCAAAGCAGTTTGATGACTGGTATGAGCGTGCTGGGACTGAAATTTACAGGTATATGATAGAAAAAAATAGCAACATTATGGTGATTAAGGGTTATGGCGTTTATGCCTTTGGCAGGACGCCACAACAGCTTGCAAAGGATATTGCTATACTTGAAAATAGCTGTAAGTTGCTTGAACTATCATTTACTAACTAACACTAACAAAAAATGTTATTAAAAGCGGTTTTTTAACGTTATTTAAAGGCTAAAATAGGTAAAATCAGCCAATTTTATTTGTGAATTTTAAGGGATAATTATGATAACTTGGATGCAAAAACATAAAAAATATCTTGTCGTAACTATTTGGGTTAGCACGATAGCCTTTGTCGGTGCTGGATTTGTCGGCTGGGGTGCTTATGATTTAAACAAAA
The DNA here is from genome assembly GCF_030249845.1 of Campylobacter gastrosuis. Taxonomy (GTDB): domain Bacteria; phylum Campylobacterota; class Campylobacteria; order Campylobacterales; family Campylobacteraceae; genus Campylobacter_A; species Campylobacter_A gastrosuis. Next base: position 24,280 of record NZ_JANURM010000008.1, on the reverse strand, counting down.
ATCGTGCGACTTCGGTTGCAAAAGTAGGACATAGAAATATCAGCGTCCAAGAGCTAAATGAAAAATACTCTCAACTTTACGGCTATTATAACTCAATCTTTAACGGACAGCTAACAGAAGAAAAAGCCAATGAAATCGGACTTAGTAAGATAGCACTTGATGCTGCTATACGTGAAAATTTACTGCTAAATTATGCCGATGATTTAGGGCTTTTAGCCAGTAAAGAAGACGTCGTAAGATACATTATTGCTGATGAGAATTTTCACAAAGACGGCGTTTTTGATGAGAATTTATACAAGGATATTTTAAGACGTGCTAAGATAAATCAAAGAGATTATGAAAAGGGCTTAGAGCGGGTTGTCCTGCTTGATAAGCTAAACTATCTAATCAACACAAAGCCAACACAGCAGGACATTGAGCTGATGATGAGTGCCTTTTATATGCAAGATAAGGTCGCAATAAAAATCATAACAGCTCAAAATTCCAATATAAATGTAAGCGATGATGAGCTTAAAAAGCTTTGGGAGAGCAGTAAAAATAGCTATATGACAAAGACTTCATATACTTTTGATACGATTTTTATTCCGACAACCGATAAAAACGCCGATGAAGCCACGCTAAATGCCTACTATCAAGAGAATAAAGAGCGTTACAAAGATAGCGATGATAAAATTTTAGCCTTTGAAAATGTAAAAGAGCAGGTCAAAAATGACTATAATTTAGAGCAGAGCAAGACAGAGGCTTTGCAAAAATACGTTTCGTTTAAAAAGGGCGAAATCGTGGCAAATCAAACCATAAATTTTACCGATGATAATGCTACTTTTGAGGTTGAAAATTTAAAGGATATAAAGATAGGCGATATCCTAAAACCTATCGTTTATAACGGCGGATACGTTATTTCAAAGGTAGTTAAGATTGATACGCCAAAACCTATGAGCTTTGAGGCAGCAAAAGAGCAGGTCAAAGAAAAGCTTTTAGAGATAAAAGAGCGTGAAAATTTAGAGAATTTAGTCAAAGCCGAGCTTAAAAATTTTGACACAAATGGCTTAAAACAGGTGGAGATAAGCAGGGCAAAGGCTGATGATATAGACGGACTTGATATGTTTGAGAGTAGAAATTTTATAGATCAAGTATTTGCTTCTACTAACAAAAAAGGTTATGTTGTGTTAGGCAAAAAGGCTGTAATATACGAAATTTTGGAACAAAAGTTGCTTACTAACACAGATAATGAAAATCTAAATTTGGTTAGTGAAAATATCGCAAACCTAAAAAATGGCGAAATTATGCAGGATTTGGTTATGCAGCTGCAAAAACGCTATAAAGTTGAAGAATACATTAAAAGGTAAAAATCTTGGGTCTTAAAATTTTAGGCATTGACATCGGCTCTTTTGAAACTCGTGCTGTTATTGCCGAGCAAGATGAGGCTGGTGTCGTAAGAATAATCGGCATTGGCAAAGAGAAATCTCAGGGCGTAAAAAATGGAGCGATTAGCAACATTGAAGAGGTTGCGATATCCGTTAAAAACGCACTCAATACAGCACAAAAGATAGCTGGGACTAGATACGATAGAGTAGTCGTATCAATCTCTGGTGCTAACGTAAAAAGCGTAAATAGCAGGGGCGTGGTAAATATCCCAAATCATCAGATTACACTTCGTGAGATTGAGCGTGTTATGGAGTCAGCGGAGTCTTACAAGGTGGATATGCCGACAAACTACGAGAAAATTCACGTTTTGCCGTATAATTTTAAGGTAGATGAGCAAGATAACATTGAAGACCCGCTTGGTATGACTGGTAGCAGACTAGAAGTGCAAACCCATATCATCATCGCTCCAACATCTATGGTAAGCAACATACGAAGTGCCATTAAAAAGGCTGGAATTTTAATTGACAATCTCGTGCTTTCAGGCTACGCTTCGGCGATTGCGACTTTAAGCGATGATGAGAGAGAATTAGGCGTGGTTTTGGTTGATATTGGCAGTTCTACGACAGATATTGTCATTCATCACGGCAACTCAATTATCTTTAACTACTTCTTTCCGCTTGGCTCAGGTAGAATCACAAACGACCTTTCAATCGCACTTCAAACGCCTATTTCAAAGGCGGAGGAGCTAAAAATCAACTACGCAAATTTAATGTCAAAGTCGGTTGATTTTATTGAAGTCCCGCTTCTTGGCGATGAGAAAGAGAGTAAGACCTTTTCGCTTGACGTGCTTTCAAAACCTATTCAAATCAGACTTGAAGAGAATTTAGGCGTGGTGCTTTCAAGCATACAAGAGGCGCAAAAAACAAATGAAAAATTAAAAGAGACTATCGGTGCTGGCATTGTATTTACTGGCGGTATGACAAAGCTTGAAGGCTTTAAAGAGATAGCTGATTTGATGTTTGCACAGATGAGAGTTAGGGTGGCTAAGCCTAAGAATTTAGAGGGCTTTTATGAGGTGATGAGCGACCCTGCAAATTCTTGCGTAGTCGGACTTTGCCTTTATGGTGCTGGTAAATTTACACCTTATGAGATTGATTCTGAAAAGAGAATGAGATACAAGGGCGAAAATATACCAAAATCAAAAAATTCTGATAGTTTTTTAAATGTCAAAGATGAGATAGAGATAGAAAAAAACGATGAGAAAAAAGATGAAATAGGCGGTGGTTTTGAGATAAAAACGCAGGACGAAAAGAGCGACTTGCTTGATATTTCAAATTTAGGCGAGCAGAAAAAAGAGCCAAACTTTTTAGTAAAAATTTGGCAAAAAATAATAAACTGGTTTTTTTAAGGAGATTTTATGAGTGGTTTTAAGGTTGAAGAAAACAACAATATTTATGGCACAAAGATAAAGGCTATCGGCGTCGGCGGTGGCGGTGGCAATATGATAAATCGCATAATCACTGATTATTCAGGGCTTGATATTGATTTGATTGTGGCTAACACAGACGCACAAGCACTTAAAAATTCAAAAGCACACTCAAAAATTCAGATCGGTGAGAAGCTCACACGTGGGCTTGGTGCTGGTATGGACCCAAAGGTCGGCAAGGGTGCGGCTGATGAGAGCTATGATGAGATAAAAAGTATGCTTGAAGGTACGGATATTGTTTTTATCTCAGCTGGTCTTGGCGGTGGCACAGGCACAGGAGCAGCGCCGGTGGTGGCACAAGCGGTAAAAGATAGCGGTGCGTTAGCGATTGCTGTTGTTACGCTGCCGTTTGAGTTTGAGGGCAAAAAGCGAAACAGATTAGCGCGAGAGGGGCTTGAAGAGCTTAGAAAAGAGTGCGACTCAATTGTCGTGATCCCAAATGACAAGCTTATTGTTACAATGGATAAAAGGGCGACCTTTGATGAGTGCTTTAAGCTTGTTGATAATGTCCTAGCAAGTGCTGTTGGCGGTATGAGCTCGGTGATTTTGGGCAATGGCTACGTTAATATTGACTTTGCCGATGTTAGAACTATTATGAGCCATAGAGGTATGGCAATAATGGGCGTTGGCAAGGCAGAGGGCGAAAATGCTGCCATTGAAGCGATACAAGAGGCGATACAATCACCGCTTTTAGGCGATTTAAAGATTGATGGCGCTATGGGCGTTATTGTAAATTTTAAAATCAACCCATCAACACCGATGTTTGAAATGGTTGAGGCGATGAAGATTATTCAAAATGCTGCTGATGAAGAGGCACATATCATTTGGGGCACGACAAGTGATGAGAATTTTGAAAATAACAGGGTTGAAGTAACAATCGTCGCAACAGGTTTTGACCTTGAAAGCGACAAAAAACCAGTCAGTGAACCAGTAACAAACGATGAAAATCTAGTCAAAAAAGAGCGAAAACTAATCCTAAAAAGGGTCAGTGGCGATGAGTATCTCTCACAGCAAGAACAAGACTACGACATCCCAGCTTATATGCGTTATAAGCAAGACTAAATCACCTTTTAAAACCACCAAAACGGCTATTAATTAGCCGTTTTACTCCTTTTAATTAACCAAAATTTGTAAAAATATTTTCTAACGTTTTTTTTATTTTGCCTTTGTTGGTGTTAGCAAAAGAGTAAAATTTTAAAACAAACGACTAAAAATCAGCCAACTTTGCCGTTTGAAATTTTTACTTGGAGTTTTGAAATTTTAGCCGTTTAATTTTGGATTTTCAGATTAAAATTTACAAAGCAAAACGCTTTAAAAATATTTGCCAATGCTATTAAAAGAGTAAAATTCAAATAAAATTTGCAAAACAAACGGCTAAAAATCAGCTAACCTTGCCTTTTGAAATTTTGCTTTTTGGAGTTTTAAATAAAAATTTTAAACTAATCTTGCTAACATTTTTAATTTTTAGCCGTTTATGTTTGGATTTAAAATAAAAATTTAAAGATAAAAAACACTTTAAAAAGATTTGTTAGCATTATTAAAAGAGCAAAATTTCAAGACAAACGATTAAAATAAGCAAAATTAGCCTTTTAGGTTTTGGTTTTTCAAATAAAAATTCATAAAAAAACAAAAAAGCAAAATTATCTAAGCATTTTTAAAACGTAGTTGCGGCTCCCCCCCCCCATATTTTCGGCGTTCGTTTGCATCATATACGCCATATTTAGCACGGCACAAATCACATCGTAGGTGTAGGGTTGTCTTAAAATAATGACATCATTTTTAATCTTATCATCAAGAAAATCATCGTTATCGCAGATTGCAATTATGCTAAATCCCTTTATTTTTTTGTATTCTAAAATTTGCTCAAACTCAACCCTGTTATCAATTATTTTTTTGTATAAAAATACCAAATTTGGGCGGTAAATTTTATCTTCTATGTGCATTTTTAGCACTGCAAAATCGTGTTTTGGCTTGACATCTATGCCGATATTTTTTAGCTGATTTGTTAAAATTTTAAAGCCCTCATCATCGCTGTAAGCGATAACTGCCTTATATTTTTTTATATCCTCGCTTTTTAGCCCCAAAGGCTCAACACTATTTTGCGTAAGCCCCATACCAAAATCAAGCGTAATCTCATCTCGTGCTATTAACATACTCACTTTTAGCTCGCTAGCTGCTGTTCTTGCGATTTTTAGGTAGTTCTCATTTAGCCTGTCAAGCTTTTGGTCTATCTTAAAATTCACGCGAAAATAGACCATCTCTTTTGTGTAGTTTGTGAGTTTAAAAGAGATTGTGAGCTTTGTGTTTCTTGTTGAGTATAAAAATGTCTTGGCACAATACTCAAAAACCTTAATCACACCAGCCATATTTGCCTTAAATTTTCTAGGATAAGTCGGCAGGTAGTCAAAAAGTATCTTGTTGCCAGTCGTAAAGCCATCGTAATACAATGCTTCAAGCAAGAAATTAAGTCCAGTTACTAAGTCAAAATTTTTCATATTATCACCATCGCATCGCCGTAAGAGTAGAAGCGGTATCGCTCATCTATGGCAGTTTTGTAAATTCTCATTGTTTCTTCAAGTCCGATAAAGCTAGCCACTAGCATTATTAGCGTTGATTTTGGCAGATGAAAATTTGTAAGCAGATAATCCTGCCTTATTGGTCTATTGTTTGGGTTTAAAAAAAGCTCACAGCTACCGCTTAAAATTCCACTTCTTTTATACCACTCAACGCACCTAGTCGTGGTCGTGCCGACCCCTAAAATCGGCGTTTGGGAGTTAATTATATCGGCTGTTTTTTGCGGGATTTGATAAAATTCGCTGTGAATTTTATGCTCGTTTATGTTTTCACACTCAACGCCCTTAAAAGTCCCAGCTCCAACGTGAAGCGTAATGTAGGCACTTTGATGAGATTTCTCAATTTTTTTAAGCATATCTTCTGAAAAGTGCAAACTAGCAGTCGGAGCAGCCACTGCACCGCTATTTATGGCAAAAATGCTCTGATACCAGCTCTCATCATCTTTGGTATCAGGGCGTTTTATGTATGGTGGCAGTGGGACGTGTCCGATAGTTTCAAGCTCTAAAAATAGGGCTTGGTTGCTTAAAATTTCGCCATTTTTATAAAATTTCACGACCCTTGTGCCATCATCACAGAGCTTTAAAATTTCAGCACTAACGCCGTTAGCAAAATTTAAAACGCTACTAACGCCTACTTTGCCACGCACATAAGCACTAAAATTAGCGTCGCCAAGCGGTTGATTTAGCATAATCTCACAAGCACCACCGCTTGATTTTTTGCCTAAAATTCTAGCCTTTATCACCTTTGTGTCGTTAAAAATCACAGCACAATCTGGTAAAATTTCAGCCAAATCGCCAAATTTTAAATGCTCAATCTTGCCATTTTTTTTGTGATAAACAAGCAATTTTGCCGCCTCTTTTGGCATAATCGGAGCGTTTGCAATTAGCTCTGGTGGCAAAAAATAGTCGTAGCTAGAAAGGGCGTTTATATCACTCATCGTCTGAATTTTCATTATCTTTTACGGCTGGATTTATCTTTTTTGCAATGTAGATTGAAATGGCATAAAGTCCGATTAGTGGGAATGCCATTAAAAGCTGTGAGATGACATCAGGTGGCGTTACGACGGCGGCAAAAACGAAGATTAAAACGATAGAGTGGCGAAAGTATTTTTTTAGCATCTCATCATCAACAAGTCCGATTTTTGCTAGAAAAAATGTGATTACAGGTAGCTCAAACGCCGCTCCAAACGCAACAAGCAACTTCGTAAAAAAGCCCACGTATTCGCCAATGCTAGGCAGTGCTGTAAATAATTTACCGCCAAATGCGATTAAAAATTCAAACCCAAGCGGTATAACAAGATAGTAACAAAACGAAGCACCGACTAAAAACATAAGTGTGGCTGAGATTACAAATGGGATTACATATTTTTTTTCATTATCATAAAGTCCGGGCGCTACAAATAGCCAAAACTGCCAAAAAATCACTGGCAAAGCCACGATAAGTCCAGCAAAAAATGCGACCTTCATCGCTGTAAAAAAGACCTCTTGCACCTGCGTAAAGATAATCTCGCTACCACTTGGCAGAGCTGCTTTTAGGGGTGCGCTCATCCACGCTAAAATCGGCTCCCAAAAGGCAAAACACGCCAAAAACGCCACAATCACACTAATAATGCTAATCGTTAATCTCTTTCTAAGTTCAGCAATATGCGGTTTTAACTCCTCAAACATCACGCCTCTTTCTTATCAGTCAGGCTATCTTTTATCGCTTCGCCGACCGCTTTTGTGGGATTTTGCACAGCTTCTACGCTTTTTTTGACGCTATTTAGGCTCTCATCAATGCTAGATTTTGCGTCGCTCATGCCCTTTTTAAGCTCATCAAGCTCTTCAAATGTGAGCTTTTTTCGCACGTTTTGTGTCGTTTTTTCAAGGCTCTCTTTGTATTTTTTAGCGTCCTCTTTTAGCTCGGCGATTTTCATCTCTTGGTCAAAACTTGACTTTGCGTCATTTATGCTTTTTTTAACGCTTTTAAACATTTTTGCAATGCTTACCATTGTTTGAGGCAGTTTATCTGGACCTAAAACAAGCACGGCTACAACGGCGATAAGAACGATTTCAGGTAGGCTAATACCAAACATTTTTTACCCTAATTTTAAATTTAAAAATAGCCATTTTAGCCTTATTTTTCTCAAAATTTTATAAATCCTAGCTATCGTTTGAGATAAAAAGTGCAATCTCATCGGCTAAGAGAAAATTTTTAACGTAAAATTTGCCATTTTTTTGGCTGATTTTTTTGCTTTTTGCTAAAAATTCTGCGTTTTTTAACGCACTCTCATCAAGCCTATTTTTATCAATCCCAGCAATGCTCCTAGCACCTAAAAAGATATGTTCTAGCATTAAATCCCTGTCGCTTAAATTTTCAACCTCTTTAAGCGTTGGATTTTTTATGTAATCTTTTAAATTTTTAGCAGCGTAGTGGCGTTTTTTATCGTAAAATCCGACCGAATAAGCACCAACGCCAATATACTCATCGCCTTGCCAGTAGCCAAGATTGTGTTTGCAAATTTTTCCAAAATTTGAGATCTCATACTGCTTAAAACCGCTTTTTTCAATCTCGCTAATTAAAAATTTAGCAAAATACGCGCTATCTTTTTTATATTCATCTTTTTTTGCAAATGGCGTGTTTTCTTCAAGCGTTAGCGAGTAGGCACTAATGTGCGTAACGCCAAGCTCTTTTATGCTTAAAATCTCTTTTTCTAGCCGTTTTTTGTTATCAAGCCTTGTTGAGTAGATTAAATCCACGTTTATATCGTTAAAACCGGCTATTTTTGCATTTTGCACGGCGATTTTGACGTCGTTTGCTCCGTGTGTCCTGCCAAGCATTTCAAGCTTATCGGCAAAGAAGCTTTGAGCCCCAAAACTTATGCGATTTACGCCTAAATTTCGCATACCTAAAAGCCAAGCAAGTGAGGCTGAGTTTGGGTTTGCTTCGGCTGTAATCTCGCAATCTTCTTGTAAAAACGGCTTAAAAATTTCAAATAATTTTGTGTAAAAATTAAAATCAATCACGCTTGGCGTGCCTCCGCCTATAAAAACGCTTGAAAATTTTGGATTTTTTAGTGCTTTTATTTGGTGGTTTAAATCATCGCAAAGTGCGTTAAAATAATCATTCGCTAGTGATTTTTCGCCTACAACAGAGCCAAAGTTGCAGTAAGGGCATTTACTTTCGCAAAATGGGATATGTATGTAAAGTAACACGATTAGCCTTTAAAATTTTTTACGATATTTTAACATAAAAATTTATTCGCACTTGATAAAGGTTTAAAATTTATTTCGCTAAAATCTCGCAAAAATTATAAATTTAGGTTAAATATGCAAAAGAGATACAGACCAAATGTCGCTGCTGTCGTGCTGTCGCATAAATACCCTTTAAAGTGTGAAATTTTCATCGCAAATCGCACGGATTTAAATGAGGTTTGGCAGTTCCCACAAGGTGGCATTGATGAGAATGAAAGCCCAAAAGAGGCACTTTTAAGGGAGCTAAAAGAGGAGATAGGCACTGATGATGTCGTGGTTTTAGATGAGTATCCAGAGTGGCTAAGCTACGACTTCCCAAGCGGTGCTAGTAAAAAAATGTATAACTATGACGGACAAACGCAAAAGTATTTTTTAGTGCGTTTAAACGCTGGGGCAAGGATAAATTTAAACACCAAGCACCCCGAGTTTAGCAGGTATAAATTCGTAAGTGTTAAGGATGTTTTAGGCGATATTAACAACTTTAAAAAGCCAATTTACACAAAAGTTTTAACTTATTTTAAAGAGAAAGGATTTTTTTAATGTTAATCGTTCAAAAATTCGGCGGCACAAGTGTTGGCACACTTGAACGTATTGAGGCTGTCGCAGATAGGGTGATTGAGACTAAAAAAAGCGGTGCTGATGTCGTCGTAGTCGTATCTGCGATGAGTGGCGTGACAAACCAGCTAGTTGAGTATGGAGAGCATTTTAGCAAAGACCCAAACGGCATTGCTATGGACTTGCTTTTAAGCTCTGGTGAGCAAGTTACCACGGCGATTTTAGCTATCGCGCTAAATGCAAAGGGCTATCCAGCAGTTGGTTTAACTGGTGCTATGGCTGGAATTTACACCGATGAAGTGCATACAAAAGCAAGGATAGAAAATATAAACACAGCTAGGATTAAAAGCGAACTAAGTAGCGGTAAAATCGTAGTTGTTGCTGGATTTCAGGGCATTACAAAGGGTGGAGATATTACCACACTTGGGCGTGGTGGGTCTGACCTTTCAGCTGTTGCCTTGGCTGGGGCTTTAAATGCTGATTTATGCGAAATTTTTACCGATGTTGATGGCGTTTATACGACTGATCCACGAATAGAAAAAAAGGCTAAAAAACTAGCTACGATTAGCTATGATGAGATGTTAGAATTAGCAAGTGCTGGTGCAAAAGTGCTTCAAAATCGCTCTGTTGAACTGGCTAAAAAATTAAATGTAAAACTCGTAACAAGAAGTAGTTTTAACCACAACGAAGGCACATTAATAACTTTGGAGGATAACAATATGGAGAAGGTTTTAGTAAGTGGCATAGCATTAGATAAAAATCAAGCAAGAGTAACGCTAAGAGGCGTGATTGACAAGCCGGGCATTGCGGCTGAAATTTTCACTGCACTTGCAAAGAAAAATATAAACGTTGATATGATAATCCAAAACGTAGGACAAGACGGCACTACAAATTTAGGCTTTACCGTGCCTCAAAACGAGCTTGAACTAGCCAAAGACACGATGAGCTCGCTCTCGGCTGCAAAGCACGTTGAGTATGATGACGCCATTGTAAAGGTTTCAATTATTGGCGTTGGTATGAAAAGCCACAGCGGAGTGGCTTCACTTGCCTTTGAAACTCTTGCACGTGAGGGCATAAATATCCAAATGATCTCAACAAGCGAGATAAAACTATCAGTAGTCGTAGATCAAAAGTATGGCGAGCTAGCTGTGCGTGTGCTTCACGACGCTTACGAGCTTGATAAGTAATGCAGGAATTTATGAAATGGACGCTTGATGCGATCCGAAAAGAGGGAATTTCTATGAACTGGATGGAGGAAAGGCGTGTTGAGTGGGCTTTGCTTCTAGCACCACGCCTAAAACACCTGCTAAATGGCAAGACGTTTATAGTAATTACCGATGAAGATAGGTCGTGGTTTGAGACCTATCTTTTAAAAAACATAAACAAACCGGGACTTCTTAGACCGCTTTTGCCATTTGTAAGCCTAAAATCGTTCTATCCAAACGCCGATGAGCTTACTTCAAAGGAGCAAATTTTACTGCTTGAAGATATGCTAAGTATCGCTTTGCCAAACGGCTATGTATATTTTTATATCGGTAAAAGTAGCTCAAAACGTGCCGATATCGCAAAGCTAAATGATGATAGCTATATGTGGCTCTTTGATGAGCAGATGCAAAATAGCTTCTATTTAAGCTCAACTGATGAAAATTTAGACACAAAACTTCTGACGCTTTTTAAGCTTTTTAACAAAAGCATTGACGCTACGTTGTTTGCGGAGATCTCTTTTTGATTAGTAAAATCGTAATTTCAAACGATTTTATGGGCTTAAAGTCCGAGTTTGAAAGCGAGTTTAAGCACAACGTGAAATTTTTTATTAGCGATGATTTTTTGATTGAAAACGCACAAGCCCTAATCAAAGAAGCCTATATCGCTGAAAAAGATGAGAAAATGCTAGTCGTTATGGCAAAAAGTTTTCGCATTGAGGCACAAAATAGCATTTTAAAAATTCTTGAAGAGCCACCTAGAAATATATTTTTTACAATCGTTTCGCCGAGCAAAAATTTGCTTTTACCTACGATTAGGTCGCGACTTAGTGTTACGAATTTACTCACAAAAAGCGAAAGGACAAAGAGCGGACTTAATCTAAAACAGCTTGATTTAAAAGAAATTTACACATTTTTAGATGAAATTTCAAAAAAAGAGCAGACCGATGAGCTTGGCAAAAACGAGCTAAAAGAGCTGGTTAGTTCTATCATTTTTGAGGCGATTAATCTTGGGTTTAAATTTAGCCAAAACGAGCTTGAATACTTTTACAAACTCGTTCATCTTTGCGAATTAAACGCAAAATCGCCACAAATCCTAACTCCACTTTTGCTTACGATTTTAAGAAAGGGCAGAGTTTGAAATTTTATAAGATAAACGAGAAGTCAAATTTTGATGAAATTTGCAAAAGTATCGCTGCAAGCACGGCTGGTGTGAATATAATGCGTGAAAAATCAACGCTAAATTTCATCTACATTAAGGATATAAAATCCCCAGCGGCAAATATTTTAAAGCAAGACGCGCTTAGCGTTGGGGCTGATTTAGTAACGCATAAAGATACGATTTTTGGGCGTGAAATGCTATCAAACGCACTGCTTATTGGCTCAAATGCACAGCTAAAAATTCTAGCTAAAAAAGAGAAGCTTCAAGATTTTGGGCTTAAAAATTTAGCCGATTTTTTAGCCCAAAGCTTTAAAAAGCCAAGCAAACCTGAAATTATGGGCGTTTTAAACATAAACGATGATAGTTTTAACGAGGCAAGCCGTGTTGATACAAAAAGCGGTATAGAAAAAGCCATAAAGATGATAGAGCAGGGTGCAAGCTACATTGACCTTGGCGGAGTTTCAAGTCGTCCCGGCAGTGAGTATTGTGGGCGTGATGAGGAGTTTAGGCGGATAAAGGATATCGTAGCTGAAATTTGCAGGCAAAATTTGCACGAAAAGGCGAAATTTAGCCTTGATAGCTTTGATGAGTATTGTCTTGAATACGCCCTAAATCACGGCTTTAAGATGATAAATGATATAACGGCAAATCCAAATTTGGCTCATCTAGCCAAAAAATATGACGCCCAGTTTTGCCTAATGCATATGCAAAATGACCCAAAAACTATGCAAAACGCCCCACATTATGATGATTTAATCGCACAGATTGATGAGTTTTTTAAAGAAAAAATAGAAAAATCACTTGCAAATGGAGCTAAAAATTTAGTCCTTGATGTTGGCATTGGCTTTGGCAAAACCCCACAGCACAATATGATTTTAATCAAACATTTAGAGCATTTTACGCATTTTGGCTATCCACTTTTAGTCGGTGCAAGTAGAAAATCGGTTATAAATTTCTACCACAAAAGCGAGGTTAAAGATAGGCTCTCTGGCTCGCTTTATCTGCACCTAAAATCTTACGAAAATGGCGCAAGTATCATTAGAACGCACGATGTTTTTGAGCATTCACAGCTTTTTAACTTGCATTTGGCTTATGAAAGCGAGAATTTATGGTAAAAAAAGATTACGAAAAGGCGATTGAAACGCTAAATTTATGGGCAAAGGCGTATTACACCGATGACGCTCCACTTGCTAGTGATGCCGAGTATGACGCGCTTTATCACGCAGTTTTGGAGTATGAGGCAAAAAATCCAGCCGATATTTCGCTATTTTCGCCCACTTCTAGAATCGGCGGTGCTGTGAGTGAGAAATTTAGCAAGGCAAATCACATTAAACAAATGTGGTCAATGGAGGATATTTTTGATAAAAACGAGCTAAATGCGTGGCTAGGGCGTGGCGACAAACATCGTTTTAGCTTTGTAACGCAGCCAAAATTTGACGGCGCTAGTCTAAATTTACTTTATGAAAACGGCGTTTTGGTTCGTGCTATCACTCGTGGGGACGGCGTGGTTGGCGAGGACGTGACGCTAAATGCAAAAACTATCGCCTCAATCCCTTTAAAAATAGATTATAAAGACCAGATTGAAATTCGTGGCGAAGTCGTCATCACAAAAGGCGATTTTGAAGCCATAAACAACGAACGCGCCAAAAATGGCGAGAGCTTGTTATCAAACCCACGAAACGCCGCCGCTGGTAGCCTTAGACAGCTTGATAGTAGCGTCACAGCAAAGAGAAAGCTACTTTTTGTGCCGTGGGGCGTGGGGGCAAATACGCTTAAATTTGAAAAATACAGCGAGATTATGGAGTTTGTCCGCTCACTTGGCTTTTACTCTGATGATTTTTTTAAAATTTGTAAAAACGAAAGTGAGATAAACACCGCTTACGACGAGCTTTTAAGCCTAAGGGATAAAAAAGAGATTTTAATGGATGGTTTGGTAGTTAGGATTAACGAGCTAGAAAGCGAAGCAGAGCTTGGCTATACCGTTAAATTCCCAAAATTTATGGTCGCTTTTAAATTCCCAGCCATTGAGCAGACCACACAGCTTCTTGACGTGGCGTTGCAGGTTGGGCGAAGTGGAGTGGTTACGCCAGTTGGGGTGCTTAGCGAGGTCGTTATTGACGGCGCTAGGGTAAAATCTGCCACGCTTCATAACTTTGATGAAATTGAGCGACTTGGGCTTAAAAAGGGCGATTTTGTGGGCATTATCCGCTCAGGCGACGTCATCCCAAAAATCACAAACGTTTTTAAAGACCGCCGAAGTGGCTCTGAAATGCCAATTCTTCGCCCTACACATTGCCCAGAGTGTGGTTCACATCTGCTTGATGAGGGCGTGTTTGTAAAGTGTCAAAATTTAGAGTGTAAATCGCGCGTGATAAACTCAATAATCTATTATGCTTCAAAAAAATGCCTAAACATTGACGGGCTTGGCGATGCGATAGTTACGCTACTTTACGAGCGTGGGCTAATTGCAAAGATAGCCGACATTTACGCTTTAAAATTTGATGATTTAATCAAACTTGACGGCTTTAAGGATAAAAAGGTTCAAAATTTACTAAATGCGATACAGGCTAGTCGTGGCGTTAGTTTATGGCGATTTATCAGCGGTCTTGGCTGTGAGCATATCGGCGAAGTGGCTGCTAAAAAGATAGAAAACACCTTTGGCGATGAGTGGATTAATGCGAAATTTGATGAAATTTTAGCCATTGACGGCTTTGGCAAAGAGATGGCACAAAGCTTCGTTGAGTTTATAGAAGTTAATAAAACTTCAATCATAAATTTGCTTAGCATTGTCCGCCCAGTCGCACAAAAGCTTGAAATTGTAGGCTCGGCAATAACTGGCAAAACCTTTGTAATCACTGGCACGCTCTCACGCCCAAGAGATGATTTTAAAATGATTATTGAACAAAACGGCGCAAAAGTTAGTGGCTCGGTTTCAAAAAAAACCGACTTTGTTTTAGCTGGACTTGAAGCTGGTTCTAAGCTTGAAAAGGCAAACGAGCTTGGCGTAAAGGTGCTAAGCGAGAGCGAGTTTTTTGCACTTTTAGGCGAGCAATGAGAGCTGATTTATACGTAGCAAACGCCCTAAATATCAGCCGAAACAAGGCAGCAGAGCTCATCAAAAATGCTAAAATTTTAGCAGATGATAAGCCTTTAAAAAAGGTAAGCGATGAGCTAGAAAACGCCAAAATAACGCTACTTGATGATGTTTTTGTAGGTCGTGGAGCATTAAAGCTTAAAGGCTTTTTAGACAGCTTTGATTTTGAAATTTCTGGCAAAAAGGCACTTGATATTGGCTCATCAACTGGCGGATTTATGCAAATTTTGCTTTTAAATGGCGTTAAAAGCGTGGTTGGTGTTGATGTTGGCACAAATCAGCTTGACGCACTTTTAAGGGCTGATGATAGGGTTAAAATATACGAAAACACCGATATTAGGGAGTTTAAAAGCGAGCGTAAGTTTGAGCTTATCACGGCTGATGTTAGCTTCATCTCGCTAACGCAAATTTTAAAATTCATTGATGATTTAGCCTTAAAAAACGCCACGATAATCTTGCTTTTTAAGCCACAATTT
Source organism: Campylobacter gastrosuis (assembly GCF_030249845.1). Classification (GTDB taxonomy): domain Bacteria; phylum Campylobacterota; class Campylobacteria; order Campylobacterales; family Campylobacteraceae; genus Campylobacter_A; species Campylobacter_A gastrosuis. The sequence goes on along the minus strand of NZ_JANURM010000008.1, from coordinate 9,133 downwards.
GAGGTTGGCAAAGATATAAAACGAGATAAAAAAGGCGTGGTCGTTGATAAAAAAGCGATTGCCTTAGCAGAGCGAAATTTCAGGCTTGAAACGGCAAAATTTGGCTGGATTTTAAAAGAGACAAAAGAGTGTGAGCTAAAAGGAAAGGAAGGAAATGCCGAAATTTTCTACGCTTTTAACAAAATCTAACATAACAGCCGTTGCAATTGGGCATTTTGACGGAGTGCATAGGGGGCATAAACAGCTTTTAAAGCACCTTGGCGAGTTTGGCGGACTTGTTGTGATTGATAAAAATAAGGCGAATTTGACGCCAAAACTAAAACGCGCCGAGTATTCAAACTACCCTTGCTTTTTGTATGATTTTGAGGCGATTAAGGATTTAAGTGGCGATGAATTTATCGCACTTTTAAAGCGTGATTTTAAAAATTTATCCAAAATCGTGGTCGGCTATGACTTTCGTTTTGGCAGAAACAGAGCGTGGGATAAGCACGATTTAAAGCGGATTTTTGACGGCGAAGTGGTCGTGGTTGATGAGTATTGCTTTGATGACAAGGGCGTTCATAGCTCTACGATTAGGGAGCTAATCAAGCTTGGCGAGGTAAGAGAGGCGAACAAACTTTTAGGGCGTGAGTATTCAGTTGAAGGGCAGGTCATCTCAGGGCAGGGGCTTGGTAAGAGCGAGCTGGTGCCGACGCTAAATTTGGAGCTTTATGGCTATTTGCCCCCAAAGCCGGGCGTTTATGCCACACGCACAAAGATAGCAAACGCCACTTACGGCTCGGTTACCTTTGTTGGCAACCGCATTAGCACGGACGGCGCATTTAGTGTTGAAACGCACGTAATTGGGCTAAATTTAGAACAAACCCCACGAAGTGTGGCTGTGTGTTTTGTGGCTAGACTTCGCGATAATATGAAATTTCAAAGCCTAAGTGAGCTAAAAACACAAATCCTAAAAGATATAAAAAACGCAAATGAATTTACTGGGTATTGTGAGTTAAATTTATGAGCAAGGCAAAAAGTCGCCAACTTCTTGGCGACGAGCCGAAGCGTTCTGCTTGCAGTTGCGAACGGAGTGAAGCAAAAAGAGCGAAGCATATCGCAAAGCGATGCGTAGCGACCAAGACATTTTAAAACGCTACAAATTAGCGTTTTGCGAGATTGCGAAAAATGGTAACGCCAACTGCTCATCAACGAGCCGAAGCGAAAGAGCGAAGCATATCGCAAGGCGATGCGTAGCGACCAAAACATTTAAAACGCTACAAATTAGCGTTTTTTAAGATTGCAAAAAATAGTAACGCCAACTGCTCATCAACGAGCCGAAGCGATAAAACCTTAATGTAAAGAGAATAAAATGACACCAAAAGATAAAATTTTTACAAAACCGATAAAAAAGCAGTTTGAGTTTGATGAGGCGGTTGTGTCGGTTTTTGATGATATGATTGGGCGAAGTGTGCCGTATTACGGCGTTTGTGTGGATTTGATAACTCAAATTTTAGCTAAAAATTTAGCTAAAAATGCAAGCGTGATTGACCTTGGCTGCTCAACAGCGACCACGCTTTTATCAATACACGAAGCAAGAAGTGACCTTGTTTTAAGCGGTATTGACAGCTCAGAAGCGATGATAAAAACGGCAAAGGACAAGGCACAAGCTTATGGCGCAAAACTAAATTTAGAGGTTGGCGACATTTTAGAGTGTGAAATTTCTGGCTTTGACGCCGTGCTTTTAAACTACACTTTGCAATTTATCCGTCCGATAAAAAGAGCCGAGTTCGTGGCTAAAATTTACAATTCATTAAACGAAAATGGGATTTTTGTATTTAGCGAAAAGATAATTTATGAGGATAAAAAATTTGCAAAAAATATGATTGAAATTTACGAAAATTACAAGCAATTGCAGGGCTACTCGCGCTACGAAATCGCTCAAAAGCGAGAGGCACTTGAAAACGTGCTAATCCCATACACCGAAGATGAAAACCGCACTTTGGTGCTAAATGCTGGATTTAAAAGGGTTGAGAGCGTGTTTAAGTGGGGGAATTTTATGAGTTTTGTGGCATTTAAGTAGTTGCACGGATAATCCGTGCAAATTTTACTTATCTCTGATATTTAGTTCGCTAATTAGCTTAGAGTAAGCAGTATAGTTTTTGTTTTTGAAGTATTTTAGCAGTCTTTTTCTTTGACCTACTAATTTTAAAAGACCAAGTCTTGATGAAAAGTCTTTCTCAAATACTTTTAGGTGCTCTGTAAGCTCAGCAATGCGAGCTGTTAAAAGTGCTATTTGCACCTCTGGCGAACCAGTGTCGCCATCTTTTCTAGCGAATTTCGCAACTATTTGTGCCTTTTTAGCCGAATCCAAAGCCATTTTAGACCTCCTGATTGGTAAGATTAAAAAGGGCGATTATAGCAAAGAAAACATAAAATAAGCTAAAATTTCACAAAAAAGTAAGAAATTTTTGTTTAATCAAAAATCTAGCAAATTTTTACTAAAATACAGCCCAAATTTATTAAAGGATACTATGTGCTTTTTACAAAAGCTAGCGAATACGCACTGATTTCGCTGATTTTTATCTCGCAAAAAGATGAGCCAGTTGATGTTGATACGATGTCAAATGAGCTAAAAATTTCAAAGAGTTTTTTGGCAAAAATTTTACAATCTCTTGCAAAAGAGAAAATTTTAAACTCATTTAAGGGTGCAAACGGCGGTTTTTCACTGGCTAAAAACCCTGAAAATTTAAGCATAAAACGCATAATTGAGTGCGTTGAAAAGCGACCGATGAGCGTTTTTGAGTGTTCTAGCTCAAAGAGCGACTGCCCCTCAAAAAAGGCGTCAAGCTGTCAGATTTGGTCTATGTTTAACCTGCTTCAAAACCGCATTGACGATATGCTTGATAACATAACGCTAAAAGATATAACTCAAAAAAATGGCTAAACAGAAAATTTTAACCCTAGTCGTGCCGTTTTTAGCGCCGATTTTAAAATTTAAAAGTCTAAGCATTGTGGGGCTAATAATGGCAATACTAGCCATTATTATCGTGCCTTTGCCTAGCCCAGTTTTGGACTTTTTCTTAGCACTTTCAATCGCAATTTCGGTGCTAATTATCCTAATCTCAATCTACGTGCCAAAGCCAACAGATTTAAGCACCTTCCCCACGCTAATCCTGATAATAACGCTATTTAGGCTGTCATTAAATATCGCTACAACTCGTATGATTTTAAGCGAAGGACACAATGGTCCAGAGGCTGTAAGCGATATAATTGCCAGTTTTGGCGAGTTTGTCGTTGGCGGTAATTACGTGATAGGCATTATCGTTTTTTGTATTTTGGTGCTTATAAATTTTATGGTCGTTACAAAGGGTTCAACTCGTGTTTCAGAGGTTCAGGCGCGTTTTACGCTTGATGCGATGCCTGGTAAGCAAATGGCAATTGACGCTGATTTAAACGCTGGATTAATTGATGAAAAGACCGCAAGAGAGCGTCGTCAAGCAATCATCGGCGAGGCGAATTTTTACGGCGCTATGGACGGCTCGTCAAAATTCATAAAAGGCGACGCCGTTGCTGGTATTATTATCACGATTATAAATATTATCGGCGGATTTGCCATTGGCTCGTTTCAGTTTGGACTTGATATGGCGACTTCTGCTCAAAATTATACAATCCTAACGATAGGCGACGGCTTAGTTAGCCAAATCCCAGCACTAATCACATCAACTGCCACTGCCATAATCATCACGCGTGCTAGCAAAGATGATGATAACTTCGCAGAAGGCACTCTAAAACAGCTCTTGGGCGATTATAAAACGCTATTTATTGTTGGATTTATCATCTTTGTTTTTGCCTTAGTGCCTGGTTTGCCAACACTTTCGCTTGGATTTATCGCGCTGATTTTTTTAGGACTTGGCTATATGGTTAAACAAGCAGAAGGCGGACTTTTCATCCCAAGTGTCAGCACTCAAAGTCAAGCCCAGCAAGGCGGACAAGCCCAGCCACAGCAAGGCCCAGCCACAGCAAAACCAGCCAAAAAGAGCGATGAAGAGATAGCAAGAGAAGAAGAAACAAAAATAAATGATATCTTAAAGCTTGAAATTTTAGAGCTTGATTTGGGTTATGGGCTTTTAAAACTTGCCGATGTTGATTTGATTGAGCGAATTCGTGCTATGCGTAGAAATATCGCAACTCAACTTGGATTTTTAATGCCAAAAATTAGAATTCGTGATAATTTACAGCTCCCACCAAACGAGTATCGCTTCAAGCTAAAAGGCATAATCATCGGTCAGGGCGAAATTTACGCCGATAAATTTCTAGCTATGGATAGTGGGTTAGTTAGCGAGGATATTGAGGGAATTCCTACAAAAGAGCCAGCATTTGGACTTGACGCGCTTTGGGTTGATGCTGGGGTTAAAGAAGACGCCATTTTAAGCGGTTATACGATAGTTGATCCAGCCAGTGTCATCTCAACTCATATGAGTGAGCTAATCAAGCAAAACGCTGCCGAGCTTCTAACTCGCCAAGAGACACAAAACCTGCTTGATAAGGTTAAAAACGACTATCCAGTAATCGTAGATGATGCCCTAAAAGTCGCAAGTATCGGACTTATCCAAAAGGTGCTTAAAGCCCTGCTAAAAGATAATATACCGATTAAAGATATGCTTAGCATTCTTGAAGCACTTAGCGATATTGCAGAAGTTAGTAAAAATTTAGATTTGATTATTGAGCACGTTAGAGCTGCCCTTGCTAGGGTTATTACCTCGCTTTATCTTGATGAAAAGGGCGAACTTAGCTTTTATATCTTTGAAACAAGCGTCCAGCAGCGTTTGCTTGACGCTGTGCAGTATAAAGACGGAGCGTATCATTTGATGATAAATGTCGCTCAAACATCATCAATCGTGGCAGCGCTTAGGGAGCAACGCCAAAAGCGACCAATTAGCCAAATGGGTGCGATGATAATATGTGTTGAGCCAAGTTTAAGAAAATTTATAGCCGATATCGTGGCTAATTTTAGCATTGACATTGTCGTGCTAAGTTTTGCTGAAATTTCGCCAAATACGCCGTTTGAAACGGTTGGCGTCATTGAAGTGCCAAATTTATAAAACAAGGATAATTATGAAATTTTTTCACCTTTCACACACCGATTTAGACGGATACTCTTGCCAATATATCTCAAAATTTTACCTTAAAAATGGTATCTATTTAAACTCAAATTACGGCAGAGAGATTGATGAGAAATTTAATCAAATTTTAGCCCAGCTTGATGATGAAAAGGCTCTTATTTTAATAACCGATCTTAATTTAACAAAAGAGCAATGTGCGGATTTTGAGAGCAAACTAGCAGATAAAAACGCCAAATTATTCTTGCTAGATCACCACCAAAGCGGTGCTGAGTGTGCTAGTGAGTTTGGCTGGTATTTTCTAGATAGCGCTAGGAGTGCTACTAAAATTTGCTACGATTTTTTCTCAAAAATGTTTAAACCAGACGAGAGTTTGTCGCTCTTTGCTGATGTTGTAAATTCTGTTGATATTTGGCTAAAAGATAGTAAGTATTTTGAAATGGGCAAGGTCTGCCTTGGACTTATAGCAAATGCAAAGGATATAAACAAAACTATGTTTGAGGAGCAAAACTCGCTTTATATGTTTCATTTGCTTGAAAATGCGCGTAAATTTTTTAATGAAAAAAACGACTACATCGGGCTTGATATGGCGATTCACGGCATAAAAAAGGAGTTTTTTAAAGCGGACGTTGATGATACGTTAAGTAATCTAATCTCAAACTACGTTGTTAAAATTTTAACCCAAAACGCAGATAAATTTGAGATAAGATACAACGAATTTCGTGGAATTTTAACCTACAATATCGGCAACACTTCTGTAATTGGCAACGACTTTTTGGTTGCAAACCCAGATTTTGACTTTTTTATAGACATCACAAATAAAAAGACGATGAGTTTTAGGGCAAATGGCAAGGTTGATGTAAGCCTAATGGCTAAAAATTTAGTCGGCGGTGGCGGACACGTAAATGCAAGTGGCGGTATGTTTGCAAATTTTAAAGACGGCTATGATTATGAAACGATAAAATCGCAAGTCGTTGAGCTAATTGATAAAAAGACAAAGGAGAGCGTATGAAAGAAAATGATGTGAGCGTTGAGGAGCTTAGCTACGAGCTTAGCGTAGTTTTAGAGGGACTTTTATACTACGCTGGGGTTAAGAAGTCAAAGCTTGAAGAGGCGGCTGGAATTTATGTAGAGTGCATTGATGACGCGCTAGAAAACTCAAATTCGCAAGGCGTTGATGAGGTTATTGAGATTGTTGAATATATGAAAAAACACCACACAAAACTATTTAAGGAGTAAAAAATGAAGAAAATTTTAATTGCAGGTTTGGCATTTACGGCTTTAATGGCAAATGAGAACTACCAAAAAGCGCAAGAGCAGTTTATGGCAAAGGACTATTTAAACGCCTACACTAGCTTTAACAGAGCGTGTGGCGAGGGTGTGAAAAAGGCGTGTTCGATGAACGCTATAATGCTTTTTAACGGGGACGGCGTTAAAAAAGACTACGCACAAGCGGAGAGAATTTTTACTAAAATGTGCGATGAAAACGAAGCTATGGCGTGTTCAAAACTAGCTGAAATGCACGCTTATGGCTTAAATCAAGACGGCAAAAAAGATGAGCAAAAGACCGAGTTTTTATTTAAAAGAGCTTGCTCTCTTGGCTACACAGCAGCTTGCAATGTGCTTGGTAGGTAAGCGTTATGAGCTATGAACGCAAAGATTTGCTTGGACTTAGAGAGCTTGAGACGGCTGAAATCTTATACTTCTTAGACAAAGCAAAGGAGTTTAAAGAGCTAAATTTGCAAAGCGTAAAAAAGTGCGATTACTTGCGTGGCAAGACCACGATAAACGCCTTTTATGAAAACTCAACACGCACCAGAACTAGCTTTGAGATAGCTGCAAAAAGGCTGGGCGCGGACGCTGTAAATTTTAGCGCTTCAACTTCAAGCGTAAAAAAGGGCGAAACGCTAATTGACACCATAAATAATATGTCAGCGATGAAAACCGATATCATCGTGCTTCGCCACCCAAGCTCGGGAGCTGCCAAACTTGCAGCGGCTAACACGGACGCAAGTATCGTCAATGCAGGGGACGGCTTAAATGAGCATCCTAGCCAAGCCCTGCTTGATCTTTTCACACTTCGTGAGTTTAATAAAAGCCTAGATAAAAACACCAGCGTGGCAATCATCGGCGATATCGCAAGATCTCGTGTGGCACGCTCAAACATTTGGGCGATGAGAAAATTTGGCATTGACGTCCGCCTTTTTGCACCAGCAATGATGATGCCAAAGGATGCACACGTTTTTGATTGCAAAATCGCAAAAACTATGGAGGAGGCAGTCGAGGGCGTTGATGTGATTATAATGCTTAGAATTCAGCTTGAAAGGGCTGACGGCGACGTGGCATTCCCAAGTAGCAGGGAGTATTCAAAATTCTTTGGCTTAAATAGGGCTAGGGCGGATTTAGCTAAAAAAGATGCGATTATCCTTCATCCAGGGCCAATAAACCGCGGTGTTGAGCTAAACTCAGACGTGGCTGATGGCGAAAAAAGCGTGATACTAAATCAGGTAGAAAACGGCGTAGCCGTGCGTATGGCAATCCTTGCTACACTAGCACAAAATAGGGGGTAGTGATGAAAATTTTAATTAAAAACGGCGTTGTAGTAAATTATGACGGCACAAAAAAGGCAAATGTTTTAATTGAAAATGACAAAATTATCGCCGTAGGAGATGAAAATTTTGGCGCCGATTTAGAGATTGACGCTTCAAATAAGCTTGTAATGCCGGGTCTTATTGATATGCACGTGCATTTTAGAGATCCTGGACTTGAATACAAAGATGACATCATCAGTGGCTCAAAGGCTGCCGTAGCTGGTGGCGTGACTACTTGCCTACCTATGGCAAACACAAATCCAGTAAATGATAACGCTAGTATCACACGCGCGATGATACAAAAGGCAAAGGAGTGCGGGCTAATTGATCTATTACCAATCGGAGCTATCACAAAATCGCTAAATGGCAACGAAATCGTTGAAATGGGCGATATGTGCGAGGCTGGGGCGGTTGCGTTTAGCGATGACGGACTGCCAGTATCAAGCTCGGCTGTGATGAGAGCAGCACTTGAATACTCAGCCCAGCACGGCAGTTTTTGCATAAGCCACTCAGAAGACTGCTCACTTTGCAGACAGGGCGTTATGCACGAGGGTGCGGTTTCAGCGATATTAGGGCTTAAAGGTATGGCTCGTGAAAAAGAAGAAATTTCAGTAAGCCGTGATATGCTACTAGCAAAGCTTACTGGCGGACACGTGCATATCGCTCACGTAAGCTCGGCGTATTCGCTAAAAATCATACAAATGGCAAAAAATGACGGCATAAAAATCACCTGCGAAGCTACGCCTCATCACTTCACGTTTAGCGATGATGAAATTTTAGCAAACGCATACGATACAAATTTTAAAATGTCGCCACCACTTCGCGAGATTAGCGATGTTAAGGCGATTAGAGAGGCTTTAAAAAGCGGACTAATTGACGTAATCGCAACAGATCACGCCCCACATCACACAGATGAGAAGTGCGTGGAGTTTGATAAGGCTCCATTTGGTATCATCGGACTTCAAACGCTAGTGCCTTTAACGCTAAGATTGGTTGATGAAAACGTCATAAGCTTAGAGCAAATGGTAGCCCTAACCTCAAAAAACCCAGCCAAAATTTTAAAGCTAGATAACAAAGGCGAGATAAGAGCTGGATTTTTAGCCGACATTGCGATAGTTGATCCAAATTTAGAGTATGTTTATGATAAAAAGCTAAACAAGTCAAAATCCATAAATTCCCCATTAATTGGTAAAAAGCTAAAAGGTATGGCTGTTAAAACTATAAAAAGCGGTCGTGTCGTTTGGGACTTTTACGCCTAAAATAAAGCGGAGAAATCCGCTTTTCTTAAATTCTTTAAAATTTTTACATTTTTTTCTCTAAACCCCTAAACGTTTTTTTTTTTTTGCCGATTTGGGTTTTAACAAGCAAAAAGCTTGAAATAAAACTTAAAAGGATACACAATGAGTTTTCGCATTAACACGAACGTAAATGCCCTAAACA
>NZ_JANURM010000007.1 GCF_030249845.1 Campylobacter gastrosuis | reverse complement strand
AAAGCACGAATGAGCTTAAAAAATTTTATGAATTTATAAAAAAAGAGTTTGAAAGTGGCAAAAATACATTTGAAATTCTAAAATCTGTCGCTCAAAACAGAGTGGATAAAATGGCGTGAGCTAAGCTCATTTGATTTGGTGTAAATTTTGCATATTTGTTATCTCTTTGTTGTTGGTGTTTGAGCTTTGATTTAGAGCGTCTGGGTAGAATTTAGCCAAAGCCTCCTTTTCATCGCTATTTAGCCCCTCTTTGCCGACATTTTCAAGTTTGATTTTTGCAGCGATTGCAGCTTGGACTTTTAGCTTCTCATTGCTAATTGTGCGGTTTAGCTCACGCTCAATGGTGTCGCTAGTAAAGCTAAATCCGCTTGGCTGGGTTATTAAAGAGCTTATGTAGTCGCTTTTTTGAAAGTATTTATCCACGCCTTTGATACTTACTTGTGTGATTTTCATCCCTGCATTATTAATCCATCCAAACTCCGTAAAATACAAATTTATCTATTAAAATCTTTATTGTTAAAGGTCGTTGCAAAAATCCACAAAAGCCCTAAACATTATAAATTTTCTTATGCCTATTTATCGCCTCTTTTAGGGCTGCTTCAAGCTCTTTTTCATCGCCCTTTTGGCTGTCGTGCGTGTTTGCTAGGATCGCCTCCATATTTTTCTCAACATAGCTCGTGTCAAAAAATCCACGCCTAAATTCACGAGATTTGCTAATTGAGAGCAAAAATGGGATTATCGTTTTAACGCCCTCAATTGTAAATTCCTCCAATGCCCTTTCAAGTTTATTTACCATTAAATCATAATCTGTCGCCTTGACGATGAGCTTTGCAACGAGCGAATCGTAATATGGCGGGATCTCATAATCTTTATAAGCGTGGCTATCGACCCTAACTGACGGCCCAAGTGCTGGGTAGTAGCCGGTGATTTTGCCCGGTGCTGGGATGAAATTTTGCCATACATTTTCAGCCGTGATACGTGCTTCAATGGCGTATCCTTGCGGTTTTATGTCGCTTTGTTCTAGCTCTAAAATCTCGCCAGCTGCCGTCCTAATCTGCCTAACGACCAAATCCACGCCAGTAATCTCTTCTGTCACGCCGTGTTCAACCTGAATTCTTGTATTCATCTCCATAAAGTAAAATTTATTGTCATCATCTAGCAAAAACTCAATCGTGCCGACATTTGAATACCCAACAGCCTTTGCAGCTGCCACAGCCGTCACGCCCATAATCTTGCGTAAATTTTCGCTAATTGATGGGCAGGGTGCGATCTCAATTATCTTTTGGTGCCTTCGCTGGATTGAGCAGTCGCGCTCGCAAAGGTGTATGATATTGCCGTAGTTATCGCCTAGGATTTGAAATTCAATGTGGCGTGGATTTACCACGAGCTTCTCCATAAAAACTTCGTCGTTGTTAAAATACGCCTTTGCCTCTCGTTTGCACGAATTATAGGCATCTTCAAGCTCACTCTCATCATAGACCTTTCTAATGCCACGTCCGCCACCGCCACCACTTGCCTTTAAAATCACTGGATAGCCGATTTTTTTGGCGTAGTCTTTGATTTTGCTCATCGGCTCATCGTTTAGCTTCTCAGTGCCCGGCACTATTGGAATTCCATTTTGTTTCATCAAATAACGAGCGATATTTTTATCGCCCATTTTGCGAATCACATCTGATTTTGGGCCAATAAAAATCAGTCCGCTATCTTCTACAAGCTTTGCAAATTCGTAATTTTCGCTTAAAAAGCCATAGCCCGGATGAATGGCGTCAGCACCGCACTCTTTTGCCACTTTAACGATACTAGCGGCATCAAGATAGCCTTTTAGCGGGTCTTCGCCTATCATATGTGCCTCATCAGCGACCTTTACGTGCAGACACCCAGCGTCTGGTTTTGTATAAATTGCGACACTTTGAATGTGTAAATCGCGACACGCACGCACCACTCTAACAGCGATTTCACCGCGGTTTGCGATGAGAATTTTATGGATCATCTAATGTCCTTTAAAAAGTAATGCGTAATGGTAGTAAAAAATCTCTAAAATTTTATTAAATTAGCCTAAAATTTTATCTCGCATTTATTATTTTTTGTTTAAAATGCATTTATTTTTAAGGATCAAAAATGGCATTTCAAAGAGAGTTGTGGCAGAAATTTTACGAAAATGCGTGGGATTACAGAGCAAAAATAATACAAAAAGCCCTGCGGGGAGGGGCAAACAGCTATCAGGCGATAAAGGAGCTTGCAAAAATTGAGCGAATTTATAGCCTAGAACAAGATGAAAACGGCGAAATTTTGCTAAAAAAGCGTGAGATTGAAAACGGCAACTCGCTTTCATTTGCCGATGTGAGCGTGTTAAGAGCGACTTCAATGAGTGGCAAATATCTGGCTGTTCCACAGCATTGTAGCTTTAATTTTGCCGATTTTTTGATAGACGTTTTTGAGGGTAGCGGCGGCGATTATGATTGTATTATTGAGCTTGGCTGCGGTTATGGTAGGAATTTATTTGATATTTTTTATCGTGGCGGTAGGCGTGATTTGGCGTATTTTGGTGGAGAATTTACCCAAAGTGGCGTGAAAATCGCAAATGAACTTGCCAAAGCCACGCCAAATATGAACGCGAAATTTTTTCATTTTAACCACTTAGAGCCAAATTTAGATGAGATAAAATCGCTAAATTTTAAACGTGCCTTTGTCTTTACGTGCCACACGATTGAGCAGGTGTTTAAAATCCCAGATAATTGGTTTAAAGTGGTCGCAAATGTCGCTAATTACGTGCGTTGTGTGCATTTAGAGCCGTATGGATTTCAGTCAAAAATTTTAGGTGAAGCAAGTCTTGTACAGGAGAAATTTATAAAAGAGCAGGGCTGGAATTTAAATTTTTTAGAAGAGCTGCTTAATGCAAATAGGCGTGGCGAGATCGTTTTTGATGAAAGTGTGCTTGAAATCGGCTTTGGCGATAGCACAAATCCCGGCTCAATCGCTTGCTGGTATGCAAAAAATAATGGCTAAAATGAAAAATTTGCTAAATTTTCTTGACAATTAAAATTTTTTTAGCTATCATACGGCTTTTTAATGAGGTAGTGGCAGAAACTCACGCTACGGGGTGTAGCGCAGTCTGGTTAGCGCATCTGGTTTGGGACCAGAGGGCCGAAGGTTCGAATCCTTTCACCCCGACCATTTCAGATGGTGAGTGTAGCTCAGTCGGTTAGAGCATCAGATTGTGGTCCTGAGGGTCGTGGGTTCGATTCCCATCACTCACCCCATTTTGGGCGCTCGTAGCTCAATTGGATAGAGCGACAGACTTCGGATCTGTAGGTTATGGGTTCGACTCCTATCGGGCGCGCCACTTTGTTTTTATGCGCTCATAGCTCAGCTGGATAGAGCAACAGCCTTCTAAGCCGTAGGTCTCAGGTTCGAATCCTGATGGGCGTACCACCTTACTATTGTTGCGGATGTGGTGAAATTGGCAGACACGCCAGACTTAGGATCTGGTGCTTCACAGCGTGGAGGTTCAAGTCCTCTCATCCGCACCACTTCAAATTTTCATCCGCTTTTTTGAATTTTTTAATCCAAAACAAATCAAGTTTACATTTTTTATTTTCAAAAAATGTGTAACACAAGCATAAAAATTATTGTAAATTTTTAAATTAAGCCTGACTTCGGACTGATTTTAGGGCGATAAAGGAGCGTTTTAGGGCTGGTTTTTATTTTCAAAGTGCTAGCGATGATTTGCAAAAATTTTATAAAAGCATAAATTTTAACCCAAAAATGGGCGAGGTTGATAGCATTTCAAACCAGCTTTTACTAATCGCAACAATCCTAAAAAACGAGCTTGATGAGACACACCAAAAGCTTTTGGTGTCATTTTTAACCGGCTTTTTCTTGCCTTACGCCATGCCTTTGTCGCTGGATTTAATGCAAATTTCAAAGAGCAGTTTTTATAAATCAATGGGCTATTTTCTAGCCGAATTTTGCCAAAATCTACAAGAAATTTTTAAAATCAAAAAGGGGTAAGCACACGCTAAATTTGCCTTTTAGCTAAAAAATAGATGCTCTATTAAAATTTTACATCCTAAAAGTATTAAAATCACTCCGCCAAGAATGAGTGCCCTTTTTTCAAGCCAAGCACCAAGCATTTTGCCGATAAAAAACGCCAAAACACAAAGCACAAAGCAGACAACGCCAATTAGCAAACACACGCTAAAAATGCTAATCTCCTCAAACGCAAAAGTCACGCCAACAGCGAGCGCGTCAATGCTAGTAGCAACCGCACCAAGCAGGATTTGCTTAAAGCCAAGACGGCTAAAATCTGGCTCATATTCATCATTTTTGCTTTCTTTTATCATTTTTATGCCTAAAAATGCAAGGATAAAAAACGCCACAAAATGGTCAATTTGCACGATAAAACCAGCAAAACCAAGCCCCAAAAAGTAGCCTAAAAACGGCATAAACGCCTGAAAAAAGCCAAAAATGGCAGAAATTTTTAAAATATCAAAAATTTTTATACCCTTAAAACTCGCCCCATTTGCCACGCAAAGTGCAAAGCTATCCATCGCCAAAGCAAAGGCTAAAACGCTAAAAACTAACATAAATTATCCTTTAAAAAAGCGGATATTTTAGCTAAAAAAGCTTAACTTAAATGCTTTTTTGTTAAACTTGGCGGTTTATTAAAATATCATTAAATTTTCATAAACAAAGGACAATGATGAAAAAATCACTGATTTTTGCTATTTTTTTAGCTTTAAATTTAAATGCGATTGACCTAAATGATGCGATAAATTCGGCTAAAATTTTAGCCACTTCACAAAAGAGTGGCGATTATAAAACGCTAGTAACAAATGCCCTAAACGCCTCTGTAAATGAGCTAAGCAAAAACGGCTTTTTAAACAACAAAACCGCTAAAATTCCGCTACCTTCATCGCTTCAAACGGCTGCAAATTTAGCCAAAAAAGTAGGTGGCGAAAAATGGGCAAATGAGCTAAGTAGCCAAATTAACCAGAGTGCGACAAAGGCGGTCGGCGGGGCGTCAAATGTATTTTTAGATGTGATTAAAAATATGAGCGATGACGATATAAAAAAGGCGTTTTCAAGCGGATTTACAAAGTATTTGCAAGAAAATTCCAGCCAAAAATTATCAGCCGTTTTTAAACCAATAATCTCTGAAATGATGAGCAAAAACAGCTTTGCAACCGCCTACAATGGGCTAAATTCTTACGTTAAAGGCAGTGATTTATTAAAGGGCGAAACGGCTAAAAACATTAAAAATTTAGCCTCAAATTTCGGTGCTAGCGAGTATATCCCAAATGGCGACGAGGATTTAAACGACTATATCACAAGAAAGACGCTTGACGGGCTTTTTGCCGTGATGGGCGAAAAAGAGAGCAGTTTAAGGGGCAGTGGGACAAAGATTTTAGGCGATTTTTTAAAATAAATTTGGGGGGGGGGGTGAGATGAGTGAATTTAGGGCTGATTTGGGTATGATTTTTGTAGCCGTTGCCTTTGGGCTTGGCTACTTGCCTACGGCATTAGCAGTGGGGAGCAATGACGTTTTTGTCCTGCTTTTTTGGCGGTTTTTTATAGCTTGTTTGCTTGTTGGGGCTATCTTTTTTAGGCGACTTAAAAATATCGGCAAAAACGAGCTAAGATATGGATTTTTGCTTGGTGTTTTTGTGTTTTTGGGCTTTGTTAGCTCGGCTTTTGCACTAAAATTTACAGCTAGTTCAAGCGTTGCGTTTATTGTTGGTTTAAATGTCGTTTTGGTGCCGTTTATTGCAAACGTGATGTTTAAGCATAAAATTTACGCTTATGCCTATTTTGGCGTGGGACTTGCGGTTGTCGGGCTTTATTTGGTCGGCAACACCGAGCTTGGCTTTGGCTGGGGCGAAATTTTGGCATTAGTTTGCGCTGTGGCTTACTCGTTTCATATTGTTTTTACCAGCCGTTTTGTGCAAAAATGCGACCTTTTTGGGCTTGTTTTTATGCAAACTATCGCCCTTTGTGCCTTTTGTTTAATCGCCGTTTATCTTATCAGCGATGTTAGCATCGTGCCAGTTTTTGATAGAAATTTCATCATCGCAATGGTCTTTACAGCACTCATCGGCACGGCGTTTGGGTCGTTTGCACAAGCCCTAATGCAACGCTACACCACGCCAGTAAAGGTGGCAATATTTTTTACCTTAGAGCCAGTCACGGCTGGGGTCGCTGGCGTGGTCGTGGGCGGCGAAATTTTAAGTTTGCTTCAAATTTTTGGGGCATTTTTGATTATTTTTGGCGTTTTAGTAAGCGAAGTCGGCAGCTATTTAAGGGCAAAAAATGGTTAATCGCTCAAAGGAATTTTACGCCGATTTTGCCCTTGTCATCGTGGCTTTAATCTGGGGCGTAACCTTTTTGCCAATGGCTTTGGCACTTAAAACAAACGGCGTTTTTGTCCTGCTTTTTTGGCGGTTTTTAATTGCCTTTATCTTAATGTCCTTAATCTCGCTAAAATTTGTTAAAAAAATTGACCTAAATAGCGTAAAATACGGCTTAATCGTGGGTGTTTTTTTATTTGGTGGCTTTGCACTTCAAACCTTTGCCTTAAAATTCACATTTAGCTCCACCGTTGCCTTTATTACGGGGCTTGTCGTGATTTTCGTGCCGTTTTTAGTCTTCGTGATGTTTAAGACCAAAATTCGCCTTTACTCATACGTTGGGGCGATTTTAGCGACGATTGGACTTTATATCCTTTGTGACGGCGAGTTTGGCTTTGGCTGGGGCGAGTTTTTAAGCCTACTTTGTGCCTTTGCTTACGCTTTTGAGATAGTTTTGGCTGGATATTTTGTCAAAAAATGCGAAATTTTCACAATGGTGGCGACTGAATTTTTAATAGTTTGCCTTTTAAGCCTTGCTTGTGCCGTCGCTTTTGATGGACGAGTTTTGCCGGTTTTTGATAGAGAATTTATCGTAGCTGTGGGCATTACAGCGACCTTTGCGACCGTTTTTGCATTTTTCGTGCAAAACCTAGCCCAACGCTACACCACGCCAGTTAAAACCGTGCTAATCTTAACGCTTGAACCAGTCGGTGCTGGCGTGATAGGCTACTATTTTGGTGGCGAAATTTTAACATCGTGGCAGATTTTTGGAGCGATTATCATTTTAGTTGGAATTTTAGTGAGCGAAATTGGCTCATATTTTGTGCAAAATTTAAGGGGGCAAAGATGAAAATTACCGAGTTTAAAGCAGACCTTGCACTGCTTTTAACGGCGTTTATTTGGGGTGCGGCACTTTTGCCGATTGTGGCTTCGCTTAAAACAAACGATGTTTTTACGATTGTGTTTTGGCGATTTTTTATCTCGGCGATTTTGATTGGAATTTTAGCGTTAAAATTTGATAAATTTTTTGATAAAAACGCCCTAAAATACGGAGCAATGCTTGGTTTTACGCTATTTTTGGGCGTGAGTTTTCAAACAACAGCCCTAAAATACACCTACTCATCAAGCGTTTCGTTTATTGTCGCGCTCTATGTCGTTTTAGTGCCGTTTATTTCGTGGCTATTTTTTCGCCAAAAGGTGCGAATTTACGCCTATTTTGGCATTATTTTTGGTGCGATTGGACTTTATTTAATGCAAAAAAATTTGCAGTTTTTGCTTGGCAGGGGCGAGTTTTTTAGCGTTTGTTCAGCCCTTGCACTTGCCCTTCATATCGTGCTTATGGGGCATTTTACGAAAAAATCGGAGCTTTTTACATTTTTAATGTCGCAGTTTTTTGTTATCGCACTTTGTTCGCTCATCTTTTCGCTCACATTTCGTGGCGGTGTCGTGCCAAATTTTGACAGAGCATTTATAAACGCAATGCTTTTTACCATTTTTTTATCCACGATTTTGGGATTTAGCGTTGAGGGGCTTATGCTTCGCTACACGACACCGATTAAGGCGGCGATAATTTTTATTTTTAAGCCAGTTACGGCTGGATTTTTGGGCTATTTTTTGGGTGGCGAAAATTTAACGCCAACGCAAATTTTAGGTGCTTGTATCATTGTTTTTGGAATTTTAATCACAGAATTTGGCTCATATCGGCAAAAAATTTCAAATAAAAGTTAAATTTTAAGCTAACTTTTATGGCGGGGGTATAATGCACCTTATTTTTTAAGGAGCAAAAATGAAAAAAATAGCAAACAAAATCGCAATGACTGGTTTAGTCGTGGCTAGTGCTTTTGGCGATGGCGGTTTTATCGGATTTGAAGGCGGTTCAACACGCACGGATATAAGATACGGTGCACACGACATAGTCCCACAAATTAGCGTGAGAGCTGGATATGCCACGAAAAACTACAAATACTACTTTGGCTACGTTTATAACGCACAAGCTAAAAAAGACCACGCTAGATTTAACAGAGTAGGCACAGAAAAGTGGCAGAGCCAAAATTTTATCTTTGGGGCTGATGTAACGCCTGAAATTTCAAAAGATATAAGGTTTGTTGCTGGTGCTTATGCTGGTTATTCTTATATGAATTTAGACTTAGAAGCCCCAAGCACAGGCTATTCTTCTAGCGATAATGCGGGCGGATTTTTGGCTGGTTTAAAGAGCGGTTTGATATTTGATTTAAAAAATGGCGATGAATTTGAGCTGGGCGTAAAAGCGGATAAAACGTGGTATAAAAAGACTGCCGAGCTTAAAAAGCAAAGAGAGACAAAAATTAGCACCTATATCGGTTATAATTACAAATAAAATCGCCTAAAATAAGCAAAAATCAAGGCTGGGGGGGGGGGTATAATGCACCTTATTTTTTAAGGAGCAAAAATGAAAAATTTGACTATAAAAGCCCTAGCTGTTGGCGTTTGTGCGGTTAGTTTTGCTATGGCTGACGGGTCGTATTTTGGCGTAAATGGCGGCTACTCAAACGTGAAAATTGATGATTTTAAAGAGAGTGTGCCGACATTTGGTATAGTCGGCGGTGCTGACTTTGATACGCATAGAATTTACGGCGGATATAATTACAACACACAGGCAAAAGAGAACTATTTTGAGGATGATTTAAAAGGAGATGCTAAGGTAAGCTCGCACGAATTTATCGTGGGTGCTGACCTTACGCCAGAGATTTCATCATCATTTAGGCTATTTTTAGGCAGTTATCTTGGTCTTTTGGTGGGTCAATTTAAGGCAAATGCCACTGACGGGACGATAAGTGTCTCTACTCGTGAAACCTTGACCGGATTTTTAGTGGGTGCTAGGGCTGGTATGCTTTTTGATTTAAACGAGGCAAATCAGATAGAATTTGGCGCTAAGGTGGATAAGACTTGGTTTAAAGACGGCGATATTTTTAAAGATATAAAACAGACAAAATACGGCGGATATGTAGGCTATAACCATAAATTCTAAAATATCAAAAAAGCGATTTTGCCTTTTTGCTACATTGATTTTTGTAAAAATTTAAAGCCAAAGTGCTATTTTTAGAGCCATAAATTTAGCCAAAAAGGGCGATTTTTGGTTTAGTGGCTTAGAGAATAATTTGCAAGCAAATTTTAGTCGCCAAGTAATCTAATTTAAAATTCCAAAATAATCAAAAAGGCGATTTTTGCCTTTTTGCTACATTGATTTTTATGGCTTTATAAGCTACGAATTATGGGTTGATTTTTGTAAAAATTAAATCCAAACGCTGTTTTAGAGCCATAATTTTAGTCAAAAAAGGGCGATTTTTGGTTTAGTAATTTAGAAATTTTAGCCACTAAAATCAAAAACGGCTAATTTAAAACAATAGCGTTTAGCCTAAGTTTATTTGCAAAATTTTAAATCCAAACGTTATTTTTACTGCCTTTGGCTTTGAAATTTAATTAGTTTAACCCCAAGCAATCATAAATGCTATATTTGCCGTTTGGTTGATTTACCAGCCAAAGAGCCGATTTTATCGCACCTTTGGCAAAGGTTGCGCGTGATGTTGCCGTATGATTTAGCTCTATAAATTCGCCATCATTGTAAAATCCAGCCGTGTGTCGTCCGACGATATCGCCACCACGAAGTGCCATTACAGCGATTTCATCCTTGCTTCTAGTGCCAATTAGCCCCTCTCTGCCAGTTATCATCACCTCTTTTAAATCAAGGTTTCTAGCGACTGCGGCGTGTTCGGCTAGGGTCAGTGCTGTGCCACTTGGGGCATCCTTTTTGTGGCGGTGGTGCATTTCGGTTATTTCAATGTCAAAATCACGAAGAGCGTTTGAGGCAAGGGCTACAAGGCGGTTTAACACTGCTACGCCAAGACTCATATTTGTTGAGTATAAAATCGGCATAGTGCTTGATGCTAGCTCAATCAAACTAGCCCCCTCATCGCCAAGTCCAGTCGTGCCGATAACTAGCGGTTTTGGGTCGGTTCTAGCGTGATTTATGAGATTTAATGCACCCTGTTTTATCGTAAAATCAATAACTACATCAGAATTTGCAAAAAGCTCATCAAGCCTGTTTGTAACAATCGCATCTTTTGGCAGATTGTGCTTAATCTCATCAAGGCTGTAAGCCACGCTAAGCCTTGCAAATTCGCTCTCATTTAGGCATTCTATTAGCTCTTTGCCCATTTTGCCACTTGCACCGTGTATGCCGATATTTACCATTTTTTTATCCTTTATTCACTCTCTTCGTTTAGTTTTTTTCGCACTTTTACGCTTAAAATACTAGCACCATCCATCTTTCTTACTTCATAAAAGCAGTTTTTATCTTCGGTCTTATCGCCTACGACTGGCAACCTGCCGATTAGGTTAAACACATATCCGCCAATCGTAACCTGATCAAGCTCATCATCAAAGCTAATATCAAGCAACTCCTCAACGCTCTCTAAATCAAATCTGCCGTTAAATTCATAGATATTTTCGTTGATTTTTCGGTATTGAGCGGCGTTCTCATCGTGCTCATCGTTTAAGTCGCCAAGGACCTCTTCCATAATGTCCTCCATTGTTAAAATTCCGCTCGTGCCGCCATATTCATCAACGACAAGAGCGGCTGATTTTTGCTCCTTATTCATCAAAACGATGATTTTTGAGATTGAAAGGCTCTCTGGGACGATTAAAAATTCACGCACGATATTATCAAAGCTCTTTTGTTTGTTTTCGCCAAAGTGAATTTGTAAAATATCCCTTATGTGAATCATCCCCAAAACTGCGTCTTTTGAGCCATCTATGTAAGGGTAGCGAGTGTATTTTGACTCAAAAATCACTGCTAAATTTTCATCAAAGCTCTTTTGTTTATTGATGCAAACCATATCACGGCGAGGCGTCATAATCTCCTTTGCCACCGTGTCTGAAAAATCCACTGCGTTTTTTATGATTTCGGTTTCAAAACTATCAAGCACACCGCCTTTTAGGCTCTCGCCGACGATGATTTTTATCTCCTCTTCTGAGTGTGCCACCTCACCCTCTTTGGCTGGTTTTATGCCTAAAATTTTAAGCCCAACGGCAGCAAGTAGGTCAAATGCCTTAATCACTGGCGATAAAATCACCCAAAAAACATAGAGTGGGCGGGCGATTTTTAGCACCGAGCTTTCGGCTTTTGCGATTGCGACTGATTTTGGGATAAGCTCGCCAGCTACGACGTGAAGCAGTGTAATTAGCGTAAATGCAATGGCAAATGAGGTCGTATGCACCATTATTTCGTTTGCACCAAAAAATTTTGACATCGGTGCTTCAATGAGCCTAGCGACCGCTGGCTCGCCAATCCAACCAAGTGCTAGCGAACTAAGCGTAATGCCAAGCTGTGTGGCTGAAAGATAGGTGTCAAGATGATTTGACATTTGGTAGGCTAACTCGGCGTTTGGGGTTTTTTCTTTAATAAGCTCTTCAAGGCGAGATTTTCGCACTTTAACAAGGGCAAATTCTGAAAGAACAAAAAAGGCGTTAAGAAGTATAAAAAATATCGCAAGAGCGATCATAAAAAGCGAATTTTCGCTACTGGGGCCCAAAATAAAATCCTTTGTTTTAAGATAAAAATGTGGCAATTATAGCAAAAAATGTTTGAAATTTAAAATGTATTTTAAATAGTTTTTTGTAAAATCACTGAAAATTTTTCAAAAAAAGGATAAAAATGAAACGAATAATCCAAACTCACAACGCTCCACAAGCCATAGGTCCATACTCTCAGGCGGTTATGGCAAATGGATTTTTATTCATTTCAGGTCAGCTTGGGGTTGATGCAAATGGGAATTTTGCAGGCGACAGCGTAGAAGCACAAGCAGAGCAGAGCCTAAAAAACATAAAAAGCATTTTAACGGCTGCTGATTTGGACTTTGAAAATATCGTAAAAACGACAATTTTTCTAGCAAATATGGACGATTTTAGCAAGGTAAATGAAATTTATGCGAAATTTTTTACTAGCGACTATCCAGCACGTAGCACCGTTGCTGTAAAAACCCTGCCAAAAAATGCCTTGGTTGAGATTGAGAGCATTGCTGTAACAAAATAAGCCCAACTTTGGGCTTATTAGCCGTAAAACACAGCATCAAACGTGTGCCTAACCGCACCGCTAAAAAATATCTTGCCATTTCTTAGTGATAATCCAAGCTTTTCGCCACTTTTTGGATAGACGCTAACTTGCTCATTTAGCCCAAAATTTCGCACCGCGCCGTAAAAACAAGCAGCCATACCAGTCCCACAAGCAAAGGTTTCATCCTCCACCCCACGCTCAAAAGTCCTAACAAACAATTTGCCGTCAATTATCTTTGCAAAATTCACATTTGCGTTGTATTTTTGCCTTAAATTTCTAGCTAAATCTAGGCTAAAATCATCTAAATTTTGACAAAAATGCACAAGATGAGGCACGCCAGTATCGTAAAAATGCCACGTTTTGCCCTCTTCGTTTAAATTTTCATCTAAAATTTTTGGACTTGTTAGCTCAACCTCAACAACATCATCGCTAACTGCCCCACTTATCACGCCAGCACCAGTTAAAAGCGTTGAGTTTTTGCCAATTAAGCCATTTTTGTAAGCGTATAAAAATGCTGCTCGTGAGCCATTGCCACACATATTTGCGTGCGAGCCGTCGGAGTTGTAAAACTCCCATTTTATGGCGTTTTCGTGCGGTAAAATCACGATTAATCCGTCCGCTCCAATGCCGTTTTGTCTATCGCAAATTTTAACCGCTAAATCGCTTCTGTCTTTGCTAAAAAAGGTGTGAAAAATGGCAAAGTCGTTGCCGTTTGCGTTGTATTTTGAAATTTTCATCACGCTGTCCTTTAAAATTTTGCGTTATTTTACCTTTTGTTTGCTAAAATGCAAAATTTCAATGAAATAAATTTTTAGACAAGATAAAATGACAAACCAATTAAGGAGCAAATATGAAATTTTCGGGTAAAAATGTGTTAATCACGGGTGCAAGTCGTGGTATCGGAGCACAGATTGCAAGGACTTTGGCACAAATGGGGCTAAAAGTGTGGATAAACTACCGCTCAAAGCCAGAGATTGCCGATGCTTTGGCTGATGAGATAAACAAAAATGGTGGCACAGCAGCGGTTATAAATTTTGACGTTACAGATGAAGATGAGTTTATAAAGGGTATAAATTTAATCGTTGATACCGACGGCGAGTTAAGCTATCTTGTAAATAACGCTGGTATCACAAACGACAAACTAGCACTTCGTATGAAAACTGATGAATTTACAAGCGTGATTGAAGCAAACCTTACTTCATCGTTTATTGGTTGCCGTGAGGCACTTAAAGTGATGAGTAAAAAACGCTTTGGAGCGGTCGTAAATATCGCCTCAATTGTCGGCGAAACAGGTAACGCTGGGCAGGTTAATTACTCAGCAAGTAAGGGTGCGATGATAGCGATGAGTAAGAGCTTTGCAAAAGAGGGTGCAAGTAGAAATGTCCGTTTTAATACCATAACGCCAGGATTTATTCAAACCGATATGACGGCTGTTTTAAGCGATGAGGTTAAGAAGGCTTATGTTGAAAATATCCCGCTAAAAAGGCTTGGCGAGGCTAGTGAGATAGCAAACGGCGTGGCGTTTTTATTAAGCGATTATGCAAGTTATATTACTGGCGAAACGCTAAAAATTAACGGCGGACTTTATATGTAAGGCTTTATTTAAGTTTAAATATTATAAAATAGGCACGATTTTTTACAAGGAGAACAAAAATGGCAATATTTGAAGATGTTAGAGATGTGGTTGTAGAACAGCTAAGTGTTGAGCCAGATGCTGTAAAACTAGAGTCAAAAATCATTGAAGACCTAGGTGCTGACAGCCTTGACGTTGTTGAGCTTGTTATGGCTCTTGAAGAGAAATTTGAAGTAGAAATTCCAGATAGCGAAGCAGAAAAACTAATTAGCATTTCTGACGTTGTAAATTATATAGAAAAACTCGGCAAATAAGCCCTTTTAAAGGAGATGTGTTGAAGCGAGTCGTAGTAACAGGTATAGGTATGATAACCGCACTTGGGCTTGATAAAGAGAGCTCTTTTAAGGCTATTTG
Source organism: Campylobacter gastrosuis (assembly GCF_030249845.1). Taxonomy (GTDB): domain Bacteria; phylum Campylobacterota; class Campylobacteria; order Campylobacterales; family Campylobacteraceae; genus Campylobacter_A; species Campylobacter_A gastrosuis. The sequence continues at coordinate 64,242 of NZ_JANURM010000007.1, read as the reverse complement.
CGAAGGCAAAACCGGAGTAAAACGCATAACTTCGTTTGATGTTAGCGAGTTCCCAGTGCAAATAGCAGCTGAGATTACGGACTTTGACCCACTTAGCGTCTTTGACGGCAAAGAGGTAAAAAAGGTAGATCGCTTCATACAGCTTGGCGTAAAAGCCGCAAAAGAAGCTATGCAGGACGCGAATTTTAGCGATTTTGATAGCACTACATTTGGCGTAAGCTCGGCTGCTGGTATCGGCGGTCTGCCAAATATTGAGAAAAATTCTCAAACATTAGTAGAAAAGGGCGTGAGAAAAATTTCGCCTTTTTTCATCCCCTCAGCTCTTGTTAATATGCTTGGTGGCATAGTTTCAATCAATCATAAACTTCAAGGACCAAATTTATCAAGTGTTACCGCTTGTGCCGCTGGCACTCACGCACTTTCACAAGGCGCAAAGTGTATAATGCTAGGACAGGCTGATAAAATGCTAGTTGTCGGTGCTGAATCAACGATTTGTGGCGTTGGTGTTGGCGGATTTGCCGCTATGAAGGCACTCTCAACAAGAAACGACGACCCAGAACACGCCTCACGCCCATTTGATGGCGATAGAGATGGCTTTGTAATGGGCGAGGGTGCTGGCGCTTTGGTGCTTGAAGAGTATGAGGCAGCAAAGGCAAGAGGGGCTAGAATTTACGCTGAAATAGTCGGTTTTGGCGAGAGCGGAGATGCATATCATATCACTTCGCCAACGCTTGAAGGTCCGGCAAATGCGATGAAACAAGCCCTAAAAATGGCTGGGAATTTAAAGATTGATTACGTAAATGCACACGGCACATCAACGCCTACAAATGACAAAAACGAAACAGCAGCCCTAAAAGAAATTTTTGGCACAAACTGCCCACCAGTAAGCTCAACAAAGGGACAAACCGGACACTGCTTAGGCGGTGCTGGTGCGATTGAGGCGGTTATTTCGGTTATGGCGATACGTGATGGCATTATCCCACCGACCATAAATCAAATCACGCCAGACCCTGATTGCGACCTAGACTACGTGCCAAACGTAGCTAGAAAGGCGGAGTTAAAGGCTGTAATGAGTAACTCATTTGGCTTTGGTGGCACAAACGGCTCGGTAATTTTTAAGAAAGTAGATTAAAATGTCAAGCTATTTGGATTTTGAAAAGAGCATAAAACAGATAGATGATGATATTGCAACGGCGAAAATTCGTGGCGATGAGCACGCCGTTGAGATTTTAAATAAAAATTTAGAAAAAGAGGTCACAAAGGTCTATAAAAACCTAAACGAATACCAGCGTTTGCAGTTAGCACGCCACCCAGACCGCCCTTATGCGATTGACTACATTAGGGCGTTGCTTACTGATTGTTATGAAATTCACGGCGACAGAGCGTATAGAGATGACCCTGCTATTGTTTGCTATATCGGTTATTTAAGCGGTCAAAAGGTCGTGGTAATTGGCGAACAAAAGGGCAGAGGCACGAAAAACAAGCTAAAACGAAATTTTGGTATGCCTCATCCCGAGGGCTACCGAAAGGCGTTAAGAGTGGCAAAAATGGCTGAAAAATTTGCCCTGCCGATACTATTTTTAATTGACACTCCGGGTGCGTATCCGGGCGTTGGTGCAGAAGAGCGAGGTCAGAGCGAGGCTATCGCTAGAAATCTTTTTGAATTTGCAAATTTAAAAACTCCAACAATAGCCGTAGTCATCGGCGAAGGTGGCAGTGGTGGAGCGCTCGCAATAGGCGTTGCTGATAGACTTGCGATGATGAAAAACTCGGTCTTTTCGGTTATTTCGCCAGAGGGTTGTGCGGCGATTTTGTGGAATGACCCACTCAAACAAGAACAAGCCACAAAGGTGATGAAAATCACAGCCGATGATTTAAAGTCGCTAAAACTCATTGATGATGTTATACCAGAGCCGATAAATGGGGCTCATAGAGATAAGGTAAGTGCTGCAAAGGCACTTGGCGAGTATTTTTTAACCGAACTTGCAAAGCTAAAAGAGCTAAATATTAACGAGCTTGTTGAAAAAAGGGTTGAGAAAATTCTCTCAATCGGTGCTTACGAAGAGTAAATGCCTAAAACTAGCGAATTTTTAGACATTTGCTACTTTAAATCGCCAATTTGTGTTTTAGAAATTTTAGCTACAAAAGATGCTGTTTGCGAGATTAATTTTGTTAAAGATTATCAAAAAGTAGCGGTTAAAAATGAAATTTTAAATCTCTGTTTAGCCGAGCTTGATGCCTATTTTAACGGCACTTTGCAAAATTTTCGCACGCCAGTTAGACTTTATGGCACTTTATTTATGCAAAAAATTTACGCCCAGCTTTTAAAAATCCCCTACGCAACGACAATCACCTACAAAGAGTTAGCCCAAAACGCCGGATTTAAAAACGCATTTAGAGCAGCTGGCACAGCAAACGCAAAAAACAAAATCCCAATCATAATCCCCTGCCACAGGGTCGTTAGCGTGTGCGGACTTGGCGGATATTCTGGCTTTGGTGGCGTTAAAACCAAGCAATTTTTGCTAAATTTAGAAAAAAGCTTTTTAAACCAAAACTCATAAAAAACTCAATATAATCGCATAATCTAAACTACAAGGACAAGCGATGAAATTTCAAAAGGTAAGACAAGCCATTGAGGATTTAAGAAATGGCAAAATGATTGTTATGGTTGATGATGAGGATAGAGAAAACGAAGGAGATATCGTATTTGCCGCTGCTTTAAGCGATATGGCAAAGGTAAATTTTACAATCACTCAGGCAAAGGGGATTTTGTGCCTAGCTATGGATGAGGCCAACGCAAAACGCCTAAATCTGCCACTTATGGTGGATAAAAACACTTCAAGCCACGAGACGGCTTTTACCATTACAATTGACGCAAAGTGCGTAACCACCGGCGTTAGCGCCTATGAGCGCGACATTACGATGAGACTTGCTGCTGACCCACTCTCAAAGCCAGAGGACTTTGTCCGCCCCGGACACATATTCCCACTCATTGCTAAAAACGGCGGAGTCTTAGAACGAACCGGACACACCGAAGGCTCGGTTGATTTGTGCCGTTTGGCTGGGATTGTACCAATGGCAGCCATTTGTGAGATTGTAAAAGATGATGGCACAATGGCAAGGCGCGATTATTTAGAAATTTTTTGCAAACAGCACGGCATAAATATGGTCGCCGTTTCAGATTTGGTTGAATACCGCCTAAACAGCGAGAGCCTAATAGATGTAAAAGAGCCGATTTTATCGGAGCTTTGCGGATTTAAGGCATTAAAATACGAGATAAAAGATCACAAAAACCAAACTCACGTGGCATTTACTTTTGGCGAAATTTTGCCAAAAACAAACGTGAAATTCCACAAAATCGCCAAAGATTACGAGCTTTTAAGTAGTCAAAAATTTGATGAGTTTATGCAAGGCGTGAAATTTTTAAGCCAAAACGGCGGAGTTTTAGTCTTTTTAGACAGCGATACAAACGGCGAAAACACCAAAGACTACGGCATCGGCGCACAAATTTTAAAGCACTTTGGCATTAGCGAGATTGAGCTTTTAAGCTCAAATAAAAAAGAATTTGTCGGCATTAGCGGATTTGGGCTAAATATCGTCGCTTACAGGTAAGCCTTGAATATCAACCAAGCACTGGCAAAAAGCCCAAATTTGGCAGTTTTGTGCATTGATGAGAGCGGTAAAATTAGCTTTATAAATAAAAAATTTGAGAGCATTTTTGTCCTTGCTTCAAAGTCATTTTTGGGGCAAAATTTAGAAAATTTAGTAAAAAATGTCGCCCAACTCTCATTTTTGGTAGAAATTTTTAACCAAAAATTAAGTAGCAAAAATTTATTTGAAAATATCATCGTTAAAGATGGCTCATATTTTCGTATAAATGTCGCAAATGTCCTAAAAAACGGCACTCTCTTTGACGGATTAATCGTTACAGCAAGCGACATAAGCTACGAAAAAGCCCTTGAAAATGAAAAAATCAAGCAAACACATATGCTAAGTCTAAACTCAAAAATGGCAAGTCTTGGCGAGATGATGAGTGCCATATCTCATCAGCACCAAAGCCCCATAAATGCGGTGTTTTTAAGCCTTGATGAGATTAGCGAGTGTGTTAAAAACGGCGATTTGGCTGCCATAAATTCACATATTTTAAGGGTAAAGCAGGGGCTAAAACTGATGAATGAAACGACAAACGCCTTTGTGAAATTTTACAAAAACGATGAGAAAATTAGCAAAGTCAGCCTTGATTTACTAATAAATGAGCTGGTTTTTATCGTCCGCCAAAAGCTAAATGAGCGTGGAATTTCGCTTGAAATCATCTACGATAAGAGCCAAAAATACGCCATAAAAAGTAACGGCGCACAGATAAAACAGATCCTTTTAAGTCTAATCTCAAACGCAAAAGACGCCCTAAATTATAAAAACCAAGCCCCAAAAATCACGATTTGCCTTGAAAAAAGTGGCAATGAGTTTATAATTAGCGTCGCTGATAACGGCACTGGCATTAGGCAAAAAAATATGATTTTTGAGCCGTTTTTTACCACAAAAAACAAAAGTGGCACTGGTATGGGGCTTTACGTCGCACGCCTTTTGGCTCAAAATTTAGGCGGAGATTTAAGGCTAAAAAGCCCAAAAAATCCTACAAAATTTTCGCTACATTTACAGGATAAAGCAAAATGTATGCAAAGATAAAAGAGATTTTAAAGGGTGTGAGAATTTTAATCGTTGATGATGATGAGCTCTTGCTTGACGCCCTAAAACAGGCACTTTTAGGCTATGTAAGCGAAATTTTTACAGCCTTAAATTCGCACGAAGCCATTGAAATTTTCACTCAAAAATCGCCAAATTTAATCCTAACTGACATAAATATGCCAAAGCTAAGCGGTCTTGAAATGGCAAAAATCATCAGGCAAAGCGACCAGAGCGTGCCGATTTTGTTTCTAACGGCTTATGATAGCGATGAAAATATCTTTAAAGCTATTGATCTTAAAAGCGTTGGAGTGCTTAAAAAGCCGTGCGAAAAGCGCGATTTGATAATGAAGCTTTCATTTATCGCAAACAGCTTTCAAAGCGATTTTGCAAGTATAAATTTAGGCAACGGCTTTACTTTTAACGCATTTTCAAAGGAGCTTTTTAAGGATAAAAAGGCTGTAAGCTTAACAAAAAAAGAACGTGAAATTCTTCATCTATTTTTAAAAAATCAAAACCGAATCGTAACCTTTGAAATGCTTGCAAACTGCGTTTGGTATGATGAGAGTTGCACGCTAGATACGATACGCTCGTTTGTTTATAAGCTTCGCAAAAAGCTTTATAGCGAGCTTATTTTAAACGCGCAGGGGCTTGGCTACAAGCTAAATTTACAGCACGAAAACCTACGAACTCAAAACGAAATCAGATATATCTAAAAATCATACTTTAATCATACTTTTTAATTAAAATAGTTAAAAATTTTTAAAGGAGAAGGTATGAAAAAGGTGCTTTTAGCCTCGCTTTTTGCTAGTTTAATCTACGCAAACGGCGAAGTTTATAGCGATATTGTAAAGCCGGTTTTTGCAGATGAAAACGCAAAAAGCTCAATCGGCAGACTTTTGCCGACAAATGGCGTTAAAATTCTAGAAAAAAGCGGTAAAAAGCTAAAAATACAGGTGCAAGGCTACCTAAACCCAGCCGCCCCAAATGTGCTTTATTACAGCGACAAGGATAGAATTTTCACCCTAGCTTTTGCAAAAACGGCGAATTTTAAAACAGAGCTTGTTAAAAAGGGCGAAAACGGCAAGTGGGATTTGGTAAAAACTAGCGTTTGGGTTGATGATGGCGACTTTTACGATGATGTAAAACCGCTATTTGCTCGTGCGGCTGAGATTTATCAAAACAGCTGTGGCGTGTGCCACTCGCTTCATCAGCCAAATCAATACAACGCAAATCAGTGGCCAAACTTGCTTAAATCAATGCTAAGCAGGACGGCGATTGAGAAGAAGGATGAGTGGTTGATAACCGAATACCTGCAAAAACACGCTAAATAAAAAAGGTGCTTGTCTTGCTTTGTTATACTTCGTTGATTTTAAAATTTCAATGCTCACATACTACGTGTATGCTCCGCTTGAAATTTTAAAATCGCCTAGTCTAACTTTGCAATACTTCGCACGAGTTATTTTTGGGTTTTTTGTGGGTTTTTCTCGTGGGTATCTTTTTTGCTCCACGAGATAGCCCCAAAAGTTTGTGAGATGATTTAAAAATGCGTTTAAATTTTTAAAGCCATCTTGCGATAAGGCGTTTTGTGGATTTTTGCGGTCAAAAAAGGTGCTTGTCTTGCTTTGTTATACTTCGTTGATTTTAAAATTTCAATGCTCACATACTACGTGTATGCTCCGCTTGAAATTTTAAAATCGCCTAGTCTAACTTTGCAATACTTCGCACGAGTTATTTTTATGTTTTGCAGGTTTTATTTCGTGGGTATCTTTTTTACTCCACGAGATAGCCCCAAAGGTTTGTGAGATGATTTAAATGGGTTTTTCTCGTGGGTATCTTTTTTACTCCACGAGATAATCTCAAATTATTTTTGTGAATTTTGAGTTCAAACTAAATTTTCAGCGGTTTAACCGCCAAAAAAAGGAGAAAAAATGAAAAGACGAAGTTTCTTAAAGGGCTTAGCGGCTGTGCCTTTGCTTTCAAGCGTAACGGCTAAAAATTTACTTGCAGATAGCCTAAATACCGGGTTAGTTAAAAACGGCGAAGTATTTACCGCCGCTCACTGGGGTATGCTAAACGTGCAGGTTAAAGACGGCAAGGTCATCGGCTCAAAGCCGTATCAAAAAACGAGCGACGTTTATAATCCGCTTCAATACTATACTCACGACCTAGTTTATAAATCACGCATAAAATATCCGATGGTTAGAAAAAGCTACCTACAAAACCCAGATAGTCCAAAGCCAGAGCTTCGCGGTAAGGACGAGTGGGTGCGTGTGCGATATGAAGACGCCATTAAGCTAGTAGCTCGTGAGCTTAAAAAGACAAGGGCTGCTAAGGGCTTAGAGAGCGTATTTGCAGGGAGTTATGGCTGGAAATCAAGTGGTAACGTGCATAACTCGCGAATTTTGCTTCATAGATTTATGAATTTAAGCGGTGGATTTGTCGGCTCACTGGGCGATTACTCAACAGGTGCTAGTCAAATCATTATGCCTCACGTGCTTGGCACGATAGAGGTTTATGAGCAACAAACCAGCTGGCCTGTCGTGCTTGAAAGCTCAGAAGTAGTCGTTATTTGGGGTGCAAATCCGCTAGCGACCCTTCGTATCGCTTGGACTAGCACCGATGAGCAGGGCTTTATGTATTTTGAAAAACTAAGGGACAGCGGTAAAAAAATCATCATCATTGACCCGCTAAAAACCGAAACGGCTGAGTTTTTCAAAGACGCTATGTGGGTTACGCCGCGCCCAAATACCGATACGGCAATGATGCTTGGTATGGCTCATCATCTTTATACTAGCGGTAAATACGACAAGGAATTTATGGCAAACTACACGCACGGCTTTGAGAAATTCCTACCTTATTTGCTTGGCAAAACCGATAAAACGCCAAAAGACGCAAAATGGGCGAGTAAAATTTCTGGCGTGAGCGAAAAGATGATTAAAGAGTTAGCCGAGCTATTTTTTGCAAAACGCACGATGTTTATGAGCGGCTGGGGTATGCAGCGCGCTCATCACGGCGAGCAGCCACACTGGATGCTTGTAACGCTTTGTTCTATGCTAGGGCAAATCGGCTTACCGGGCGGTGGCTTTGGACTTAGCTATCACTACTCAAACGGCGGCGCTCCGACTTGCAAAGGCGCTGTAATTGGCGGTGTAAATAGCGCAAGCGTGGGTAAATTTAACGAAAAAGGCGAGTTTATCGGCACTGATAGCGGTGAATTTGATAAAAATGGTCGCTTTGTCGCAAAAGCGGTGGCTACGGCTGGGACTGGTCAGAGCTGGCTTCAAAAGGCGACAAACTACGCATTCCCAGTGGCTAGGATAGCCGATGCGCTTTTAAATCCTGGCAAAGTGATTAATCACAACGGCACAAAGATAACCTACCCAGACATTGACTTTATCTACTGGGTCGGCGGTAATCCGTTCGTTCATCATCAAGAGCTAAATCGCCTCGTAAAAGCGTGGCAAAAGCCAAGGACAATAGTCGTAAATGAGCCTTACTGGACGCCAACGGCTAAAATGGCTGATATCGTATTTCCAGTTACAACTGAGTATGAGAGAAACGACATAACGATGACTGGGGATTATTCAAATATGAATATCGCTCCGATGAAGCAGGTCGTTGAGAAATTTGCAGAGGCGAAGGACGATTATCAAGTATTTACCGACCTTTGCAAGGCTTACGATGAGCGTTTGGCTATCGCATTTACTGATAACGGCAAGAGCGAGTTTGACTGGATAAGAGAGTATTATGAAGCAGCGCTAAATCAAGTAAGCCAAATCCCTGATTTTGTAAATCCGATGAAGCCGTTTGATGAGTTTTGGAGCGAGAATAAGCCAGTTACATTTAGCTCAACCCCAGAGAGCGATGGCTGGGTAAGATACGCTGAATTTAGAGAAGATCCGATCCTAAACGCACTTGGCACGCCAAGCGGCCTTATTGAAATTTACTCTGAAACGATTGAGAAAATGGGCTATGAAGACTGCAAACCGCACCCTATGTGGTATGAGCCGATTGAGTGGCTAGGTATGAAGGATAAGCCGGCGAAATTTCATATGATCTCAGCTCACCCGACAGACCGCCTTCACTCGCAGTTTAGCAACACCACGCTTCGTGATAAATACGCCGTGGCAAATCGTGAGCCAATCTGGATAAACGAAGAGGATGCAAAGGAGCTTGGCGTAAAAGACGGCGATTTGGTGCGTGTGTTTAATAAACGTGGCGAAGTGGTAGCTGGTGCAAAGGTAACAAAAAATATCCTAAAAGGCGTGGTAAAACTAGCCGAGGGCGTGTGGTATGACCCAAGCGAGAGCGGACTTTGCAAAAACGGTTGCCCAAATGTGCTAACCATAGACATACCGACCTCACAGCTAGCAAACGGCAACATAAGCCACACAGCACTAGTAAATATTGAGAAATTTAAGGGCGTCGCACCAGAGCTTAGTGCATTTAGCGACCCAAAAATGAGCTAAATTTTGCTAAAATGCTCCATTTTAAAAGGATAGAAAATGGAGCGAATGCTTGCTAAAAATTTAGATGTTTTAGAGAATTTCTTAGATGACCCAAGCGACAACCTTAGTGTTCGTGGCTTTTTAATGAGCGTTTTTCGCTTTTGCGATGACGCTCTAACTCAAATAATGGCGACAAATAACAGCCTGAAATTTGGCCTTGACGGCTTTGAAATTTTGCGTGAATTTTTGCAAAAAAACGGCACAAAAGATTTAAGCGAGATAGAATTTAGCGAATTTTTAAATACCGCAAAGGCAATCACCCTGCAAAAAGAGCCACTAAACGAGCTTTTTAAACGCACAAAACGCACAAACGACACAAAATATGAGGTGTTTTAATACACCCCAACGGCTTGTCGCACTTTGTCTATTATCGGTGTAGCAATGGCTTTTGCCTTTTTTGCGCCTTGGCTTAAAATTTGCTCCACTTCATCGCTGTGATTTTTGTAATACTCAAATTTCTCGCGCGCATCTTTAAAATACTCCCAAATAAGCTCATTTAGATACATTTTAAAGTGTCCGTGTCCCTCGCCACCACGCTCGTAACGTGCTTTTAGTGCATTTTGTCCGCTCTCATCTAAAAATAGCTTTGCGATGTTATAGACGTTGCAAGTTTGCCATTGCTTTGGTGCTTCAAGCGGTTCTGATGTCGTTACTATTGAGCCGATTTGCTTTTTTAAGCCTTTTTGGTCGTTAAAAATTTCAATCGTATTGCCATAGCTTTTACTCATTTTTGCCCCGTCGGTGCCAGGCACGACAGCGACATTTTCATCAACTCTAAACTCAGGTAGTTTTAAAATCTCGCCGTGTTCGTTGTTAAATTTAAGCGCTATATCACGAGCGATCTCAACGTGCTGGATTTGATCTTTGCCCACTGGCACGACGTCTGCGCCAAATAGCAAAATGTCAGCTGCCATTAAAACTGGATAGCTAAAAAGTCCGTGATTTGCGCTTATGCCCTTTGCGACCTTGTCCTTGTAGCTATGAGCGCGCTCTAAAAGTCCCATTGGCGTGTATTGGCTTAGCACCCAGTAAAGCTCTAAGACCTCTTTTATGTCGCTTTGCACCCAAAATGTCGCTCTATCAGGATTGACGCCGAGTGCTAAAAACGCAGCTGCTGCTTCAAGTGTGTTTGCCCTTAAAATTTTAGCGTCCGCAACCGAAGTCATAGCGTGATAGTTTGCGATGAATATAAACATATCTTCGCTATCTTGTGCCTTTATCATCTGTTTTATGCTTCCAAAGTAGTTGCCGATGTGTAGTTTGCCACTTGGTTGAAGACCGGTTAAAGTTCTCAAAATTTTCTCCTTTTTTGGCTTCGTCTTTTTAGTGCTTTTTAATGATTTCGTAAAAATTTCGCTTTTAAACCTATCTGGCTAGCCTTGCTTATTTTTACTTCAAAGCATAAAAATCATCTAAAAATACTTCGCCATTTTTTAAAATTCACATTTTATCTTTAAAAGCGTCATTGCCAACACGGCAACTCCCTTGTAAAATACTCGGTCGCCTAGCCTAGCTTAAAGATATAAGCCAAGACTTTTTTAAATTTACGTTTTTAAATTTCGCTTTTAAACCTATTTGGTTAGCCTTGCTTATTTTTTACGAAAGCATTAAAATCAGCTAAAAACTTTGCTAAATTTTTACGATTTTTCGTATCTCTTTTGCTATCTGTTTTGGCGTTTTATTCTCTACTTCTATGATAAAATCAGCCTTTTTTGCGTAAATTTTCTCACGCAAATTAAAAAGCTCCTTTGCCTTATCAAGGTTTTGCAAAAGCGGTCGTTTGGCAAATTTTTTCTCGCTGTTTTGGCTTTTTTGCATCTTTTGTATAATCGCTTCAAAGCTTGATTTTAAATAGATGATTTTGCCGATTTTGCCTAGCCCTTTGACATTGACAAATCCGCCACCAGTTGAGATTATGGTGTTTTTTACATTTTTGGCTAGAAATTTTGCCAAATCCCGTTCAAGCTCCCTAAAATACGCCTCGCCCTTTGTAGCAAAAATTTCGGTTATTTTTTGATTCTCTTTGCTTTGGATTAAGTCATCGCAGTCAAGATTAAACCTGCCAATTAGCTTTGATAACGCCCTAGCCGTGGCACCCTTGCCAACGCCCATAAAGCCGATTAAAACTAAATTTTCACTGCTCTTCATCGCTAACCTCCCCACGTTTTTTTGGTATAAAAATAATTGGCACGCCACTAAGTTTAAAACTAGCCCTTAGCTTATTTGCAAGATAGCGTTTGTAGCTAAAATGCAACGCCTTTGGGCGATTCATAATCAGAGCTATTTTTGGCGGTGCATAGCCAAACTGCACGGCGTAGTAAATTTTCACGCTTTTGCCCTTATCGTGTGGCAGTGGGTGCGTTTTGGTCGCTTCTGTGATGACTTCGTTTAGTTTTGAAGTTTGCAATTTTTGCGTGAAATTTTCATAAATTTCGTTTATCAAATCATAAAGTTTATGCACTCTTTTACCGCCAAGTGCCGAAATGCTAATGATTGGTGCGTAGGCTAGGAATTTAAAGCGGTCTTTTATATCCTTACAAAGCGTGTCAAACTCTATCTGGCTCTTATCCCATTTGTTTAAAACGATGATTATGCCTAGCTCAAATTTAGAAGCCACCCCAGCGATACGCTCATCAAGCTCGCTTAAAGGCTCGCTAGCGTCAAGCACAAGTAGGGCGATATCTGCTTGTTCTAAAATTTTCTCGGTGCGGTTTAGGGCGTATTTTTCAATGCCTTCAATCTTACCACGACGCCTAATCCCAGCCGTATCAACAAACTCATAAATCCTGCCCCCTTGCTCGTAAATTTCATTTACTGGGTCAATTGTCGTGCCTGCAATATCGCTAACAACGGCACGGCTGTCTTTTACAAGGGCATTTAAAAGGCTGCTTTTGCCGACATTAACGCGTCCGATTATGCCTACTTTTATGTTTTTATCTTTGAAATTTTCAACGCTAATTTCGCCGTTATCATCATACTCATCTAAAAAATCGTCAAAATCATCGCTTAAATCGGCTTTTATCTCATCTTTTAGCTGTTTTTCTATCCACTCATTTAGCTCGTCAATGCCGACATTGTGGCTTACAGAGATATTAAAAACATCTTTTGCCCCAAAGCTAATAAACTCCCACGACCTAGCCTCATCTTTTTTGCTATCAACCTTATTTATCACGAGTGCTATTGGCAGATTTAGTCCGCTAAGCTCGTAAAATAGGGCTTTATCCTCATCATCTGGCATTAGCTTGCCATCTACCATATAGATTATGGCGTCTGAATTTTTAGCCTCGTTTAGTGTCTTTTTTTTGACATTTTTAAAAAGCTCTGAGCTATCATCAAGTCCGCCACTATCAACGATTATGCAACTTTTGCCGTAAATTTCAACCACGGCTTTGTTTGTATCTCTTGTCGTGCCAGCCGTATCTGAGGTGATTGCTATTCGCTGTTTTGCCAAGCGGTTAAAAAGCGAGCTTTTGCCGACATTTGGTTTGCCTACTAAAATTATCTTTTGCACGTTTTGTCCTTATTTTGGGCGATATTATAGTTATTTTTTCATTAATTTAAGCCAAAATTTATTAAAATGTGAGTTTAAAATTTTAAAGGATTAGATTGTTTGCTAGATTAATCGCCAGAAATTTAGGCGTTTATTATATGATTATTGCTTCTGTTTTGTTTGCGACTACTGGGGCGTTTGCGAAAATTTTAAGTGCTGATTTACCAAGTATTGAAGTGGTATTTTTTAGAAATGTTGTTGGACTTTTTATAATTATTTATGCGATTTTTAAAAGCCCATTAAAACAAAAGGGCGGACACTTTTGGCTTTTGATGTTTCGCGGATTTATCGGCACTATGGCACTTTTTGCATTTTTTTACAATATCGCTCACATAAATTTAGGTGCAGCTTTTACATTTTCAAAAACCAGTCCGATTTTTACGGCAATTATTGCTGCAATTGTCTTTAAAGAGCGACTAAGTCTTAAAGGCTGGGGTGCGATTTTTTTAGGATTTGTGGGAATTTTGTTTGTTATTCAACCAAATTTAGGCATATCAAAATCCGACTGGTTAGGACTTTTTAGCGGTGTTGGAGCAGCACTTGCTTACACGAGCGTAAAAGAGCTAAAACGAAGTTATGATACTAGAACGATTGTCCTATCTTTTATGGCGTGGGGGTCGGCTTTGCCGCTTGTTTTTATGGCTTTGGCTGAAAATTTTAGCTATGAACCGCTTGACTTTTTACTCTCGCCATTTGTTATACCAAGTCTTAAAAACTGCATTTTAATCCTTTTAATGGGCGTTGCTGGACTAATTTTTCAAGTGTATTTAACAAAGGCTTACGCCGCAAGTCCAAAGGCTGGCGTGGTCGCAGCCGTGAGCTATCTTGATGTGGTTTTTACCATTTTTATCGGATTTTTTTTAGGCGACGCTCTGCCAAATCACGTCGCATTTTTTGGTATAATGCTAGTCATTTTTAGCGGTATTATCGTAGTAAGGGAGAAGTGATGATTTTAATAGCAGGGCCGTGTGTGATTGAGAGCGAAGAGCTTGTGATGGCAGTCGCTGAGCGTTTGGCGAAATTTAATGATAATAAGCGAATAGATTTTTATTTTAAGTCAAGTTTTGATAAGGCAAATCGCACGAGCATTAGTTCGTTTCGTGGCCCGGGACTTGAAAAGGGTTGTGAAATTTTAGCTCGTGTGAAAGAGAAATTTGGCTTTAAAATTTTAACCGATATTCACGAGAGCTATCAGGCGGAGCCGGTCTCACAGGTGGCTGACGTGCTTCAAATTCCAGCGTTTTTGTGTCGCCAGACTGATTTGCTAGTAGCCGCTGCAAAAACGAGCGCGGTCGTAAATATCAAAAAAGGGCAGTTTTTAGCGGCTAGTGCGATGAAGCATAGCGTCAAAAAAGTGCTTGAAACGCGCGGAATTTTAGCCGATGGATACGAAGCGGCGCGCGAAAACGGCGTGTGGCTAACGGAGCGCGGTAATAGCTTTGGATACGGCAACCTTGTCGTGGATATGCGAAATCTCGTGCTTATGCGTGAATTTGCGCCGGTGATTTTTGATGCCACGCACTCGGTGCAAATGCCTAGCGCGCTTGGCGAAAAGAGCGGTGGGGACGCTAAATTTGTGCCGTATTTAGCACGTGCGGCGGCCAGTGTAGGCGTGGATGGATTTTTTTACGAAACGCACATAAATCCGTGCGAAGCACTATGCGACGGACCAAATATGCTAAGCTTAGACGAGCTTGATAAGGTTGTAGAGCAGACGATGAAAATACAAGAGATTTTAGGGTAAAAATTATGCAGTTTGGAATGCAAAAGATAAGTGAAGATAAAATAAGACAACATGCTGGTATTTTGCTAAAATTTGAAGATACCAAAGAGGCACGAAGTGGGGTTGGGCAAATTACGACATTTAATCAGCTTGGCTTTGATGGTATTAATCAAAAGCCAGATGGTTGGTATTTTCCATATGATATAAACGATACAGCAATTGTTTTAGAAACCAAGGCTTACGAACCAAATTCAAATTTAAACTCGAATTTAACACAGCTTGAAGAATATATAAAAATAACCCAACGAAAATATAATCAAGTTGTCGGAATTTTATACAATGGTAATGAGGCGATAATATATAAAAACGATAAATTTTATCGCGAAGACAACGAGCTTTTTAGCAAAGACTATTATCTTAAACTCTTTACGCAAAGTAGCATTGACAAACCAAAAATTTACTCTTGCACAAAATCCATTAATGATAATTTACATACGAATTTTGGCATAAATAACCTAAAACACAGGATGATTTTTACAGCTTGTGCCTTAGTCGCTGATAGAAAGGGTGCTAATTTAAATGGACTAAAAGGTAGAGATTTTGCTACACTACAAGGCGAAATTATTAAGACGCTAGAAAATTCTTACAGCGAACAAAAGGCTCTAAATTTAAAACTGGATATCATAAAAGAGCAATTTAATCTCATAAGTTTTAATTACACAAAAAATCAAAAGGCTATTGATAGTTTTATTGATGATGTTATTGCAATTTCTGGCTATATAAAAGCTGAAAGTTGGAACGGCGAAGATGTGATGGGAATTTTCTTTAATGAATTTACTCGTTATAAAGGTAAAAGTGAAGCTGGGCAAGTTTTTACTCCCGACCATATTACAAGCTTAATGTATCGCATTGCAAATGTAAATTACAAAGACAATGTTCTTGATGCGTGTTGCGGAAGTGGTGCATTTTTAGTAAAATCTATGAATAATATGATAAACGAAGTCGGCGGAAATTTTAATGAAAACGCCGTAAGACAGATACAAAACGAGAGACTTTTTGGTATAGAATTTGATAAAGAACTTTTTGCATTAGCTTGTGCTAATATGCTTATCCATAAAGATGGCAAAACGAATTTAACTCACGATGACGCTAGGAGTGAAGCGGCTTGCGAGTGGATAAAGAGCAAGAAAATAACAAAAGTTTTAATGAACCCACCTTATGAGAATAAATTTGGTTGTTTGCCGATAGTAAAAAATGTGCTTGATAATGTAGAAAGCGGAGCTATTTGTGCGTTTTTGTTGCCTAGTAATAAACTTGAAGTCGGTAAAAAACAAGTTTTAAAATGGCTCAAAAAACACTCTCTTTTAAAAATTATAAAACTACCAAAGGAAATCTTTACTAGGGTAAAAGGTGCTGCTGAAACGTCTATTTTTATTTTTAAAGCTCACGAACCGCAGGGAAATAAGGAAATTTTTGGTTGCTATATAAAAGAAGACGGACTAGAAACCGTTAAAAATCAAGGTCGCCACGACCTAAAAGGCAAATGGCAAGAGCTTGAAGATTTTTGGGTGGATGTGATATATAAACAAAGTGGTGATGAAAGCTGCCAGTGGATAAAACCAAACGAAAGTTTGCAATACAAAATGCCTGAACCTAAATTTGAGATAACCGAGCAGGATTTTAAAAAAGTAGTGCTTGATTATATGCTTTTTGAAAATGGCATTGATAAAAAGGAGTTTGAAAAAACTATTTTAGAGAGCGTTTTGTATGGAAGTGATATAAATTTAGATGAAGATGAAATAAAAATTAAGGTTTGAATTTGGAGTATGAAGAATTTAAAATAGCAGATGTTTTTATCATTGAAACTGGAGCAAATATCTCACAAAATGAATTAAATTCCGGGAAAACTCCAAGAATATCTGTAACCAATTTAAATAATGGTATTTCTGGGTATTATAGTGATTTGTCGTCAAAAAATTATAGAATTCAAGAAAATTTTATATCTTTATCCTTTTTGGGAACTTGTTTTTATCATCCGTATAGAGCAAGCTTAGATATGAAAGTTCATTGTTTAAAGCCGATTAAACGTTGTCTTAATAAATATATCGCTTTATTTTTGGTAAATCTCTTTAAAAAGTCGTTTAATGGTGTTTATAATGATCAAATCTCAAGCACCGATTTAAAAAAATCATACATACAACTCCCTGTAACTAGCGGTAATATTGATTTCGACTTTATGGAAAACTATATAAAGAATATAGAAGCTAAAATGCAAAAGTTGATTTTATATTATAATATGCTTGCCAATCGAGAGAGAGAGAGAGAGAGAGAGAGAGAGAGAGAGAGAGAGAGAGAGAGAGTAAATCGCGCGGCGATTTTACTGATATTTATACTTCAAATTCTCATTTATCAAACTTTATCAAAGAGGCTATTATGCAGATAGCCCAAAGTCTTTTTGATAAATTAAATGTAAAATGGGGTAATTTCAAGCTTATTGATTTATTTGAATACGAAAGAGGTTCAAGGCTTACAAAAAACAATCGTCAAAGTGGTGCTTATCCGCTTGTGACGGCAGGTGAAACGAATTTGGGTGTAAAAGAATTTATAAGCAACGAAAACCAAAAGATTTTCAATAATGCAATTACGATTGATATGTTTTGTAATTCCTTTGTGCATATCAAGGATTTTTGTTGTGATGATAACGTATTGGTATTAAAATCAAAAAATAATATAAGTATATATGTTATGCATTTTATAAGTGCCATTATTAATAAGGATAAATTTAATTTTGGTTACGGAAAACAGTATAGACAAAACACATTAGAAAAACATATCATATTGTTGCCAATTGATGATTTTGGCAATCCAAATTTTACTTTAATGGAAAATTTTATAAAAGAAATTAAACAAAACCACACGCAAAAACTCATAAATTATTATAGATTTTTGGAAAATCGAGAGAGTAGAATTTGATTTTAATGAATATGAGGATTTTATAGATATAAAATGGCAAAAGTATAAAGTTAGTGATTTATTTAATATTAGTGGTAGCAAAACCACGCCAAAAGCTAAATTAGAACTAATTGGCAAAGGCAAATTCCCATATATTACGACACAAGCCATAAATAATGGTATAGCTGGTTATTACAACTTTTTTACAGAGCTTGGAGATTGTTTAACGATAGATAGTGCAGTTTTAGGAACATGCTTTTATCAAAAAGAAAATTTTAGCGCCTCTGATCATGTTGAAATTTTACGCCCTAAATTTAAAATGAATGAAAAATTAGCATTTTATTTTTGTTCTATTTTAAATAAAAATATAAAGATACTAAATTATGCATACAACAAAAAAAGAAGTCAAACTGCCATAAAAAATGAGATTGTATTTTTACCGACAAAAAATAACCAAATTGATTTTGATTTTATGGAAAAATATATTTACAAAATACAAAAACGAACACAAAAATTAATTTATATTAACAAAAAATCAAACATAATCACTATTTAACTTTTATAATTTTTTTGCTAAAATCAAGAAAATTTTAAAGGACAAAAATGAAAATAATTGAAGGCAAACTACGCTTAAATGGCGATGAGAGAGTTGCGATAATAAACGCTAGGTTTAATCATATCATAACCGACCGCTTGGTTGAGGGTGCGCGTGATGCGTTTTTACGCCACGGCGGAGATGAGGCGAATTTAAGCTTGATTTTGGTGCCTGGTGCGTTTGAAATTCCTATGGCACTGCAAAAGGTGCTTGAGAGCGGTAAATTTGACGCCGTGTGCTGTGTGGGAGCGGTGATTCGTGGCTCTACACCGCACTTTGACTACGTTTCAGCTGAAACCACAAAGGGCATTGCAAACATCACGCTAAAATACGGACTGCCAGTAACTTTTGGTGTTTTAACGGTTGATAATATAGAACAAGCCATTGAAAGAGCTGGCTCAAAAGCCGGCAACAAGGGCTTTGAGGCGATGACTGGCGTCATTGAAATGCTTAGCCTTTATAAAAGCTTAAAGGCGTAAAATGGCTACTCGTCATCAGGCTAGACAAGCGGTAGTTTCGCTACTTTACGCACACGAAATGGGCAGCAGTAGCGATGAGTTTATAGGTGAGTTTTTAGAAGAAAAAAAGATACGAAATGAGCGAAAAACTCAGGCGAGTGATACGTTTAGGCAGATTTTGGCTAAGCAAAATGAGATTGATGAAATTTTAAAATCGCACCTAAAAGACGGCGATATCAGCAAGGTCGGCGTGGTTGAGAGAGCGATTTTAAGACTTGCCATTTTTGAGATTAGCCTTGGCGATACGGATAGGGCTGTCATCATCAACGAAGCGGTCGAGCTTGCAAAAGAGCTTACAAGCGACACCAGCCCACGATTTATAAATGGCGTTTTGGGTGCGATAAAATGAAACTTTGCGTTGCCCTTGATATGGCTAGTCGTGATGAAAATTTAAACCTAGCAAGGGAGCTTAAAGGGCTTGATTTGTGGCTAAAAGTAGGGCTTAGGGCGTATTTACGCGACGGAGCGGAGTTTGTCAATGAGCTTAAAAATTTGGGTTTTAAAATCTTTTTGGATTTAAAAATTCATGACATACCAAACACCACGGCTGACGCTGCAGAGGTTATCGCAAATTTAAACGTTGATATGATAAACATCCACGCAAGTGCCGGAGAGCGCGCGATGAGTGAGGTAATGGCACGTCTAAACGCCCTGCCACGTCGCCCACTCGTGCTTGGCGTATCAGCGCTTACTAGTTTTAGCGATGATGAGTTTAGGGCGGTTTATAACGATAGCATTGAAAATGCGGTGCGAAAATTTAGCCTTAGCGCTTACCTGGCCGGGCTTGATGGTATGGTCTGCTCGGTCTTTGAAAGCAAGATGATAAAAGACGCCACAAACGCAAAATTTCTAACCCTAACGCCCGGCATTCGCCCATTTGGCGAAAGCACAGATGATCAATCAAGAGTGGCTGACTTAAACACGGCAAAAGAAAATTTAAGCGATTTTATCGTGGTTGGTCGCCCAATTTATAAGGCACAAAACCCACGCCTTGTGGCAGAGAAAATTTTAAACGCAATTTAAATCAAAACACACCAGCATTTAAGCAAAATCGGGGTCAATACCCCCGCTCAATGCTGCCGACTTTGACGCCAAATTCCTGTTTTACGATGTCAGCGACCTGCTCTTTGCTGATTTGTGGCGATAAAATTTTAATGTAGTGCTTAATGCTAAAACTTGACTGAGATTTATTGCTAAAAATAAACAGCTTTGTGTTTGTCCCAAAGCTCATTCTAGCGCTCTCTACGTTCTCAACTAGCTTTTGTGCCTCAAAGCCCTTCACGCCCTCATCAATAAAAATCAGCCCATACGGCGTGGTTTTTAAATCGTGCTTAAACTCATCAAAGTTGTTTGCTATCGTGATAAATTTGCTAAATTCTGGCAAGGCACTCGTGATGATTTTATTCTCAATGCTAGATTTCTTAAAGATAAGGATATTTTGGCTTTTTGCGTAGGTGCTTTCGCTCTTTGAGAATGCATCAAAATTCACAATAAAGCTCGTTAAAATGCGGTTTAGCTCCTTTTTGCTAAATGGCTTTTTTATGCAATCATCAAAGACTTCAAGCGCTTGGCTTGATGAGACGTGGCTGGTGTTTGATATCATTGCCACCATTGGCGTGTGCTTTGAAATTTCGCTTGATTTGTATTTTTTGGCGATCTCAATACTATTTACGCCAAGCAGTCCAGTATCCATAAAAATCACATCAAAGTTGCGTTTTTTGATGATTTCAAGGATATTTCGGTATTCATTTATCGCCGTAATCTCCACGTTGTAGCGTTCAAAGGCGTATTTGATTAGGTTTAAATTTATAATATTATCCTCTAAAATCAAAATTTGTGGCTTGTTTAGGATGAATTTTTGCGTGTCATCAAGGCTGACATTACTTTGTAAATACTGCAAAATTTTTGACGGCGTGAGTGGGTCTCGTAGTTTGATTAGGTGCTTGATTTGCGTGCCTTGGTTATCTTTATTGCTTCTTGTAAAGATCACATCAAAATCATCTTGGGTTTTGATTTTGTTAAAATTTGTAAATGTTTCAAACCCAAAATGCATACCCATCATCGTCTCTTTGAAAAATTCGTTGTATTCTTCGTCGGTGTCGCTAATGTAGGCGATTTTTATATCTCTTATGAAACGCTCTTTTTGCTTTTGTATATCGTGAGTTTTTAGGACTAAGGTAAATGAAAATTCGTTGCCGGTATCTTTTGCGCCATTGATTTCAAGGTTTGAGCCGAGCGATTTTAGGTAGATATTTGAGATAGAGAGCCAAAATGAGATAAACTCATCTTTAATGCTTGGCACTTTATGCTCATCAACCGCTTGTATATCATATCTGCCCATAAAATCGGCGTTGTTTTTAATATCAACTCTAATCGTTGAAATATCGGCGTTTTCGTTATCACTCGCCTGTCTTATCTCCACGCTTACCTTTGCGTATTGGCTGCATTGATAAATCGCACACGAAAGGACGTTTGAGATTATGCTAATTATCTTATTTTTATCGCCACTTAGCTCGTTTTTGATGCGTGGATCAACAAATGTTACGTAGTTTATCTGCTTGTCTTTTATCTCATCAAGGCGAGATTCAAGAGTGATTTTGAAAATTTCTTGCGGGTCAAACTCGGTATTTTCAACCACGATATTTCGGCTTTCAAAGTGGATAATTTTTTCTATATTGCTTAAATCCACCGATAGTTTTGAGTAGTTTTCTTCAAGGACATTTATGGCTTTTACCTGCTCGGCTGAGGTCAGGGTTTTTCGCAAAAATGCAAGACTTTGGAATTTATCTAAGAAATTTAGCTTGTGTTTTTTTGAAATTTTCTCTAAATAGCCGTTTTTTATGTTGTTAAACTCGTTTAAATACTCAAATGAGCGTCTTAAATCGTTATAAGATTTTGCAAAATACTCTAAAATTTTATAGCCTGAAATATCCTTTTTGCTTGCGTCAATTTGCACTCTAACGCCGTTTATTGCATTTTGTAGATTAATCGTGGTTTTAACGCCCCTAGCTAGTGCAAAAAACATAAATAACACAGCAAAAGCGGTGGTTATAAAGATTAAAACCCACATTTCATAAAACTGCAAAAGGTGCTTGTTGGCTATTGAAAGCTCGGACTCAACGATGTTTGAAACTTCAATTAAAAATGAGAATTTATCACGCTCAAACTCATCAATTTTTGCTAAATTTTCTTTTGAAATGATTGGGTTATTGCCTTCAAGGATTGAAAAAAGCAGTTCGCCCATTTTGCCAATTGTGCTTGAAATTTCGGACGCTTCAATGAATTTTGACACCCTTAGTCTTGATTCTTCTGTTGGCAAGTAGCTTGTGTTTAGTGCTTCAAGATCTCTATTTATTAGCCACCTGCCGACACTTTTTTTGCCGATTTCTTCGTTGTTTATGATGGCTTGGGCTATGTATTCTCTATCTAAATTTAGATTATTTGTGCTTTGATAAATTAGCGAGAGTGCGACTATGTAATCTCTAATGCTCTCGCTGGTTTCTTCGTTATTGATAAACTGGGCGTAGTTTTCGTTAATAAAGCTATTTATGTGGCTATAAAAGCTAAAAAAGATTGTTGAGTATTTTATCGCATCGTCCATATTGTCGCGAATCGCATTAATCTGTGTGGTAAGCGAAGTAATGCTCTCGTCGCTTCTAGCGTCAAGCAAGGCACTAACATCATCATCAGTCCTACTTCTAGCAAAGGCGATTTCATCGGCACTTGGCGTTTGGCTTGTGATTGCGTTTCGCTCACGCATTAGTGAGCGGACTACGTTTTTAAACAAAATTTGTTCATTTATCGTATTTGCAAGGGTTTGCGAAAACATCATCTTATCAAGAAAAAAGTAACTAGCGTAAAAACTGCCAAGCGTGATTAAAAGTAGCGGTGTTAGGATTAAATAGTGTTTAAGATCTTTCATATGTTTCCCTGATATTTTCTAAGCAGTAAATCAAGCTCATCAATAAAATCCTTTGCGTTTAAAATAAGCTCGCTAAGGTCGTTGCTGTCTGAGTTTTGAATATCTGTGTAAATTTTTACAAGTGGTGTGATATGTAAATTCATCGCTGGTTCTTTTAGCTTTGAGATTAGCTTTTTAATGCCAAGCGTGTTATACGCCATCATCGCACTTTGGATTGCAATGTCGTTTTTTCGCACGTTTTGGATATAAAGCTTTAAATAGCCGACAAACTCATCTTTTTCAAGGTGTAAGAAATTTCTGGTTGTTTCAAGCCATTTTTCATCAATAAATGTCGGTTTGTAAGTTTGCGCGATCTCTTTTTTTTGTGTGCTAAGAAGCAACGGCAAGCGAAGTTCTATGCTGTTTTCGTTCGGATTTTTCGCCTCATCTTCGCTAAATGAGGTGTTTTCGTGAATGAGTTCAAGCTCATACATTTTTTTAAATCCCTCTAAATAAATAGGGTGTGCCTTTGCAATAGCCGTGGCGACGTGCCCTGTTTTTGTCTTTAAAAATAGCTTTTTTAGGTTGTTTGTTGAGCTTAAAATGGTTTGTAAAAATTTTACCTTTTCATCTTTTTTGGTCCCTTGAATGATATCATCAAGGTCGTTGTGAAGTGATAAAAAGTCATCAAGGCTCTCATAACCTAGAATTTCTAGGGCTTTTTTACCCATACCGATGAGCTTAAACTGGTCGTTATATACTATCAACTTTTATCCTTAAATAACTTATCTGCCACGCTTTTGTTTGTTAGCTTTGCTATCTCATCATAAGTAGCGTTGTGGATTTTATCAAAACTTCCATAAAATTTTACTAATTTAGAAATTGAGCCCTCGCTTATGCCAAGCTCTTTAAGTTTTGAGCTGTTTTTGGCGTTTTTATCACGAATTTTGCGGTGAAAACTAATTACAAATCTATGTGCTTCATCTCTTAATTTTTGAAAAAATTGCAGTTTTTTATCGTTTGGGCTAAGTGAAAATTTCGCATTTTGCGTGTAAATTTTATCATTTGCACTGCCCTTTGCTCTGTGTGCTTTGGCGTCAATTTTCTCTTTTGAGATAGCGATGACATCAACGTTTGCGCCGCTTGAAGCTAAAATTTCTCTTGCTAAGCTAAGCAACGCCTCTCCGCCGTCAATGACCCACAAATCAGGCGGACTTAGCTTATCAAACCTTAACGCCCTTGATGTTAGGCTCTCTCTCATTTGCTCGTAATCATTTGTGCTTTTTAGGTGCGTGTGGCGGTATTTTTCTTTGATAAACTCGCCGTTTTCATAGCGGATAAATGCCCCAACGCTTGCCTGTCCAAACAGATGAGAGTTGTCAAAACACTCAATGGTATAAGGCGTGTGAGTTAGGTTAAAATACTCTTTTATCTCATCAATTAGCGTATCTTTTTTGTGGTTTTTTATGCTTAGTTCTGCGTTTTTTAGGGCTATTTCGCAAATTTTGCGTTTTTCGCCAGTTTTTGGGCTAGTAATGCTAAATTTCTTGCCGTGGCGAGTGGATAGAATCTGGCTAATTAAATCCATATCATCAAACTCATCAAGCGTGTAAATTTTCGTGCTTGTTAGCGGAGTGTCAATGCTAAAACTATCAAGTAAAACCTGCTTATAAATCTCGCTAATCTCGCCCTGCTGTGCGTTTAAAATTTCACTTTTTACACCGCTTATTTTGCCGCTAATAACGCTAAAACGAACGATACAAAATAGCTCGTTTTTAGCACAAATGGCAAATACTTCAAAATCTTGCAGTTTTGCGATATCAACCTCAATGTTTGTTTGCATATTTTTTAGTGTGTTTATCTGATCTCTTGTAGTGGCAGCTGCTTCGTAGTTTTGGGCTTTTGCGTAGGTTTGCATTAAAATTTCAAGTCTAGAAATTAGCAAATTTGGATTTAAAATAGCGTTTGTTGCATCTTTGACAATCTTTGCGTATTCATCTTTTGAAATTTTGCCCTCACAAGGTGCGTGACAGCGGTTGATTTGATAGAACAAACACGCCTTTTTGCCCTTTAAACAAGAGCCTTTTTGAGCTAGTTTATAGTTTAGATAAAGTGCGTCTAAAAGCTCACGAGAGCCGGTAAAAAATGGTCCAAAGTAGCGGATATTTTTGCCTTTTATAACCTTTCTAGTTATCTCAAAACGTGGGAACTCATCATCTAAATTTACAAAAATGTATGGGTAGGTTTTGTCATCACGAAGCAAAATGTTGTATTTTGGTTTTAGCTGTTTGATGAAGGAATTTTCAAGGATTAGTGCGTCTGCTTCGGTGTTTGTGATGATGTATTCAAGGTGGGTTGTTTCGCTTATCATCTTTGAAATTCTAGGGCTTAGCTTTGGCGAGGGGGCTAGGGTTGGCGTGAATGAAAAGTAGCTTTTTACCCTGTTTTTTAAAATTTTAGCCTTACCGACATAAAGTAGGCGATTTTGCGCGTCAAAATACTGATAAACGCCCGGGTTATTTGGTAGATTTTTAAGCTCTTCGTTTAGCAATTTTGCCCTTTAAAATTTCTCGTAACTCTTCAAATTTATTATAAATTTCAGCCGTTTTTGCATTATTTTTAAACTCCGCTTTGCTTCGTGGGGGATTTGGCGTGTATAAAATTTGTTGATATGGGTCTTTTACGTGCGTGAATTTTAGCTCTTTGGCGATAAAAAAGCTTATCTCTTTTACATCCTTAAAAACAGAATTTTCATTCTGGCTTAATATCTTTTTTAATAAGGCTTTTATCATAGTTATATTATTATCGTGCTTTAACTCTAAGAGTGCAACTGGGTGCTTTACTACAAAAAAGAGCGTTTCGTTTTTTACGTAGCAAAAGTGGATTAGGGCTTGGTGCGTCTTGTTTAAAAGCAGGACTAAATCACGGCACTGCTTAGCGTTATTTAGCTTAAAAAACAGGGGATTTTTATAAAAATGTGTTTCAATCAAAAATTTAGCGTCTTTCATAAGGCGATTTTAGCATTTTTTGCATTAATTTTTCTTACGGCGTGTGGTTATAAGGATAATCCGTTTTATTCGCCAAGTGATAAAAGTGAGCATAAAACCGAACGGCTAAATAAATTTTAAATTTAGCCCAAATAAAGTAAAATTGCAAAATTTTAAAATCCAAAGGAGATTTAATGAGATTTTTTAGCGTTTTAGCACTGCTTTTTGCCTTTGCTTTTGGTAGTGGTGGCGAAGCACACGCACAGCAAGATTTGACAATGACGTGGATAGGAATTTTATGTCTTATCGTCTTTGTAGTCGGATACTTTTTCATAGCTGCTGAGGAGGTTTTTCACATAAATAAGGCAAAACCTGCGATGTTTATCGGCACTGCTATGTTCTTTTTAATTGGCACGTATATGGTGCTAAATGGGCTTGATTTGCACCCACTTCAAGGCAAGATTGACCACCTGACAATTGAAGTGGCACAAATTGTCTTTTTCTTAATGGTAGCGATGACTTACATTGAGGCGTTAATAGATAGAGATGTCTTTAACACGCTAAAATACAACTTAGTTTCAAAGGGCTTTACCTATAAAAAGCTATTTTGGCTAACTGGCTTAATCGCATTCTTTTTAAGCCCAGTGGCTGATAACCTAACAACAGCCCTAATCCTTTCAACCGTGCTTTTAACGATAGATAAAGATAATAAGCCGTTTTTGGTGGCTGGTGCGATAAATATCGTCGTAGCCGCAAATGCCGGTGGTGCGTGGAGTCCGTTTGGCGATATTACGACGCTTATGGTTTGGGCAGCTGGCAAGGCGCCGTTTATTGACTTTCTAGCACTATTTCCAGCTTCAATCATCGGCTGGGCAGTTACAGCATTTTTACTATCTAGATATGTCCCAGAGGGTAGCCCACACTTTGATGCTAAGAGCGAAAAGAGAGTGACGATAAAACCGGGCGGCAAGGCTATCATCGCGCTTGGCGTTTTAACGATAACTTCTGCCGTTTTAGGCCATAACTTCTTTCACTTACCAGCGATGTATGGTATGATGTTTGGCTTTTCACTACTTAGTCTTTATGTTTATTACTTTAAAAAGGCGTATAAAAACGAAGAGCCAATGCACGTATTTCACTTTATGTCAAAGATAGAACACGACACGCTTTTATTCTTCTTTGGAATTCTCTCAGCCGTTGGGGCATTGCACTTCTTAGGATTTTTAGAGTATCTAATCGCACTTTATGATAAGCTTGGTCAAAGCCCTGTAAATATCGCTGTTGGCTTTGTTTCAGCTATCATTGATAACGTCCCTGTTATGTCAGCAGTTTTAAATGCAAATCCAAAAATGGGGCTTGATCAGTGGCTACTTGTTACTCTTACAGCTGGTATTGGTGGGTCGCTTATTAGCTTTGGCTCGGCTGCTGGTGTTGGTGTAATGGGCAAACTTCGTGGAATTTATACGTTTGGCGCACATATGAAACTTGCTTGGACGGTTTTAGCAGGTTATATCGTTTCGCTTGTTGTTTGGTATGTGCAGTTTGAAATTTTAGGATTATTTTAATGAAAACAGCAGATATTATCGTCCTTGATTTTGGCTCACAATACACGCAAATAATCGCTAGAAAGCTAAGAGAGCAGGGCTTTTATGCTGAAATTTTGCCGTTTAACGCACCGCTTGAAGCGATCAAGACAAAGTCGCCAAAGGGCATAATTTTAAGTGGTGGCCCAGCTAGTGTTTATGCTAGTGACGCATATTTTTGTGATAAGGGTGTGTTTGAGCTTGGTGTGCCGCTACTTGGAATTTGCTATGGTATGCAACTTCTTGCTCATCACTTTGGTGCAAATGTAGAGGCTGCAAACAAAAAAGAGTATGGCAAGGCTACGCTAAACGTGCTTGATAGCCATATTTTGTTTAAAGATACGCCAAATTCTCAAATCGTGTGGATGAGCCACTCTGACGTGGTTTTAGAGCTACCAGAGGGCTTTAAGCCACTGGCACGTAGTGAGCATTCGCCGTTTTGTGCTTTTGGTGATGATAAACGCAAATTTTATGCGTTTCAGTTTCACCCAGAGGTCGCTCACAGCGAGTTTGGCTACTTAATGCTTAAAAATTTTGCAAAGCATATTTGTGGATGTGAAAGCACGTGGAATATGGGAAGCTTTGCAAAAGCTCAAATGGAGAAAATCAAAGCCGAAGTTGGCGACGACAAGGTGCTTTGTGCGGTTAGCGGTGGCGTTGATAGCTCGGTAGTTGCCGCACTTTTAGCGCACTCAATAAAAGAAAATTTAATAGTAGTTTTTGTAGATAACGGACTACTTAGAACAAACGAGCGTGAGCAGGTAGAAAATACCTTTAAAACGCGTCTTGGCGTGGATTTGATCGTTATTGACGCTAGTGAGCTATTTTTGAGTAGATTAGCCGGTGTGACTGATCCAGAGAAAAAGCGAAAGATAATTGGCGAAACGTTCATTGAGGTCTTTGATAAAGAGGCTAAAAAGCATAAAAATGTAAAATATTTAGCACAAGGCACACTTTATACCGACATAATAGAAAGCTCTGTCGCTGGTGCTGGTAAAACGATAAAAAGCCACCACAACGTGGGCGGACTGCCGTCGTGGATGGAATTTAAGCTCATTGAGCCTTTAAAAGAAATTTTTAAAGATGAGGTTAGAAAGCTAGGCTTAGAGCTTGGACTTGCTCGTGATTTAGTCTATCGCCACCCATTCCCGGGCCCCGGACTTGCTATTCGCATTATGGGCGAGGTAAATACGCCAAGCTTAGAGCTTTTAAGAAAAGCTGATGTGATACTTCGCGATGAGCTTAAATCAAGTGGCTGGTATGATAAGACTTGGCAGGCATTTTGTGTGCTTTTAAATGTTAATTCTGTTGGAGTTATGGGTGATAACCGCACTTATGAGAATGCAGTTTGCATACGCGTTGTTGATGCAAGTGACGGTATGACGGCTAGTTTTTCACGTCTGCCCTACGATCTGCTTGAAAACATAAGCAAACGTATCATAAATGAGGTCAGCGGGATAAATAGAGTGGTTTATGATATTAGCTCAAAGCCACCAGCGACGATTGAGTGGGAGTAAGGGCGTTTTTTGAAACCGCCCTGCTTGTCTTTTTGTTTATGTCTTGTTAAATTTTGGTGTGCGGTTACGTATAGCTTTTTGCTTTTTGCTTCGGTTTAAAACGCTAATTTATAGCGTTTTAAATTCACCTTCGCTCACCTACTCGCTTCGGCTCGTCGCCAAGCAGTTGGCGACTTTTTGTCTCACTTCTGCTTGCGACCCACTCGGTCGCTCCGTTTAAAATCTAAATTTTGGATAGTAAAATGTGTTTATGTAGCTTTGGTGCTATTTTGTTTTTTATTTTTTGCAGTAATAGCCTTTTGTCTTGGCGATTTTATGCTTAGATTTTTCTATTTATCAAACAAAAAAAGACTGAATATTTAAAATATATTTTAAACACGGATTATTATCTAAATTTTTATTTAAAAAATAAAATTATTTTTACAAATTAATTTTAACACAACGCTTTTAGTCTAAAAATTTCACAAAAATGTTACTTATCGTAATAAATTTTAACTCTTACTATAAGAAATAATTAAAAATTTAAATTATATAATGCAAACGTTTGATTTTACAAAACCTTATTAAAGGACAACCTATGACAAAAGTTATGAAAACTATGGACGGCAACGAAGCAGCTGCATACGCTGCTTATGCCTTTACCGAAGTTGCTGGGATTTATCCGATAACCCCAAGCTCACCTATGGCTGATTACACCGATATTTGGGCAGCACAGGGCAAGAAAAACATCTTTGGTATGCCTGTAAAAATCGTAGAAATGCAAAGCGAAGCTGGCGCTGCTGGTGTAGTTCACGGCTCACTTCAAGCTGGCGCATTAACCACGACTTACACGGCTTCACAAGGTCTTTTATTAAAAATTCCAAATATGTATAAAATCGCTGGACAGCTACTGCCGGGCGTAATTCACGTAAGTGCAAGAGCGGTTGCGGCACAAGCACTCTCTATCTTTGGCGACCACCAAGACATTTACGCCTGTCGCCAAACTGGCTTTGCAATGCTAGCAAGTGGCTCGGTTCAAGAGGTTATGGATATTGCTGGTGTGGCTCACCTTGCAGCGATTAAGGGCAGAGTGCCGTTTTTACACTTCTTTGACGGATTTAGGACAAGCCACGAAATTCAAAAAGTTGAGCTTATGGATTATGCTCATTTTGATAGACTTGTTGATAAAGAGGCGATTGCGAAATTTAGAGATGAGGCGATAAACTCAGAGAGCCCAAAAACAAGAGGTACAGCTCAAAATGATGATATTTACTTTCAAACTCGCGAGCTAGTTAATAAATATTATGATGCAGTGCCTGATATTGTGGCTGATTATTTAAAAGAAATTTCAAAAATCACTGGCAGAGAATACAAGCCATTTAACTACTACGGCGACCCTGATGCTGAGCGTGTTATCGTGGCTATGGGCTCTGTTACCCAGCTGCTTGAAGAGGTAGTTGATTATCTACGCTCAAAAGGCGAAAAAGTAGGCGTAATTAAGGTGCATTTATATCGCCCATTTAGCGTTAAATACCTATTTGATGTAATGCCAAAATCAGTTAAGAAAATTTCAGTCCTTGATAGGACAAAAGAGCCGGGCAGCCTTGGCGAGCCACTATATCTTGATATAAAAGGCGCATTCTACGGACGCGAAAATGCCCCAGTAATTGTAGGCGGACGCTATGGATTAAGCTCAAAAGATGTTGATCCAGCACAGATGATAGCTGTGTTTGATAACCTAAAACTAGACAATCCTAAAAATGGCTTCACCGTTGGTATCGTTGATGACGTGACATTTCACTCACTTGAAGTCGGCGAGAAAATTTCTCTTAGCGACCCAGATGTCAAAGAGTGCCTATTTTACGGACTTGGTGCGGACGGCACGGTCGGCGCTAATAAAAACTCAATCAAAATCATCGGCGATAAAACCGAGCTTTATGCACAGGCTTATTTTGCCTACGATAGCAAAAAATCAGGCGGTTATACAAGAAGTCATTTAAGATTTGGACACAAGCCTATCCGCTCAACCTATCTAGTTTCAACTCCGCATTTTGTGGCTTGTTCAGTCGCTGCTTACCTTGATATTTACGATGTTATCGGCGGTATCAGAAACGGCGGGACATTTTTATTAAACTCAATTTGGGACGCTGATGAAACAATAGCTAGAATTCCAAATAATGTTAAGAGAATTTTGGCTCAAAAAAATGTAAATTTCTACATAATCAACGCAACAAAACTAGCCCACGACATAGGACTTGGCAATAGAACAAACACAATTATGCAATCAGCATTCTTCAAACTTGCCGAGATTATCCCATTTGATGACGCTGTAAAATATATGAAAGAGTATGCTTACAAAACATATCAGAAAAAGGGCGAAGCTATCGTAAATATGAACTACAAAGCCATTGATATCGGTGCTAGCGGTCTTGTTAAGGTAGCAGTTGATCCATCTTGGGCAAATTTAGCAGATGAGAAAAAAGATAGCACAAGTCCTTATGTTGGCAGTGAATTTGTAGAAAAAGTAGTAAAACCAATCAACGCCGCTAAGGGCGATAGTCTACCAGTTTCAGCATTTTTAGGCTTTGAAGATGGTCACTTTGAGGCTGGCACGACAGCTTATGAGAAGCGTGGCGTTGGCGTAATGGTGCCAAAATGGATTGAAGAAAATTGTATCCAATGTAACCAATGTGCCTTTGTCTGCCCACACGCAGTTATTCGCCCATTCTTAATTGATGACGCTGAGCTAGCAGCAGCACCTGAGAGCGTAAAAGCTCACGTGCTTGATGCTAAAAACAAAAACGCAAAAGATAAGGGCTTAAAATATAAAATTCAAGTAAGCCCGCTTGACTGCACCGGCTGTGAGCTTTGCGCACAAAACTGCCCAAGTAAAGAAAAATCACTCGTGATGGTGCCACTTGGCGAAGAGATGGATAAGGGCGAGCAGGTAAATGCTGATTATCTATTTAAAAAAGTATCTTACAAAGATGATGTTACTGGCAAGGATAATGTAATTGGCGTTGGCTTTGCACAGCCACTATTTGAATTCTCAGGCGCTTGCCCGGGTTGTGGTGAGACACCTTACATTACGCTACTTTCACGTCTTTTTGGCGATCATATGATAGTTGCAAACGCCACTGGTTGTAGCTCAATTTACGGCGGTTCAGCACCTTCAACACCATATACCAAAAAAGACACTGGACGCGGTATTGCGTGGGCAAACTCACTATTTGAAGACAACGCCGAGTTTGGTATGGGTATGAGAGTGGCTAGTGAAACTATCCGCCATAGGATTGAAGATATCATTTTACGCACAAAAGATAAGGCTCCAAACGCACTTGCAGCACTTTATAATGATTGGTTAGAGCATAAAAATGACAAAATCGCAGGTATGCAAATTGCCGATAAATTAACTGAAATTTTAAAACAAAATCAGGATTTTGAAGGTGCAAAAGAGCTTTTAGAGCTTAGAAAATACTTCAACGCAAAATCTCAATGGATTATCGGTGGAGATGGCTGGGCATATGATATTGGTTACGGCGGACTTGATCACGTCCTAGCAAGTGGCGAAAATGTCAATGTTTTAGTGCTTGATACTGAGGTTTATTCAAACACTGGCGGTCAAAGCTCAAAATCATCTCGCACAGGCTCAATCGCTCAATTTACAGCCGCTGGTAAGCCAGTTCAGAAAAAAGATTTAGGCTATATCGCAATGAGTTATGGCAATATCTTTGTCGCTCAGGTAAATTCAAACGCTGGACAAGCTGCAACAATCAAAGCAATGTTAGCAGCAGAGGCATATGATGGTCCAAGTATCGTTATTGCATACTCACCTTGTATCGCTCACGGCATAAAAGGCGGTCTAGCTCACTCAGGCGACCAAGCTGAGCTTGCTACAAAATGTGGCTACTGGCCAACCTACACCTACGACCCAGCGTTGTTAAAAGAGGGTAAAAATCCAGTTAAAATCACATCAAAAGAGCCAGAGTGGGATAGATACGAGGAATTTTTATTAAACGAAGTTCGTTACAACGCTCTTAAAAAAGCAAATCCAGCTCACGCTGATGAGCTAATCGCTCACAACAAAGCAGACGCAAAACGCAGATGGCGACAGCTAAAACGTATAGCAACTGCTGATTTTAGCGACGAGCTAGAATAATATTTGACCGCTTCGGCGGTCAAACTTCTCTTTTTTTAATCCCATTTTTTGAAAATTCTTTTTAAATTTTAGATAATAAATATCAAAAATAGCTATAAATTTTCACTTTTTTATGATATTTGTTATCATAACTAAGTTTTATTTTAGCTACTTTAATTTATAATAACAAATATCAAAATACAAAAAGGATTAACAATGTCAGTTTTAGTCATAGGTGCAGACGAGATAACTCCAATCAAAGCGGTCTTACAAGACCTAGGAGCAAAAAGAGTAGAACACTGGGACGCTAGAAACGAAAACAGGGTAAATCGTAAGCCAATCCCACAAGATACAGATTGCGTTGTTATGCTTACAAGTTTCTTAAATCATAACACAATGAAAACAATAAAGACACAGGCAAAAAAGCGAAATATCCCAATCGTTTGTGCTAAAAGAAGCGTTAGTTGCGTCTTTTGTGAATACTGCAAGGTCTTTGGGCTAAACAAGGATTTTGGATGCAAAAAAGAGTGCTAGATGAGCTTTGGACACTTATTAGATATTGGCGAAATAACTCCAAGTATTTTTTCAAATCTTGATAGTTTTTCACGAATAAGCACCTTTTTAACGCTTTATAACTCTTGCGTTGATAAGCCCCTAAAAATCCCGCTTTCATACGCAAAATTTAGAAGCATAAAGGGTGCTTTTACAGCTAGAATTGATGATTTATTAAGGTTTAAAAGTGGCAAAAAATGTGTGAAATTTTGTGCCATTTCAAATCAAATCATCTTTGCTTACAAAAGCAAAAATTACAAAAACATATCAAAATTTATTGCAAAAGAGCCAAAATATCCAGTGGCAAAACTGATAAAAATGCTCTTTTTTAATGGGAATTTTGAGCTGTTTTTTGATGCAAATTTTATGTTTTCTCAGTTTGTTTATGATAAAATATCGCATAAAAATATTGATAAGGATATATCAATATTAAATAATATGATTAGAATTTCGCAAAATGGCAGAAATTTGCTCTGTGTTATCCCTAGTTTTAGAGATTTTTGCATTGATGAAGCAGGGGTGATTAGAGATGAAATTAGCACGGCAATTCGTGCTTTAAAGGAGGATAAATTTGAGCGTGTTTATGTCGTAATGCCCCGAAATAACGCATTTAAACGACATATTGAGGTTAGGCATTGTGAGTGTGAAAATCACCAAATCAAACTCGTGCCTTATACAATTAGCAATAAAATTTTTTAAAAGGATAAAAATGATAGCCATTATCTATGGTAGCAGTATGGGTAACACAGAAGAAGTTGCGAATTTAATCTCGCAAAAACTAGGCGTAAAAAGCGAAGTTTTAAACATCGCTGATACTGACGCAAAGACAATTAACGGCTTTGACAAGCTGATACTTGGCACATCTACTTGGGGCAGCGGCGACTTGCAAGATGACTGGGATGCCTTTGATTTTTCTGGGCTTGAATTAAACGGCAAGGTCGTAGCACTTTTTGGACTTGGCGATAGTCAAAGCTACTCTGATGAATTTTGTAATGGTATGGCAAAGCTTTACGATGAGGTCGTTAAGGCTGGGGCAAATGTCGTTGGTAGCGTTAGCACCGAGGGTTATACATTTGACGGCTCTGACGCAGTTAGGGACGCAAAATTCGTAGGTCTAGCCATAGATGCCGAGAATGAAAGCGATAAAACAGAAGCAAGAGTGAGTGCCTGGATAGAGAGTATTAAGCCAAATTTTGCTTAAAAAATGCGTTTGAAATTCAAACGCATTTTAGATTATTTTATCTTTTTGCTGCCTACATAGGTGGCAAAAATTTCACGTGAGCCGTCCTTTTTAAACAGCACTACATCATACATATCTGGCGTGTCGCCTTGCTCCATACCCGGGCTGTGTAGTGGCATACCGGGCGTGCTAATGCCAACAACACCCTCAGGTTTTAGCTCCAAAAGTCGCTTGACTTCATCGGCTGGGACGTGCCCTTCTATCACGTAGCCGTCAATAACAGCCGTATGGCAACTTGAAAGTTCAAGCGGGACATTAAAGCGATTTTTCACAGCCACCACATCGTTTTCAAGGTGAGAATTTACCTTAAATCCGCTTTTCTCCATTGCCTCGCCCCATTTAGAGCAACACCCACAAGTTGGCGACTTATACATATTTATCGTATTAGACGCAAACGCACCAGCCACTAAAAACGCCAAAAGAGCAGTTTTTCTCATCGTTTCTCCTTAAAAAATTTGCTAAATCATACAAAAGGCTTTTAAATTTAGTTTTAATATACTAAAATTATGCAAAAAATTTTCAAAAAAGGTTATTTATGCGTAAAATTTTAGTTGCAGTTTTTGCATTTTTGCTTTTTGTTGGTTGCTATTCAAGCACCACGCAGGGCGGACTTGTAGGGGCAAATAGTCGCCAGATTATGCTTGTTTCAGCTAGCACGATGAATGAAAGCGCTGCAAAGGCGTATGTTGATACGCTAAAATCAGCTAGAAATAAGGGCGCATTAAATACAAATCCAGCCCTTACAAAACGTGTGCAAAATATAGCAAAACGCTTAATCGCTCAGGTTGGCACATTTAGGCAAGACGCCTTAAAATGGGACTGGCAGGTAAATGTAATTGAAGAGGACACCCTAAATGCTTGGTGTATGCCAGGCGGTAAAATCGTAGTTTATACTGGCATTATAAACCGCCTAAATTTAACAGACAGCGAGCTAGCCGCTATAATTGGACACGAGATAGCCCACGCCCTAAGGGAGCATAGCAGAGAACAAGCCAGCTCTGACCAGCTAAAAAATATAGGAATTTTTGCCGTTTCACAAGCTGCTGGGCTTGATAGCGGTGCTACAAATTTACTAAATCTTGCCACTCACTACACGATCTCGCTGCCATTTTCACGCTCACACGAAACAGAGGCCGATCACATCGGCACCGAGCTAATGGCAAGAGCTGGGTATAACCCAAATGATGCCGTTGTCGTGTGGCAAAAGATGAGTAAAATCGGCAGCTCATCTACGCCTGAAATTTTAAGCACTCACCCATCAAATGAGAGCAGGATTAAGGACTTAAAAGAGATTGCAAAAAAGGTAATGCCACTATATTTAGCAACAAAATAATGTATAATAACGCAAAAAAAGGACAAAAATGATACCATTTAGCGATGATGAGCTTTTAAAACCAGTGCAAAAGAGCCTAGAAAAGGTAATGCCAATGCTTAAAAACGACGGAGGCGGACTTGATCTGCTCGGTATTAAAGACGGCAAAATTTATGTGCGTTTAACTGGGCACTGCCACGGCTGTGCTGCTAGTGGAACGACCCTAAAATACGGCGTTGAACGCCAACTTCGCCTTGATATTCACCCAGAGCTTGAAGTCATAAACGTCCCACAAGGACAAGAGGTCGCCTTTGCTTGATTATAAAAAAATAGCCATTAAAAATTTCAAAAAAGCAAACTATGACGAGGCTTTAAAGTATTTTTCACTGGCTTACGAGCTAAAAAACGATAATGATTTGCTTACCTACATTGAGCTTTGCGTATTTGCTAAGACCTCGCCTGATGAGGCAAACGTGCTTTTTGAGATGTTTTATGCAAAGCAAAAGGCTGGGATAAAAGATGACGGACTTACCCAGCTTTTGGCACTTTTACAAAACAAGCACTTTAAAAACGAAGCCATTGAAGAACAAGATGCAATAACCTACGATGACTTCTTAAACGCCGTAAAACAGGGCGATTTTAAGAGCGTTTTTGAAAATATTATGTTTTCAACAAAGGTGATGATTTCAAATAAAGATGACTTTCTAGACTTCATCTCAAACCTAATAAAACACGATTTTTTAGATATTAGTATGAGCTATCTTGAAAGCGCAGCCACGATGTTTAGCGGAGATGAGCGAATAGCAAGGCTATTTGATGAGCTAAAAAAGAAAAGGGTTAAAAAGGGTAAAAATGCGAATTTACATTGATGAAAATTTCATAACCGATAATTCAAACGAGTGCGAAAAAAACTGCTACTTTTTAAAGATCTTTGCAAATGAAAAATTTAGCGATGACGCCCTAAAAAACGGAGCAAAAATCATAAACGTAGATGAGTGTAAGAAAATTTTAGCCATTGATGAGGGCATAAAAATCATCGGCATAACCGGCACAAATGGCAAGACCACGACTGCTGCTTTAATCTATCAAACGCTTTTAAATTTAGGCTTTTCGTGCGGACTTTGTGGCACAAGAGGGGCGTTTATAAACGGCAAAAGGGTTGATGAAAAGTCGCTTACAACAAGCCCGATTTTAAAAACGCTAGAATATTTAAGCCTAGCTACACGCCAAAAGTGCGAATTTTTCGTTATGGAGATAAGCTCTCACGCAATCGCTCAAAACCGCATTCAGGGCTTAAAATTTGCCGCTAAAATTTTTACAAATTTAAGCCAAGATCATCTTGATTATCACAAAACAATGGACGAATACGCAAGGGTAAAAAATAGCTTTTTAGCAGACGAGAGTGTAAAAATTATAAATATTGACGATGAATTTGTAAAATTTAATACAAAAAATAGCATAACTTATTCGTTAAAAAAACAGGCTGATATAACGGCAAAAAACGTTGATTTTACAAATGCAATCCACGCTATTTTAAAGACACAAAAAGGTGAATTTGAGCTAAAATCAAACCTGCAAGGCGAGTTTAACCTTTATAATTTAATGGCGGCAGTTGGCGTGATTTTGGCGTTAAGCGATAAAAAATTAGATGAAATTTCAGTCGCCATTGCAAATTTTAGCGGAGTTAGCGGCAGGGTTGAGGTGGTTAGTAAAGACCCGCTTGTCATCGTTGATTTTGCTCACACGCCAGACGGGATTTTAAAAATTTTAAACGCACTTAGGCACCTTAGCCTAGTCGTGGTTTTTGGGGCTGGTGGAGATAGGGACCGCACCAAACGCCCAAAAATGGGGGCTATCGCACAAAAATATGCAAGACTTTGCGTGGTAACAAGCGATAATCCAAGAAGCGAAAATCCAGATGAAATCATCGCTGAAATTTTAAGCGGTATGAGTAAAGAAAATGTCATCGTAAATAGCGACAGATACGAAGCTATCAGGCTTGGGCTTAATAATTTAAGACCAAACGAAGCACTTGTGATTTTAGGCAAGGGCGATGAGGATTATCAAGAAATTAACGGCGTAAAACACCCATTTAGCGATAAAAACGTAGTTTTAGAGCTACTAAAAGGATAAAAAATGAAAATAGAGCTACTTTCAAGCAAAATTCACCGCGCAGTCGTAACTGACGCAAACCTAAACTATGTCGGCTCAATTAGCATTGATGATGAGCTAATAAAGGCTGCAAACCTTTGCGAGTGGCAAAAGGTTGATATTTTAAACATCAACAACGGCGAGAGATTTAGCACATACGTAATCAAGGGCAAAAAGGGCGAAATTTGCCTAAATGGTGCTGCTGCTAGAAAGGTTTGCGTTGGCGATATCGTAATTATCGCAGCCTACGCAACAATGAAGCCAAAAAAAGCACGTGAGTTTAAGCCAACAATCGTGCAGGTAAATTCTAAAAACGAAATCATCAAAGATTAATGGGTAAAATTTGTGGCATTGACGAGGCTGGGCGTGGGGCATTAGCTGGGCCATTAGTTATGGCGGCTTGTGTTTTAGACGCCCAAATTTCAGGGCTTGATGACTCAAAAAAGCTCACGCCACTAAAACGAGAGAGAGTTTTTAATGAGCTTTGTAAGAGTTCAAAATTTTTAATTGTCTATTTTTCAAACACGCAAATTGACACGCTCGGGCTAAGCTGGTGTTTAAATAGCGGATTAAACGCATTTAAACGCTATTTTAACGGCTACGAGCTTATCTTTGACGGCAATATAAATTACGGCACTGATATAAAAACAATCATCAAAGCAGATGCCAAAATTAAAGAGGTTTCAGCCGCTAGTATTTTAGCCAAGGTTAGTCGCGATAGATTAATGAGCCTTTTTGATAGCCATTATCCACAATATGGCTTTAAAAAGCACAAGGGCTATGGCACAAAAGAGCATTTAAAAGCCCTAGAAATTTATGGATTGTGTGATTTAAGCAGAGCTAGTTTTAAGATAAAAAATGAACCAAAATTGATTTTTTAAGCAAAGATATAGTATAATTAGAGTTAAAATTTTAAAAATGTTACTAAAATATAATTTTAATGAGGTATTGCCTTGAATTCTAGCGAAAAAAATAGAAAATCAATCATAAAATACATAGCACTTGCCATAGCTTTGGTTTCGCTTTTTTCATTGATTTTGCTTGAAATTTTTAACATTTTTAGTGTCCATAATACCTTTAAAGCAGACACGCTAAAAGCCGATGACAGCTATATCCAAGAGCAAAAACGAGCGATTAAAGATGAGCTTTACAAGGCTTATAACTCCGTAGTTTCAATAAGCTCACCAGTTAAGCAAGATACGATAAATTTCTTAAATTACCGCTTTGATTTTATCACCAAAAACGCAAAAACGCTTGATGATTTTTTAGCCATTGATGATAAAAAAATGCTAAATAAAGATGAAAATTTATATCTATTTAGCACAGATAAAAAGTCGTTAAAAGGCGAGCTTAACGGACAAATTATTGATTCAATATTTGTAAATTTATTCTCAAATCACAAAGATATCACGCAGGTTGATGATGTCTTTTACGTGGCAAAATTCTACCAAGACCTTGATGTCATCGCCATTTATGGCTTTCACGATATCCAGCTTACAAACGAAGTAAGGGAGAAATTTCTAGGCATAATTAGCATTTTGCCAAATAAAAATCTATTTTTGATTGACTCAAAAGACGGCGTTTTGCTCGTTTCAAACAAAATCAAAGTGCAAAATCAGAAAATTTCAGCCCTAAACAAAAAGCTCTCACAGGCATATCTTAGTGCAATTAAAATCGCTCAAACCCCACAAAAAGAGGGCTTTTATATCCAAGACCGCTCAGACAGCGAGTCAAGGCAAATGATTTTTGTAAAAAATATCGGCTACAACCTAGTTTTTGGCGTGAGTGCTGACATTAGCAATGCCGATATCGTAGCTAGCGACCAGCAAGAAAGGGCGTTATCAGAGCTTATTTCAAAGGTTACAATCTCAATTTTTTGCCTATTTACTATCGTTATTATGGCACTTCTTGCCTGTTTTTTTATTATTCAAAAAATCAAGCGAAATTTTACAAATTTCACGCATTTTTTAAATTTAGTCGCCGCCGAGAGCAGATATATCCCAAAGGATAGCTTTGATTTTATAGAATTTGTAAGCTTTTCAGATGAGATTAATGCCCTACTTGAAAAGCTAATAAAAGAGAAAAATCACAACACAAACGAGCTTTTGCTATTTAAAAACTATTCAAATGCCGTTGATGAGATAGCTATGGTTTTAAGGTTTAGCAAAGAAAAAACGCTCATTTTTGCAAACAATATGGCTTGTAAAACCCTAAAATATCAAAGGTCAGAGATTAGCTCAATGAGCTTTAACGAGCTGATTTTTGATGAAATTTCGCTTGATATAAATCTCTGGCAGGGCGTGATAAAAATGCATAAAAAAGACGGCGATGTCTGCTATGCTAAGGTTAGCATTTTGCCGATTTTAACCGAGCGTAGCGACATTAGCGAGTATTTACTCATTGGCTATGATATCACGCCGTTTATTATCCAGCAAGAGATGCTTGATAAGCATTTAAGCGACCCGCTAACTAGCCTACAAAATAGACAAGCCTTGATTGACAAGCTCTCAAATGACGATAAATACGGCTTTGTAGCCAACCTTGATATTTTAAGGTTTAAGCAGATTAACGAATATTACGGCTTTGGCGTGGGCGATAGGGTCTTGCTTGGCGTTAGCAACAGGCTTTTAGAGCTAATTGAGGGCAAAAATTTAGAGTTATTTAAGCTCACAAACGACAGCTTTGCAATTATTGCGGTTAAGAAATTTTGGAGTATCACGAAATTTTCAGATTTTTGTCGCTTCGTGGTTGAAAATTTTGAAGAAAATCCGCTAATAATTGATGATAATAAATTTAACATTTCGCTAGTTTTTGGCATTTCATCTGATGTTAAGCAGTTTATTACGACTGAAATTGCAAAGGATTATGCTAAGACAAATAAACAAAGCGTGGTGGTTTTTGATGATGAGAAGGACGGCTTACTTCACACGATAAACCTAACTCAAAGCCTGAAAAAAGCCATAGATGATGATAGAATCGTGCTTTATAAGCAAGGCATTGTTGATAATGAGAGCAAAAAAACAATAAAATATGAGTGCCTTGTAAGAATGATTGATGAGAAAAATAATGTCATACCGCCGCTTGACTTCTTGCGTGTGGCAAAACGCTCAAATCTCTATCAGGAGCTAACAAAAATCGTGATAGAAACCTCGTTTAAGTATTTTTTCACCAACGAGCAGGATTTTAGTATAAATTTAGCCATTGATGATATTTTATCAAGCAAACTCGTTGATTATTTAGAGCTTAATTTGATTAAATATCCGGGCATTGGCAAGCGTTTGACGCTTGAAATTTTAGAGGACGAGAGCATAAATAACTTTGAAAAGGTCAATGAATTTATTGAAAAAATGCGAAAATATGGTTGTAAAATCGCAATTGATGACTTTGGCACTGGCTATGCAAATTTTGAGCATTTGCTTCGCATTAAGGCGGACTTTGTCAAGATTGACGGCTCAATGATAAAAAATATTGACAAAGATGATGAGAGCAGGCGAATTGTTGAGCTGATGGTTGATTTTTCAAGGCGTTTGGGGATAAAAACGGTTGCTGAATTTGTGCATTCTGATGACGTTTCACAAGCGGTAAAAGATATCGGCATAGATGCTTCTCAGGGCTTTTATTTTGACAAACCAAAGCCAATCGGTGGCGAGTGATTTTTGCTAAGCCAATAAATCTTTGTGTAGGCTGTGATTTTGGCTATTGACAGCTTTGTGTTTGCTGTGTGAATTTTAAACATTTGCCTTGCATTGCTGTTAAGCGTCTTGCAAAACTGCACCACAAAAACTCATTTTTAGCCATAAATTTATGTTTTAAGAAGCAAAAAGATATTGGGGCTTTTATTTTTATAAGCCAAAAATTTTTTGTGTAAGTCGTAATTACAAACCTTTTAATATCACTTTTGCTTATCTTGTAGGCTCGTTTAATAAGGTTATTTATAAGGATAAAATTTGTGTAAAATGAGATTTTGCCGTGCTTAAAACACGGCAAAATTTTAGGCTAGAAGCCTATCCATTTGATTTTTGAGATTTTCTGTGTTGTGTGCTTGTGCTAAAATGGCTGCGTTTAGCAGGGTTTGATTTTGCTTTTGGTTGTTGATATTTAGTGCCATATCGTTATTTTGCAGGTTGTTTTCGCTTGACATTAAAGCCACGTGTTGCTCTAACGAGCTATTAATCCCTGCTAAAATGCCGTTTTGTGCTGAGCCAATATCAGAACGCATTGAATTTACATTTGAGATAAAGCTCTCAATGCTACTTTGGTCATTTACATTTAGGCTCTCAATACCGCCACGAATCGCATTTTGGCTTAGATTTATGCTCTCAACGCCGTTGCCAGTTTGAAATTCCATATTGCCACCAAAGACATTTTTGCCGTTAAAGCTCGCATTTGAAAGGCTTTGCTTCATTGAGTCGGTTAATGCACTAGCCTCGTTTTGTATTATACTTCGCTCACGATTGCTTAAAATCGGATTATTCATTGCTACGGATAGCTCGTTTAGTCTATCTGCACTCTGTGTTAAATTTGAAAGAGTGCTGTCGGCTATGCCTAGCATACCGATTGCGTCATTTGCGTTTGAAATGCCTTGATTTATCGTGTTTGCTTGGCTTAAAAGGCTATCAGCAATTACCAAATTTGCACTATCTGTCCCACTTAACGCCCTTGTTGCTGAGATATTTTGCAGTGCCTTATCTTGTGCAGTTTTCGCCTTTTGAGCGTTGTCTAAATACTGCTGAGTTGATACTGAATTTACCTTCATCTTAACTCCTTTTTTGAGGTTTTTGTTATACTACTCTAAATTTTATAAATTTAAGCTTTATTTACTCTTGCGGTTACTGATCTTGCGTGGGCGTGGAGACCTTCGGCGTTTGCTAGTGCGACACAGGCGTCTGCAAGGGCGTTAAATCCGCTTTGAGTTAAGCCGATTATTGAGCTTTTTTTCATAAAATTTTCAACCCCGAGTGGCGAGTAAAATTTCGCACTCCCGCCAGTTGGCAGGGTGTGGTTTGGTCCAGCTAAATAATCGCCCATAGCCTCTGGTGTGTAGTGCCCGATGAAAATCGCCCCTGCGTGTTTGATTTTTTGCACGTAGTTTTGCGCGTCATCAAAGGCTAGCTCAAGGTGTTCAACAGCCAAATCATTCATCAAACTAACGCACTCATCTAAATTTTTAGCCACGATTATCGCACCTTTGTTTTTTATGCTTTGACTTGCGATTTGTGAGCGTGGCAGGGTTTGTAGCTCGGATTGCACAAAACTAGCGACGCTTTTTGCAAAATTTTGGCTTGGCGTGATTAAAAAACTACTTGCTAGCTCATCGTGCTCGGCTTGTGAAAGCAGGTCAATGGCGATGTGGCGGGCGTTTGCACTCTCATCAGCGATGATGCCTATCTCGCTTGGCCCTGCTATCATATCAATATTTACATCGCCAAAAACGAGCTTTTTAGCGGTGGCTACGTAGATATTGCCGGGGCCTGTGATTACATCTACTTTTGGGATTGTTTGCGTGCCGTATGCCATAGCACCAATGGCACTAGCGCCGCCGATTTTGTAGGCTTTTTTAATGCCACAAAGGTGCATTGCTGCTAAGAGCAAGGCATTTACCGCTCCGCCAACAGCTGGTGTGCAAACGACGATTTCGCCGACATTTGCCACGATTGCAGGCACGGCATTCATCAAAAGCGAGCTAGGATACGCCGCCTTACCGCCCGGTATGTAAAGCCCAGCTCTATCAACTGGCGTGAATTTTGCACCAAGAGTGTTGCCTAATTCATCGGTGCTAAGCCAAGTTTTTGGGGCGTTTAGCTCGTGGTAGTTTTTAATGCGTTTAAATGCTAAATTTAGGGCGTCTTTTAGTGAGCTCTCTAAATTTTCGTAGGCGTTTTTCATCTCGTTTTGTGAAATTTCAAGCTCACTTGCTGACTTTGGCTCCCATTTATCAAACCTTGAAATTTGCGAGATTAACGCCTCGTTTTTGTTATGTTTTACCTCGTTTATAATGCTTAGCACAAGTGGCGTAACCTCGCTCATATCCATATCCGAGCGGTGCGTTAGCTTACTAAACTCGGCTTTAAAATTCTCATCATTTTGGTTTAAAATTCTCATATCTGTCCTTTAAATTTTCGTTCGTATCTTAATTTTTGGCTTACATTGCCAAGAATTCCGCCTTGATGAATATACAAAATTTTGTTTTTAAATGCGTTTAAATTCGCAAAAATCGTGAGAAATCCGACTGGGTCATAAATCAGGTCAAACTCAATTTTGCTCTTAGTTTTTAACTCGCTCCAAATCTTAAAAAGCTCCAATTTTAAATCGCCAAAGTGGTATTTTTTTGGTGGGGTTAAAATTTTTACTTTTGAGCCTTTATCAAGGGCTAAAATTTGCTCTCTTAAATAGCCCTCATCGCCGACACAAGGGCAGGTTAGGACGTTAAAATCTATGTTTTTTGATAAAAATGTAGCACTGGTGCCAGTGCCACTTGGCAAGAAAATGTCAAAAACTAGTCCGTGTTTTTTTGCGTAATTTTTAATTTCATTTGCTTGTTCTTTAAAGCCAAACTCCGCTTCATTTTGGCTTACGCCCTCGTTTATGAAAAATAAATTTTGCGTTTTTGCAAGGTTTTTTGCAAATTCTTGGCGGTTTTGTGCGATATGTAAAATCATACCATTTTGCAAGGCGTTATT
The DNA here is from genome assembly GCF_030249845.1 of Campylobacter gastrosuis. Lineage (GTDB taxonomy): Bacteria > Campylobacterota > Campylobacteria > Campylobacterales > Campylobacteraceae > Campylobacter_A > Campylobacter_A gastrosuis. The sequence goes on along the minus strand of NZ_JANURM010000007.1, from coordinate 19,670 downwards.
AAAATTACCGACTGGATTTTGTGCTAAATTTGAGTTTAAATGTGAGATAACGTAGTGAAATTTTAGTCCTTTTAGTTTTGCAAAAACGCTAAGTGCTTGCATAGCGTTTGACTGGCTAGACCCGTGCGAGATAATGCCTGAAAAATCGCTAAAATCGGCGTTTAAAAAGTAGGCTAATTTTCGTGCTTTATTGCCATTAAAAACGCCTAAAAGATCATCTCTAAGGATAAAAAATTCTTGATCCTTAAAGATGAATTTCTCTATCATTTTGCAGTGAGTTTTGTAAGCGGTTCGTTTAGAAAAAAGTTAATCTCAATGCGTCTTGACGCCTCTTTATCCTCGGTGCCGTTTTTAAAAATTGGGCTGTTATAGCCCCTGCCATAAGCTAGTAAAATACTATCAAGTCGCTCACTTTTGTAGCTATTTAAGGCGAGTTTTTGCACCTCATAAGCTCTGCCTTGTGAGAGTTCTAAGTTTCTTAAATAACTACCACCGCTATCAGTAAAGCCCTCAATTGTGATCTTATCTATCATTTTTGAAAGCTCATCATCGCCTAAAAGCACCTGAAAATACGACCTTAAAAGCTCTTCAAGCTCGGCTTTGGACTCCTTTTTTATCTCGGCTCTGCTTTTTTGAAAAATTTCAGAGGTTTGAAGGGTTAGTGTGCCTGTTTCATCGTTGATTTTTGCCTTGCTGTTCAGTTTTGTTTTTAGAATTTTTATAAGCTTCTCTTTTGTTTGAGTGCTGTTTTTTACGATGATTTTTGGCTCTGAGATCGCGACATCTTTAAGCGTTTTTATCTCTTCGTTTAGATTTTTTACACTCTCATTAAGCTGTGAAATTTCTAAATTTAGGCGTGAATTTTCGCTTTTTAGGGCGTTTATCTCGCCACTTTTATCATCAACTGGCACGGATTTTAGGGCGGTTAGCTCATCTTGCAGTTTTAAGTTTGCGTTTTTTAGCTCTAAATTTTTGTTATTTAGTGTAACTAGCTCGTTTTTTAAAATGCGATTTAGTCGCTCTGGGCTTAGGTTTTTGCCCTCTTCATCTTTTAAATTTGAGATCGCATTTAGTGTTTTTTGCTCCTTTTTTTCAAGGGCGTTTTGAGCCATTTCATACTTTAAGATAACGGCTGAAAAAACGAGTAAAAACACAAAGGCTAAACCGAGAACAACGGCTAAATTTGAGAGCCAAAATGTCCTTTCTACGCTACTATTTAACTTCATCTATCAGGCTTGAATTTTCAATATTTTTCATCACGCGCTCAACTTCGCTGTTTAGCTCAGTCGTGCTTTTTTTAAGGCTTTCTAGCAATAAATCTCGCTCAATGTCAGCCTTGCTTGGAGTCTTTTCTTGCTCATAAACAGCTTTAAACGCCCCAACGCCCTCAATGACCGAGCTTTTAAAGGCACTCATCGCCTGATTTTGCTCTTCAATGATTTTTACAGCGAAATTTTTAAGGCTTAAATCAAGGTCTTTTAGGTTTGCATCAAACTTATTTACGCTCTTTTCAAAGCCACTAACACGCTCTTGCATAAGGTCATTTAGGCGGTTGTATTCGGTTGAGAACGAGCCTTGCATCTCTTTTAGCGATGTGTTTAGATTTAGCACGGCTTTTAAAATTTCGGTATGAATTTTGACAAACTCATCTTGCTTTGCACCAGCCTTGTTTAAAAGCCTGATATTTTGGTCAATCTTTATCTGTGCTTCGCCTATCATACGCTGTTCTAGGGCTTGTAAATCGGAGTAGGATTTAAATTTATTGCCCACGACATTGTCTAAATTTGTAAAAAACTGCTCGTTTGAAATTCTAGCAAAAACGCTTCTAATATCATCAAAATGCAGTGAGGTCATACTCATAAAACGCTGTTCTAGCTCGTTTTTTTGCCAAAAAAACTGCTTGCTAAGCATTTTTTGTTCAAGTATAAATTTTGCAAATTTAGAGCTACCAAGTCTTTCAAAAAAGACCCACCAAAGCGATAAAATTATCCCATAAATTGAGATGTAAAACGCCGTGCCTACGCCACTAAGAAGCCTTGAAATGTCCCTTTCAAGCCCTATCGTGTCGTTTGCACTAAATGCTGGTAAAGATATGGCAATGCTAATAAAAGTGCCTAAAATTCCAAGCGTGGCAAAGATACCAGCGGCGATATTTGCTAGGCTGTCGTTTCTTAAATCCTTGGTGTAGCTGTCTAAGAACTCATCAAAACTTGCGTTTGACTTTTTTACGCCAGAAATTTCAAGCAGGTTTGCGACTATAAATTCCTTTAACTTGCTCTTAAACTCATCAGCCTTTTTAAGAAATGACGAGTAGGCAAAATCGGCATTTTGCGTGGCAAAAATCATCGCAATAATAAGCATAATACCGCTTAGAATAACGCAATCAACGCCAACCCTAACCCTAAAAAAGCCAAAAAAGCTAAGTAAAATCATAGCGTAAAGCACAAATGGCAACGCTACGATTTTAATGTAAGATAGGATAAAATTTTCTCTAACGCCCTGTTCGTATTGCATAAATTAATTCCTATTTAGGCAGTTTAGGTCAGAAAATGCCGTTTGCAAACGCCTAATCATACTCTCTTCGCCACTTCTTAGCCACTTTCGTGGGTCGTAGTATTTTTTATTTGGCTTGTCATCGCCCTCTGGGTTGCCGATTTGCCCTTGTAAATAGGCTCTATTTTTAAGCTCATACGCCCTAACTCCGTCCCAAAATGCCCACTGGGTGTCGGTGTCAATGTTCATCTTAATCACGCCGTAGCTTACAGCGTCTTTTATATCTTTTAGCTCGCTACCGCTGCCACCGTGAAATACGAAATTTACTGGTTTTTTGTTGGCAGTTTTAAATTTATTTGCCACAAATTCCTGTGAATTTTTTAAAATTTCAGGTCTAAGCACGACATTGCCCGGTTTATAAACGCCGTGCACGTTGCCAAAAGATGCGGCGATGCTAAATTTATCGCTGATTTTGCTTAGTCTTTCATAAGCTAGGGCGACATCTTCTGGCTGTGTGTAAAGCAGGGCGTTATCCACGCCGGTGTTATCCACGCCGTCCTCTTCGCCACCAGTGACACCAAGCTCAATCTCTAAACTAATGCCAAGCTCGCTAAGTTCGCTTAAATATCTCTCGCAGGTGCTTAAATTTTCATCCAAGCTCTCCTCGCTTAAATCAAGCATATGTGAGCTAAAAAGTGGCACGCCGTGGGCTTTTTTATGCTCTTTTGAGGCTTTAATAAGTCCATCAATCCACGGCAAAAGCTTACGTGCGGCGTGGTCGGTGTGAAGCACGACAGGCACACCATAAGCACGGGCTAGTAAATGCACCTGATTTGCCCCAGCGATAGCACCTAAAATGTCGGCATTTTCGCAGTTTTTACCAGCGTAAAATCCAGCACCGCCGTTGCTAAACTGGATAATCACGGGCGAATTTGCTACTTTTGCTGCTTCTAAAACCGCATTTATTGAGTTTGAGCCAACAACATTTACCGCAGGGATAGCAAAGCCTTCACTTTTAGCGTGAGCGTATAGTTTGCTTACGTCATCGCCACTTACTACACCGGCTCTTACAATATCTAAAACGCCCATTTTTCAGTCCTTATTTGTATTCAATCTTTGCTTTTGAGCGAAGATTATCGGTTTTTGTTTTGATTACTTCTTGGAATTTTTGAACTTTTAAGTTGTTTTCAATTTGATCTTTTACTTCGTTTAAAGGCACGACGCCAGCGGGTTTTGCGTCCTCTTTAAAGATTACGTGATAGCCAAAATTTGACTTAACAGGCGATTTTGAAATTTCGCCTTTTTTCATTGAAAAAGCGGCATCGGCAAATGGCTTAACCATAGCTGATTGACCAAACCAGCCAAGCTCTCCGCCCTGTGCTGCTGAGCCTTTGTCTATTGATTTTGCAGCGGCTAACTCGCTAAATTTCTTACTAAGCTCGTCGCCTTTTAGATTTTTTAGCTGGTTTATAATATCTTTTGCTTCGCTCTCTTTTTCAACTAAAATGTGCTTTGCTTTTACGGCTGCTGGTTGGTTAAATCTATCTTTGTTTTGGTCATAAAAGCTCTTTATTTCGGCGTCGCTAACCTTAATCGTGTCAAAAATTTTCTTAAAATATAGCTCGCCAGCTATATTGTCTTTTGCTAAATTTAGAGCTTTTGTGTATTCTGGGTCTTTTTCTATGCCACTAGCTTTTGCCTCTTTTAAAAGTAGCTTTCTGCCGATGATATCGTCAATCACGCGCTTTTTAATGTCAGCTGGTAATGAAGCGACATTTGCACCCGGCATAGCCTGTGAAAGTAGCGCTTGAATGTCGGCGTTAGTTACGTTTTCGCCATCAACACTTGCTAAAACAGCGGCATTTAGACTAATGGCAGCTGTCATACTTATGATTGTAGAGAGTAGAATTTTTTTCATTTAAAATCCTTTGGTTGAAATTTTAAGGCGTTATTATAGCATTGTAATATTAAAAGTAGGTATAAATTTGCTAGTTTTAGAACTAGCAAATTTATTTTAAAATGCAAGACTAAAATTCGCACTTATGCCGTTTGATTTGGCGTTTTTATTGTAAGCACCTTGATAAAATAGACTAAATTTTGCATTTTTAAACAGCTCTTTTTCTATGCCAAAATTTGCAGTTATTAGGTTTTTTATCTCATCGCCTTTAATTAATGCATCCCCTGCATCGCCTACGCCAACGTAATAAAATGCTGTTTTATCGCCAAAAAATTTACTAAAACCCAAATCGCCTTTTAGGCTAAAATTATCAAATGATAAAGTGCCTAAAACCCCAGCTGTTGCGATTTTTAGCTCTCTGTCTTTAAGCTTTAAATAGCCAGTGCTAATATATGGTTTTATTTGGTTGTAGTTTATACCAGCTCTTAAAAACGCCTGAGTTAGGTTAAATTTAGCACTTTCTCGCTCATAAGCTACATTTAAATCATCTGAAATTTTTGGTGTATTTATTTTTGCGTTTTTATGAGTGCGTGATACCGTGCTATCAAGCCAAAGTGTGTTAAAATCGGCATTTGCATAAATTCCAGCGTGAGTGTCATTGTTTTTTAAATTTTTATCATCGCTTCTGCCTTTACCGATAAACACGCCAAAATTTGCATTTTCGCCAAGCGTGGTCTTTACTGATATTAGCTGATTTATCTGCTTTGTTTTTAGATTTTTATCACTTATGGTGTTAAAATTTGAGCTACTTAAAATCCATAAATTTTCATCTACGCCTATCTTTGTAAAATTTGCTTGATTTAGAATATTACTGCTTAGCAAAATGCCGTTAATGATAGCGTGATTTTGGGCTTTAAGCGGTTTTGTGTCTGTTAGGGCATTATAAATCTCATTAAATTTTTGCTCATTTGCAGACATTAAATTTGTAAAAATTTTGCTATTTGGTGCGTTTTGGATTGTGTTTGCCACGTTTTTTTGATTTTCATTCTCTGCTAAATCGCTAAAATTTCTACTTTTTTGAAGTGATAAGGTTATGTTTGTAGTGATGTTTTGTTGCGTAAGGCTAAAAAGTGCGTATTTACTAAACGGCTCTGCATAGCCTGTAAAATTCCCACTAATGGCATATGTAAGTGTGTCACTTGGATTTTGATATAACGATTTTAGCTTGGTGTTTGTGGTATCTGCTTGTGTGATTTTTGAGCCGTTTAAGAAGTTTAAATTTAGACCACTTACGCCGTTGTTTGCGATGAATGTGCCACCACCATTAATAGTAGCTGTAATATCATTTGCCGTGCTTTTTATCGTTTGGCTAACAAATCCAGTTTGACTTGGTTTTGTGATAATAGCTTCGTTTAAAATTTCTAAACTAGCGCCGTTATTTACGATGACTTTGCTGTTTTGCAGGGATTGATTTAGGGCTTTGATTTTGCCGTTATTTATTGTTGTGTCGCCTGAAAATGTGTTGTTGCCAGTTAGGGTTAGTGTGCCTTTGCCATTTTTAATGAGCTTACCTTCATAGCCATCTTTTGCTCTTAAATCCCTTGCTGTTTGTCTTGCTAGTTCTACTTCATATTCGGCTTTTTCTTCATCACTTAAATTTGCTTTTTTATCAAGCTCCGATTTTCTTGTAAGCCAAGCGGTTTGTTCTGCTTCATCTTCTGTTTTTCTAAATTTGATTGCAACGTCTGAAATATCGTTAGAAAATGTATCATCGGTGTCTAAATTTAGATTAAATGTGCCTAAAAACTGAGCCGGACCAAATATAGCCTTGCTAACATCAGCCACGCCCCAGCCCCAAATATTATCAGGTGTATTGGCTTGTGCCGTCCAGCCGTCAAGCATTTGTGTGCTGTCGTCAAATTTTGTCTGCCTTGCCGTTGTTAATAAAATTTCACGCACTAAGGCTGGACTCATATATGGATAGCGTTGAGCTATAAGCCCTAAAACACCAGCTATGTGAGGTGCAGCGCCTGATGTGCCACCAAAAAGATCTGTATAACCAGCACTGCCATATAAACTAGCATCGCTAAGGTCTTCATAAAGCACCTCTGGGGCTTTTGTATTTAGTGCAGGGGCTGCTATGCTCCACCATTTTGCGCCTCTGCTTTCATTCCAAATATGCGCTCCTTGTCCGCCAAATGGAGCGTAATCGCTAACATATGAGCTATCTGGATACGAGCTATCTCCGTCTTCGCCAGTTACGTTTAACCATAAATTTTCAATATCTGGGCGAAAATATGCAAGCATAGCACGAGTGAATGGATACTGCATTGATGTTCTATTACCAGCGGTAAAAATTTGCACGATGTTGTTATTCTTTGCTACTTCATAGGCTGCGTCTAAAAAACTCTTTTGTTTTGTTAAAACAAATTGATAGTAGGCTTTTTTAGCAGATTCTAAATCCTTTAAATCCATATGAGCACTTGGTGCATTTGTCTTTTTGATTGTGTAGTCATAATTGCTGTTTTCATCCCAAAATCCAACCCAGCCAGTAGCTCCTGTGTAGGCTGAGTTTAGTCTTCTATTTGAACCCCAGCTGTTGTTTATAAATTTCACGCCCTCTTTGGCTAGTGCTGTGTAGGCATTTAAGAAAAATTCATAATCTTGTGTTGGGCCATAGGTCATATTGTCATTGCCACCTGTATTTGCCGAGTAAATTGTCGCTTCAAAGGCTACTCCGTGCATTTGATTGCCATCTCTGTTTGCTCCAATTACACCAGCGACATTTACGCCGTGAGCGTCATTTACCCCATAAATCCAGTTGCCATCAAGGCTAAAACTCTCGCCTTTTTTAAACTCGCCAAAGTCCGTTTCTACGTGGTTTGCTATGTATTTATTCTCGTTTATATCAAAAATTATTGGCTGATTTTTGTTAAAAGGTGCGTTGCCTACGTTTGCGTCTGGGTATTTTAGTCCATTTTTGCCGTATTTGCCTTGCTGTTTTACGACTAAGAATCTACCGCCTAAAAATTCAGGGTGTGATAGTAAAATTCCAGAGTCTAAAACGCCAATTTTTACGCCTTTGCCAGTGATGCCAAGTGCGTATGCTGTTGAGACGTTTAGTGATTTTAGTCCCCATTGATTTAAGTATTCAGGACTTTCCCAGCTTAAAGTATTGCCAAGAGTGCCTTTTTCATCATAGGCGAGTGCTTCGCCCCCCCCCCATATCATAGCACAAGCTAAGAGTGAAATTTTTAGCTTTGATTTCGTTGCCATTTTTTCTCCTTTAAAAAATGTAGAAATTCTGTGGGTAATTTTATAGCGTAAAAGTTTAAAAATTAATAAAAATATTTAAAATAAAATAATAAGTTTATTTTAATAAAAGTCTAAAAATAGATAAAAATAGCTAAAATTTATAAAAATATTTACTTAGTATTTTATATTTATTTTTTTATATTATTTAAAATTTACTATTAAAATTAGAAAAATAAATAAATAAAATTAAAAAAATTATTTAAAGTATGTCCTAAAATAAAAATTTTAGGACAGAAATTTACACCTGTTTTTTGTTAAAAAATCCGATGAAAAAGCAGACGATAAAACCGATCAGTATCACGTAGATTGCGTTTGGTGTTACGCCTTTTGGGGAGCTTGCTAGTGCGAAATTATGGGCGATAGAAGCACCAATTATCATACCGACGATAAAGATTGCCGAGTTTAGGTTACCGCTACCCATTTGTGCTAGGTGTTTGCCCGGGCACCCACTTGCAAGGCTAAAACAAAGCCCAGCAAGCGCCATTGAGAGCAGGTTAAAAATTGTGTCGTTGTGTGCGATTGGCTGGTTTAAAAAGCCTAAATTATAGCGGTTTAGTGCGATATTTAGGGCAGTTGCTGATATGACTAGGGCTAGGACGCCATAAAGCATTGAGAAATTTTTATCAATGGCGCGTGAAATTGCACCAATGGTGCAAAATTTGCTTTTAAACACAAAAAAGCCGATGATTATGGCTAAAATGAGCGAAAGTGCTATGCTTGCGTGCTGTGAGCCCGGACCTTTTTGTGAGCTAAAAAGCGGTAAATTTTCGCCGATTTTAAGCTCAAAAATGGCAGCAAAAAGCACCAAAACAGCCAAAATGCTAGGCAAAAATCCTAAAAATTTTGACGTGCTAGGCTCATCTTTTAAGGCGTAACCTCGTTTTTTAAAAAATCTACCGCCAATAACGCCTAAAACCAGCCCCAAAATCCCAGCCAGTGCCGATAAATCGCCACCTCCAAGCCTTATGTAAGCACGCCACGGACAGCCTAAAAATATCAAAGCCCCAAGCATCGCAAAAATCCCAAGCAAAAGCCTTGAAAATGGCGATGAAACGCCTGTTGGGGTGTATTGCTTAAAGGCTAGGGCAGCGATTAGTCCGCCTAAAACTAGCCCTAAAATTTCAGGTCTTACGTATTGGACTACGGCTGCGTTATGAAGTCCAAAAGCCCCAGCTGTGTCCCTTAAAAAACAAGCGGCACAAATGCCCATATTTGCGGGGTTGCCGTAAAATGAAAGTAGGGCGGCAAATGCTCCGATAAGTGAGCCAGTGATGATGAAAATCGGTGTTTTTGACATAATTTTGTCCTAAAATTTTCTAAATCAGACTGATTTCTTAACGGCAATTTTACAGCAATTTATATAAAATTTAACTTTCATTAATCCTTAAAATTTCACGGCTGTCGTTAAAAAGCACATTTTTGGCAAAAATTTCATATCGCCCAGCCCTTAAATCATCAAGAACGATGATCGGATTTAGGCTCATCTGCCCTGAAATTTTGGCTCTTAAAGCAAGCTCGTCATCAAAATTTGGCGGATTTTTACAAAGCTCTAAAACGCTTTTATACTCGCTTTTTAGCATAAAATTTAGTCGTTTTAGTGATAAAAATATCACGCCGTCCCTTAGCGTGTCTGTCATCTCAAAGTCGCTTTCTAGCGTGATTTTTACGCTCTCTCGCTTAAAATTTGAGTAGAAAAAAAAGTAGCTTGGTATTGCTGTTTTATTAAATTTCACGCCACCAAAAAGCAGGCGATAGTTTAAAAAATAGCTTCTATCTAGGCTAAATGAAATGCCCATTTTTTCGCACTCTGCTACCTTTTCGTAAAGCTCTAAACGCTCATTTATGCTACCTATTAATGTTTTGTTAAAAATATCGCTTGAAAGCTCGGTTAGCGGTAAATTTTGAGCCTCGCGCTGTTTTGTAAGCCCAAAGATACAGCCACAATAGTTTTGATGATAAAGTTTATCGTTTTTAGCCATTTTAAACTGCTCGTTTGTGCCACCATTTATCCTAAAATCAACGGCGAAAATTTCTAGCTGTGTGCCTAAAACAGCGTTTTTTAGGGCGTTTGTAAGTTGCGTAAAGTCCTTTTTTGGGCTCATTAAAAGCGTGGTTGTAATAGTTTTCTCGCCAATTTCTACTGCCTTTTTTGCGGCATTTTTGACCCTAAAATCAAAGCAATAAACGCACCTTTTGCCCTTTTCAGGCTCGTTTTCAAGCCCCTTTGTGCCACCAAGCCACGCCTCATAATCATATTCGCCCATAATTAAGGGAATTTTTAGCTTATCACACGAGCGTTTGACGTCATTAAAACGAAGCAAATACTCGCTGTAAGGGTGGATATTTGGGTCGTAAAAGTAACCAACAAGCTGTTCGTTTGGTAGCTCCTTTTTTAGGCGTTGCAAGAAGTAGTGGCTATCAACCGAACAGCAGATATGAACTAGCATTTTTATCCTTTTTTAGCCGTGATTTTAGCTAAAAATATAAAAATTTGCGTTTAGCTTTTTAAGGTAGGGCAAGATTTATTGCCCTTTTAAACTTATTGCTGTTTTAAGGTATCATTTTGCAAATGCCTGCTGGTTTTTGGCTTTAAAACTAAAACGTCATCTCAAAATTTAGCTTAAAATTTCGTCCGGGCGAATAGAAGCGATTTATGCCTAAGCTATCATTTTTTCGCACCATATTTGTCGTGCCAAAAGAGCGAATTGAGCGAGCATTCTCCCACGTGATATATTTTTTATCCGTGATATTATAAACGCCAAATTGCAGGGTTAAATTTTTAATCGGTTTAGCAAATGCAATAAAATCAATCGTGCGGTATTTATCGCTTAGCCAGTGCGAGCGGTAGTCGCTAACGACCCTGTTGTTTATTGTCTGTCCTAGCTCGTTTTGATAAAAGATATTGTAAGTATCATCTGGATTTTTTGCCTTAACATCAGTGATAAAAATATCAAAACCATATTTTTTATTAGCGTAGCCTAGATTATAGATAGAAGTTTGTGGCTGTATCGCATTCATCGGCACTTTGCCATCATTGTCGGTTAGAATTTTACCCCTTTGTTTTGTGAGTTTATAGCCTAAATAAAGTCCATCAAAAAAGCTTGAAATATCGCCTAAATTTAGCTTTGAGTTTATCTCAAATCCGCTAACTTCTGCACTTGCTCTATTTACATTTTGCCAAATGTCAAAATCAAGCATACTATTTGCCGACGCATTTAATTGAGTTCTTTTTATAAATTTAAAGTCCAAAAAGTCGGTGTAGTCGGTTTTAAATACCGAAAATGTTGCAAAGCTTGAATTTTGATGAAGAGTTATGGCAAACTCTTTTGTCTTTGCAATTTCTGGTTTTAAATCTGGATTTGGGCGTATAGTAATGTCTGGGTGCTTAAATGTAAGATACATCTCATCTGTTGTGGGTGTGCGAAACGCCTTTGAGTATTTTGCCCCAAGTCTTAAAAATGAGAATGGGTCTAAATTTAGCCCAAAGGCGTAGGAGCTGTTTTTAAATTCTTTTGGCTTGGCAAAGTATTCAATGTTTTTAGCTGGGTTTTCACTATTTGCCTTTATCATTTCATCATATGCTTTTTTATCCGCTACTGCTTCATCGTAAGCTTTTTTATCCGCTAAAAATTTCGGGTCAGAACAATTAGTAGATGAGTAGCAATTATATTTACTCTCCCACCATATCGGCTCTTTTGGCACATTTACAAGTGGCACAAAAATACCTTTAACCATATCATCTGGTATTGCTGGGGTTTTGCCCGGTATGTAGATTGGATTGTGCTTTATCTTATCGTATCGGTAGGCTAAATCAACGCCAATATAATCGTTTATTTGCACACTTTCGTTTAGATAAAAGGCGTTGGTTTTGGTTTCAACCGGGATTAAAAACGATGTTTCTGGCGAGTTTCTAGGGCATCTTAGCTCTTCGCTGTATATGTTTGTTGCGTTTTGGCAATCAATTGGATATGTATTTGCCCACCATTTTGCATTTACGCCGTAGTAACCGCCACGATTTGTCATTGATTTTGTTGTTTTTGAAATTTCTATGCCGTATTTAAAGTCATTTAGCATTTTAAAAATTTCAAATTCTTTCTCAAAGTCTAAATTTAGCTGTTTTGTATCTGTGTCTAAATCACGCTCTTTGTAGTCGTTTGTCAAAAATCCGCGTGAGTTTGGCAAAATGTAGTTATAAGGCGAGCTGTCATCCACCCAGCTATTTGAAAAATCGTTGTAACGCTCTCTTGAAATTGATTTGTAGGTTTTATCGCCGATTTGCTCTGTATCTACCTTAAATTTATATCTTGTGCCGTCTTGGTCGTATTCATCGTTTTGAGTTTTGCTTAAATCTACGTTTTTTATGTCCCAGTCGGCTTCGTAGGTTTTATAGTATAAATTTGGCTCTTTTTTGCTTACGATATTTATGCTTTTTGTGCAGTCAAAAATAGAGCAATCAAGCTTGAAATTTGAAATTTTACTATTAATTGAAGTATTTATCGGATTAAATGTGTCCGAGAGTAAAATTTTATTGCCATTAGCATCTCTTATGTAGTCTCGTTTTGCAAGGTGATCATCCTTGCCCCAGCCCTGAAAATTCGTATTAAAATCATCAACGCTTTTATAAATTTTAGCCATTTGCCCTACTAAATAATACTCTGTGCCGATTTTTATCTCGTTGCCGTCTTTATCAACGACCTTTGCACCTTCAACCTTCAAACCAAGCGGATTTGCCGTGTTTATGCAGTTTTGCCCATCTCTGCAATACTCCTGTGTCCTTGCTCGTTGCTTGATTTTTTGGTGTGAATATGTAACTTTAAAGTAGTCCCAAAGTGGCGTTTGTGTGAAATTTTCATAAGAAAAGCTTTGATTTAGGCGTTCGCTTAAATCATCGGTGTAACGCTCCCCACGCTTTGGCTCAAACTCAAAACCGCTGCCAGAGCTTGGCGGATAGAGCGTGTAGCTGTAATCATTACCCTTGCTGTTTGCCTTGTATTTATCACTTGCAAAGCTAAATCTATGCTCTTCGTGTGGCATAAAACCAAATTTAAAAAGCGTGCCACTCTTTTTAATCTCGTAAGGATCAGCCTTTTCTCGCTCTCTGCCACGCACATTATCATCAAATTTTGCGTAGTCGTAGTTTTTTAGCTCCCTGCTATCTCTGTCGGTTTTGATGATTAAAAAGTCAAACCACTTAAAACGAGCCGCTAGGGTGTGGGCGTGCAGTCGCTCATCGTTTGCAGAGTTATGACCGACTTTAAAGCCGTAATGCCAGTCTTTTTGTGTCAAAAAGTCCATAGCGTCTTTGGTTTTAAACATTACAGAACCGCCCAAAGCACCGCTACCAGCCTTAATGCTATCAGCACCCTTTGTGATATTTACCTGTTTTATGGTCTCAATCTCAACGCTGTTTCTTGTGTTGTTGAAATTGCCATAGCCTTCAAAAATCTCTTTAAAACCTTGCGAGGAGAGAGTTTGAGCTTGATTTAAGCCGTCAATTTGTATGCTAACTCTGTTTTCATCAACTCCCCTAATCGCATAGCCACTAGCCCCAAAGCGACCACTCTCAACCACGCTAATGCCAGTTTCATATTTAACCAAATCTCTCGTATCAGAAACCTGCTGTTTTTCTAAGAGCTTATCGCTCTTGCTAATTTCGCCAATTTTTTGATTTTTAATATCATCTAATTTATGCGTAACTTCTATTGTATCCAAATCAATTTCGTTTGCATAAATTTCTAAATTAGCCGATAAAATCGCTGATAAAAGCATAAAATTTCTAAATTTTATGCTACTCCCCCAAGTAGCATTTTTTAGCATTAAGTCCCCTTATTTGTAGTTTGTGCTTATGATAATTATTTTCATAAACGGCAGTAATTTTAATAAAATAAAGTTTAAATACTAATTAATTAATTGCAAACATATAACAAATAAAGAGAATTTAAAGCGTTGGCTATTTTTTGCTCAACGCTTTGTTGTTGTTTGGGTTTGATTTAAAGATTGAGATTGATTTTTGTAGGCTTTTATCTTTTTGTTTTCTGATTTTTGGGATTGCAAAATTTACTAAAATCGGATTATCTTCAACGGCAATTTGCACGATTGCATTAAGTGGCACGCTTACGATTGAGGCGAAATTTTCGCTGCCAAAACCAGCTTCAAAAGTAAGCATTTTTGGCGTTAAAACCGCACTTTCAAAGGTGTAACCGCCAAGCATAAAAACAATGGCTGGGCGGGTAAAAGTGCGTGTGATTTTATCTGGCAAAGATGGCTCAAAGCCGACAAAGCTTAAATTAGCCATAACCGAAAAATTTATATCATTTTCTAAAAGATAGCCCACGCACTCATAGACGTGCTTTTGCATTAGAGCTGCGAATTTATCATCATTTAGTATGGTTTCTAGCATTTTATCTCCTTAAATTCGCTTAAAATTTTTCTAACCTCATCAAGTCCAATCTGCCAAAACCGCTCATCATCAATGTCAAATCCAAAAAGCCCAACAAGCTCTTTTGGGCTTTTTGAGCCACCGCTACTTAAAAACTGCGTGTAAAGCTGGGCGAAATTCTCGCACTTGCCACTTTTATAAAGCCCAAAAAGTGCGAGAACTAAAAGCTGTGCATAAGAGTAGGCGTAGCAGTAAAATGGCGTGTGAATAAAGTGGGGTATGTAGCTCCACCAAATGGCGTAATAATCCTTTAATTTCACGCTTTTGCCAAACATTTTTCTGCTCTCTTCAAGCCAAATTTTATTTAGCTCATCAAGCGAAATTTCGCCCTCGTGTGAATGCACTCTTCGCTCAAATGTCGTAAAATTTATCTGCCTAAAAAGCGTGGCAAAGATATCTTCAAGCTTTCTTGCTAAGAGTGCCTGCTTTTGGGCGTTTGAGGCGTCTTTGATGACGTAGTCAAACACTAGCATTTCGCAAAACACCGAGGCGGTTTCGGCTGTGGTAAGCGGTGTGTCGGAGTTTAAAAACCCAACGCTATAACTTAGCTTTTGATGAATGGCGTGTCCTAGCTCGTGAGCGAGTGTAAATAGATCTCGGCTCTCGTTTGTGTAGTTTAAAAGCACGTAAGGGTGGGCATTTGAGACGCCAGAGTGAGAAAACGCACCGCCCCTTTTGCCCTCGCTTGGATAGACATCTATCCAGCCATTTTTAAACGCCTCATCTGCAATTTTGCCAAATTCTGGGTTAAAGGCGTTAAATGCATCAAGGACGATTTTTTGTGCGTCTTGATACTCAAATTTCAGTCCGTCCTTGCTAAGTGGAGCGTATCTGTCGTAGTCAAAAAGGCGTTTGTAGCCTAAAATTTCACGCTTTTTTTCGTAATACTCTCTTGAAATTTCAAAGCTTTTTTCACAGGCGTTTATGAGTGCATTTACGCTCTCTTGCGAGATTTGATTATCTAGGTGGCGAGGCGCTTCTTTGCTAGAAAAGCCCCGAAGTTCGCAGTTTGTTGCAAGGTCGGTCTTTATCATATTATAGATGTAGCCAAGTAGGTGCTGGTGTTTTTTAAGCCCTTTTGAGAGCGATTTTGCAGCCATTTTTCGCTCATCTCGGCTCGGGTTGTGAAGTTTGCTTAAAATCTCCTCTTCGCTTAAAATTTCGCCCATAAATTTAAACTTCATCGCACTCATACTCTCATCAAAAAGCCTAGCAAACGCCTGTGCGCCGGTGTTTGCCGTGCGAAGTAGGATTTGTTCTTCATCTAGTTTTAGCTGGTGTGATTTTTGTTTTTGTAAATTTTTAAGATAGTAGGCGTATTTTGGGGCGTTTGTGATGAAATTTTCTTGTAAATTTTTATCAATTTGATTAAATTCTAGCTCAAAAAATAGCAAATTTTGGCTGATTTTGGTGCAAATTTCATCATATTTGGCATAAAATGAGCCGTTTTTTGTATCCTTTGCAAAGATTAAAAATGCGTAGGTTAGCACCTTTGAAATGCCTTCATTTAGGCGTTCAAACTCGCTAAACGCCTTTAAAAATTCATTGGCATTTAGGCTACTTAGCTGATTTTCGTGTTGATTTTTAAAATTTATGGCGTCTTGTTTTAGGGCTTGTATAAACTCATCAAGTGCGTTTAAATCCTTAAAAAGTGCCGTCAAATCCCACGTCATCGCTCGTCCTTCATAGAAGCAACCGCTGTAAATAGCACGTCTGATGAGCTATTTAGTGCTGTTTCAACGCTGTCTTGAATAACGCCAATAGCCACGCCAACGGCGACTACTTGCATTGCAATATCGTTTGGGATATTAAAAAGCGAGCAAGCAAGTGGGATAAGCATAAGCGAACCGCCCGGCACACCGCTAGCACCGCACGCTCCGACCGCTGAGATGACGCTTAGTAAAAAGGCGTTTGCAAAGCTAATTTGCACGTGCTCAACGCTATTTACAGCAGCTAGGGCCAAAACGCTAATTGTAATTGCAGCACCAGCCATATTCATAGCTGCCCCAAGTGGTATTGAAACGCTGTAAATTTCTTCTTTTAGCTTTAATTTTTTGCATAAATTTAGATTTACTGGGATATTTGCAGCCGAGCTACGAGTGAAGAACGCCGTAATACCGCTCTCTTTTAGGCAGGTAAATACGAGTGGATAGGGGTTTTTTCTAAGCGCGATAAAGGCGATTAGTGGGTTTATTATGAGAGCGACAAAAAACATCACGCCAACAAGCACGGCAAGGAGTTTTGCGTATTCTAAAAGTGAGCTACCACCGCTGTCATAGACGCTAAACGCAACTATGCCAAAGATACCAAATGGCGCTAGGCGAATGATGAAGCGGACGATTTTTGTCGTGGCGTCTGAGATATTTGAGATGAAATTTTTAGTTTCGCTTGACGCTTGGCGAAGTGCGATACCGCCAGCGATCGCCCAAGCTAAAATGCCGATATAATTGCCAGTTGCAATGGCGTTTATTGGGTTATCTACGATTTTAAAGAGTATTGTTTTTAAAATTTGACTTAGTGCTTGTGGGGCTGTTGATGAGACGGCTTCAACGCCTTTAAGCGAAAGCTCGACTGGAAATAAAAAACTAGCTCCAACAGCGATAAATGAAGCACCCAAAGTGCCGATGATATAGTAGGTGATGACGTTTTTAAAGCCTTTTGAGCTACTTTTAACGTGCTTAACTGACACAGCAAAAAGCACCAAAACAAATACCAAAACCGGTGCGACCGCCTTTAAAGCACCCACAAAAAGGTCGCCAAGTATTGAGATAGTATTTACTATCTGTTTAGCACTCTCAGAGCCAGTTTTAAACGCCACAAAGCCGACAATAGCACCTAGCATCATACCAGTAACAATCTGTAAGATGAGATTGCCATCTTTATATGAGTTGAAAAATTTTGCAAACACGTTCTTGCCTTTTTAGAAAATTTCGTTAAGTATAGCCAATAAAATTTTAAAAATAAATGATTTTTTGTTGTTAAATCTATCTTTTTATTAAAATTATGTTTAAAAACAATAAAAATAGTTAATATTTTTAAATTTTATTTTTTCTTGACAAAAGTAAAACTTTTTTGTATAATCTCGCTTTCTTTTGGATTTTGTCTTGTTAGCTCAGTCGGTAGAGCATCTCACTTTTAATGAGGGGGTCGCTGGTTCGAATCCAGCACAGGACACCACTTTGGTTTAAACTTTTATCTATTTTTAGTTTTGCCAGTTGTAAATTTTGGTCGCTTAGCTCAGTTGGTAGAGCGCCACCCTTACAAGGTGGATGTCATAAGTTCGAGTCTTATAGCGACCACCACTTAAATTTGGGTGATTAGCCACCACAAGTGCTTACTTAATTTTTAGGTGCAGCGGTAGTTCAGTCGGTTAGAATGCCGCCCTGTCACGGCGGAGGTCGCGGGTTCGAGCCCCGTCCGCTGCGCCACCTGTCTTGTTAGCTCAGTCGGTAGAGCATCTCACTTTTAATGAGGGGGTCGCTGGTTCGAATCCAGCACAGGACACCATTTTTTGGGTTTATGACCCTTTCGTCTAGTGGCTCAGGACTCTACTTTCTCTGTGTAGAAACAGAGGTTCAAATCCTCTAAGGGTCGCCATTATTTGGTCGCTTAGCTCAGTTGGTAGAGCGCCACCCTTACAAGGTGGATGTCATAAGTTCGAGTCTTATAGCGACCACCATTAATTTGTGTTTTGTCTCGTTAGCTCAGCTGGTAGAGCATATCACTCTTAATGATAGGGTTGTAAATTTAGTCCATTCCTATTTTTGGCCCATTCGTCTAGTGGTTAGGACACCAGCCTCTCACGTTGGTAACACGAGTTCGAGTCTCGTATGGGTCACCATACTTATTGTTTTAGGTGCAGCGGTAGTTCAGTCGGTTAGAATGCCGCCCTGTCACGGCGGAGGTCGCGGGTTCGAGCCCCGTCCGCTGCGCCACTTTCAGATACTCAAATTTTAATCCCTATCCGTTTTATTTTAAAGGGTATCTTAATTTTATTCAAAGAGGTTTAATGCAAAACAATCAAGAAACGCCAAAAGAAGCGACAAAAACCACAAAAAAACACACAAACAACACTCGCACACATATCCCGGTTGATGGACACAAGATTGAAGAGCTAAGGACGCTTGATCTTGAAAATTTAGTCCAAATCGCAAATAGCGTCGGTGTTGAAAACCCAAGGGAATTTCGTCGCCAAGATTTGATTTTTGAAATTTTAAAAACACAGACAAAACAGGGCGGTTTTATACTTTTTACCGGAATTTTAGAGGTTACAAACGAGGGTTATGGCTTTTTACGCTCGGTTGATGCAAACCTAAGCGACAGCTCAAATGACGCCTACGTTTCAAACTCGCAAATCAAAAAATTCGCACTTCGTGTCGGCGACATCGTAACTGGACAGGTTAGAGAGCCAAAGGATCAAGAAAAATACTACGCACTTTTAAAGATTGAAGCGGTAAATTATATGCCACTTGCCGAGGCAAAAGAAAGACCGCTTTTTGACAACCTAACACCGCTATTTCCGACTGAGAAAATCCACCTTGAATACGACCCTATGAAGCTAACTGGACGTGTGCTTGACCTATTTACGCCACTTGGCAAGGGTCAGCGTGGGCTTATAGTAGCACCCCCAAGAAGCGGTAAAACCGAGCTTATGAAAGAACTAGCTCACGGCATAGCCAAAAACCACCCAGAAGCGCATTTAATGGTGCTTTTGGTTGATGAAAGACCAGAAGAGGTTACTGATATGCAGCGCTCTGTTAAGGGCGAGGTGTTTAGCTCCACTTTTGACCTGCCAGCACTTAATCACGTGCGTGTGGCTGAGCTTGTCATAGAAAAGGCAAAGCGCCTGGTTGAAATGGGCAAGGACGTCATCATCTTGCTTGATAGCATTACGCGTTTAGCACGTGCTTACAACACCGTTACGCCGCCAAGTGGCAAGGTTTTAACGGGTGGCGTTGATGCAAACGCGCTTCACAAGCCAAAACGCTTCTTTGGCGCAGCTCGTAACATAGAGCACGGCGGAAGTCTGACAATCATCGCGACTGCGTTAATTGACACTGGCTCACGTATGGACGAGGTTATTTTTGAGGAGTTTAAAGGCACTGGCAACAGCGAAGTCGTGCTTGATAGAAACATCTCTGACCGCAGAATTTACCCTGCCATAAACGTGCTAAAATCAGGCACGAGAAAAGAAGAGCTACTTCAAAAGCCTGACGAGCTTCAAAAAATTTGGGCTATTCGCACGGCGATCGCCTCTATGGACGACGTTGAAGCGCTTAAATTTTTATACGCAAAAATGCTAAAAACAAAAGATAATAAAGAGCTACTTTCTATTTTAAATGAGTAAAAAGGCGATTTTTCGCCTTTTCTTTCAAATTTTCTAATTTTTTCACAAATTCTCTCTAAACCCCTAAACGTTTTTTTTTTTTTGCCGATTTGGGTTTTAACAAGCAAAAAGCTTGAAATAAAACTTAAAAGGATACACAATGAGTTTTCGCATTAACACGAACGTAAATGCCCTAAACA
>NZ_JANURM010000006.1 GCF_030249845.1 Campylobacter gastrosuis | reverse complement strand
TATCAAAGTTAAACAATTTTTTGTTATTTTCTAACTCGCCAATGCCTAATTTATCATTATCTGCGTATAAATCAAAAAATACCTTAACATCGCCATAAGGGGTTTGTAGCGTGTTTGAGTAGGCTTCTTCGGTTAGACTTATGGCGTTTGGAGCACCGCCTGAAACTCCGCCCTTAAAGTAGCCAGCTATAAAGCCAAAAGCCGTGTTTTCAAACTGCAAAGACATCTTGGCACGCTCTTCGTGGCTTAGGTGCTCGCTACCACTATTTGCCCACTCAGGCAGGTTTATCACGCCCGGAACTACATTTGGGTTGGTAGCTTTTGTGTATTGGGTTAGGTTGGTAGATAAGGCGTCGTGAGCGGCTTTAAGAAGTCGCTCTTTTTGGTATGAGAAGTTTGGCTGATTAACTGGCAGGTTGTCAATATTAATGCCACTTTTAATCTTGCCGATATCCTCAAAAGCCGTGTTGGTAGTTATGTTTAAAATTGAAATTTTTGACATTCTAAATCCTTTTTGATAGGGGCATATCGGCGAAATTTAGGATTTATTTACTAAAAATCATAAAAAATGTGAATTTTAAGCTAACAAAAAAGAAAAATTTAGTAAAATGCCAAACTTCTTAGGTGGTCGCGTAGCTCAGCTGGTAGAGCACTACCTTGACATGGTAGTGGTCGGAGGTTCAAGTCCTCTCGTGGCCACCATTTTTTATGCATAAAATTTCTAAACATTAATTTACATTTTTTGATTTTTTAAAGTTTCTTGGATTAAAAATTTGCCGTAAATAAAAAAAGGCTCTCTTTGGGGGAAAGAGAGCCACTACAAAAAGGAGGTTTTTCTTGTTGGACAGCGTAATGATACACTTTTGTTATTAACCTAAAAACAACTTTAAGTTAATAAATTCCAAGATAGCAAAATTTTTGTTATAATTTGGCAAAAAAGGACACAAATGCTTACACACATTGATGAAAATGATAGACCAAAAATGGTTGATGTTTCAAATAAAGACATTACAACTAGAATAGCAAGAGCTAGTGGGATGATAAAAATGAGCCCTGATGCCTTTTTAGCTATTAAACAAAACACCGGCAAAAAAGGTCCAGTGCTTCAAACTGCCGTAATAGCAGCGATTATGGCAGCAAAAAAAACAAGCGAGTTAATACCTATGTGTCATCCGCTTTTAATTAGCGGTGTGGATTGTGATATCGCAGAAGATAGCCAAAATTTTAGCTTCACGCTTAGTGTTAGCGTTAAAATTGATGGCAAAACTGGCGTTGAAATGGAGGCACTAACTGCCGTTAGCGTGGGACTTTTAACGATTTATGATATGATAAAGGCGATTGATAAAACAATGGTGATTACAAATATTAAATTAGATGAAAAAAGCGGAGGCAAAAGTGGTAAATATACTAGACTTTGATACCCAAAAGCCAAAAATTCAGTATCCGTTATTTTGGCAATACAAGGTCATTTTTGATATAAACATAGATGTAAAAGATGTGGTAAAAGAGATTTTAGGCGACAGAGAGCATAAAATTTCTTTTTCAAAATTTAGCAAAGACAAAAAATATCAAAGCTATGAAATTAGCGTTTTTGTGCTTGATGAGCGTGAGAGATTAGAGATTTTCTCAGCCTTAAAGCACGTATCAAAATACGTTTTATAGGGGTTAAAAATGGATAAATTAGATAAAAATTTAGCAAATCACAAAGAGAGCAACGGCGTTTTAATCAGTATAAAGGCACTCACAATTGAGTTTTTTAAGGACGCAAAAACCAGCGATTTAGCCCCAAAAATGGCACATTTATTGCAAAAATTTCAAGAATACGATTTGGTTAGCACAAAAAATTTAAAATCGGCAATGGAGGGGATAAATCAGTGCTTAGTTGGCAGTGCAGAGCGTGAATTATACGAGTTAATTGACAAGCAAGATGAGCTAACAAGAAAGATAAAAGCAAAGCAGGACGAGATTAGGGGCGCGCTTAAAATTTCATTTGAAACGGCTGAAAATTTGGTAATTAATAGTGAAATTTCGTGCAAAGATGAGGTGCTAAATCTGCTAAATAACGCAATTATCAAAGAAACAAGAATGCTTTGGATTTTAAAAGAAAGCTCGCAAAACGCCTTTTTAACGACCATTGAAAACGGCATAAATATCGCTGAAACAATCGCACAAATCGCAAAAAATATGACCTTTTCAGCCATTAATGAGGGCGAGTTTTCTAGCAAAAGAGCGGTTGAAATTTCAAAAACAATCATCACATCAGCAGCCGAGGTGGCAAACGAGGGACATATTTATGCAAAAGAGCTAATTAGCGCGGCTGTAATCGGCACAAAAGATGGCTTGGAGAGTGCTACAATCAGGCTAAAAGACGAGGCGAAATTTGCTCCTGATGAGCTGGTAAATAAAAATTTAAAAGAGCTAAAAAACATTGAACAAGAGTTTATTTTTATGCTTAAAGAGCTTGAAAATACGCTTGAAGCACCAGCAAAAGACGAGATAAAAAGATTGCTTGAAACCAGCATTGATAGCACCCTAGCAAGGCTAAAACGAATAAGCGAACAAGCAAGTGCTGGGCTATCTGAACGCCTTGAAGAGCTACGCCAAAACCCAAATATCGCCGAGCTAATCAACGGCACAAATGAACGCCTTGAAAAGCTAAAATCAGCCTTTGAGGTGATAAAAACAGACATAAATGTAAATGAAAAGCTTGAAAATATCAAAAAAGAGCTTGAAGAGCTTGAAAAAAGGGCAGAGCAGAAATTTGGCACTCTAAATTTAAAAGATGAGGCCAAAAAAATGGGCGATAGAGCCTACAAAGCGGCAAAAGAGCTACTAAATAGCCTAAAAAAAGATAGCAAAAGTGAGTGAGAAGATAGTCTGTGTTGATGTTGGCTTAAAACGCATTGGCGTTGCCTTTGGATTTAAGGGTATCGCCGTGCCACTTAGCCCCATTTTACGCAAAAATCGCAACCAAGCCGCAAGCGATTTGGCTAAAATTTTAAACGAATACGACGCTAAAATTTTAGTCGTCGGTGTCCCAAAAGGCGGTGCTAGCGAGGATGAGATGAGGCGAAGGATAGAGCATTTTATCTCGCTTGTAAATTTTAGTGGCGATATTGTTTATCAAAACGAGGCATTTAGTAGCTTTGAGGCTAGTGATTTGGCAAATGATGGCAGGGACGGCAAATTTGATAGCATTTCAGCGATGATAATCTTAAAACGATACCTAAAAATTACCTAGCTTTACCATAAATTTAAAAAGCATTATCAAAAAAAAATTATAATTGCGAAAAATTTTTACAAAGGATAAAGTATGAAAAAACTAATTGTTTCAGGTTTGGCAGCACTTGCCATTTTAGGCGTAGCACAAGCGGCACCTTTTGAGCTAGACAACGCCCATTCAAGCGTGAATTTTAAGATAAAACATATGGGCATTAGCAACGTAAATGGTAAATTTAACGATTTTAGTGCCAAAATTGACGCTAGCAACGGCGTTTTAAACAGCCTTGAAGCTACGATAAAAACGGCTTCTGTTGATACTGACAATCAAAAAAGAGATGACCACTTACGCTCGGCTGATTTTTTTGATGTTACAAAATTTAGCGATATGAGCTTTAAAATGACCGAATTTAAAGCCGATAAAGATGATAAAAACGAAGCAAAAATCACTGGTGAGCTAACCTTAAACGGCGTAACAAAGCCAGTTAAGCTTGATTATGAGTTTGGCGGAGCGACAAAAGGCACTGACGGCAGGGAGAGAATCGGCTTTAACCTTGAAGGCAAAATCAAAAGAAGCGACTTTAACTTCGCAAACGGCTTTGCAAGCGATGTAATGCTTGGCGACGAGGTTAAGATTAACATTGAAGTTGAAGCGGCTGCAAAATAATTTATGGCGAGGCAACTCGCCGTTTTTACTCTTTAATCTTATTTTTATTTATCACTTTTTGGGGCAAACCACTAAAATCCACGATTTTACAACACAAAAACTAGCCAAAATCAGATTTGCTGGTTTAAAATTTCGTTTAGTTCGTTAAATTTTTCTAGGGCAATTTTTAGCGTATTTTTGGCATCGCTGCTTAAAGTCGTGCTAATGGTGCTAAAATTTACTGCTTTTATAAACAGGGCTAAAAAGAGAATTTTAGGGCAAAACTCATCTAAATATCGCTTTAAAATGTGAAGTGGCAGGTATTTTAGCGTGTCATAAAACCGCAAAATCAACGATTTAAGGTGCAAAAATCTAAGCCCACTAGCACAAGCAGCCTAAAACCAGCAAAAACTCGCTAATGCCCCGTGCTAACGCAAAAATGATAATTGAAAAAAGTAGCTGTTAAAATCACTCTAAGCGTTTTTGTGTCAAATCATTGCCAAAATATAAGATTAAAAGTAAAAATTTTTGCAAGTTCTTGCCGTTTGAATATAGCGAATGCTTCGCACGTGGTGGGTTTGATTGTAAATTTTCGCTTTATTTTCAAGCTTACGAAATATTAATCTTTAAAATATTGTTTTGTTGCCTTTTGGCATTGTTTTTCTTAACTGCATAGCGTTATTAAAGAATAGGCAGTCTTGCTATTTTTAGGTTTAGCATTGTGCTTTTAAAAGTAGAGAATTTTAGCTGTCATCAAGGTTTTAAAATATGATTAATTTTGCTGGTTTAAAATTTCGTTTAGTTCGTTAAATTTTTCTAGGGCGATTTTTAGCGTATTTTTAGCATCGCTGCTTAAAGTCGTGCTAATGGTGCTAAAATTTTCTGCTTTTATAAACAGGGCTAAAAAGAGAATTTTAGGGCAAAACTCATCTAAATATCGCTTTAAAATGTGAAGTGGCAGGGTGTGTGTGTTAAACGCCACCCCAGCCTCGTTTTGCATAAACTCAGCACCAAATCCGCCAACAGCAGCGTCAGCGATTAGCAAAAAATCAGGCTCATAATCTCTAATGGCGTAAATTTCGCTCTCTGGCGTGTCAAAGCCGTAAAAAACCTGCCAATCAGGGCATAACTGCTCAATCTCACGCCCAAGACTAATCGCCACGCCATCATCGCCACGAAGCTCGTTGCCAACGCAAAGCAGCGCCTTTTTCATACGCCTACAAAGTCCTTTCTAAGCACCAAAAATCCGCCCTTTAACTCGCATAAAAGCTCTTTAAGCTTGCAGTCGCAAATATCGCTTAAAAGCCTTTGTGCGTGCTCTGGGTAAATTTCAATCTCAAAATAACGGCTTAAATTGCCGATTTTAAATCTCGTATATTCGCCGGAATTTTCTAAAATTCGCTCAAACTCATCATCTGAAATTTCGGCGATTTTCTCGCTAAAATCAATCTTGCCGATGCCGTGTCCGACAAAGGTTGAAAACATCTTAACGTGCTCTAACTCCGGCGTTAGCTTTTGGTTTAGCTCGCTTTCATCTTTTGCGTCAATGTGGCGTTTGGTTAGTGCGTAAATTTCTACCATTTTAGCTTCCAAAGTAGCTCTTTTGCGTTTGGACTTGTAACGTCTATTAGGTCATCGGCAGTGGTTTTTACATATTTTGGGTAAATTTCGTTGTGTAAAATTCCCAAACACTCGCCAAATCTAGGGTCTTCTTCGCTCTTTATAGCTGCCATTACTGCCTGTTTTGCTTGGCTTGGATTTTTTGCGTCATCGCAATTTTTTAACGCCTGAATGTAAATATCATAAAGTCGTCTGCCAAAAATATAGCTCATCAGCCACTTTGCCTTTGCTAGGGCGTCTCGCTCAAATAAGATATTGCCAACTAGCGAGTTTGGTAGTTCAAAAATTTCGCCATCATCGTTTTCAAAGCTAACTTTGCTGATTTTTTGATCTAAAATTCCAACGCCAACAGCAAGTCCGTAAATGATACTTGCTGGATGAGGCGGACAGCCCGGCACAAAAACATCAACTGGCACGACCTTATCAGCACCGCCGTGCACAGCGTAGCTATCGTGAAAAATACCGCCACTAGCACCACAAGCACCAAGTCCGACTACGATTTTTGGGTCTGGGGCTGCCTCGTAAGCCCTTAAAAGTGGATAATACATCTGCCTTGTAATTGGCCCTGAAACGACTAAAATATCGGCGTGGCGTGGCGAAGCGACTAGCTTAAAGCCAAAACGCTCCGGGTCCCACATAGGCGTGATAGCGGCAAAAATTTCAATCTCACAGCCGTTACAGCTACCACAATCAATCCTAAATACGCTAAAACTGCGTTTAATCCGCCCTAAATGAGCTAATTTTGCTTCTAAATCATTTGCGTTTGCAATCTCTGCTGGGACTTGATAAAGGCTCATTTTATCTCCATTTCTTGCCCGGTTGTTATGTTTTTAATGGCATTTTGTTGCTTGCACTCTGGGCAAATTTTCATATAAATTTTGGCTTGTTCTAGCCTAGCTTCGTTAAGTCCAGCCAGTTTTAGCCTGTCAAAGCCGTGCTTTACTAGGCGTTTTGTGCTAAATGGCTTACCACAAGATGTGCAAAGCTCTGGCTCTAACTCGCCACGCTGGATAAGGTCGTCTTTATTAAACCTAACAGCAAGCTCAAACTCATCGCTAAGTCTAATCGCACCAGTTGGGCAAACCTCATCACAACGCCCACAAAATATGCAACGCCCAGCGTTAAATTCCCAAACGAGCTTGCTTTTATCATCGTTAAATTTCACGCTAATCGCATTTGGCGGACAAGCCACCCCACAACTAGCACAGCCGATACAAAGCGAAAATTTATACTTTGGGCGACCGCGAAAGTTGTTGCTAACTGGATATGGCTTAAAAGGATATTCGTGCGTTGCAACGCCATATTTTTTATTAATATCAAAAATTCTCATCATCTTATATCCTTTGTGATATCCTCTTTTGGATTTTGGCAGAAGGCTTTTAGCTCTTTTTCGCCTAGAATTTTGCTCTTGCCACTTTTAATATCAGTAAGCATAACGCGCTCAGTGCAAGAGTAGCAAGGATCTAGGCTACACACGATAAGAGCGGCGTCGGCGATTGTGTTGCCCCTAAATTGATACCTAAGGCTTGGCCAGTTTGCATAGGTAGCAGCCCTGACACGCCAACGATAGACCTTTTGGGTTGAGCCTTGCATAATCCAGTGAAAATTATCGCCCCTAGGTGCCTCGTCGTATCCAATAGCGTAGGCTTCGGCACGAAATGGGGTTTGGTATAAATTCTCGCCGATATTTATCGGAGTGTTTGGCATTAGCTCTAAGCACTGGCGAATCGTTTTAACGGCTGATTTTATCTCGCCATATCTTACCGCTTCACGTGCTAAAACATCGCCACCTTGCTCAACGGTGACTTGAAATTCTATCTGTTTAAAAAATCCGTAAGGGTGATCATACCTCATATCACGCTTAAAGCCAGAGCCCCTGATATTTGGGCCAACTGGGCTAAAATCACGCGCTACTTGTCTATCAAGTACGCCGACATTTTTCCAACGCCCAACCTGACGCTTATCCGCCATTACAGCGTCCCAAACTTCGGTAATTTGCGTATCAATCTTATCAAGCAAGACAAGGGCTTTTTTAATCTCATCGCTTGTAATATCTCGCCTTAATCCGCCAATTATGATATTGCCATAGGTTTTTCGTCCGCCAGTTACCACTTGGGCTAACTCCATTGAATACTCGCGAATTTTAAATATATGCATAAAGGCTGAAATATTACCAGTAACTTCGCACGCAAGTCCTAAATTTAGCATATTTGAGTGAAATCTCTCAATTTCAGCACAAACTATCCTTAACGCCTGAGCGCGAAGTGGCACCTCAACGCCCATTGCATTCTCAGCCGCCTCAATACAGGCAATTGAGTGTGCATAACCACAAATTCCACAAACTCTCTCGGCTAAAAAGCCCATTTGGTCGTAGTTCATACGATTTTCGGCTAATTTCTCCATACCTCTGTGCTGATAAAACAGCCTATAATCAGCATCTACAATCGTATCTCCATCGCAAAATAGCCTAAAATGCCCAGCCTCATCGCTAGTAATGTGAAGTGGTCCAAGTGGGACATCTATCACGCTATCGCCCTCTGGTCGCAAAAAATCATAGGCTGGTTCATCTCTGTGGTCATAAACATCTGGGCGGTAGGTGTACTCCATAGCGTCTTTTCTAAGTGGGTGTAAATTCTCAGGCCAGTCATCGCTTAAAACCAAACGGCGTTTATCTGGCAAACCCTCAGCTACAAGCCCAAACATATCATAAGCCTCTCTTTCATACCAAACACAAGCTGGCACAAATGGCGTTACTGACGGATAGGTCGGCTCATTTGCTGGGATTAGGGTTTTAACGGTAATAAAGCACTTCTCATCGGCATCTATCTCATCATCTTTATTCATCTTACCGCCTTCAATTGAAAGCACGTAATAAAGGGCGAAATTTTTATTTATGCTCCGCTCATCGTTTGCTATCATCGTGCATAAAAATCCGCCAATATCATAATAAAGCGTCTTAACAGCAAGTGGCAGGTCGTTTCTATCCACTAAAATTGTGATTTGATTAAAGGTCTGCCTTGTAACATCTAAAACGTTTAATTTCTCTCTTAAAATTTCTACAAATTTATCGCCTCTCATATTAAGCTCCTGTTACTATTTTTGTTGCGTTATCAACAATTATCATAAACCACTCAAACTGATAAACACCAAAGGCGATGATTAGGGTGGCTAAGCCAATAAGTGGTAAATTTTCAACTAATTTCATCTCGCCTTTATAAATGACATTGCCAACGACTTTGCCAAAGCTTGACATAAAAAAGTGCGAAAAGTCGGCGATGAAAATTATTGTTAGCGTGATTAAAAATATTGCAATGGCTAGGTATTGATTTGTTTCTGCGGCTGCTTTAAATGTCCAAAATTCACTCACAAATATGGCAAATCCGGGCACACCAACGAGCGAGCAGATTGAAATTCCAAAAAGCACAGCCGTTAAAGGCGCGATATATATCATACCGCCCATTTTATGCATATCTTTTGTGCCATAAATTCTAGCGATATTGCCGGTTGAACAAAATGCAAGCGCCTTTGTAAAGCTGTGAGCCATACAGTGAAAAATCGCTGCAAACACACCAAGAGGCGAACCAACGCCAAGTGCAAACGCAATAACGCCCATATGTGCAATTGAGTGGTAGGCAAACATACGCTTGACATCGTGCTGACGGATAAGAAAAAACGCCGAAATAAAAAGCGTAATTGAGCCACTTACAATCATTACATTCTCAACAAATTTAAACCCAACGCCCTGACCAACGATAGCGTAAAATTTTATCAAAGCAAGCATTGCACATTTTAATAAAATTCCAGAAAGCATAGCAGAAGTCGGTGCTGGACCTTGTGCGTGAGCGTCTGGCAGCCACGTGTGAGTAGGGGCTAAACCAGCCTTTGTGCCATAGCCAATGAGTGCAAAAACAAATGCTAGTTTTAGTGCGTCTGGGTTTAGATTAGAAGCGTTTGCGATTAGCTTATCAAAATACATAGCGTCGCTACTTATACTAAATGAGCCGTAGCTTGATGAGTAAAGAAGTAGTGTTGCATAAAGGGCAAAGGCTAAGCCGATTGAGCAAAGCACGATATATTTATAACCGCTCTCGGTTGATTTTTTATCGCGGCTAAGGGCGACTAAGAATACAGAAGCTAGCGTCGTAGCCTCAACACTAGCCCAAAGCAGTGCCATATTGTTACAAACACAGCTTAGGCTCATCGTAAAGATAAAGACATAGCTAAGCGCGAAGTAGTTTTTAATCTTGCCTATATTTATATGGCCAGCCTCATACTCCCACTTTAAGTAGCTTGTTGCGTAGGTGTTTGCTAAAAAGCCAGTAATACCAACAAGGCTTAAAAACACAGCCCCAAGACTATCAAGCAAAAGCACGTTGTTGTCGGTTCTAAACACAGCTCCGTTTGCCACTTGAAGCACAAATGAGATGATTATGGCTAAATTTATGGCGTTAAACACAACGTGAGTGGCGTTTAAAATTTTAAGGTTTTTTGGTAAGAAAAACATTACAACAGCAAATACAAGCTGAATTATTAAAAGCTCTACAAGTCCCATTTTAACCCCTTAAATCCGTAGCTTTTGTGATATTTAGTGAGCCATAAACTCTATTAAATCTAAACACCAAAATTGACATAATAATCACCGCAAAAATCGCATCAGTCATAATGCCAAGCTCAACGACCTCGTGAGCGTCATAGGCACTAAGCGCTAGCAAAAGATGAATGCCGTTTTCAAAAAGGCAATATGATAAAATTTGCTTTATAAACGAAACTCGCAAGATAAAGCCAAAAATTCCCATCATAAATATAAAATTTGCAGCCAGTAAGGCAAATGGCTCCTTAATGAGTGAAAACTGATAAAACACCCCAAGAAGTGCGTAAGAAACGGCAAGTGAGAGAGTAAAGGCAATTATTGGCGATACGAAAAATCCGCCAACTGGCTCATCTTCATTCTCTAAATTTAGGCTGTTTATAACGTATAAAATTATGGCTGGGATTAGGATAAATTTTGATATTAAAGCAAATACTCCCCACGAGAAAAGCTGTTCGGCTTTATAGACAAAATGAAGCGTGAAAAATATCGCAACAAGTGCGCCAGTTTGCACCCAAAATGCAATTAGGCTCTTTTTGTAGTTTCTAAACGAAAACACGCCAACAGCACAGGTCATCATCAGGGCGATTAAAACAATTAAAATCTGCATACTAAACTCCAAGAACAAAAAGCACAGCCGCACCAAGCGCGATTAGTGTCGGCGTTAATACGTTTAATTTTAAGCTGTCTAAAATTTTATAGCGTGGCGAGAAGTTGTCTATAAAAACAGCTAAAATATACAAAGCACCAGCCTCAATAATAAAGGCTAAAATATCAATGATAGGATTACCAAAGCTAGGCACAAAAAGCATAAGAAAAAAGCCAAACATACTAAACTGCTTAATAATCATCGCAGTTTGAATAAGTGCTAAATCGCTACCGCTATACTCGCTTAAAAGCCCTTCTTGAAGCTCTTGTTCTGCCTCTGCTAAGTCATAAGGCTTTCTGCCAGTTTCAATATACATAGCCCACAAAAACGCCACACCAGCTACGACCACACTTGGTAAAAATACACCGCTCATATTTTTAATCTCTGGCATAGCACTCGTGCCAAGTGAAAATACCACAACACAAAGGCTAAGCATAATAATCGGCTCGGCATAAATTCCTACCATAGCTTCACGGCTAGCACTAACCCCAGCAAATGGATTTGCACTATCAATAGCAGCTGCTCCATAGACAAATTTAAAAAACACGCCAAGATATAAAAACACAAAGACATCAGAAAAGCCAAGTGGGGCGAATTTATCATACATTATCGGTAGTGAGCAAAACATCGCTGCCGATGTCGCTACTAAAACATAAGGTGCATAGACATAAAGCGGATTTGAGTAGCTTGGATGAACCCTACTTCTTGAAATTAGCTTGTAAATATCCCTGTAAGTTTGCATTATCGGCACACCTTGTCTTGCTTGATACTTCGCACGTAGCTTTCTAGCTATGCCGTCAAAAAGTGGTGCCACAGCAAGCAGACAAAGAAGCTGTAAAATCATAAAAATAATATCACTCATCACTGCCCCCTAAAAGAAATAATAGACGCCAACTAAACAAAACGCCATATAAATAAGCGTGTAAAGTGCGTAGATATTTGACTTGCCACACTGCACGATACCGATTTTATCTGCAAATTTCACACAGAAATTCACAACTGGCTCATAAAACCACGCCCACCAAATCTCTTTTATCCTGCTTTTATAAACGACCTTGCCAAAGTAGCCATCAGAGCTAACCTCTGCTTCTGTTCGGTAGAAAAATTTAAGCACCCTTCGCAAGTCGCCACTAAATGGATTTGATGAAATTTGCATATTTGTATCAAACCTAAATCCACACGCCCAAGGCTCGGTAATTCGTGGTTTTGATAGATTTGCTTTGTATAAAATTAGCAAGATACAAGCGATTAATCCAACAACGCCAAGCACAAAAAGCACGGACGGGGCGTTGATGATTTTTATTGAGCTTAAATTTATGCCAAAGCCAAAGATATTGGCACAAATTTCAAGCAAAAAGCCTAAAACAAAGATAGATCCAAGTCCAAAAATCACACAAAAACTAGCCAAAATTACGATAGAAAACAGCATAGTTTTATCCGCCTCTTTTGCGTGGCTATAAATTTTCTCATCTCGTTCTTTACCCAAAAATATCGCTGAATAAACACGAATAAACATCATCACAGCCAAAGCCCCAGCCACGCCAATTGAAAGCATAGCCAAAACCATCATAGCACGTGCCATAACACTTGGCTCGCCGCTACTTGCGATTAGCCCCTGATACAGCACCCACTCGCTCATAAAGCCATTTAGCGGAGGCACAGCACAAATGGCGATAGCACCGACTAAAAATGCATATGAAGTAATTGGCATTTTTTTATGAAGTCCGCCAAGCTGGTTTAAATTTCTAGTGTGAGTTGCGTTTAAAACAGCCCCAACGGCAAAAAATAGCATTGATTTAAATGTAGCGTGGTTAATAATATGAAAAAACGCCGCTAAAAAGCCGATAATTGCGATAAATCCGTTGGCTTTTGCTATGCCAAAATACCCAACTCCAAGTGCGACGCTAATAATGCCTATGTTTTCAACCGAGCTGTAAGCCACCGCTCGTTTATAATCATTATCAACCGCTCCGTATAAAATTCCAAACACAGCACTACACGCTCCAAAGAATATTACAATATAAGCAAAAGTGGTCGTGATATTAAGCATAATGCTAAATTTTATCAGTGCAAAAATCGCTACCTTTGTCATAATCCCGCTCATCATCGCCGAAGCATTTGAAGGTGCTGCTGGGTGAGCTAGGGCTAGCCAAACGTGAAGCGGCCACACGCCAGCCTTGCCACCAAAACCGATAAAAAATAGGATTAAAAGCACAAAATTCATCTCTGGGCTAAATTTCAAGCCGATAAAGTCTTTAAATTCATAAGACCCACCGCTAGCTGCTGACATAATCACAAACGCAACAATAATAAAAAACGCTCCGATTTGCGAAAATCCAAGATAGGTCATCACAGCCGTGAGCGTGTTTTTTTCTTCGTGGTCGTTTAGATACATAAAAAACGCAGAAACTAGCGTCATAACTTCCCAAAATACGATAAATGCAAAGATATTCGCACTTGTCATTACCATAAGCATTGAGAGGATAAATGAGTTAAAAACCGCACCAAAAACGCCTAAATTCACACGGCTATTTTTAACATAACCAAGCGAGTAAATTCCAGTAAAAAAGCTAATAACTAAGATAATAAGACAGAAAAAATTTTCAAGCGTGTAGGCTACAAAGTGTGGGGCAGTTAGAAAATTCCCAAACAAAGCAAAGCTATTTACCGAGTAGAGATTGCTTGCAAAAAATATAGCACCAAGCAAACTAGCCACTGCTCCACCGCCAAAACCAACATAAAGGGCTAAATTTTTAGATCTGTTATAAATTGCTAAACTAGCCAAGCTAAGCAGAAAAAATAGCAAAAATATCGCACTCATCGCTACTCCTTAACGCCAAGAATTTGATTTAAAAATCCGCTTTGATCGCCCTTTAATTTCTTACCAAAAACGTGATTGTGTGAGACTGGATCAACAAGCAACAAAGCGCCCTTCGGACAGACATCAATACACGCCTGAACGCCCTCTCGCCCAGCACAAAGGTCGCATTTTAGGGCGACTGACTTTCTACCCTTAGCACAGCCGACTTTGTAGTCGCTATCATCATCTTTGATTGAAGGGATATTTTCTGCTTGCATATGAATAGCCCCATAAGGACAGGCTATCGTGCAAAGCTTACAGCCAATGCAGATATTCTCGCGAAATTCTATGTAGTTATTTTCGCTAAATCTAAGGGCTGAGGTTGGACAGATTGTAGCACAAGGTGAATCGTCGCATTGACGGCATTGATTTGGCATTTTGCCACTCTCAATCGCAAAGACATTTAACCTAGTTTTATTTAATCTACCACGCCCATACGCACTCTTAATACAGGCTTTTTCACAGGCTTTACAGCCGATACAAAGCTCTGGATTGCATATTACAAACCTATGTTTTTTTGACATTTTAGGCCTCTGGTGTTAGGATTTGATTTAAGCGTTTATTCTATCAAAACTATTTTAAATTTAACTAAATATAAACGGCTCAAAATTTTATAATTTTAAAAGTTTTTTATATTAAAATACTAATTTTTTATCTAAATTTTAAAGGAGAAAACTTATGTTTTCATTTCTCAAATCAAAACCGGGTGTGCCAGTGCCTGATAGCGAGGTCGTGGCACGTTATAACGTCCTAAGATGGCGTGCGTTATTTGGAATTTTCATCGGTTACGCCGCTTACTATATCTTACGAAACAACTTTCTTTTAAGCTCGCCAGAGTTAATTAGCGAATTTGGCTTTACAAAAAAGGACATTGGATTTGTTTCAGGCACAATGCTTGTAGTTTATGGGCTTAGCAAGGGCTTTATGAGTGCCTTAGCGGACAAGGCAAACCCAAAGCACTTTATGATTTTTGGGCTTTTAATGAGCGCGGCTGTGAATTTAATGATGGGCTTTACATTCTCATTTTGGGTCTTTTTTGGTCTTTGTATGTTAAATGGAATTTTTCAAGGTATGGGAGCAGGCCCAGCTTATGTTGTTTTAGCTAGCTGGTTCCCACGAAAATCACGTGGCGTCATCACAGCGACCTTTAATATCTCACACAATGTCGGTGGCGGTCTAATCGCGCCTATCGCCGGTGGAGCGGTCGCTTGGCTAGGGCAAGAGCATTGGCAAGCCGCTCACTTTGTCGTCCCAGCTGCTATCGCTGCTATCGTGGCTGCGATATTTTTCATCTTTGGGGCTGGTAGGACTTACAACGAGGGCTTACCATCGCTAAATAAAATCGTAAATGATGAAACCGAGCTAATAAAAACAAAATAAGAAAATGTAAATTTAAGCAACTGGGAGATTTTAAAAGGCTACGTTTTAACCGACAAAAACGTTTGGTTTGTTAGCTTTATTGACGTATTTACCTATATGATTAGATTTGGTGTGCTTACGTGGCTGCCACTTTACCTGCTTCAAGTTAAGGGATTTAGCAAGGGCGATATGGCAGCGGCTTTTGCCATTTTTGAGTGGGCAGCTATCCCTTCAACCCTACTTGCTGGATATGTTACTGATACATATTTTAAAGGCAGGAGAATGCCACTTGCGATGATGACGCTTGTTGGCGTTGGCATTGCTATGTTTGCTTACTGGGGAGGACAAACCTTGCTTGTAGTTACCATTGGTGCTGGTATTATTGGTTGTTTAATCTATGTGCCAATGTTTTTAAGCTCACTTCAAACCATTGAGCTAGTCCCTAGCTTTGCTGCTGGGTCAGCCACTGGACTTCGTGGGCTTTTAAGCTATGTGCTAGGTAGCTACTCTGGCACGGCGTTGTTTGGAATTTTAGCTGATAAATACGGCTGGGACGCTGGATTTATGTTGCTTTTATTTGCTGTGGCTGCTTGTATTTTCTGCTGCTTTATGACACACCTTGGCGTTTTAGGACTTGAAAAGAAAAACGCACAAAATAAATAAAAAAAGTAGCCATTTTGGCTACTTTCTCTTAATTTTTAAAATTTTTTCACAAATTCTCTCTAAACCCCTAAACGTTTTTTTTTTTTTTGCCGATTTGGGTTTTAACAAGCAAAAAGCTTGAAATAAAACTTAAAAGGATACACAATGAGTTTTCGCATTAACACGAACGTAAATGCCCTAAACACCCACGCAAACGCAGTTGGCAACAACAGAGAGTTGTCTTTATCACTTGGTAAACTTAGCTCAGGTTATAGAATCCAAACAGCAGCCGATGACGCCTCTGGTCTTGCAATTGCTGACAGCTTACGCTCACAGGCAAGTGCCTTAGGTCAAGCCATCGCAAACGGCAACGACGCAATCGGCATAATCCAAGTCGCTGATAAAGCAATGGACGAGCAATTAAAAATTCTTGATACAATCAAAGTAAAAGCCACACAAGCAGCCCAAGATGGACAGACATCTAAATCTCGCCAAGCCCTTCAAGCTGACATAGTCCGCCTTATGGAAGAGCTTGATAATATCGGCAATACCACTTCATTTAACGGACAACAGCTTTTAAACGGCACATTCTCAAACAAAGAATTTCAAATAGGTGCTTACTCAAACGAAGTAGTAAAAGCAAGTATCGGTGCTACGACTTCGGATAAAATCGGGCTTACAAGGTTTGAGAGTTCAAAACTTTTGACTGCGACTGGCAAAGTATCTTTAACCTTTATAAATGTTGATGGTGTTAATAATGTTAAGGTTGCCGCTGCAACTATTTCAACTGGTATAGGCACTGGTTTAGGTGCTTTGGCAGAAAATATTAATAAAGTTTCAAATGAAACTGGCGTAAGAGCCACTTACGATGTTACTTGGACTTCTAAAAGTGCAATTGGTGCTGGTGATTTAAAAGATTTAAAAATTAATGGTGTCATTATTGGCGATTTATCTGTAAAAGCAGGTGATAGCAACGGTGCTCTTGTAAATGCGATAAACTCAGTAAAAGACCAAACAGGTGTAGAAGCTTCTGTTGATCCACAAGGTAGAATGGTGCTAACCAGCCGTGACGGCAGAGCAATAAAAGTAACTGCTGAAAAAGTAAATAATAATAACACTATGTCTAATGTGTTTGGTTATGGTGGCACTAAATTAGAGAAAAAGTTAGGTGCAACACTTTCGGATACTTTTATTGGTCGCTTAAATTTAGTAAGATTAGACGGCAGGGATATTAAAGTTCAAGGTAGTAATTTTTCAATAGCATTCAGTGCGGGTAAAAAAGATAGTAATGGTGGTAGCGAACAATCTGTTTCACTTCGTGATATTAGGGGTCAGATAGATAAAACAGTCGCTGCTGCTATGGGCTTTGCTCGCGGATACTTAAACAGCGGTGCAATGACTTCAAACCAAAGTGCTGGCGTTATGACCCTAAGAGGTGCTATGGCAGTTATGAATATCGCCGAATCAGCACAAAAAACACTTGATTTTATCCGCTCAGATCTTGGCTCAGTTCAAAACCAGCTTGTTGCAACCGTTAGCAACATAACCGTAACACAAGTAAATGTTAAATCAGCTGAGAGCCAAATCAGAGATGTTGATTTTGCAGCTGAGAGTGCAAACTTCTCAAAAAGAAATATTTTGGCACAATCAGGTAGCTACGCAATGAGCCAAGCAAACTCAGTGCAACAAAATGTATTAAAACTGCTACAATAACTACAAAATCCATAGGTTTAACCTATGGATTTTAATCCTTTAATTTTGTTTTTTTGATAAAAAATCGCAGTAAAATTCACGTTTTAACCTTTAAAAAAGAAGCGTGGTTTTTGTATTTGACTTTTAGTGCAAACAAAGTCAGGGGTTACCCATCCCTCTTACCCACTTTTTTACCATAACTTGCAAATAAAATTTTTATTTGAAATAGAACGTTGGATTTTATTTAAGCTGTCGCTCACTCTATTTTAAGGGAGAAGGGGGCTTGAATTGCGTTCTGCTTGCAGCTACGAGCGACGCGAAGTAGGGTCACCCCCCCCCTTTTTTTTCTTTGCCATAACTCGCAGACCACAAAATGCTATCGCAACACCATTTTTGTTGCCATCTGCTCCCCCACGACAACGCTCTATCGTTGCTGTGCTTCGCACAGGTTTTAACTGCCAACAAGTCAGTGTTTGCAGTTTATATTTTTTTACGTTCTAGCGTTTTTAAATTTTGTATTTTTCATAAAATTTTCGCCTTACTAAGCAACAAGTCAGCTTTACATTTAGAAAAATATTTATAAACCACGACAAAAAGCACGAATTTTAAATTATGTTAAAATTTTATTTAAAAATCTAACTAAATTTTCTATCTTTTTTAAATCTATCTGTGATTTTTATCTGTTTTACGATGTTAAATTTCACTGGGATTTTGTAGCTTAAAACTCGCTCTTTTAAGAAATTTCTAATTAGCATTTTTGCCTCTTCTAGGCTTAAATCGCACACCAAATCACAAGCGACGACCTGCCCTAAAATCTCGTTTTTTAGGGGATAAACGACCACATCTTTAATCTGCGTAAGCTCTAAGATTAGCTCTTCAATCTCGCTTGCAATTAGCTTATTGCCACCCACGTTTATTAGCTCTTTATTTCGCCCTAAAATTTCAATTTTATCACCTACTTTTCGTGCTAAATCGCCGGTTTTAAACCAGCCATCGCTATTTTCGTTTTGTGTGTTTAGGTAGCCTAAAAATGCCGTTTTGCTCTTTAAATAAAGCTCGTCATTTACGATTTTATACTCGTTTTCATTTAGGCTAAATAGCGTGTTTTCGCCCTGAGAAATGCTCATAATCCCGCTCTCGCTCGTGCCAAAAGTTTGGATAAATTTTACCTTTTTAAACGCCGTTTTTAGCCGATTTAGCAGGCTTTTACTCATCTTTTCAGTGCCGTAAGTAATGAGCCTAAGGCTTGAAAAATCCTGCTTTTCGTAGTCCTTGCTAAGCAAAAGCAGGTTTAGAAAGCTTGGGGTGGTCGGCAGGACGTTGATTTTGTGTTTTTGTATCAAATCGCATATATTTTTCGTGCCAAAATCATCTGTAATAACGAGCGTTGAAGCACTGGCAAGTCCGCTTAAAAGCGTGTTTATGCCACCGATGTGATCAGATAGTAAAAATAGCAAAATTCTTAGGTTATTTTGGCGTTTTTGTGCTAAATTTTCACGCAAATTTTCAAGGTCGTGAAGTATGGCTTTTGGCTTAGAAAGTGTCCCACTTGAAAATATTATAAGCCCCGATTTTTGGGCGTTTATCAGGCTTTTGGTAAGTGGATTTGACTTGGTGCTTTTTACGCTTTTTATATTAAACTTATCATCTTTTACGCTTATGATTTTATCTGCGTTTGCTTCGTTTGATTTTAGTGCTATTTCATCAAAATTTTGCGAATTTATTGGCACAATTACATTTTTATTCTCATAAAGTGCTAAAAAAATCGCAATATTTAAAAAGCTAAAACCACCTAAAAGCACGACTACTTCGGACTTTGGCAGGGTTGATTTTAGCTTATTTACCTTTGTGTTTAGCTTATCGTAGCTATAAAATTTATCACGCCAAATAATTGCGATTTTGCTCACCAAACGCCCCCTAAATAGATGATTTGCCCGGTTATCATCTTGCTTTTTTCATCTATTAAAAACTCAACGGCGTTTTTTATATCATCAAAATCGGCAAATTTTTTTATCGCTTGGCGGTTGATTAGCTCGCTGATTTTCTCTTTTGGGACGGCTTTTATCAGGTCGGTTTTGGTTGGGGCAATGCCGATTGCATTTACGTTTATGCCAAAATTTGCAAGCTCTTTTGCACTCGTTTTTGTGAAATTTTCAATGGCAGATTTTGAGGCGGCATAAATCGCCTCGCCCTGCAAATTTAGCGGTGTTGCAATGCTTGAAAAATTTACAATCTTGCCATTTTTAGCCCTGCTCATCGCCTTTGCGACCTCTCTTGTAAATAAAAATGTAGAAATGAAATTTGTGTTTAAAATCTCTTTGACGCTTGATAAATTCGTGGTTAAAAGATGATTTAGCGAGGCGGCACCGACATTGTTTATTAGGGCGTAAATTTCGCCAAACTCCCTATTTACCGACTTTACCATATCTACCACGCTCTTTTCATCGGTAGCGTCAAGGCAAAAATGCGTATAGTTTTTGTGCGTGATTTGGCTCTTGCTTCTAGCACAGCCAAAGACACGAAATTCATCTAAAAAGCCCAAGGCTAGGGCATTGCCAATGCCTTTTGAAGTGCCAGTGATGATGATATTTTTACTCATCAAGACAGCTTTTTATGTATTTTGCAAGTGTGCTTACATTAATAAACGGCGATGTCGCTCTACTCATCGCTTTTGCGTCAGCGAGAGTGATATTTTTGCCAAAATCGGCGTAAATTTGCTCTTCAAGCTCTATTAAAAACCCGACCAGTCCGACACTATCAAATATCGCCTCATTTGAGCCAAAAAGCCTTGTTTTTGTGTCAGTTATCTCGTTATTTGTTAGAATTTTTATGGTTTTTAAGATAGTTTGAGTGATTTTTTCGCTCATAGCCTCTGCTACCCCCCCCCCCATTTGTTGCTCCTTTATTTAAAAAATGGTGTTATTGTATTTAAAATTTGCTAAAATTAGCGTAAATTTTTTAAGGATTTTAAATGAAAAAGCAAGTTTTAATCTTTGGCGTTGGAGCGGCTGGGCGGGCTATTTACCGCAAAATTTTAGCTGATTTTAATGTTATTGGATTTTTAGAAAACAACTTAGATTTGGTTGGCAAAAGCTATGAAGGGGTAGAAATTTTTAGCGTTAAAGACACTTTAAATTTGGAGTTTGACGCCGTTTTAATGGGTGGAGTTTGGGCAAATGAGATGAAAAATCAGCTCTTAACGCTTGGCATAAGCGATGAAAGGATAGAAATTTTAGATGAAAAG
Organism: Campylobacter gastrosuis; assembly: GCF_030249845.1. GTDB lineage: Bacteria > Campylobacterota > Campylobacteria > Campylobacterales > Campylobacteraceae > Campylobacter_A > Campylobacter_A gastrosuis. The sequence goes on along the minus strand of NZ_JANURM010000006.1, from coordinate 58,607 downwards.
GATATCTCGTTTTCAACGCCAAACCGCCAAAAAACTACCGATTTAGCGATTAAAAAATTTGATGAGTTTTGTAAAAAACACAAAATTTCATATTTTATTGATGGCTCATCAATGCTTTGCATTTTAAGAAAACGCCCACTTAGCGTGGTTAGCGACGTTGATATTGTGGTTAAAAGTTATAAAAATTTGGAGTTTTTAGCTCAAAATTTAGGCGAAATTTTTAGCGATTTTGATATAAAAGTCGTGCGATTTTCAAGCGATGACTTGGTAAAAAAGCGTGGCGATATTTTTAAAATCGTGGTTAGTAGCTTTGATGATGAAAAAATGGTGCTTGATATAAATGTCTATCACGAATACGGCAAATGCGTGATTTTAGGCTACAACGGCAAGTATTTTTATGTGCCAAAAGAGATGTTTAGTAAGATTATTTGGCGAGATTACGCTAGCTTTTCTTTGCCGATTTTGGCGGATTTTGATGCGTATTTGACGCTAGTTTATGGTAAAAATTATATGCAAATTCCAAAGCAGTTTTTAGCCAGTGATTATGGCAATTTAGTAAGCGTTGATGAGCTAAATAAAATTTGCTTTTAAATGGCACGAAATTTGCTTATGGGTGTAAAATTTAGCCTTTAAGGTCTTAAAATGTTTAATGATAAATCAATCCTAATCACCGGTGGCACAGGCAGTTTTGGCAAAAAATACACTGAAATTTTGCTAAAAAAATACAAGCCAAAACGGCTAATCATCTACTCACGAGATGAGCTAAAACAATATGAAATGGCTCAAATTTTTAACGCCCCAGTTATGCGGTATTTCATCGGCGATGTGCGTGATGAAGACCGCTTGAAAACGGCGATGAACGGCGTTGATTACGTCATTCACGCAGCCGCAATCAAGCACGTGCCAATCGCTGAATACAACCCAATGGAGTGCATAAAAACCAACATAAATGGTGCCTCAAATGTCATCAACGCAGCCCTAGAAAACGACGTTAGCAAGGTCATCGCACTATCAACTGACAAGGCGTGCAACCCAGTAAATTTATACGGCGCAACAAAACTAGCAAGCGATAAGCTTTTTGTCGCGGCAAATAATATCTCAGGCACGAAAAAAACGCGCTTTGCGGTCGTAAGATATGGCAATGTCGTCGGCTCTCGTGGCTCGGTCGTCCCACTTTTTAAACGCCTAATTAGCGAGGGCGTAAAAGAGCTACCTATCACGCACCCTGATATGACAAGGTTTTGGATTACGTTAGAACAAGGTGTAAATTTTGTGCTTAAAAACTTTAAGCGAATGAGCGGTGGCGAGATTTTTATCCCTAAAATCCCCTCAATGACGATGCCAGATTTAGCAAAAGCGTTAGCTCCAAATTTAGGCATAAAAATCATCGGAATTCGCCCGGGTGAAAAGATGCACGAAGCGATGATTAGCAAGGATGACGCGCACTTAACCTACGAATTTAGCGATCATTTTGTCATCTCGCCCTCAATAAAATTTACAAATGTCGGCAACGATTTTTCAAAAAATATGCTAGGCGAAAAGGGCGTAAAAGTCGCCCCGGACTTTGAATACAGCTCGGATAAAAATAAAATTTGGCTTGATAAAAACGGGCTTTTAAAGATGATTGGAGATTTATGATACCTTATAGTAGGCAACAAATCACAAATGCCGATATACAGGCAGTTTGCGAGGCTTTAAGGGGCGATTTTTTAACTGGCGGAGATAAGGTTAGCGAGTTTGAAAAGGCACTGCAAAACTACACCGGCATAAAGCACGTGGTCGTGATGAACTCGGCTACTTCGGCACTTCACGTGGCGTATTTGATTTTTGGCGTTAAGAGTGGCGATGATGTCATCACCACGCCTTTAACCTTTGTGGCCACTGCAAATGCGGCGTTAATGTGTGGGGCTGATGTTAAGTTTTGCGATATTAAAATGGATGGTAATATTGATGAGAAATTGATAGAAAATCTCATTACAAAACGCACAAAAGTGATAACGGCTGTTGATTTTGGTGGCAAATCGGTTGAGATTTTAAAGCTAAAAGAGATAGCAAAAAGACACGGAATTTTCTTACTAGATGACGCTTCTCACGCACTTGGGAGCGAGTTTAATGGCGAAAAAGTGGGTAATCACGCCGATATTAGCATTTTTAGCTTTCACGCAATCAAGCCAATTACAACCTTTGAAGGCGGTGCTATCGCTACAAATAGCGATGAATTCGCGCGTCTTGCAAGACTTTACCGCTCTCACGGCATTACTAAAACCGAGCTTTGGGATAGCGATATGAGTTTGCTCGGCTTTAACTACCGACTTAGTGATGTTGCTTGTGCTTTGGGAATTTCACAGCTAAAAAGGCTTGATGAGATGATAGAAACACGTGAAAAAGTGGCTAAATTTTATGATGAATGCTTTAAAAATTGCGAGTTTTTCACATTAATAAAACCGGAATTTAAGAGTTCTAGACACCTTTATGCTGTGCTTTTAGATGAGAAATTAGTTAAGTTTAAGCGTGAAATTTTTAAAGAGCTTTACGAAAATGGCGTTGGCGTTCAGGTGCATTACAAGCCGACCTATAAATTTAGCTTTTATACCCAAAAATACGGCACTTTAAGCCTTAAAAATGCTGAAAATTTTTACGCCAGAGAGCTTAGTTTGCCTTGTCATCAAGGTATGAGTGAGGCGGATGCTAAATTTGTGGCAAAAAATGTGCTTGAAATTTTAGAAAAATTTGCAAAAAGGGCGTAAAATGCGACTTTGTGTGATACCAGCAAGGGGTGGTAGCAAGCGGATACCACATAAAAATATCAAGGATTTTTGCGGTCTGCCACTCATTGCTTACAGCATTAAAAATGCGTTAAATTCGGCTATTTTTGATGAGGTTATCGTTAGCACCGATGATGAAAAAATCGCTGAGATTGCCGTTAAATACGGAGCAAAAGTGCCATTTATGCGTGAGGCTAAACTTAGCGATGACTTTGCTACTAGCTCTGATGTGGTGCGTGATGCGATTGTTAAAATGGGCGATGAATTTAGCGAGATTTGCTGTCTTTATGCGACTGCTCCGCTTTTGACGCCAGATATTTTAGCAAGTGCGTATGCCCAGTTTAAGGGCGTTTCGTGTGAATTTTTATTCTCAGCGACTGAGTTTAGTTTTGCTATCCAAAGAGCGTTTAAGCTTGATGAAAATTCGTATGTGAAAATGTTTCACCCAGAGTTTGAAAATGTCCGTTCACAGGACTTAGAGCGTGCCTATCACGACGCTGGGCAGTTTTATTTTGGCAAACGTCAGGCGTGGCTTGATATTAAAGCGATGTTTGCTCCGTATTCACGGGCTTTTGTGTTAGCAAGGCATTTGGTTTGCGATATTGATACGCCAGATGATTTTGAGTTTGCAAAGAAGCTTTTTATGATAAATCATCAAAGCTAATCATAAACTCATCGGCGATTTTTGCGATTTTTTGCATTAGCTCTGTTTTTAAATGATAGTGAAATTCATCTTTTCTTTGAGATAAATGATAGAAGTTATCATCGTTAGAAGTGATTTTAAAGCCGAAATTTTTATCAAATTTCAAGGCATTTTCATTTTGTTTTTTCACGCTTGCGTTTAAAATTTCGCACCTTTTAAAGCAAAATTCTAAAAATTTTAGAGTGATTGCACTTATTAAAATTGCATTTGTATTTGGTTTAAAAAACAATCCCCAAGTCGGCTCATTTTTTAAAACAAAATGCACTCCGCCAATAATCTCATCGTCTGAAAAAATGGCAAAATAGTGGCTATTTTTAGAGTTTTTTAGTGAGATTATAAAATTTTCGTGCTGTGATTTTGTGATCTCATTTTGGTTTAAACTTGCATTTACTATGTGTTTTAAATTTCTGATTTTTAAAATTTCATCGCTTTGAGTTTTGTCTAAATCCAGATAATTTTTTACTAAAATTTTCATAATTTTCTCTTTTTATAAATAAAAATAATATAATTCTAAACAAAAAGGCTAAACAATAGATAAATTTTGCCGATAGATAGATAAAATTTTTAAAGGATATTTTGTGAAAAAAGATGAGAAAAAAAGAGCAAAATTAGTTGGGATTGAAAATCCGATTTTTGAAAAAAATTTACAAGCTTTGTTTCAGCAAGATGAGATTTTAGCGACTAGACTTTTTGCGATGGATAGCCAAGATAAATATGAAATTTTCGTAAATAAAAACGACCCAATTGATATAAATATCATCAACAAACAAACATTAAAATACGTCTATGACCACCCTGCAAAGGACGTTGAGGCAATGCTTGAAGATATAGAAAAAAAATATAAAAGATACCCTGTTTTATACTTTTATGGGCTTGGTAATGCCATACTTTACAAGGGGCTTTTGTTTAATAAAACTCACGAATTTATTGTCGTTGTTGAGCCAGAAGTTGAGATAATTTATGCGATTTTAAACATAGTTGATTTATCGGCTGAGCTTGCAAGTGGTCGCTTGATTTTGTTTTATTCAAAACTCGCTCAATACGCACATTTTTACTACATTATCTCAAAATCAGAGGTAAATAGATATGTTAAGCTTTATGATTTGCACATTCACACGACATTTTATGATGATTTTTCAGATGATTATGAGAGAGTAAATAAGGACTTTGCAAAGGCGATTTCGCAAATGGTGGCAAATACTGGTAATAGCATTGATGATATGTTAATTGGCATTAGGCAGCACATTGAAAATTTACCGGATATGATAACTGGATATGCTTATAAAGATATAGTTAATAAACGCCACGAGCTTATGGATACGGCAATAATTGTAGCCACTGGACCTAGTCTTGATAAACAACTACCACTTTTAAAAAAGGTAGCACCTTATGCGACGATAATTAGCGTTGATGCGTCTTATCCGATACTAGCAAAGCACGGCATTAAGCCAGACTATGTTACGTCAATTGAACGAGTTGTGGCGACTTCATCGTTTTTTAAAAAACGATATAAAGGCTTTGATGATGATATATTTTTTATTGTCGCATCTTTAACTCACCAGCAAACCATAAAAAACATAAAACCACGAAAATTAGCACTCACAATAAGACCACAGGCAAGTGAAATTTTATTTGGGCTTGGGCGTTTTGGCTATCTTGGTATCGGACATTCAACGGCAAATCAAGCCTACCAACTAGCCTATGTTTTAGGGCATAAAAATATCATTTTAATTGGGCAGGATTTGGCATTTTCTCCTGATGGTAAATCTCACGCCACTGGACACGCTTTTAAGCAAGATGATGAGGAGATTTATATTAAGGCTTATGGTGGTGAGGGTGTTGTAAGAACGACCTATGTTTGGGAGAAATTTAAAAATCAATATGAGCGAGATATTAGCTCAAATAACAATAACGATATAAAAACATACAACTGCACAGAAGGCGGTGCTAGGATTGAAGGCTCAATTGAAGAGCCGTTTTTAGCGGTTACTGACAGGCTTTTAAAGGATAAAAAACCTAAAAAATTACCGCAGATAAAAATGGTAAATCAAAGGGATATAAATATCTATTTAAAAAGGTCGTTTGATGTGATTGAGCGAAAGCTAAAAATAGAGAGCTTTGTTAAATCAAAGATTGAAGAGACATTTTTGGCTGTTGTTGAGGATATTGATGCAATTATTAAGCTTAGAAATGAAAATAAAATCACTGAAAAGTTATTTTCAAAGCTATTAAGGCTTGTAAATAAGATTGATAAGGTTAAAGATATCATTGCAAAGAAAAAATTTAGCTCGGTTTTAGAAAATATCGTTTCAATTTCTGTTTATTACCAAGAGCTAGAACTTGCCAAAATTTCAGTTGCTCCAAGCGAGAGCAAGATTGAGAAGGTAAATAAGCTAGTTGAGTGGGTTGAGATACACAAATACTGGCTGTTTTCGTTAGCTGGTGGGCTAAATGCCGATATTGAAACGACAAAAAAGGCGAGTAAAAATCTTGTTAAAGAGATGAAAAAGCGTGGAATTTTGCCTGCTGGGGGCGAGAAAATTTTAAAATAATTTAAGGGCTAAGCCCCCTCTTTTTTTAACGATTAATAGCTAAAAATGCGTGGTCGTGATGATAAATTTGCATTTTTAGCGAGTGATTTTAAATGTATAGTTAATGATTTTATAAATACGGGTTATTTTAGCAAGTGTTTGCAGGGCAATTTTAGGTGCGAATGCACACATATAATTTTCTCAAACGTGGCAACAGATTTTAAGCCATTTATTTTTATTAAGCGTGATACACGTGCTTTTTGTTTAATCAGAGCAGGTTAGTTTTTGCAAAATTTTAGCGATTAAGTTTATGATTTTAGCATTTGAGTAAGTTTATTAAGGGTGAGATAAAGCCTAGCTTTGTGAGTTTTGTTTGTTTTGGCTAGTGATTTAAACAAGGCATTTTTAAACGTAGCCCAGTACATACTTTTGGCTTAATTTAAAATTTAATTTTCAATCATAAAATCGTAAAATTCGCTCTTGTAGCTTGTGTTGCCTACTTGCACATATTGCGTGATTGCGGCGTTTATGTTGTTTATTTGATGATATAAAAAGCCAAGCGCTATGCGGTTTTCAATCGCTGATGGGTCGCTTAGGCGAGTGAGTTCAAGCAGGGCGATTGCGTTATTTGGCTCGTTTGCCCCAGTGGCTGCCACGCTCGCTAAAAACAGCGTCCCAGCGTCATCAACCTTAAACTCATCAATCAGGCGGTTATAAATCTCAAAACTCTGCCTAAATTCATTCGTGAAAATTTGTATGTAGGCTAGGGTTGAGAGCAGGTTTGTATTAGCTGGTGCGTTTTTTAGTTTTGCGATGATTTTATCGCGCTCGTAAAATAAAAGCCCTGAAATTTGCAGTAGTTTTATGTATTGTTTTTTGATTATGCTTGCTCCGTGATAAAAGCTCTCCTCGTTTAGTTTGCGGTTTTTAAAATATTTTTGCACCGCTAGGGCGTATTTTTTTACATTGTTTTCATCGTTTAGAGCGATGAAATTTAAGATATTTGCCACGATGTCATCTGGTAAAATTTCAACCAACTTAGCCGTCTTTTTTTGCATTAGCTCATCTTGGGATATCGTTTTAGCTATGATCGCATCAAAGGCTAAATTTAGCATACTTTGCTCCTTTGGCTCTTCTAAAAATCGCACCAAAGATGAGCTGTTTTCAGAGATTAAATCAAGCAGTGAGTTGTATAAATTCGGCGTTTTTATGTTTGGGTCGTTCTCTAAATTTTCACTCATTTGAGCGATGAATTTTGGGTTTAGTGTGTTTGTGATATCGGTTGAAATGGCGTGAAAAGCCCCTGCTAGGTAGTTTGTCGGATCAAGATGATAGCTCGTGCCAAAGTGCTTTGCTGCAAGGCTAAAATTGCCAAGCTGGGCGTAAGTGAGCGCTAGGTTATAGTGCAAAATTGAGTGCTCTGGATAGCTCTTAACCAGCCTTGCAAAATCGGCATTTGCCTCTTTTAAGCGGTAGTTTAGGGCTTTTGCGATTGCGTTTGAAAGCTCGTAATTAACTGATGAAATGTTTTGCGAATTTTTAAGATACTCGTTTGCCGTGCTTGTATCATCTAAAAACACGCTCATACCGCCCTTTCTGATTTGCTCCATTGTCTGTTTTGCGTTAAAAACCTTGTAGGGCGCAAAGTAAAAAAGCGTTTCATAGCGCCTAATTTTGTTAAAAAACATATCGTTTGAAAAGTGCATTTGAGCGAGATTTAAGTCAAAAATTTCTGGATTTAGCACAGCTTTTATCTTATAAAATTTAGAGGGCAAACTCGCATCAAGTCTAAAAATTTCGCCCAAAAATCCGGCTGCGTCGCTAAAATATCCGGTCTTTAAATCAATTATACTAGCTGTCATTTTTATTAAGTCCGGATTTGTCGTATTTTTAGCCGCTTTTTGCAGATAATCCCTTGATTTAGCGTAATCTGCCTTTATCGCATAAAGCTGTGATAGTGTGAAATTTGCGTCAAATTCACGCTGTCTTTCAAGTCTAGCTATCGCCTCATCAATCCGCCCAAGCGAGGCTAAAATTTTACCTGCTAAATAGTCGTATTTGTCCCTGTAATACTCGCTACTTGGGTGATTTAGGGCGTGAAGTGCCTCAATGTAGTTGCCTTTGTAGTAATTAATTAACGCAAAATAGTAGCTATAAAGCGGTGCGTCCGCTTCGTTTTGCAAAAATGAGTTTGCTAAATCAATGTAGTAGTTAAAATTTTTATCGTTTTTTAAGATGAGCGAGCAAACGGCAGCGTTTATGGCTGAAACGCTCGTGTTTTCTTTGTTGTGTATTGCTTTTGCAAAGCTGTTAATCGCCTCATCACAACGCCCCTGTTTCATCTGTGAAACGCCTAAATTATAGCTTGAAAGCGACTGGCTTTGGGTGGCTATGTTTTCATAAATTTTAAGCGCTTCAAATTTATCCCCACGCTCGTAAAGCTCGTTTGCCTTGCTTATCATCTCATCAATGTTTGAGGCGTTAAAATTTTTAGTCGGATAGCTTCGCTTTATCTGCTGTGCTAAGTCCGCTGTGTCTGCGTGTTTTGGCTCTTTTTTGGTTAAAAGAAGTAGTAAAATTACGATTAAAATAATGACAAAAATGGCAACACCAGCGATGATGATTAGCTTTTTTTTGCTAAATTTTGGCTCTTTTATCTCATCTTTTATCTCTGGCTTTTGCCCCTCATCATCATTAGCGCCGCTAAGCTCATCAAGCGAAACAAGCTCTTCTGGTGGCTTTTCTTCGCCGGGTGGTTTTAGGATTACTACCTCTTCGTTTGCCACTACATATACCTTTTAAGCACGTCTGGAATTTCAATAGTGCCGTCGGCTTTTTGGTAGTTTTCAATGATTGCAATTAGCGTCCTGCCAACGGCTAGGCTTGATCCGTTTAGCGTATGAACTAGGGCGTTTTTGCCATCTTGCTTGTAGCGGATTTTAGCGCGTCTTGCTTGAAAATCGCGCGTGTTTGAAACCGAGCTAATCTCTCTATATTTATTTTGCCCCGGTAGCCACACTTCAAGGTCAATGGTCTTTGCCGCGCCAAAGCCCAAATCTCCGCTACAAAGTAGCATATGTCGGTGCGCTAAGCCAAGAGATTTTAGCAAATCCGAAGCACAATCAACCATTTCTTGTAACACTTTCTCGCTATCATCAGGGTGAGTTATGCTTACAAGCTCCACCTTTTCAAACTGGTGTTGGCGTATCATACCTCGTGTATCATGACCAGCACTGCCCGCTTCTTTTCTAAAACACGCCGAGTAGCAAGTCATTTTTATGGGTAAATTTTGCGCGTCAATAATCTCGTCGTTGTAGATATTTGTAACAGGCACCTCGCTAGTTGGGATAAGATACAAGTCCTCATCATCAACCTTATAAAGGTCATCTTTAAATTTTGGCAACTGCCCTGTGCCATAAAGCGTGTTTGCATTTACCAAAAACGGCACATTTACAAGCTCAAAGCCACGAGCTTGGTTAAAATCAATCATATAATTTACCAGAGCGCGGCTAAGCTTTGCCATTTCGCCCCTTAAAATCGTAAAGCGTGAGCCTGAAATTTTCGCCCCACGCTCAAAATCAAGCTCTGGCGTTAGCTCGTAGTGTGCCTTTGGTTCAAAGTCAAAAATTGGTGGCGTTAAAACCTCTTTTATGCAGACGTTGTCGTTTTCGTCCTCTCCAAGTGGGACGTCATCGTCAATGATATTTGGCACGCAACTAGCGATCTCATCAAGCTTTGCTTCTAAAATTTTAACCGCTTCGTTTTGCTTTATCATCTGCTCTTTATTTTTGCTAAGCTCGTCTTTTAGGGCTGTCGTGTCGGCTTTGTTTCTTGCTAGTTCGCCAAGCTCTTTGCTCTTTGCGTTTTGAAAGGACTGCAAATTTTCAAGCTCTAATCGCTCTTTTTTAAGCGTATTAAACGTATCAAGTAGCTCTTTTATAAGATCAGAGCTTACCTTTTTTGCGTTTAGCTTTGATACAAATTTTTCGTAGTTATTTTCAAGAAGTTTTAGGTTTATCATTGTCTGCCTTTTTTGTAAAATTTGTGTGATTTTAGCAAAATTTGGCTTTAAATTTTAAGTAGATTTTTAAAAAAGTGGTAAATTTTGGGGGTTTGCCCCCAAAATTTATCTGCCTAGCGTGGCGTTTAGCATCCAAATTGCTTTTTCGTATTTTGCAATTTCATCTTGTGCGTAAGTTTGAGTAGTGCTGTCGCCTTCTGCTAACTCATCAAGCTTTTTAAACTCGGCTAAAAGGTGCTTGTAATCGGCTAAAACTAGCTCTAAAACTTCTGTTGGTGTGTAGCTATCTTTAACATCATATTTTACGTGAGATAGCTTTAAAAGCTCATCTTGTTTAACGACTGGGCGACCGCCAAGCATTAAGGCTCTTTCAGCCACAGCGTCAAAAATTTCGCTCATATCGTCGTAGGCTTTTTCTGTGTATTCATGAACGCTAAAAAACTGAATGCCTTTTACATTCCAGTGTAGGTCGTGAAATTTCACGTATAATGCGTGTGCATCGGCTTGGATTTGGTTTAGTTGTGCTATAACTTTTGACATTTTGTCTCCTTTAATTTTTAAGTTTGGCAATTATAACGCCAAATTTTTAATATAAACTAAATAATAAAAATTATTATTTAAAAAATTAATCACAAAGCTCACTTTGAAATTTATCGGCTAAAAATTCACGATTTAGGTATTTGCAAACCTGCATTAAGTCGTTTTTTGCCGTGTCAAAACAGCTTGTGGCACCCGGACTTGGCGTCATATTAAAGATAATGCCATCTTCTGTGCTAATCCTGCCTTCGCCAAATTCTAACCTGCCAGTGTTTTTATCAATTACCTGAGGTCTTACTCCACCAAAATTTTTAGCATAGCTAAGTTCATCTTCTTTTAAGCTAGGCACGATTTTACGGGCGTCTTTAACGAAAATTTTCTTATTTAAGATAGGCACTTCAAATAAGAAATTTCTAAACACGTAGTTTCTAATATCGCTATCTTTTAAGAGCGTGTAAAAGACTTTTAGGACGTTTTTATCAAGTTTGAGCGTTTCAAAAAAGTCAAAGAAACTGCCTAGTCCGTGGTATCTTTCAAGTTTTGGCAAGACAAGTGCTGTTGGGCCAAAGCGAGTTTTACCACCAGCTAGGATATCAGGGTCTCCGTGAAGTGCTGCAAATGGGAGCTTGTCGTTTTGCACCATATAGACCTTGCCGTTTAGAATTTTGCGGTTTGAGAAGTAAAAGCTACCAGCGATAGGCAGGGTGCTTAAATGTAGCCCATAGCCCATTTTATGGGCAAGATAGAGCGAGTAAGTCCCTGCATCAACGACAACGGCACTGGCTGTGATTGAGGCGTTATCGCTTGTTTTTAAGTAAAATGTATCGCCGATTTTTTTAATATCTAAGACTTCTGAATTTAGATAAACCTCAAATCCGTCGCCGCCGATTTGCTTTGCGTTTTTAATTAGGGACTCACTCATAGCACCAAAGTCCATTGTCGTGTATTCTCCGCCTCTAACGCCCATAGATACGATGTTTTCGCCTCTTTCTTTGCCGTGTTCATCAAAAAGCAGGTTTGGCTCTAAATTTTTAATATCCTCTCTCTCAAACAGCTCTAAATTTGGATAAATCTCCTTAAAAATTTCAAACCTAGCCCTGATTTTTGCCACTTCATCATCGCCAACGCCAAGAACCATTTTTTGATGAGAGAACATAAATTTCTCGTTGTAGCCATATTTTAGTCCGTATTTTACGGGCATTTTAGCGATTTGTGCGACCTTTCTTGCCTTTGCTTCGGTGTAGTTTGTCTCAATGTCGCCACAATGAATGGTTTGTGAATTACACGTCCCCTTTGTGTTTAAAGTAGCGATGCCTTCGTATTTTTCAAGCAAGGCAACGCTTTTAATGTCTGAAAAATTTGCAAGTGAATAAAACAGCGCACAGCCACTAATCCCACCGCCAACTACCACTACTTCATAATGTTTTTGCTTCATCTATCCCCCTTTAAAATGCTCTTTGGTATGAATTTTCAATTAGACTTTTTTCGTTTAGCTCACTAGCCATTTTATAGGCTAAATTTGGCTCTTTTAAAAGCTCTCTGCCGTAAGCGACTAAATCGCAAACATCGCCAAGTAGCAGGGCTTCACCCTCACTGCCAGTTTTGATTAAGCCAACGGCGATGACTGGAATTTTTACCGCTTTTTTTACTGCTTTTGCAAATTCCGCTTGATAAAGCGGTGCGATTTTTAGCGATATATCTGGGTTTGCATAGACGCCACCTGATGAGATATGTAAAAAATCAGCGCCAGTTTTTTCAAGCTCCACACAAAGTTTTACGCACTCATCTAAGCCGTAATCATCGCTTTGGTAAGTTGTAGCACTAAGTCTAACGCCAACGGCACAGCTGACATTTGCCTTTACTTGGGTTAAAATTTCTTTTAAAAGTAGCGAGCCGTCTTTGTATTTATCATCTCGTTGGTTTAGTTTTTTGCTTAAAAATTGGTTGAGTAAATAGCCGTGAGCGGCGTGAATTTCAATTAAGTCATAACCAGCCTTTTGAGCTTTTATGGCTGAGCTTACAAAGCTTTGTTTGAAATTATCAATCTCATCAAGGCTCATATTTTTTGGGGTTTTGTAGTTTTCATCAAATTTTATCTCACAGCTTGAAAGTGGCGTGCTATCAACGCACATACTCTTTCGCCCTGCGTGAGCGAGTTGAATGCCTACTTTTAAATCGTAAAATTTTAGGCTATCAACTAAATTTTTGTGAGCTAAAACCTGCTCATCGCTCCAAAGTCCAAGGTCGGCGTTTGTAATCCTACCCTCTGGCAAAACAGCGGTGGCTTCAACGATGATTAGCCCAACTCCGCCTAAGGCTCTTGCTGTGTAGTGGTCGGTGTGAAATTTGGTTGGTTTGCCATCATCTAAGCTAACCTTATAAAGGCACATAGGCGGCATAACAATGCGGTTTTTTACTGAAATTTTGCCGATTTGTAGCGGCGAAAAAAGCTTAGCCATAAACACTCCTAAAATGGCTTTATTTTAACGTAATTTGTAAGAATTTTTGCAAATTTGTGATGAAAATTTTACAAATTTAGCTAAAACTACTCAACTACTTGATTTTAAAGCCGACGTGTCCGTTATAGACTATGTTTTGAGCGTTTAAGTTTTCATCGTTTAGCATTTGATGAATTTTAAAGCTCTCTGGGCTAAAATCTAAATCTTCTTGGTAGCTAAACGCCATTGTTACGCTATTTACGCCCTTTATGGCTTCAATGGCTCTAAAAATTCTAATCTCGTCATCTATATCTTTTGCGTTTATTAAGCAGATGATTTTTGCGCCCTCGTTTGTTACTAGCTCGCACTCATCTAGCCTTGATAAATCGTCTAAAACAGCGTTTTTAACGCTCTCATCTTTTAAATTTATAATCACACTTGAAATATTCATCTAAATCCCTTGCATTTTTATTGAGCCTTTAAAGCACACATTTAAGCACTCGCCACAATTTATGCAGTTTTGATTAATCACTGGGCGAAAAAGCCCCAAAAAATCAATGCCTTTATAGCGACAGCTATCAAGACAGCTACTACACACGACACCGCTCCACGCTAAGCAGGTGCTTACATCAATGCTTGTTTTTGCTTCTATTTTTGCTTCGTGCTTTAAATTTAGCACATCTTTGCCTAAATCTTCACACGCTAAGGCACACTTTTTGCAAAAATTACAGCCTAAATTTTTAACGCTAAAACTAACGCTAACGTCGTCAAAGCTTAAAAGCTCACGTTCACAGCTTTTAACGCAACTAGCACTACAATCAATGCAGTCAAAAACACCGCTAAAATAGGGCGGATTTATCGTTTTGGGTGCGTCTTTTGCACCCAAAATTTTCTTAAAAATTTCACGCCGTTTCAATTATTTTACGCCGTCATTTAAAACTTCAAGCAAATTTGACTTTGTGTTGCCGTTTTTATCTCTAAAATCGGCTTTAAAGCTGTTGGCTTTTGGGGCATTAACATTTGCTTGTGGGACGTGGCAGGTCGTGCAAACAAATCGCTCATCGTGAAGCACACCGCCCTTGTCTTTGTTATTTCTTAAATCATAAAGGTGCGACTTTGGCACTGGCGTAGCACCAGCATCTTTGGCAAATTCAGGCAAATGGCAGGTGGTGCACATATTTAAATCCTTTGTAATTGGCACCATACCTTCAATATCGTGAGAGATAAATGGCGGTGCGTTCTCAAACGAGCGGTCAAGCTTTTTTGACATACCAGCTGGCTGTGCTGTCCAGTTTATATCCTTTATGCTGACATCTTGCTCATCAAGTAGCGAAATTTTTCTAAGTCCAATCTCATCATCGCTAACCTGCTTTGATGAAATCGCACAAGCTGCTAAAAAAATCGCCAAAAAGGCGGCAGAAATTGCTTTAAATTTCATTGTTTTCTCCTTATAATATTAAAATTTAGAGCGTCATCATCGCAAACATCAATGCAACGCCCACAGCTAATACACTCTGAATTTCTGACAAAATCATTGCGTTTTGCTATCATATCAAGCACTTGATTTTCTGGGCAGACGACCTTGCATTTGTTGCATTTGGTGCAGTTTTGAAAATTGTGCGATATGCGAATTAGTGAAAATTTTGAGATAATCGCATAAAATGCACCAAGCGGGCAAATGTGTGAGCAAATGCCACGTGAAAATATGAAAATTTCAAAGACTAAAATACAAAGTACTATACCAAAAAATGAGCCTTGTAAAAAGACAATGCTACGCACTAAAAGCCCAACTTGACTAACGCTCTCAAAGGCGGCAAAGCCAAAAATAGCTGAAAAGATTAGGCTAAATGCAAGTAGATAATATCTTGCGTTTTTGCTTAAATTTAGCACCCTTTTTTGGTTTGTTGAGCCAAATTTTGCCCTTAAATTAAATGCTAATTCGCTTAGAAAATTTACCGGACAAACCCAGCCACAAAATGCACGAGGTGCGATGAGTGCGTAAAAAATAGCAACGATAAACGCCCCAAAAATCGCATTTGCCCCAAGCGAAAATCCAGCAAGTAAGAGCTGAATAACCGCAAACGGGTCGGCTAAATGCACACCAAAAAGCGTTGAAGCACTAAAATCGCCAAGTAAAATTTTAACGCCGTAAAAGTTACCAAGCACAAATAGCGATAAAATTGTAAGTTGAGTTAATCTTCTTAAAATTACGATTTTCATTAAAATTCTCCGCTATTTAGGTAGTCTTTTGCCTTTTTTATGCTCGGATTTGGCGTAAAATCATCATCTATCCTAGCTTCATCTTTTTTATCCCAGCCCTTAATATAATCATCTCTTACCGCTCCTAAGGCTCTATCTCGCTCAAAAACGATAATGGCTGGTTTTTGCGTGATACAAGCTCTCTCGCATACACCACAGCCAGTGCATACATCGCTATCAACCACTGGTAGTAAAAATGCGTGTTTTTGTGTGCGTTCGTTTCGCCTGTATTCAAGCTTTATGGCTCTGTCAATTAACGGACAAGCCCTGTAACACGCATCACATTGAATGCCCCAAAATGCTACGCAGTTTTTCATGTCAACAACAGCAACGCCCATTCTAGCTAGGCTAATGTCAATCTTGCCCTCTTTGCTAATGGTCTTTATATCAAGTGCGTCCGTTGGACAGGCTGGCACGCAAGGCGCTGCCCCGCACATATAACAAGGTGTTTTGCGAGGCGTAAAATATGGTGTGCCAGTGCTTATATCACTGCCAAACTCGGCTAATTTTAGCGTATCAAACGGACAAGCCACCACGCAAAGCCCACAGCGAATGCAACTAGCTAGAAATTCTTTCTCACTTTTTGCTGCTGGTGGGCGAAGCAGGGTCGGCTGACTTGCGGTTGCTGATTTTTGCCAAATTAAGCCACCAGCCACTGCAAGTGAGATCGCCTTAACGCTAAATTTTAACACTTCACGTCTTTGCAATTTTAAGCCTTGTAAATTTTAACGGCACACTTTTTAAAGTCCGTCTCTTTTGAGATAGGGCAGGTTGCGTCAAGACAAACTTTATTTATATAGACATTTTCATCAAACCAAGGCACATAAACAAGTCCAACTGGTGGCTTATTTCTGCCGTTTGTTTCTACTTTTGCCTTTACCTTACCACGGCGACTCTCAACCCAAACGATATCGTTTTTAGCCACGCCAAGCTTACTAGCGTCATCTTCGTGCATATAGCAAAGTGCCTCTGGGACGGCTCTGTAAAGCTCTGGCACACGCATTGTCATCGTGCCAGAGTGCCAGTGTTCTAGCACGCGACCCGTGCAAAGCCAAAATGGATACTCGCTTGTTGGCGTTTCGCAAGGCTCCATATATGGGCGAAAGAAAATTTTTGCCTTATTTGGCAGTGGGGTTTTTTCTTTATCGGTTACGCCTTTTAGGTTGCCACTTGGCATTGAGGCATTTTTATTGCCATAAAATGCGAATTTTTCATTTGGTGCGGCTTTTTTAGCATAAGGGTCAAACTCGGTATTAAATCGCCAAAGTGTCTCTTTGCCATTAACCACTGGCCACCTTAAACCACGCACCTTGTGATATGCGTCAAACTCGGCTAAATCGTGTCCGTGACCTACGCCAAATTTTCTATACTCCTCCCAAAGGTATTTTTGCACGAAAAATCCGTAGCCTTTAAACACCTCTCCATCGCTACCTACTACATTTCTGCTATCGCCAAAGACCTCTGAATTGTCAAAATTCTCCATAACAGCGTCTTTTACAGGGTAGCTTTTTGCTTCATCGTTTGCAAAAAGCACGTCAAAAAGCGTGGCGTTTTCATCATAGCCCATAGCCTTTGCAGCTTCTAAAACGTTTGGCAAGGTTACTTTATCATTTAGCTTTACTTCGCCCCAAAATTCTTTGATTTTAAAGCGTTTTGCAAACTCAAACATCTGCCAAGTATCGCTCATCGCCTCGCCAACTGGCAGGACTTGCTGACGCCAGTGTTGAGTTCGGCGTTCGGCGTTGCCGTAAGCTCCCCATTTTTCATAAATCATCGCAGTTGGCAAGATTAAGTCGGCGACTTTGGCTGAAATTCCGGGATATGGGTCGCTAACAACGATGAAGTTATCCATTTCACGTGCTGCTTTTATCCAGTGGTTTGCGTTGGCTGAATTTTGCCAAGGGTTATTTACTTGCACCCAAATAAATTTATTCTTGCCATCTTCTAAATCACGTAGCATTTTCATATAATGAGAGCCCGGCACGCCGTTTAGTGTGTCTTTTGGTAGCTTCCAAATGCCCTCGCTAATCTCTCTGTGTTTTGGATTATTTACCACCATATCAGCTGGGAGGCGATGAACGAATGTGCCAACTTCACGTGCTGTGCCACAAGCTGATGGCTGACCAGTTAGAGAGAATGCCCCACAGCCCGGCTGTGCGTGTTTGCCAAGTAAGAAATGCACCATATAGGCTTGTTCATTTACCCAAGTACCACGCTGGTGCTGGTTAAATCCCATAGTCCAAAAGCTAACGACTTTGCGGTTTTTCTCAATGTATAAATTTGCTAAATTTTGTAGCTTTTCTTTAAAGCTCTCAATGCTCTCGTTATCATCGCCCTTTGCGACACTTGCGACAAAATCAAGTGTGTAAGGTGCTAGGGCTTTTTTAAACTCATCAAAGCTGATATGCCAGTGGTTACCAGCGGTGGCTGTGTTTTTATTTTCAAGTGTGTCGCCCTTTTTTAGCCCTAAATATGCCAAAGTAACGCCCTCGGCCTCGGTTAAGATTTTTGACTTCTCTTTTGCAGCGGTATCAAGCTCGCTTGGCTTGTATTTTGGGTGATTTATGTTTGGTCTTAAACCATAGCCAATATCAACTGGTCCAGTGGCAAATACGCAGTGCTTTTTGACAAAATCAATATCCATTAGCTCAGGGTGGTTATAAACTATCTCACGAGCGATGAAATTCCAAATAGCAAGGTCGGTTGAAGGTTTAAAGATAAGCTCAATGTCGGCTAGGTTTGAGGTTCTGTTTGAATATGTGCTTAAATTTACGACCTTTACGCGCTCTGGATTGCTTAGCTTTTTATCGCTTATCCTTGCCCATAAAATCGGGTGCATTTCAGCCATATTTGCGCCCCAAGTTACGATTGTATCTGTTAGCTCAATATCATCATAACAGCCAGCAGGCTCATCAACGCCAAAAACCTGCATAAACGCCACGACCGCTGACGCCATACAATGCCTTGCATTTGGGTCAATGTTATTGCTTCTAAAACCAGCTTTCATAAGCTTAGCAGCGGTGTAGCCCTCCATAATCGTATATTGCCCAGAGCCTAAAATTCCAACTCCGTGAGGACCAAGCTCATTGTAAGCCTTTCTAAACTGCGCCTCCATAACATCAAACGCCTTTTGCCAGCTTACCTCTTTAAATTTACCCTTTTTGTCAAACTCGCCCTTTTCATTTACTCTTAAAAGTGGCTTTGTAATGCGGTCTTCGCCATACATAATCTTAGCGTTAAAATAGCCTTTAATGCAGTTTAAACCACGATTTACAGGGGCTTCTGGGTCGCCTTTTATGGCTACGATTTTACCAGCTTTTGTAGCGACCATAATGCCACAGCCAGTCCCGCAAAAACGACAAGTCGCTTTATCCCAACGCCAGCCATCTTTGCCTTCGTTTGCGGCTAGGTTACTTGGTAAGCTAACCCCAGCACTCACACAAGCAGCACTTGCAGCGGCTGATTTTATAAAATCTCGTCTATTCATATTTTCTCCTTACGATAGATTGCAATTTTAATGTTATATAAATTTTTATTAAATTTCGTTGATTTTAATCAATATAAAAAATAAATTTAGCCCCAAATTTTGGGCTTTATAAGAGATATGTTATTTTGTAACATTTATATTATTTTGTTTAACGAGCATTAAAAATTTAGTGCCATTTTTGTAATTTTTTGCTAAAATGGCAAAAAAGGATTAGCGATGATTTACGAAGATGAATTTATAATGATTGAGCGTGAGTATAACGAGGTGCCTTGGGTTAAAATTTTTACAAAACAGAAATTTAAAGAGATTACAGATTGTGATGAAAAGACTAGAAATAGGCTATTTGAAGCGATGATGATAACCGAGCAGGTTATGCGAAAATTTTATAATCCGACTAAAATTAATATCGCTAGTTTTGGCAATTTCTATCCGCACGTGCATATTCACGTAATGGCTAGGTTTGAGCTTGATAGCTACTATCCAAACAGCGTTTGGGGCGAGGCGGTAAGAAAAGGCACGATAAATCCGCCTAGCTTTGATGAGTTTTGCAAAGAGCTGGTAAAGGCACTATGAAAAGACGTATTTTTGTCGTTTGTGTCGCTAGTTTTTTCGTTTTTTTACTCGCATTAATCGCATTTTTTTATAAATCCTACACGAACGAGCGTGAGCTAAACTCGGTAAAAATTTTCTTTGATTATCAGATTAAACAACTCCATAAAAATATTGACGATCAAAAGCTCTCATCAATGGCTCTTGCCGTGCTTTTAGGGCAAAATGATAGGGTGCAGGAGTGCTTTAACAAAGAGCGTGAAGTTTGCATAAAAAACATTAACGAGATTGTTGAGAATTTAAGTCAGGTTTTAATGTATAAAAACATTAAAATTCACATTCACACAAATGATTTAAGAAGCTATTTAAGGCATTGGAGCCCGCAAAATTACGGCGATAGCCTCTCATCATTTCGCTATCTTTTGCTTGAAGCTGACAAGCATAAAAAGCCAGTTACTGGGATTGAAAGTGGCGTTGGCGGGACGTTTATTAGGGCTGTTTCAAACGTTACAAAGGGCAGTTTAAAGCTAGGCACGATTGAAGTTATGCTTGATTTTGACCACGTTAGCAGATTTTTTAAAGACCAAGGCATTGACCTTTTTGTTTTGCTTGATAAGGATTTGATTTACTCACAGCAAAAACGAGAGGCGGATAATCTTTTGCCAAATTATTATGTTGTAAATTTTGCGAGTGCAAATCTAAATTTACTGCCGATTTTAAAGGATTTTGATCTAAAATCAAGCGACTTTTTTAATTACAAAACGCACTTTTTTGCCTCATCGCCACTAATTGATGCAAACCAAAAACGTATCGGCTACTTCGTGCTTCACGTAAATAAAAACATCAAAGAACAAAACGTTTTACAAGAGTATCTGCTCTTAAATTCGCTGTTTTAGTCGCTTTAAAATTTGGCGATTTTCTCGCCAAATTTTTTCTTAAAGCGGTCTTATCATCTTGATTTTTGCCTTTGCTCTTAGCTTTTCAAAGTAGTCAGCGGCAGTTTTTTCTTGCTCCATTGAGTATAAAAGTGAGAAAATTTGCTCTTTAACGTCCTCAAAATTTGGCACTTGTGAGCCAGTTTTTGCCCTTACGTAAAATGTATCAAAGCTATCTGGCGACTTTAAAATTTGCGTAAAAGACCCAACTGGCGTTGCGGCTAAAATCCCTGCGATTCGTGGGTTTATGTTAGCGTATTCAAAGTGTAAATTTTCAGCCCTTACGCCACTTATCGCCTTTGCCCCAGCCCTTATTTGTGCCTTTGCTAGGTTTTCGTTATTTGCCTTAAAAAGCGTAACATCAATGCTTTTAAATATGCTAAAATCGCCCTTGTTTGCTTCAAAAAACGACCTTGCGTTATCTTCGTTTAAATTTTTGCCTATCTCTGAAAATATGTTTTTATAGAGTTTTTCTTGCAAGATTGAACGCTCAATATCCTTTTTAAAATCGCTAAATTTTATGCCCTGTTTTAGCTCAATTTCATCCCTAAACTGCGACATCGTAAGCCCATTTTGCTTTGCGATTTGCTCTATTTTTTGATTTATCTCAAAGGCGGTTGTGCTAATTGCTAAATTTTTAATTTGTGCCTGTTCTAACCTATCTTTTATCAGCAAATCAAACGCCTTTTGGTCGCTGATTTTTAGCTGTTCTTTTACCTTGTTTATCTCAAAAAGCGTGATTGGCTCGTTCTCAACGACAGCGACAATGCCATTTACCATTTGTGAAGCCAAAGCAAAACTGCAAATTAAAGACGCAAAAATAGCCTTTTTAAACATAACAAAACCTTTTTTAAGTAATTTGTAAATATAATTTTGCCGATTATAACATAAAAATTTTAAGGTTTAAAAATGATTGTTACAAGATTTGCACCAAGTCCGACTGGATACCTACATATCGGCGGACTTAGGACGGCACTTTATAGCTATCTTTATGCTAGGGCAAATGGTGGTAAATTCCTACTTCGTATTGAAGATACCGATTTAAAACGCAACTCAGAAGAGGCGACAATAGCGATACGTGAGGCGTTTGATTGGTGTGGGCTTGATTACGACGGCGAGGTTGAGTATCAGTCAAAACGCTTTGATATTTACGCTAAATTCGTGCAAAAACTGCTTGATGAGGGCAAGGCATACAAATGCTATATGAGCAAAGAGGAGCTTGACGCGCTTAGGGCAGAGCAAGAAGCCAGAAAAGAGCGCCCAAAATATGACGGCAGATATAGGGATTTTAAAGGCACGCCACCAGCTGGGATAGAGCCAGTTATTCGCATAAAAGCACCACTTGCGGGCGAGATAGCCTTTAAAGACGGCATAAAAGGCGATGTGAAATTTAACGTAGCTGACATTTTAGATGACTTTATCATCGCACGAAGTGACGGCACTCCGACTTATAATTTTGTCGTTGTCGTTGATGACGCTTTAATGGGCGTTACACACGTAATTAGAGGCGATGATCACCTTTCAAACACGCCAAAGCAGATAGTTTTATACGAAGCACTTGGGTTTAAAATTCCAGAGTTTTTTCACGTTGCTATGATAAACGGCGAGGACGGCAAAAAACTTAGCAAAAGGCACGGCGCAACCGATGTAATGGAGTATAAACGTATGGGTTATTTGCCAGAAGCCTTGCTAAATTTCTTGGTACGACTTGGTTGGAGCCACGGCGATGATGAAATTTTTAGTATGGCTGATATGCTTAAATACTTTGACCCGCACGATATAAACAAGAGTTCAAGCACCTACAACGCCCAAAAGCTTGACTGGCTAAATGCACACTACATTAAAACCCTGCCGTATGAGCGTTTGGCACGTGATATGGCCCAGTTTGGCGTGGATTTTAAGGCACATCCAAAGGGCGAACTGCTTTTAAATATTTTAAGAGAGCGTTCAAAAACGCTAATTGATATGAAAAACGCAGCACTTGCAATAATAAACGCCCCACAAAGTTACGATGAAAAGGCGTGTGAGAAATTTATCACACCACAAAGCCTTGAAATTTTAGCCAAATTTAAAGAGATTTTAACGCTAAATTTAGACGCAAAAGGCTATGAAACGCTGACAAATGAATTCTTAGCACAAAACGATTTAAAACTAAAAGATTTAGCACAAGCACTTCGTGTAAGCCTAACTGGCACAAGTGTAAGTCCGTCAATTTTTGAAGTGCTTGAAGTGCTTGGTAGCGATGAGATAAAGGCTAGGATTGAGAGAATTTTAAGCGTTAAGAAGTGATAAATTTGTAGCTTTTTAACAAAAAGTAGCAAGGCGTGGTAAAATTTTGAGTAAATTTTAAAATTTTAGCTACAAAAAAGCCTAGCAAAAATATACTTTGATTTATTTATCAAAAAGGAGAAAAAATGAGTTTTAAAGACGAGGCGTTGGCGTATCACTTAGGCGGTAAAATCGGCACAAATGTAAAGGTGCATTGCGAGAGCTCAAAGGAGCTTTCTATGGCGTATTCGCCCGGTGTGGCTGAGCCTTGTAAGGCGATAGAAGCGGATAATGAACTAGCCTACACCTACACAAATAAGGCAAATTTGGTTGCAGTTATCACCGACGGCACGGCTGTGCTTGGACTTGGCGATATCGGAGCGGTCGCTGGTAAGCCGGTTATGGAGGGCAAGGCGGTTTTGTTTAAGAAATTTGCAGGTGTTGATGCGTTTGACATTGAGCTTAATGAGAAGGACCCGCAAAAAATCGTTGAGATTTGCAAAGCCCTAGCGCCGACCTTTGGTGGGATAAATTTAGAAGATATTAAGGCGCCAAAGTGCTTTTACATTGAGCAAGAGCTTCAAAAGGCTGTTGATATCCCTGTAATGCACGATGATCAGCACGGCACGGCGATTATTACGACTGCTGGGCTTTTAAATGCGGTTGAAATTTCAGGCAAGGATATTAGTAAGATTAAAATTGTCGTTAGCGGTGCTGGTGCAGCTGGGATTGCGTGTGCGAAGATGTATAAAAACGTAGGCGTAAAAAATATCGTAATGTGCGATAGTAAGGGCGTTATCCACGCAGGTCGTGCGGACTTGACGCCTGAAAAAGTTGAGTTTGCCATTAATACCGATGAACGCACACTAGCTGACGCTATGCGTGGGGCTGATATGTTTTTAGGACTATCTCGCCCAGGACTTGTTACGCCAGAGATGATAGCTTCAATGAACACTGAGCCGATAATTTTCGCACTTGCAAATCCAGTGCCTGAAATTTTACCAGAAGAGGTGGCTAAAATTCGCACCGATGCGATAATTGGCACTGGCAGGAGCGACTATCCAAACCAAGTAAATAACGTCATTGGCTTTCCGTTTATCTTTCGTGGGGCGTTAGATGTTAGGGCTAAAAAAATCACTGAAAATATGAAAATCGCCGCTGCAAAGGCTATTTCAGCCCTTGCAAAAGAGCCGGTTGAAAGGGATGTTTTAGAGGCGTATGGGCTTAGTGAGCTAAAATTTGGCAAAGATTACATAATCCCAAAACCATTTGATAGACGTGCCTTTGTTTGGATTAGCTCAGCCGTAGCCGATGCTGCTGTCAAAGACGGCGTGGCTAGGGTTAAAAATTTTGATTTAGAAGCCTATAAAAACGAGCTAAAAGGTAAAATGCGATGAAAAATATCAAGCTAATCTCACACCCATTAATTGAGCATAAACTTGCGATTTTGCGTGATGAGCGGACGCCGCCGTTTCAGTTTAGAATGCTAATTGATGAGATTAGCTATCTTATGATGTTTGAAGCCACGCGTGACCTTGCCTTACGCGAAGTGAGCGTCAAAACCCCAGTAACTACGGCAAACGCTAAAAAACTAGCCACAAAGGTGATGATTTGTCCGATTTTAAGGGCAGCGCTTGGTATGCTTGATAGTGTTTTTAAGCTTATGCCTGACGCTAGTGTCGGATTTTTGGGCTTTCAGCGAAATGAAAAGACAGCACAAGCGGAGTTTTTCTACGCCAAGCTCCCGCCTGATGCGACCGCTAGAACGGCAATTATAATTGACCCGATGTTTGCCACTGGTGGCACAGCCATTGACGCTGTGAAATTTTTAAAAGATAGAGGGGTTAGCGAGATTAAATTTATCTCAATCATCGCTGCCCCTGAGGGTTTAAGGCGATTTAGCGATGTTTATCCGGATGTTGAGGTCTATACAGCAGCCATTGATGAGCGACTAAATGAGCAAAACTACATTGTGCCGGGGCTTGGTGACGCTGGGGATAGGGTGTTTAATACCTAAAATTTGTGAGTAAAATCTGCTTTTTGGCAGGTTTTTTCACGTTTATTTTTGGCGTGATTTGATACGATAGGGGCGTTTAATCCTTTTTAAACGGCTTTTACAAGGGTTTTTTGTGATTTTTAAACGATTTTGCCAAAATTTTAATTATTTTAGGCGTTTTAAAACAAGCTTTGCTTTTAGATTAGATTAAAACGCCGATTTTACAAAGCTCTTTAAGTGCTGTTTCTAGCTCGTTTTTGTTAAAATCGTAAATTTTTTCTAGCTTAGTTAGTGTCTGTTTTGGGCTGTTTTGTTTTAAAAGTATTAAAAATTTGTATAAAATTTCATTAATCTCTCTATAAACGACCTTATGGCTGTCTAAATCATAATATCCGAGTAAAAAATTTGGCTCTTTATGCGTGAAATTTTTAAGATAAACCCTGAAATTCAGCCGTTTTATAACACATAGCTTTGAGATTTTTAGCCTTTTTTGCCAGCTAAATTTTGACCTTTTAAAGCCAGTGTAGTCCTTCATAAATAGCTTAATTTCGCTATTTTCTAGCCACATTAAATCATTTATAAATTTAAACCTAACAAGAATATTGCTATCTTTTATGAATTTTTTAAACTCATCGCTGATTTTAAACATAAATTTTGACTTCGTGTAGCCAGATTTTATAAATTCTGTGATTAAAAGGTCAAATTCATCTGTATTTAGAATGCTAAAAAGTATCGGATTTGTCGCTTTTATGGCGTTTTTTATCCTTGTGTGAATAAGCTCGGCATAGAGTTTTATATTCTCATTTTGTGCTTCTTTTTGATAGGTTATTTGATAAAAGAACTCATTTTGAGGCATTTTTGTAAATTTCTCTTAATTTTTTATATTCTAAAATCAGCTCATTTAGGCTTGGTATGTCGTTGTCTCGCTCTATCATCGTTGGAATTTTGCGTTTTTTTAACGTATAATTTAACAAATCCCAAACGTCATCGCACACGCTATCGCCGTGCGTATCTACGATGATTTTGCCGTCTAAATGCCCAGCAACGTGTATGTATGCCACGTTTTTGAGCTCTATTTCATCTATAAATTTACGTGCATTAAAGCCGTGATTTAGCGAATTTATAAATATATTATTAACATCAAGCAAGATTTTTGCTCCACTTTTTGTTGATAATTCATTTATAAATTCGCTCTCGCTCATCTCTTGTGGCATTTTGTAATAAAATGTTGCATTTTCTAAAATCAGCTCACGTTTTAGAAAATTTTGCACCAAATCCACCTTCTCACAGAGCATTTGTAGCATATTTTTTGTAAGCGGTATTGGCAGAAGTTCGTGCGTGTTGTGTCCGTTTAGGCTTGAAAAGCTGATGTGGTCTGAGTAGTGTTTTATCTCATATCTATTTAAAAAGCGTTTGATTTGTGTTAAAAATTTCATATCAACTGGCGTATTTGACCCAAGCGATAACGAAACGCCGTGAGCAACGACGAAGCTATTATTTATGATGTTTTCAAAATTTTGCCTGTGAAAAAATGGCATAAAAAGCCAGTTTTCAGGCACTATCTCCCAAAAATCTGGCTTAAAATCACTCGCTACCAATTCGCCCAAAAACTCAGCCCTAAGCCCAAGCCCACACTTTGTTTGTGGCTCATAAAGTGGATGATTTTTGCTAAAATCACACTTTATTTTAGGCGTAGTGCTTGGCGATAAAGCACCTAAAAAACTGCGTTTTGTGCTATTTTGCGATTTTGAAATTTTCTTAGAAATTTCAGGCTTTATGTCGCTTTGAAACATTGAAGCTTTCTTAGAAATTTCACACTTTGTATCGCTTTGAAACCTTGAAGCCAACATAGAAATTTCAGGTTTTATGCTTTTTTGCGACATTAAAGCCATTTTAGAAAATTCGTGCTTTGTGCCATTTTTAAGCGACAAAGCACTAGAAATTTTGTGCTTACTTTGAAGCTCCACAACCGCCCTTGATTGCTTTTTGCATTTTTTCATCGGCTTTTTGGCTACCACAACCGCTTACGCTCTTGTTTATGTCGCTTTTTTTGCCGTCTTTTTGGCTACCGCAAGCACCGCCAGTGCCACAACCAGATTGAGCAAATGCACTTGTTGCACCAGCTAGTGCTACGCCAAGTAAGGCACCTAGAACTTTTTTCTTTTTCATAAATGACCTCCAAATATTTAGTGAATGGATATTTTATAAAAAAATAACTAATATATTTATTAATAATTATTATTAGTTAGTTCATTTAAAATTTATTCTTTTTGGCTGATTTATAATTAAATGGTGCAAAAAACAGCAAATATGCTTAAAATTTTTAATTTATAAATTTACTCTTTGAAATTTTTAGCAAAAATCACAGCTTCAAGCGGGTTTGTAAAAATTTTATCGTTTGTTTGGCTTAAAATTTCGTAATTTGAGTAGCCACAAAGTAGGCTAAGTGGGGTGATTTGGGCGTTTTTGGCTGCCATTGTGTCAATTGGTGTGTCGCCTATCATAAAGGCAAGGTGCTTTTTATCAAGCATATTTAGGCGTGAAAGTGCCGTATTTATCGGCTCTGCGTCAGGTTTTGGTTTTATGACGTCTTGTCTGCCGACTATGGCTTTAAAGTAGCTAAAAATTCCAAGATTTTTAAGCAAATTTTCAAGCATTGCCGAGCCTTTTGTCGTAACAATGCCAAGTTTGGCAAACTTACTAGCCTCTACGATCGCCTCTTTTGCGTATGGTAAAAGCGTGGTTTGTGCTAGATAAATACCGTGATAATGCTCTTTATACGCTAAAAAGTAGCTATTTACCAGCTCTGGCATAACACCAAGTGCTAAAAACATATCATCAAGCGTGTGTCCGATGAGAGATTTTATCTTTTCGTGGCTTGGTGTGGGCTTGTTGTGAATTTTAAACGAAGCGTCAAAGCTCTCTAAAATCGCAGAAGTGGAGTCAATTAGTGTGCCGTCAAGGTCAAAAAGTATAGTTTTATTCAAAATTTTGCTCAATTTGGGGGTTGCGAAGAGAACTTCGCAACTTTAAAATTACTTGTTGAAAGTAGCTTCAACGCGTCTATTTTCAGCACGACCCTCTTTTGTTTTGTTTGTCGCAACTGGTCTAGTTTCGCCGTATCCGATAGTTTTAATTTTATCAGCTTCTACGCCAAAGCCTACAAGAGCGTCTTTAACAGCAGCAGCTCTTTTTTCTGATAGTTTTTGGTTGTAAGCTTCTGCACCAACGCTGTCAGTGTGTCCAGCTAGTAATACGCGGTAGCTTGGGTTTTCAGCTAAGAAGTCAGCTACTTTTTTGATCTCTTTTGCGTAGCTTGGGCTTACTTTGTAGCTATCAAATGCGAAATTTACGCCTAAATCTCTTAAAACGATAACTTTTTCGCAGCCATTCTCATCAACAACTACACCAGCTGGTGTGTTAGGGCATTTATCAAGCTCGTTGATAACGCCATCATTGTCATCATCAAGTGAAACTGGTGCTACTGGGGCTGCTGGCTGCTCTACAACTGGTGCTACAACTGGAGCTGGATTTTTAGAATCAAGACCGATTGCAAAGCCTAGTGTGTAGAATAGATTGTGGTCGGCGTGCTCAAATTTTATAGCATCTCTTGCCTCTGCTTTTAGGGCAAATCTATCTGTAACTTGGTATCTTAAACCAAGGCCATATTGACCAAAACCACCATCTTCGTTGCTTACAAAGCTTTTTGAAACGTCTTCGTAACCAGCACCGATTAAGCCATAAAGGCTGACGCTATCGCCAAAATCAACGATGTTTTTCACAACGTCAAGGTGGTATCTAAGCGCACGACCCTTTCTCTCAATGCCATTTACTTTTTCATTTACTTTTCTAGCATAATCAACGCCAAGTTGGACTTGGTCAAAGAAAACGCCCTCTAAATTTCTAGCAGCTGTAATGCCTACGTTTAGCTGATCTCTTGTTAGATCAAGGTTGCCCTCTGATCTTACTCCGCCAACAACTGGCGTAACTTCGTAGTTATAAGCAGCGTCGGCTGCAAAAACTGCACTTGCTGCAACTAATGCCAAAGCAATCTTTTTCATACAAATTCCTTTATTTGAGATTTAAAAATAAACGCCAATTATAGCAAAATATTTGTAAATTAGATTTAAATTTGGCTTTAAATTATAAATTTTATCGGTTTTTGTGATGATTTCGGCAAGACGCTACCGATTATGCTTGTGCTTTCATAGCCTGCGTTTTTTAGGCGCTTAACGGCTAAATTTGCATCTTTTTGGCTCACTGCTAGGATTAGTCCGCCAGAGGTTTGTGCATCAAAAAAGATAATATCAGCATCGCCTTCAATTAAATCACGGCAAAAATTGCGATTTTTATAGCTACCCTCAGGGATTATGCCCATATTTGCAAACTCTATGGCATCGGCTAAAACTGGGACACTTTTGCTAAAAATTTCAAACTCAATTTTCTCATTTAACATTTCGCTTAAATGCCCTAAAAATCCAAATCCAGTAACGTCCGTGCAGGCATTTACTTTTATGTCATTTAGTGCGTTTAGAGCGTAAAAATTTAGCGTTCTCATCATCTCAACAGCACTTTTTATCTGTGCTAAACTTAGCAAATCAGCCTTGATTGCCGTGCTTAAAATTCCGCTACCAAGCGGTTTTGTTAGGATTAGCATATCGCCGATTTTTGCGGTGTTGTTTGCCCAAAAATTTTGCGGATTTACAAGTCCAGTAACGCTAAGTCCGTAATACATCTCTGGCGTTGAAATGCTGTGTCCGCCGACGATTGTGCCACCGCACTCACGCACCTTACTAAGTCCGCCTTGCATAATCTCGTTTAAAATTTCAGCTTCAAAATTGCAACTATCAAAACCCACGATATTTAGGGCATTTAGCACGTTTGCACCCATTGCAAAGATATCGCTTAGCGAGTTTGCAGCGGCGATTTGTCCGTATAAAAACGGGTCATCAACGACTGGCGTGATAAAATCAAGGGTCTGCACAAGGGCTAAATTTGGGGAGATTTTAAACACACTTGCATCTTCGTTGTTGTTGGTGCCAGTTAGCAAATTTTCGTGATTTAGATTAAGGTTGCTAATTGCGTTGTTTAGACCCGACGGGTCAAGTTTAGCAGCTCAACCCGCAGCACGGATAAATTTTGTCAGTCGTTTATTTGTGTAATTCACAGCTTTATCTCATCAAAATTGCTTAAAATTTCAGCGATTTCATAGGCGTTTGAAATTTCGCCAACGGCTAGTTTATCAACGAGTTTATACGCTTCAAGACAGCTACCACAGCTTAAAATTTTAACCCCATCACGCTCTAAATTTTTAAGCGCACTAAAACTAGGATTTGCCCTATCTGTCGTTAAATTCACACCTTTATTTACGCAAATTACGGCGTAAGGTTTGTTTGTTACTTGCAAAAATGCGCCCAAAAATTTTGACAAAAGCACACTGCCGACCTCGCCACTACCAGCCCTGTCATCGTTTAGGTAAATCACCTTTTTTTTAATCTCGCAAGCGTAGTCATTTGCGTTAATTTCGCTAATCTCGCCAACTCTTGTTGCAATTATCACGCTATCGCCGTTTTCAAGCTTTGTAACTACAAATTCCTGATTTTGTGACTTTAAAAATCTTTGGATATTTTCAAGCGGGGCAATATCATTTACTAAAATTTCAAGTCTATCGTTTGCATTTAGCGATTTTAAGGCGTCTTTTGTGCGAATTACTGGCTCTGGACAGGCTAAATTTCTACAATCAATTTGCATTATTTTACCTTTTTTAAATCTAGTTTTATTTTTTCGTTATCCATTATGCCAATGCCCTTTTTTAGGACATTTGAGGCGATTTCGTGAGCTTCGTTTAGTGAGTGCATTTTGTATGTGCCACACTGATACTCGTTTAGCTCTGGAATTTCGCTCTCATTTTTTACGTTTAAAATATCGCTCATTGAAGCACTCCACGCATTTTTTACCGCTTCATTTGTCGGTGTGCCAACAAGACTCATATAAAATCCAGTCCGACAGCCCATTGGCGAGATATCAATAATCTCAACGCCGTTGCCGTTTAAATGCTCTCTCATAAAACCAGCAAAAAGATGCTCTAATGTGTGAATTCCACGCTCTGGCAAAATTTCTTTATTTGGCAGACAAAAACGCAAATCAAAGACGCTAATATCATCGCCTTTTGGCGTTTTCATCGTTTTAGCCAAACGCACAGCAGGCGCACTCATAATGGTGTGATCAACGCAAAAACTATCAAGTAATGGCATATTTTATCCTTTTAAAAATTTCTGGCAATTATACTCAAAAATTTTTTAACTCATCTTTTAAAATTTCTAAAAAATCGCTAAAAAAATAGCCCATTGCGACAAAAAATTTGCTGTTTGCTCTTTGTTTTAGTCGTGATGAGAATTGCTCTGAGTAAGTGTAAATTTCATCAAAAAACAGCTCTTTTGCCCTTGCTAATTTATCATTTTTAAGCAAAAATGATAAGAAAATTAGCTCATTTACTAAATTATTTGCCTCTAAATCGCTAAAAAATTCATAAAAATTCTCATCTTTATAAATTTTTGCCATTTGTGCAGTTTTTTCACAAACCGCTTCGCCGTAGTTTGAGTAGTAAAACGAGCCAAAAAGCGGTGCGTTTAGCTCCATTTCACCACAGATAAAAAGCTGTGTAAAGTCGCTTGAAATCTCATCAAAGCTCTCATTTTTTGCTTGTTTTAAAAGCGAGATTGCTGTTAAAAAATCGCTACTTTGGCTATCATAAATCCAAACTGGCTCTGATTTTATAAGTTCATACAAATTCTCATTTGGTTTATAAAAAATTTGTGCGAAAGTTTGGGCTAAAATTTCAAGCGTTTTAATGCATAATGTGTGTGTTGATAAGTCCATAAAAAATGATCCTGCTTATCATAACGCCAAGTATTGCGACTAAAAATGCAACCAACGCTAGTGTTTTGCTTTTTTTGTTTAGGTAGTTATTAAAATACCAAAGAAGCATTGCTAGACCGATTAAAACCGCACTTGCTAGGATAAAATTGCCGTAGTTGCCGTTTAGTAAATCAAATGGATTTATCACACCTGCTACAAAAACATTGCCTAAATGTAGCGTTTGAAAAACGATAGAGGTTATTAAAATACCGATACCAAAAAGTCCGACTAAAAACGCCATTTTTTCTTCATAAATATCCTTTGCAAAGGCTAAATGATAGAAAATTCCGCCTAAAAATAGGGCAGATGAGTAAAAATAAAATAGCGTGATATCAAAACGCCAAGTCGTAACACTTGCTTGCATACTGCCATAAGCGCCAGCCATAAAAAATATACACAAAAGCCCGAAAATTAGGCTTAAAAATAGAAAATTTCTATTTGCTTTAAGGTATAAAAGCAGGGCAAAAACGAGCGAAAGTCCAGCACACATCACTTCGTTATTCATATAATTTATATGCCATTCGCCGTTTAGTTTAAACATTACTAGCTTTTTAAGAAAGCTAAAAACGTGCGTGATATCGCCAAGATGAAAGATTGATGGCAAGAGTGCAAAAAATAGGGCAAAAAAGCTAAAAAGCCCGAAATTTTTAAGCTCGTTTTGGCTTTTATAGCCCTTAATAAATGCTGGTGTATAGACAAAAATAAGCCCCACGACCGCTTGTGTAAAGGTCGTAAAAAGCACGAGTGGTAGCTCGGTGGCTACTAAATCATAAAATTTCATCTTCTACTCCTTGATAGCTTTGTGGTAGGTGCATAGCTCCGCCTTTATTGCCACTTTTTCGTGAGTGTTTTTCAGGGATTATCGTAAAATTTGCAAGTGTTACGGACGCATCAGGCAAAGGTGCAAAACTGGCATCAGAGCCATATTTGCTTCTAATCTCGCCTATCTCGCCAAAATTTAACGCCCTAAACGGACAAGAGCCGACACAAACTGGGCTTTTGCCCTCATCAATGCGGTCAATGCAACCATCGCATTTATTCATATGACCGCTTTTTTTGTTAAATTGTGGTGCGCCGTAAGGACACGCTATAGCACAGGCTTTACAGCCCACGCAGTCGCTCTCATTGACCATTACGATGCCGTATCTAGTTTTTATCATCGCACCAGTTGGACAGGCCTTCATACAGGCTGGATTTGAGCAGTGGTTACAGCTTATTGAAGTGTAGTAGGCAAAGACGTTATTTGACATAATTACGCCATTTTCGCCTACTTCACACTCACCGCCTTCATACTCATAGACACGCCTAAAATTTACGCCAATTAGGTTATTTTTATACTCTTTACAGGCCATTACGCAGGTTCTACAACCGACACAACGACTTTGGTCAAACACAAATCCAAATTGCTCATCTTTTTTCATTTTTACGCCTTTTTAATCTCTACTAAAACCGAATGAACGCCGTTGCCTTTGGCGATTGCGGTTGGTTGTTCTGATGTTAGGGTGTTGATACAGCCACCAATATCCACGCCGTTTTCAAATTTTGCCCAAGCACCTTGATATGTAAGGCTGACACCGGGCATTAGGCGTGATGTTACCTTTGCGACTGAGCGAATTTTGCCGATGTGATTGTAGGCGATTACTAAATCGCCAGTTTTTATGCCACGTGCCTTTGCATCAGCGGTGCTAATTAAAATTTCTTGCGGGTTAATCTCCCTAATTTCAGGGCTATCCCAAAAGCTTGAATGCGTCCTGCCTTTGTAGTGATAGCCGTAAAATTGCAGTGGATAATCCTTTCTAAGCGGATCTCTTGCTCCCATTAAAACATCTTCAAAAACTGGCAGTGGGTTTATCTGCTGACCGGGCAGAAGCTGCCACTCCTTGCTCATTTCATAGAGCTTGGTTGAGAAAATTTCTATCTTGCCAGTCGGCGTTTTTAGTGGATTATTTTCTGGGTCGTTTCTAAATTTTTCTAGGGCGATTAGCGGTTTTTCAGCCTTACTAGCCTTCCAATACCCCTTAGCTCTAATCTCTTCAAAGCTCGGTAAAAACTCATATTTTTTACGTGTTTCATCGTAGATAAATCTTAGCCAGTCAAGCTGACTTCTGCCTTGCGTGAATTCTTGCTCAAATGCCTCTCCTCCAAGTTTATTTGCAAGAAGTCTGCACATTTCATAAACTGGCTTACACTCGCCACGAGGTTCTACTGCTTTTTGAGCGACTAAAATATAAGGTCTTTCGCCGTAATAGGTCGCACCCGGTCTAAAAAAGTCATCTTGCTCAAAGTGCATAGCGTCAGGTAGGATGAAATCAGCGTAAGAATTTGAGTGTGTGCGAGTGATATTTATATCAACAATCAGCTCACAAAGGCTCTCGTTTTCTAAAATTTCAGCGGTGGTTTTTATGTTTGCGTGTTGATTTGTCAGGCAGTTGCCAGCGGTGTTAAATAAAATTTTAATCGGTGCTTTTAAATTTGGAGCGTTTTTTACTCCGTGCTCTTTTGCGTTCATTTTCTCGCCAAGTCTAATGCCCTCATACCATAAAAAGCAAGGGATTGAGGTTTTTACTGGATTTTCATAAGGTAGCCCCACGATATCGTAGGTCTTTGATGAGCCAGCAGCGTGAGCACCGGTGTTGCCACCAAGGACGCCAACGCTACCTATCATACAGGCTAGGGTGGCTATGGCTCTGCTTTGCTGTTCGCCGTTTTGATGGCGTTGAGGCCCCCAGCCCTGCTCAATAAAGCACCTTTTTGCACCTGCTATCTCTCTTGCTAGTTTAATTATTCTTTGGCTTTGAATTTTTGTTATGGCTTCTGCCCACTCTGGCGTTTTTGGGGTTTTATCATCGCCGTTGCCTAAGACATAATCCATATACGAGCCGTTTTCTGGGGCGTTTTGTGGCAGGGTTTCTTTGCTAAAACCAACGCAGTATCTATCTAAAAATTCCTTATCGTATAAATTTTCATTTATCATCACGTAAGCAAGAGCTGCTACTAGGGCAGCGTCGGTGCCGGGCGCTATTGGTATCCACTCATCACAAGCACCTATGGCGCTATCTGGGTATTTTGGGTCAATTCTTATGATTTTTACGTTGCCGCGCCTTGCCATTTCTTGCATACAATATCCCATACTAGCCCCGCCCATACGCGTCTCAACGGCATTTGAGCCAAAAAATACAGCCAAATCAGCGTGTGCTAAATTTAAAATATCAGAGCCGACATTTGCGCCATAAAAATAGGTCAGTCCGTTTGCAATTTGAGCTGTTGAGTAGCTGTTGTGATACCTTAAAAATCCGCCAAAAAGCCCTAAAAGCCGATACCAAGAGCCTTGCGTGCAGCGTGAAATCATCGCTCCTGTCGTGCCAGTGGCGTAATTTACATAAATTGCTTCGTTGCCATATTTTGCCTTTATCTCTTTCATTTTATCGGCAATCTCGCTTAAAGCCTCATCCCAGCTTACTCGCTTAAACTTGCCCTCGCCACGCTTGCCAACACGTTTTAGTGGATATAAAAGGCGGTTTGGATTGTAGTAGCGATATCTTGTAGAACGCCCCCTAACACAGGCTCTAATCTGTCTATTTTCATAGCTATCATCGCCATCATCATCGGTGCTAATATGCCTGATTACGCCGTCTTTTACGTGTGCTTTTAGCATACATTTGCTTTGGCAATTTACCGGACAGCCACCATAAAATATCTGTTCGTTAGAATTTAGTGGATTTAGCCCATCACAGAGCGAATTTGTCGCTACAAACGCACTTGATAATGCACTAAATTTTAAGAAATTTCGTCTATCTACTAACAAATTTTCTCCCTTAAAATTTGAAATTTTCGCCGAGATTGTATTTAAAAGTAGATAAAATTTAATTTAAAAATTAAATTTTATATTTAATTTTATTTTTATATTTTACTATTTTCACTGCTTCTTGCGTTATAAACAAACCAGCTTAAAAGTGTAAAAACCACCAAAAATCCAGCACAAAAAATCAGATAAAAATATAGCTCAAACACGCTATTTTCAGCACTTTGCCTTAGTTTGTTTAGGTTGTGAAGTAGCACTAAAATCGCCCCAAGTGAGATTAAAAATCCACCAAGTTTTAAGATGAAAATTTTTGGGTCAATGGCGATTAAAACAGGAGAGATAGCAAGTATAAAAAATGCGACTAAAACATAGCTAAATGCATCATCTTGCATTGAAAATTTTATGTTTAAAAACAGCCCCAAAGTGCTTATAAAAAGTGCAAAAATCAGATATAAAGTGCGTTTTTGTGTGGCACGATAAACTGCACAAACCACACCTTTGTCATCTTTATTGTAATCCATTTTCAATCCTTAAAATTTTTAGTTATTGTAAAATTTAAAAGTTAAAGCAAAGCTAAAAATTTATAAAATAAGCAAAATTTTTAAAAGGAGAAAAAATGCCTTACATAAACATAAAAATGGCTGGTCCAGAGCCAACAGATGAGCAAAAAGAGCAGGTAATTGCCGAAGTTACTGAGATTATGGAGCGTGTTTTGGGTAAGAAAAAAGAGCGCGTTATGGTGATGATTGAAACGCTAACACCACAAAGTATCGGCGTGGGCGGAGCGAGTGTGAAAAAACTAGCATCGGAGAGCAAATGAGCGAGTTTAGCAAGGCTGATTTAGAGCGAAAAGTCACGCTAAAAGCTGGCGATATCGCGCCAAATTTTGAGCTTGAAAATCAAGATGGGGTTAAAGTTTCACTAAAAGATTTTGTTGGTAAAAATGTCGTTTTGTATTTTTATCCAAAGGATAATACGCCCGGCTGCACGACTGAGGCGTGCGAATTTAGCGGGCTTTATGATGAATTTATTAAAAATGATAGCGTGATTATCGGCGTTAGCCCAGATAGCGTAAAAAGCCACGCAAATTTCATCACAAAGCAGAGTTTAAAGCACATTTTACTAGCTGACACCGATAAAGAGGTGGCAAAAAGCTATGGCGTTTGGCAGGTTAAGAAAAACTACGGCAAGGAGTATCTAGGCATTGTTAGAACGACATTTGTCATTGATAAAACGGGCAAAATCGCCAAAGTTTATAAAAGCGTCAAGGCAAAAGATCACGCCGTTAAAGTTTTAGGCGATTTGGTTGGATAAATTTTATCAGGCATTTTGCCAAAAGAGCGTTTTTAAGCCATTTTTAGCCACATTTTTACTCTTATTTGTGGCTAAATTTTATGAGATTTATAAGCTCTTTGATTATGGACTTTTTAGCGGATTTTTTATCAGTTTTTTTAATATTTTGCTCTTTAATTTTATCGTTTTTAACCTGCTTTTTTGGGTTTTTAAAAGCCATTTTTTAAAGGCGGTTTGGCTCTATTTCGCCATTGTTTTACCGCTTTGTTTGGTTAGTTTGTTTTTGAGTTTTAGGTTTCAAAGCCCACTTAGTGTTATATTTTTTGAGCTTGTTTTTCAAAGTAATTTTAAAGAAATTTTAGAATTTATTAGCGTCTTTTTTGATTTTAAAATTTTTGCCATTTTTTCTGCAATTTTTGCCCTTTGTTTTGCTTGTTTTAGGCTAAATTTCAAACTCTCGTGGGGGGGGGGGTTACAAGGCGTAAAAAATACCTAAATTTTGCCTATTTTTTACTTGTGTTTTTATACACCGAAAGTGCGGTGGATACGCTAAGAAAGTATGTTAAGTTAAGGGATTATCAAAGCAATATTTTGTTTGATTTTGGCTTTTGTTTGAGTGAATTTTTATCGCAAAATCGCTCGGTTAATCTAGCAAAAATTAATCAAAAATTTGATGAAATTGCCTTAAAAAATAGCCAGATTGTTGCTAAAAACGGCGTAAAAAACGTGGTTTTTGTTATCGGCGAGAGCTTGGGGCGTGATTTTATGGGGCTTTATAATCCAAAATTTAAGACCACACCGCACCAAAACGAGCTTTTATCAAGCGGTAATTTAATAAATTTCACCGACACAATCGCACCAGAGCTTTATACTCAGGCAGTTTTAAAGACGCTTTTAAATTTTTCAAACGAAAACAAATCGTGGCAAGATAGCCTAAATATCGTTGATTTGTTTAAACTCTCAGGTTATAAGACCTTTTGGCTAAGCAATCAAGACTACGTCCCAATAGACAGAGCCAACGCAACTGCCACACACACCGCAAATAGGGCAGATAAGAGCCTATTTTTAAAATACGGCGAGCTTTGGGATACGAAAAACAGCTTTGATGATGAGCTTTTAGCACCGCTTAAAAATTTCTACCAAAACGCCAAAACTAGGGGCTTTTACGCACTTCATTTAATCGCAAATCACGTAGATTATAAAAACCGATATACAGATGATTTTGCTAAATTTTCGCCCAAAGATATTAGCACAAATGCCCTAAATTTCACGCAAAAAGAGCAGGTGGCTCACTACCTAAATAGCGTTTTATACAACGACTTTATAATCAGTGAGATTTTTAAAATTTTTAAAGATGATGAAGCCATAATTATCTACATTAGCGACCACGCACAGGTGCTTTATCGCCAAAAAGATGTCCTATCTCACGCCGTGCTAAACCGCTTTGTGCTTGAAATTCCGCTTATTTTTATCGCTACTGATAAGTTTAGGGCAAATCACGCTGACATTTGGCGAGAGCTAAATGAAGCTAAAAATTTAGCCTTTATGAGCGATGATTTAATCCACGTGGCAGCTGATATTATCGGTGTTAAACCGCTTGAATACGACGCAAAACGAAGCGTGATAAGTGGCGAGTTTAACGCAAGAGAGCGAATAATAAACGGCGTAAATTATGAGAGCCCAAAAAACGAAAAGCCGTTTTGGTAAAATTTTGTTAAAATTATGCAAAAATTTCAAAGGATAAAAGATGAAAATAGTGCTAAAAAACTACAAATTGCTTAGTTTAGCCAAGCACAAAGAGCTTCTTGCGATTAGAAATTTAGCCCACATTAGAAAAATGAGTAAAAACGAGGGCGAAATAGCTCTCGATGAGCACCTAAAATGGGTCGCAAATGGGGGGGGGTAGCAGCGTATATTTTGCTGTGATTTGTGATGATGAAATTATCGGCGGTATAAATTTAGTAAAAAACGGCGATGAGTATAGCTGGGGGCTGTTTTTTAAGCCAAATGTTAGCTCGTTTTTAATTAGTGCTTGTGTGTTTAGGTTTTTAGAATTTGCCTTTAAAAGGGCATTTAATCTAAATGCTTTGGTAAAAAATGTCAATGAAACGGCTTTGAAATTTGATTACACTTTTGGATTTATTTTTAAAAGAAGTGATGAAATTTTTAGCTATTTATCGCAAAATAAAGAGCAGTGGCAAGAGCATAAAAAGACAAAATTAATGCAAAAAATCGCAAAAACTAGCGAAAGTTTTAAAATAGAAATTTTAGAGTAAAAGGCTGATTTTATGCTTCTTTTTCTGATTTAACAGCATCAAGAGCCGACCAGCCAATTACAATAATGCTAATAACTATAAAACTAGCCACGATAAAACCGCTCATTTTGCCTCCAAATGCGATAAATATTTGCTAATTTTAGCCAAAAACCCGTAAAAAATTCTTATTTAAACATTTTTTTGCTACACTCAAACGAAAATTTTTATTAAAGGTAGAAAATGAATACAGCAGAATTTATCTGGATGGATGGTAAATTGGTTAAATGGGACGAAGCAAAGGTGCATATCTTAACGCACTCGCTTCACTACGCAAACGCCGTTTTTGAGGGCACAAGAGCCTATAAAACCGATAAAGGTCTAGCTATTTTTAGATTAGCCGACCACACCGCTCGTTTGCTAAAATCGGCAAAAATGACAATCCTAAACGTAAAATACACGCAAAAAGAGTTAGAAGACGCGCAAGTTGAGCTGCTTCGCGCAAATAAATTTAACGCAAACGTCTATATCCGCCCACTTATCTACTTAGGTTACGGCGTTATGGGCTTAGCGCACACAAAAGCCCCTGTAAATACGGCGATTGCAGCGTGGGAGTGGGGCGCGTATCTTGGTGAAGAGGGCTTAGAGAAAGGCATAAAGGTTAAAATTTCAAGCTTTGCAAAGCTAAATGTGGCTGGTCAAATGAGCCGTGCAAAGGCAAGCTCAAACTACCTAAGCTCACAAATGGCAAACTATGAAGCAAAAGAGGCTGGGTATGATGAGGCACTGCTTCTTGATAGCGAGGGTTACATTTCAGAGGGGCCTGGCGAGTGCTTTTTTATCGTTGAAAACGGCGTAATCATCACTCCGCCAAATGATAACAGCCTAGCAAGTATCACGCAAGATACGGTTATAACAATCGCAAAGGATCTAGGCTATGAAGTTCGCCGTGAGCGTATTTCAAGAGATAGGGCTTACGTGGCTGATGAGGCGTTTTTTACTGGCACGGCGGCTGAGGTTACACCAATAGCTAATATTGATAACAGACAAATTGGCGCTGGCAAACGCGGCGAGATAACTAAAAAGCTACAAGACGCCTATTTTGACGTAGTTTATGGACGCAATCCAAAATACGCTAAATTTTTAACATACATAAATTAAGGGACGATAATGCCAGCAGATTTAAACGACTATTTTAATAAAAAAAATGGCTCAAACAACAGTCAAAATAGCCAAAATGATGAGCCAAAATTTAAAAAGCCAAACATAAATTTACCAAACGGCTTTGGCAAATTTGGCACACTTGCTTACATTATCATTGCAATTATCGCTGTTATCGCGCTAACTCAGCCATTTGTCATCATAAATTCAGGCGAAGTTGGCATAAAATCAACAGCAGGTAAATACGAACCAGCCCCACTTCAACCGGGATTTCACTTCTTTATCCCAGTCATTCAAAAGGTCGCTGTCGTTGATACCCGTGTAAGGCTCATAAACTACACATCAGGCGAAGATATGGGCGAAATGCAAAAGCTCTCATCACAAGCACAAGCTGGTATAATCCGTAAAAATTCCATCTCGGTTTTAGACGCTAGAAACCTGCCAGTTAGCATTGATATAACCGTGCAGTATCGCCTAAATCCAGAAAATGCACCGCAAACCATTGCAAAATGGGGATTTAGCTGGGAGAGCAAAATCGTTGATCCAGTCGTTCGTGACGTGGTTAGAAGCGTTACTGGTAAATACACAGCCGAAGAGCTACCAACAAAGCGAAATGAGATAGCAACAGCCATTGATAACGGCATTAGAAAGGACATTGACGCGCAGCCAAATAAGCCAGTTGAGCTACTAACCGTGCAACTTCGTGAGATTATCTTACCAGCTAAGGTAAAAGAGCAGATTGAGCGCGTTCAGATCGCAAAACAAGAGGCTGAGCGGACAAAATACGAAGTAGAGCGCGCAAATCAAGAGGCGCTAAAACAAGCAGCACTTGCAGAGGGTGCGGCAAAAGCGGCTATCATTCAGGCAAAGGCAAAGGCTGATGCTGTAAAAATTGAAGCCGACGCTCAGGCTTACGCTAATAAAGAGGTCGCAAGAAGCCTTGATAATAATCTTTTAAGTCTAAAACAGATTGAAACTCAGGGTAAATTTAACGAAGCACTTCGTGAGAACAAGGACGCGAAAATTTTCTTAACACCGGGCGGTGCTGTGCCAAATATTTGGGTTGATACCAAAGATAAAGCAAAACAAAGTGCGATAAATCAGTAAAGGCAGAGTGTGGTAAAAATAGATTGGCAAAAGGTGGCAGGGCTTATCCCTGCTATCGCTGTTGATAGCGTTACTGGCGAGGTTTTAATGCTTGGGTATATGAACGAAGAGGCGTTAAATTTAAGCATTAAAACCGGCTACGCGCACTATTTTTCACGCACGAAAAATCGCATTTGGCAAAAGGGCGAAACAAGCGGACACACGCAAAAAATTCTCTCAATAAAGCTTGACTGCGATAACGACACACTGCTTTTAAAGGTAGAACAAAAGGGCGTGGCTTGTCACACTGGGCAAAAATCTTGCTTTTTTACTGAAATTTTTAACCCAAACGAAGCTAAAACGACAGATGAAATTTCAAAGCCAAACTACGATGTTTTAGACGAGCTTTATCACGTCGTGCTTGATAGAAAGCTAAATGCAAATCCCGAGAATTCATACGTTGCAAGTTTGTTTAAAAAGGGCGAAAATGCGATTTTAAAAAAAGTCGGCGAAGAGGCTAGCGAGCTTATAATGGCAGTTAAGGACGCCACAAGCACCAAGCAAAATTTAGAAAAAGCAAAATCGGACGTAGTTTATGAGAGTGCTGACCTATTTTTTCACGCTGTGGTCGCACTTGCTTTGCTTAATATCCATCCAGAGCAGGTTTTAAACGAGCTAAAAAGGCGTTTTGGACTAAGCGGGATTGATGAGAAAAATTCACGAAATGCTAAGTAGCTTAAAACAAAATTTACTATTTGTGCTTCACAACGCCTCGCTTATTGATTATTTAGCTTATGGCTTTGTTGTTTTGTGCTTTGTTTTAATGCTTTTTGTGGGAATTTTGTGTGCTTTAAAGTGGTGGTGGCAGATTGGATTTTTAGTTATTTTTGTTAGCTTTTTTTGCGTTTTTTTAGCCTTTCATTTTGTGAATTTAGAGCTAAATAGACGCATTAGAAATGTTGAAATTTCGCCACTTCACACAAAACAGCTTGAATTTTCAAACACGCTTTTGGTGGATTTTAACCTAACAAACAGGTCAAAAAAGGAGCTAAAAATTTGCAAAACCGAGCTAAATTTTCACACGATTTCAAAAAATGAGCTAAAAAATCGCCTAAATTTTTTAAACCCATTTTTAACAAAAACAATGGTTTTAAAAGAGCCGTTCTTAGTCGGCGAGAGCAAAGAGGTTAAGGCAGTGGTTGAAAATTTCTTATTTGTTGATTATAATATCAGCACAAAAGTGGAGTGTTTTTAATGAGTGCTAGTTATTTTACAATCGTGCATATTTTGGTTTTATGCGTTATTTTTATTCTATTTTTGCTCTTTTTTGTGCTATCATTAAAGGCAGAAAGCAAACTTTTTTGGTCGCTTGTTTTTACAAACGTCCTTGTTTGTGGATTTTTAAGCGTGTTTTTAATGCTCGTGCTTGATAAATACACAAAAAAAGGGGTGGTTGAGAACATAAAAAGCCAAAGGGTTTTAAGAAATGAGAGCATAGTTTTTAGTGGCGAGGTTAGAAATGTGGGGCGTTTTATGATCAGCGGTTGCACTTTGGTGATAAAACTCATTAACCAGCCGTTAAATAAAGAGCATTTAAAGGGCGATACATTCTTTCAATCAAGCGGACTATCGCTGTTTTCGTGGTTTTTTAAAGATGATGGTAGCGATAAAAAGCCAAATGTCGTTGAGTATGAGTTTAATGTTGCAAGGGATTTAGGTGCAAAAAAGAGCGTGCCTTTTAGCGTCTTAATGCCCTATCCGCCGTATTTTTCAAAGACTATGACGATAACTAAAATTAGTTGTTATTAAAGGGGATATTTATGAAAAGAGCTTTTTCTGTTATTGAGCTTATCGTTGTTATCGTGATTTTAGGAATTTTAGCAGCTGTGGCTATCCCAAAACTAGCAGCCACAAGAGATGATGCTGAGGTCGTTAAGGCTGCGACAAATATTAATATTTTATTAAGCGATTTAAGGACGTATTATCTAGCAAGAGAGAAGCTAAGCACATCAGCTAGCGATATGTCAAGCGTCGTGCCGCCGGTTAGGATTAAAAATAATGTCTGTTTAAAATTTACAAAAATCACGCCAGACGGAATTTTAGAGAACATTGAAATTAGCGACTCTGGACTTTGTAGAGAGGTTTGGGAGTTTTCAAAATTTAAAGAGTTAAAGGACAAAATCATCGCAAACGGTTATCAGCTTGATTTAAGACCGCTAAGCGTGAAGTTTAATCCATAAATTTTTACCTTTTTTGTGCTTAAAATTCAAATATAAGCATTTTTTAGATAGAATCTAGCAAAATTTAGTGCAAAAAAGGTTAAAAATGATAGACGTTGTTGAAATTCAAAAAATCCTCCCCCACAGATTCCCATTTTTACTTATTGACAGAGTTGTTGCGATTGACCCGACAAAAAGCATAGTTGCTTACAAAAACGTAAGCATTGCTGAGCCGATTTTTCAGGGGCATTTCCCAGATCATCCAATATATCCGGGCGTTATGATTATTGAGGGTATGGCACAAGCTGGTGGGGTTTTGGCGTTTAAAAGTATGAGCGATGAAAATCAAGCTAGCACAAAGGACAAAGTTGTTTATTTTATGAGTATTGACGCAGCGAAATTTCGCCACCCAGTCCGCCCCGGCGATAGACTTGAATACCGCTTAGAAGTGCTAAAACACAAGGGCAATATTTGGGTGCTTGATGGCAAGGCATACGTTGATGACGTGCTTTGTGCACAGGCTGAGCTTAAAGCAATGATAGTTGATAAGTAGGCAAAAATGAGTAAAATTCACCACACTGCCGTTGTAGAAGACGGAGCGATTGTAGGCGATGAGTGTGAGATTGAGGCTTATGCTTTTGTTAGTAAGGATGCAGTTTTAGGCGATAATGTAAAAATCAAGCAGGGTGCAAGGGTGCTTGGCAAGACGCAAGTTGGCGAGAATTCACGCATTTTTAGCTACGCAATCGTAGGCGATATACCACAAGATATTAGCTACAAAGATGAAAGCGATACTGGCGTGATAATCGGCAAAAATGCCACGATCCGCGAATTTTGCACGATAAACTCAGGCACACACAAGGGCGACGGACTAACTCGTATCGGAGAAAATGCCTTTATTATGGCGTATTGCCACATCGCACACGACTGCATTTTAGGCGATAATATTATCCTTGCAAAC
Organism: Campylobacter gastrosuis; assembly: GCF_030249845.1. Classification (GTDB taxonomy): domain Bacteria; phylum Campylobacterota; class Campylobacteria; order Campylobacterales; family Campylobacteraceae; genus Campylobacter_A; species Campylobacter_A gastrosuis. The sequence goes on along the minus strand of NZ_JANURM010000006.1, from coordinate 14,426 downwards.
AACGCCACGCTAGCTGGACACGTTGAGCTTGGCGATTACGCTGTTGTGGGCGGTCTTACGCCTATTCATCAGTTTGTAAAAGTCGGCGAAAGCTGTATGATAGCGGGTGCTTCTGCACTCAGTCAGGACGTCGTGCCGTTTTGCTTGGCTGAGGGCAATAGGGCTTATATTAGAAGTCTAAATTTAGTTGGAATTCGCCGTAGATTTGAAAAAGATGAGGTTGAAATTTTAGTTAAGGCTTATAAATTTCTGTTTAATCAGGGCATTAGCCTAAAAGAGCAAGCAAGTCTGCTTTTAGAGAGTACAGAAAATCAAAATGTAAAAAAAATGTGTGAATTTATCCTAGCGACAAAACGCGGAATTCCACTTTCAAAAGGACGAGATTAATGGCAAAAAAATGTAATTTTTGTGGAGAATTTGAGAGCAACGATAGGCGAATTTTATCAAACGAAGATGACAGCGTTTATATTTGCGAATACTGCGTAAATGCCGCTTACAACGTGCTTTACGGCGAAGAGAGCCAAGATGATTTTACCGAAATAACAAAAGAGCATAAAAATTTAACACCAAAAGAGCTAAAAGCCGTGCTTGATAGCTATGTTATCGGTCAGGATAGGGCTAAAAAGGTATTTAGCGTTGGCGTTTATAATCATTATAAGAGAATTTTTAAGCAGAGCGAGATAAAAGATGACACCGAAATTTCAAAGTCAAATATCTTGCTAGTTGGCCCAACTGGCAGTGGCAAAACGCTAATGGCACAGACTTTGGCAAAATTCCTTGATGTGCCGATTGCAATTTGTGATGCCACGAGCTTAACTGAGGCTGGGTATGTCGGAGAGGATGTTGAAAATATCTTAACTCGCCTTCTTCAAGCGGCAAACGGCGACGTAAAACGGGCAGAACAGGGCATTGTTTTTGTTGATGAGATAGATAAAATCGCTAGAATGAGTGAAAATCGCTCAATTACGCGTGATGTTAGTGGCGAGGGTGTGCAGCAAGCACTGCTTAAAATCATTGAGGGCAGTCTTGTAAATATCCCGCCAAAAGGTGGCAGAAAACACCCAAATCAGGACTTCATTCAGATTGATACGACAAATATTTTATTTGTTTGCGGTGGGGCATTTGACGGACTTATTGATATTATTGAACGCCGTATTGGCAAAAACGTGCTTGGCTTTAATCAAGAAAAACGCAACAAAAGTGAGCGTGAAAATTTACTAAATATGCTTGAACCTGATGACCTTGTGCATTTTGGGCTAATCCCTGAATTAATCGGACGCCTACACGTCGTGGCTACGCTAAATGAGATTACAAAAGATGATATGGTTAAAATTTTAACCGAGCCAAAAAACGCCATTTTAAAGCAATATCAAAAGTTATTTGCCATTGATGGGGCTAGTTTGAAATTTGATGATGAGGCGTTAAGCGAGATTGCAAGTCTAGCCATTGAGCGAAAGACCGGTGCTAGGGGACTTAGAAGCATTATGGAAGAGATTATGATTGACCTTATGTATGACCTGCCAGAGCTTTCTGGCTATGAGGTCATCATCTCAAAAGATGTCGTTAAAGGCGATGAAAAGCCGATTTTAATAAAACAAAACAAAAGTGCATAAAGGACAAAGATGATTTTAGACCAACTTATCGGATTTTTTTCAAGCGATATGGGTATAGATTTAGGCACGGCAAACACGCTCGTGCTTGTTAAAGATAAGGGCATTATTATTAACGAACCATCAGTCGTAGCAGTCCAGCGTGAAAGATACGGTGGTAAGCAAAAAATTCTAGCCGTAGGACACGCAGCCAAAGAGATGGTCGGCAAGACGCCAAGTGGCATTGATGCGATTCGCCCGATGAGAGACGGCGTGATTGCTGATTTTGATATGACTGAGAAGATGATTAGATATTTTATAGAAAAGACGCACAAAAGAAAGAGCTTTTTACGCCCTCGTATCATCATTTCTGTGCCTTATGGACTAACACAAGTTGAGCGAAAGGCAGTCAAGGAGAGTGCATTAAGCGCTGGTGCAAGAGAGGTGTTTTTGATTGAAGAGCCAATGGCAGCCGCAATTGGTGCAAATTTACCAATAACAGAATCACGCGGTAGCCTTGTTGTTGATATTGGTGGTGGCACTACCGAGATTGGCGTGGTTTCGCTTGGCGGTCTTGTTATCTCAAAGTCAATTAGAGTAGCTGGCGATAAGATGGACATTAGCATTGTAAATTACATAAAAGAGAAATACAACCTGCTAATTGGCGAGCGAACTGGCGAGGATATTAAGATAAATATCGGTTCAGCCGTGCCATTAGAGCGTGAGCTTAGCATTACCGTTAAGGGCAGGGATCAGATGACTGGTTTGCTTAGCCGTATTGAGCTAACCAGCGAGGACGTGCGTGAGGCTATGCGTGAGCCACTTAAAGAGATTGCTGACGCACTTAAAGCCGTGCTTGAAGTAATGCCACCAGATTTAGCAGCTGATATTGTTGAAAACGGCATTGTTTTAACTGGCGGCGGCGCTTTAATCCGTGGGCTTGATAAGTATCTAAGCGATATCGTAAAACTGCCAGTAAGCATAGCAGATGAGCCACTTTTAGCCGTTGCTCGTGGCACTGGTAAGGCGTTAGAAAAGGTAGAAGTACTTCAACAAATAACAAATGAAGACTAAAATTTTACTCTTTATCTTTGTGGCTTTTTTAGCTGTTATCTCAATCTATAAAAGCCCCTACGTTGGCGGTGTTGTCGTAAATTTTAGCAACGCCGTTGTAGGGAGCTATCTCTCATTTACAAAGGGGATAAAAGATGAGATTAATGAGCATTTTCGCCAAGCACAAGAGATAGAGAGTCTAAGAAAGCAAAACGCCGAGCTTGAACGCTCAGCCGTTTTGTTATCTACATTTGCAAATGAATTAAACGAAATTTTAAAAGATAAAAACTCAACCGCCTTTAATCCACAAATCACGCTCGTAAAAACCCTAGGCTACGCAAACATAAGCGATTATGGCAAAATTTACATAAGCGATTTTAAGGATTATAACCCAAATAAAATTTATGGATTAATCTATCAAGGCAAGACCGCTGGTATCGTAGTTTCAAAGGATTATCGCCCAATGGCTTTGCTTCAAAATGACCCAAAGAGCATATTTTCAGTTTATATCGGAGCCGATAAAATCCCGGGCATTGCTCACGGCAGTAAAAATGGTATGGTGATAAAATTTATCCCCCAGTGGCTAAGCCCAAAGGTCGGCGATGAGGTTTATACAAGCGGACTTGATGGGATATTTTTTGGTGGGGTTGGAGTTGGCAAGGTGGTTAAAATTTACGATGAAAGCTCATATCAAAGTGCCATAATTGAGCCTTATGTCAAGGTAAATATGCCTAGTTTTTTATATGTTGTAACAAAGGATAAGTAATGCCAAAAAGAGATGATATTAAAACCATTTTGTTGATAGGTTCAGGCCCTATCGTGATAGGTCAGGCGTGTGAATTTGACTACTCAGGCACACAGGCTGCTAAGACCCTAAAAGAGCTGGGTTATAGAGTGGTGCTTATAAACTCAAACCCAGCTACCATTATGACAGACCCTGATTTTGCCGACGCTACATACATTGAGCCGATTACAAAAGAGAGCATAAAAAGCATTATTGAGCGTGAGAAAGTTGATGCGATTTTGCCGACAATGGGCGGACAAGTCGCGCTAAACGTCGCTATGGAGCTTTATGAGCATAATATGCTTGGCAATGTGAAATTCCTAGGCGCAAACCCAGAGGCGATAAAAAAGGGCGAAGATAGGCAAATTTTTAAAGAGGCTATGAAAAAAATCGGTATGGATTTGCCAAAATCGGCTTACGCTTATAATTTTGATGAGGCGTTAAATGCAGCAAATGAGATAGGCTATCCGCTAATGATACGTGCCTCTTTTACGCTTGGCGGTGCTGGTAGTGGCGTGGCTTATAATATTGATGAGTTTAAGGATTTAGCGCAGCGTGGTCTTGAAGCCAGTCCGATACACGAAATTTTAATTGAAGAGAGCCTTCTTGGCTGGAAAGAATACGAAATGGAGGTTATTCGTGATAAAAACGATAACTGCATAATCGTATGCTCAATTGAAAATTTTGACCCAATGGGCGTTCATACAGGGGACAGCATCACAATTGCCCCAGCCCTAACGCTAACAGATAAAGAGTATCAAAATATGCGTGACGCAAGTTTTGCGATTTTGCGTGAGATCGGCGTTGATACGGGCGGTTCAAACGTCCAGTTTGCCATTGAGCCAAACACTGGCAGAATGATTGTCATTGAGATGAATCCACGCGTTTCTCGCAGTTCAGCCCTTGCAAGTAAGGCTACTGGCTATCCTATCGCCAAAGTCGCCACGCTTTTAGCCGTTGGTTTTAGCCTTGATGAGATTAAAAACGACATTACAGGCACACCAGCAAGTTTTGAGCCAGTGATTGATTATATCGTTACAAAAATTCCACGCTTTACGTTTGAGAAATTTGCTGGTGCTAACCCACATCTTGGCACAGCGATGAAGTCTGTTGGCGAAGTTATGGCGATTGGTAGGACGTTTAAAGAGAGTATCCAAAAGGCGCTTTGTAGTTTAGAGCGAGATTTGGGCGGATTTGACACGCTAAATTTAAGCCGCGATGAGCTAATTTACGGACTAAGACACGCAAACGAGAAGCGAATTTTAATGGTAGCACAGGCGTTTAGGGCTGGATTTAGCATTGATGAGGTTTATGAATTTAGCAGGATTGATAGGTATTTTTTAAATCAAATAAAAGAGATTGTGGAGTTTGAAAACCGCATTGATATGGATATTTTAAACGATGAAAATTTGCTAAGACTTGCTAAAACTATGGGCTTTTCGGATAAAAAAATCGCCCAGCTTATTGACTTAAAGGACAATTTAGAACTAAGTCAAAACGATATATTTTTTGCTAGAAACAAGCTTGGTATAAATTTAGAATACAGCGAGGTTGATACGTGTGCTGGGGAGTTTAAAGCACTTACGCCGTATCTTTATTCAAGCACAAATATCACAAAGCTACCGCAAAAAGATGAAATTTCAAACGAAAAAAAGGTGATGATAATTGGAGGTGGCCCAAACAGAATAGGGCAGGGCATTGAGTTTGATTACTGCTGTGTTCACGCTAGTTACGCACTTAGGGATTTGGGCGTGAAAACGATAATGTATAACTGCAACCCAGAAACCGTTTCGACAGATTACGACACGAGCGATATTTTGTACTTTGAGCCAATTGACTTTGAGCATTTACGCTCAGTCATTGATAAAGAGAAGCCAGACGGCGTTATCGTGCATTTTGGCGGTCAAACTCCGCTTAAATTTTCAAAACGCCTAAGCATTATAGGTGCAAAAATAATTGGCACAAGTGCAAGGACGATTGACATTGCAGAAGATAGAAAGAAATTTAGCGAATTTATAGATAAAATCGGCATTAAGCAGCCTAAAAATGACACCGCTACAAGCGAAGATGAAGCCATAAGAAAGGCAAATGAGATTGGCTATCCGGTGCTTGTTCGCCCTAGCTACGTGCTTGGCGGTCGTGCGATGAGGCGTGTGCATAGCGAGGCGGAGCTACGTGAATATATGAGCGAGGCGGTTAAGGTTAGCAATAACTCGCCAGTGTTGCTTGATAAATTTTTACAAGATGCGACCGAGCTTGATGTTGATGCGATAAGTGACGGCAAGGACGTTTATATCGGCGCGATAATGGAGCATATTGAAGAGGCTGGAATTCACTCGGGCGATAGCGCTTGTATTTTGCCACCTCAAAGCCTAAGTGATGAGATGATAAAAAAAGTGCGCACTCAAACTCGTGATATTGCCCTAAATTTGGGCGTTGTTGGGCTTTTAAATATCCAGTTTGCAATCTATGAAAACGAGCTTTATATGATTGAGGTTAATCCTCGTGCTAGTCGCACCGTGCCGTTTGTAAGCAAGGCAACTGGTATGCCAATCGCAAAGGTCGCAACTCGCGTAATGTGGCAGGGCAACTTGCGTGAGGCACTGAAATTTTACGATAAATACGGCGTTTTAACCGAAAGTGATGGAATTTTACTACCAAAAACGCCAAAGCACATAAGCGTAAAAGAGGCGGTTTTCCCATTTAATAAACTAACTGGTGCTGATTTAATACTTGGTCCAGAGATGAAATCAACTGGCGAAGTTATGGGCATTGCAAGTAGTTTTAACGTGGCGTTTGCTAAAAGCCAAATTGCTGCAAATAACACCCTGCCAAGCGGTGGCAACGTATTTATAACCCTAGCTGATGCCGATAAACCCCAAGGCATAAGCCTAGCAAGAGAGCTTAAAAATTTAGGATTTAATATCGTTGCAACAAGCGGAACGCATAAAATTTTAAAAGAAAACGGCATTGAAGCGGAGTTTGTCTATAAAATCAGCGAGGGTCGCCCAAACATTGAAGATAGGCTAAAAAACGGCGATATAGCACTCGTTATTAACACGAGTGATAGCAAATCAAACAGCGAGGACGGCAAGAAAATTCGCCAAAATATCTTGCGTTTTAAACTGCCATATTTTACAAACATAAGAAGTGCAAAAATCGCCGTAAGTGCGATAACATCGGCTCAAAACGGCGATGTGCTTAAAGTAAAATCACTCCAAGAATTTTTACAAGTTTAACCCCAAAATGGGGTTAAACTACCTCTTTTCGTGCGGATTATTTACTCGGTTTGCGTTTATGATTTTTAGCCCATTTGTGTCGTAAGCCGAGCCAAAACCTTTGACAAAACGCCCATTTTTAGGGCTTATTTTAACGATATGAAAGTCCTTCATATCTCTAATAAATTTTAGTGCCGATTCGTTTTTAAAGTTTGCCTCAAAAATATCTAAGTAGCTATCTTTTAAACTATCATCAACAAACTCGCAAACCGCATTAAAACTCGCTCTAACCCTTGCAAAAAGGCTCTTTGCTTCGTTTTCGTTTTGTATAAAAAGGATTGAAATTTTATCTGGATTTTGCCTGATTGCCTCGTAGTGAGCTGCCACTGATGATATGCAGATATAAAAATTATCATCTTGCCTGATAAATGGGGCGTAAGATGAGTTAGCAAAGCCATCTTTTATGCTTGAAATAATGAGTGTTTTAAAGCCGTTTATGAAGTCTAAAAGGCTCTTTTCTACCCCATTTTCATCTTTAATGCTCTCATAAAGTTCTATGATTGTATTTTTAAAACCATTATTATTTAGTTCAGCCTTTTTTAGAAAGGGTATAAAGGTGCTATTTTCATCACAACTAATGCTAACCCCGTCCTCATTTATATCATCTAGCCTTACATTTGTAGGATTATCCACCCCCGCAAATTTCTTACAAAATGCGACTAGAACGTCTTTGTGAGAGCTATTCATATGCTCTATTGCCATTTGTTTCAATTTATCTCCTTTGTGTAAAAATATTTTGAAATTGTAACAAAAAGAGCTTGAAATTTTGATAAAAGTTATAAATTTTATGCAGTTTTAATTGATATTGGTTTTTAATTTAAGGGGATAAATTCCCCTTAAAATTTATAGCCTAGCGTAGCAAAAATGCTTACGCTTTTTTGAGTTTTTGCTATTTCGTTTGCTAGGTTTAGCCTAAAAAATGCACCATTTTTAAAGTCAATTTGCGAGTTTAACCCAAGCGTTAAGAGATTTTTATTTAGCTCATATTTTTGTGTAAAATAGCTGTCATCAAAATCCTTAAAACGCACCTTTGTATCGTAGTTTGCACCGCTTAATCTACGCTCAAAAATAACAAATCCGCCAAGCTGTAAAATCGCATTTTCAAGCTCTTGTGTATGGTTTAAATTTACCCCAGTTCCAAGCAGGGTTGAGTGATGATTTATCGCTTCAAATTCCTTTGCAAAGACCGCACCGCTCTCGCTAAATGCGTTTTGGCGGATAAAATTGTAGCCAAAATAACCAAGTGGTAAGAGGCTAAAATCGCCAAACTCAAACGCCTTTGAAACGCCAAGTGTGGCAGTTAAAAATAGATTTTTGTATGAGCCATTTAGTTTGCTTGTGCCTAAAATTTCACGCTCAAAGTCATTTTTGCCGCCGCCAAGACTAACCCCGCTTAAAATTTTAAACGCTCCAGCATCAAGGACGTGATTTAGCCCAAAATTCACATAATTTGAGTTAAAATCAGCCAAATCATACTCATCTTTTGCCTTTTGATAGCTTAGGCTAAGTGCTAAATTTTGCCTATCATCTATGGCTGTTGCAAAGCCTAGATTAAAGCCGTAAGCACTGCCGTTTTCGCCGTTGTCGCCACGTGTTTTTTTGTAGCTTGGAGTTAGGTAAAATGCGTGGTTTTTGCTTGGCTCAATGCTGTCATTTAGCACCTTAAAACTCATCACATCATCGCTAATGCTTGCGATTTTTATTGGTTTGGCAAGGCTGTTTGCGGTTAAAATATTTGTGAAATTTTGCGGATTTAGGCTAAAAATCATATTGTTTTGAGCGTTAATTCTAGTTTGTGTGAGCCGATTTTGCGTGGCGTCTTGGCTTTTATCATCAGCTATGCTGTTTAAAATTTGCTCGCTTGCTGGTGTTTTTGTATCAAGAATTTTAAAAATTTCTTTGTATTCATCGCTTAGATTTGGCGAAATTCTAGCTTGATAAATCGCACTGCCGACATTGCTATTTGCGACTTCGTAGGCATCTTTTTTGATTTTAATTTCAGCGGTAATCTCGCTTGGATTTTCGGCTGGTTTTTCAGGTTTGTTTGGATTTGTAGGCGTGGTTGGTTTGCTTGGTGTTTCAGGTGTTGTCGGCTTTTCTGCTGGTTTTTCACTCGGATTTTCAGGCGGTGTTAAAGGCGGTTGTGTTTGGTCGTTTATGGTTGTTTTATCTTGTGCGATGATGAAATTTTTAATGTCAAAATCAACAGCACCATTGCTTAAAATCTCAACTCCACTAAATTTATCAAGGTGCGTTTTTAACTCGCCTAAATCTATCACGACCTTTTGATTTGCTGCGTAAAATTCGCCCAAAATCGGCTTATAAAGTAGCTTACCGCCCTCTATGAGATAGTTTTGTGCCTTTATTTTTGAGTTTGATTTGGTGTTAAAATTTAAGATTAAATTGCCATCATTTGTCTGTCGGTAATAGTTATTTATCGTTAATGTATCGGTGTTTAGGGCTTCTACAAAGCCACTATTTGTTAGACTTGCGTTTATTGTGCCGTTACCGCTAAATTTTGCGTTTTGGACGATGACATCGCTATCAAGACTGCCAGTTAGTATTAGCTCGCCGCCTCTTACGTAGGTCTTGCCCTTGTAGCTGTTGTTGCCACTAAGTGTTAGTGTGCCGTCGCCGATTTTATCTAGTCCTACATCTAAATCACGCAAAATTTTGCCGTATTTTTCATTTACCTCTGGCGAGTGAAGTGCGTCATCCCACTTCTTTTGACCTATGTCGTTTGAAAACGTGGCATCAAAGCCATTTGTGTCAATTGTGTAATTTGCAACGCCAACCCAACTTGGCATAAGGCGATTTGCATCAAGTGTGCCAAGTCCATTTAGTGCTTTTTTAGTGTCAATTATGCCTTGACCCATTACTTCGCTTGGCGTTAGGATTGATTTTTGCGCCTTTAAAATTTCTGTTATGTCTTTTTCGCTAAACCCAGCTTTTTGCAAGTCGCTTTTTATCTCATCTTCGCTTGGCAGGGCTGATACGCCTATATAGGCTATTCTATTTTCGCCGTATCCGTGCTTTCTAACTATAAATTTTGGTAGCTCGTAGTTGTTGTTTGCCGTTGATAAAAGCACATCGGCGATTTGTTTGCCATCTAAGAATGGGAATTTTTGCTGCACCAAAGCTGCCACGCCGCTAACAATAGCCGTAGCTTGGCTTGTGCCGTCATCTGCTTTAAATTGGGCAGTTCTATCTTTCATAACTTCATCATAGTTTCGCTTGTCTTCGCTATTTTTCCAAATACACGCACTTTTTTCTTCGCCACTTAAACTATCGCAATTTTTTGGTGTAAAATTTGAAAAAATATCCTTTTTGTCAAAAAACGCATTTGCGCCTAAAATTTTACCGCCCGGCGCCATAATTGAGAAATTTACGGCACCTTTAAAGGTGTTTGTTACATCTAAAATGCCGTTTTCAGCGATGATTGCCTTTTCGCCTTGCATTGTGATATGCTCGGTGTTTAAAGCACCAACGGCAATGTAGCTAAGTAACTCGTGGTCAAAATATGGCAAGAGTGCTGAAATTTCAGGATGATTTAGCCCTCTGTTGCCAGCTCCAAAGATATTTAAAACCTGATTATTTTTTGAAAGCCAGACTAAATTTCTAAGGTCGTTTTCATCGTTGTCGTTTTTATAAACATAGCCAGTATTTATCGCTTTTATCGCTTCATCTAGGCTTTTTGGCGAGAAAAAGTCAAAATTTTCGCCAAGCTTAATATTTATAGCCCTTGAATTGTTTATAATTTTAACCTCAGGGCGGTTGTTAAAATACTCTTTTAAGTTAATATCCGGCGAATAATAGCCCATTTTTGACTGCACGCCGTAAATTTTAGCCCCCACAGCCACGCCCTTTGGTTTATCATCGCCAAGGTCATTACCAGCGATAATGCTAGCTATATGTGTGCCGTGTGGATACCTAGCCCACCAGCCACTATCGCCTACTTTCTCATCATAAGGTGTGCCGTCAATGCTTAAAAATTTACCAGCTAAACTCTGATGAGATTTATTAAAATTCGTATCAACCACACCGATATTTACGCCGTTGCCATTGATATTAGGATTTTCACTCATCGCTTGTGGTAGTTTTATTAGCTCATAAGATTTTTTTGTGTTTGATAGGTAAGTTATCTCATTTGCTACATCAGCTCCAAGCAAAATTGTCGCACAAATCATTGAAAAAGTTAAAATTTTCATTGTTAAATCCCCTTTTATTTTTAATACTTTACTAATGATAGCATAATATAGTCAAAAAATAGTAATCTTTAAATTTAAAAAGGATATAATCCCAACATCTAAAAAATAAAAAACGAAGGCAAAAAATGTCAAAGCAGACTAAGTATATTTTTGTAACAGGTGGCGTTTTAAGCTCACTTGGTAAGGGCATAGCAGCGGCTAGTATCGGCACTTTGCTTAAAAATTCAGGGCTAAAAGTCAGCATTTTAAAGGCTGACCCATATATTAACGTTGATCCGGGCACGATGAGTCCGCTTGAACACGGCGAGGTTTTTGTTACCGATGACGGAGCTGAAACCGACCTTGATTTAGGGCATTATGAGCGATTTTTAGATGAGAGCCTAAGCCAAAATAACAATTTCACGACCGGCAGGGTTTATAGCACCGTGATTGAAAAGGAGCGTAGGGGCGATTATTTAGGCAAGACTATTCAGGTTATACCCCACATTGTTGGCGAGATTGTTGAGCGTATTAAAAGGGCTGGTGAGGGCAAGGATATCTTAATCGTTGAGATAGGTGGCACCGTTGGCGATATTGAGGGGTTGCCGTTTTTAGAGGCGATTAGGGCGTTAAGAGCGGAGGTCGGGCGTAAAAATGGTATGTTTATCCACCTAACACTTATCCCTTACATAAAGGTCGCTGGCGAGCTTAAAACAAAGCCTACTCAGCACAGCGTTGGCGAGTTAAGGCGTATTGGCATTAGCCCAGATATGATTATTTGTCGGTCTGAAATGCCACTAAATCGTGAGCTAAAAGACAAAATCGCCCTAAGTTGTGGTGTTGAGAAAAACTGCGTGATTGAGAGCGTAGATAGTGCTAGTATCTATCAAATTCCGCTTGCGTTTTTAAAGCAAGATATTTTAACGCCGATCGCTGAAATTTTAGAGCTTGGCGAGTTAAAGCCAGATATGAGCGTGTGGGATAGCTTGGTTAAGCGAATAATCGCCCCAACAGAAGCCACGACAATCGCCTTTGTCGGCAAATACATTGATCTAAAAGAGAGCTATAAAAGCCTAACTGAGAGCATTATACACGCTGGGGCAAACCTAGATGCTAGGGTAAATTTAAAGTGGGTGGATAGCGAGAAGGTTGATAGCGAGAATGTTGATGAAATTTTAAAGGATGTTGATGGCGTTTTAGTTGCTGGTGGCTTTGGAGAGCGTGGCGTGAGTGGCAAAATTTTAGCCATAAAATACGCAAGAGAGCACGACCTGCCGTATCTTGGAATTTGTCTTGGTATGCAGTTAGCTTTGATTGAGTTTGCAAGAAACGTGCTAAAAATAGAGGACGCAAACTCGGTTGAGTTTAACAAAGAGTGCAAAAATCCGATAATTTATCTAATTGACAGCTTCATTGACGCTCACGGCAAAGAGCAAATTAGAACACACAAAAGCCCACTTGGTGGCACGATGAGACTTGGCGCGTATGAGTGCGAGATAAAGCCAAAGACGCTTTTAGCACAAATTTATAACAACGCAAAAAGCGTAAAAGAACGCCATCGCCACCGCTTTGAGGCAAATCCAAAATACAAGCCAGATTACGAAAAGGCGGGATTAATCATTAGTGGCGAGAGCAAGGGGCTTGTTGAAGCCATTGAGCTAAAAGGGCATAAATTCTTTATCGGCGTGCAGTGCCACCCTGAATTTACCAGTCGCTTAACAAAGCCAAATCCGACAATTTTGGGCTTTATTAGTGCCTGCATTAAAAATGCTAAGTAAAGATGATATTAGGAATTTATTAGAGCTTAGATTTAGTAAAGATATTCACAAAAAGCTTTCTGAAATTCCTAAACCTTGTGCTTTAAAAGACATCTACAAGGGTGCAAATCGCATAAAAGATGCGATCGCCAAAGGCGAAAAGATAGTCATTGTCGGAGATTATGATGTTGATGGCGTTATCTCTTGTGTGATTATGTCTGAATTTTTTGATGAAATTGGCGTAAAAAACTACTCGGTAAGAATTCCAAACCGCTTTAAAGACGGCTACGGCTTAAACTCGGCTATCATTGATGAGTTTTTAGACGCAAATCTTATCATAACCGTTGATAACGGCATATCAGCACACGAAGCCGCCTTAATGTGTAAGGAGCGTGGGATTGATCTAATCATCACAGATCATCATATGCCACCAGCCATCCTGCCAGAGGCTTATGCGATAATTAATCCAAAACAAGATGATTGTTGCTTCCCAAATGTTGAAATTTGCGGTGCTCAGGTGGCTTGGTATGTCGTTGGTGCTTTAAAAGAGGTTTTAGAAATTCAGTTTGATATGTCAAAATTCTTAGAGCTTTTAGCCATTGCAATAATTGCTGATATGATGGAGCTTAGGGATATGAATAGAATCTTAGTCCGCTTAGGCATTAACCGCATAAATCAGTCAAAACGTGTCGCATTTTTAGCTATTAAAGACTTTTACGGCAAGGATAAATTTGAGTGCGATGATATCAGCTTTCTTATTGCTCCGCTTATCAATTCAGCTGGGCGAATGGATGACGCTACAAATTCCTACCGATTTTTACGCACCAAAAACATAAAAGAAGCATACGATTTTCTTGATATGATTGTTGAGTTTAACAACTCACGAAAAGAAGAGGAGCGGGTTTTATTTGAAAATTCCCTAAAAGATGTCAGCGATGATGAGCATATCATTGTCACGTGGGGGCAGGAGTGGCACGAGGGCGTTATTGGCATAGTCGCTAGTCGCCTTGCAAAGCACTTTAAAAAACCAGCTATCGTATTTAGCATAGACAAGGGCAGAGCAAAGGGTAGCGCTAGAAGCGTGGGTAAGATTGATATTTTATCGCTAATTGCAAAGCACCAGCACCTTTTAAGCAGTTTTGGCGGGCACAAGGGTGCGGCTGGTCTTGTGTGTGACCCGCTAAATTTAGAGCTGTTTAAAAGCGAGATAAACAAGAGCTGTTTTTTAATGGATTTGCATAAATTTAGCCCGAGCGATGACCTTTTAGGCGAGATAAATCCGCGTGAGATTGACTATGATTTGCTTGAAATTTTAGAGATTTTTGAGCCTTACGGACAAAAAAACCCACGCCCAGTTTTTAAGCTTGAAAATGTCCTAGTAAAAAATGAAAAGCTAATCGGCAAAGACCAAAATCACCTAAAACTAATCCTGCAAAAGGGCGATAAGACCCTTGAAGCCCTGTTTTTTAACCACACAAGGCACATAAAAGTCGGCGAAACGATAGATATAATTTTCTCAATCTCAAAAAATTCATTTCGTGGCTTAATCACCCCACAGCTTCTAATCAGAGAGCTTTTAGAGTAGCCATTTTGGCTACTTTCTCTTAATTTTTAAAATTTTTTCACAAATTCTCTCTAAACCCCTAAACGTTTTTTTTTTTTTTTGCCGATTTGGGTTTTAACAAGCAAAAAGCTTGAAATAAAACTTAAAAGGATACACAATGAGTTTTCGCATTAACACGAACGTAAATGCCCTAAACACCCACGCAAACGCAGTT
>NZ_JANURM010000059.1 GCF_030249845.1 Campylobacter gastrosuis | reverse complement strand
TAAACATAAATTTCACAAATCCACCCTTATACCAGTTTTTGCTAGCCTTTATAAACTCTTCGCCTAGTTTGTATTCAAGGCTATCTTTTATCTTTAAAGCCTCTTTGTAATCTGGATAATCTTGCAGTTTTGGCAGGGCTAATTTTGGATTTTTCTTGATTTTATCCTGATAGGTAAGTTGGTCTTTTTTATACTCATCATACACGTAGCTTAACACAAATGGTAGTTTTATATAGCCAAAAAGAGATTTTTTGCATGTTAAAATAGCAGCACCTAGTCTAAATGAGAGTTGGTTTTTTAGCCTTTTTGAAGCTGAATTTTGTGCTTTTAGACTATCGTCAAGATCTTTTTTAAGAGTGTTTAAAATTTCAATATTTTTATTTATTGATTTTAAATCAGAGTGCTTGTAGTCTAAATCCTTTTCAAGTTTTTTGACTTCTAGCTCTTTTATTATTACGTCTTTTTCTAAAATTTTAATTGTTAAAAGTTCTTTTTCATCTACTTTTTGTTTTAGCTCATCATATTTGGCAGTTATAGCAGAGATTTTAGTTTCTAATTCTTTGTTTTTGGTTTGTT
>NZ_JANURM010000058.1 GCF_030249845.1 Campylobacter gastrosuis | reverse complement strand
AATGGCAATGTAATTCAAACACTAGATACAAAACCAGTATCTTTAAGTGATGTTGTTATTACAGATGTTATAGATGATGTAGCAGGCGGCAAAGATGGCAAATTACAAAGTGGCGACTTCACAAATGATAGCACACCTACTATCAAAGGCGTTATACCAAATGAAACTGGCTTAGCAGGTTCAGTCGTAGCTATCTTTGACGGCAATAGACAAATCGGCACAGCAGTTATCAAAGACGATGCTTCATTTGAATTTACACCAAACCAACCGCTAACAAGCGAGGAGCATACAATATCTGTAAAACTAGTTGGTAAGAGTGGCGACCAAGCTACTTCTGTTGCTGAATTTGTAATCAACGTTGATGAGATTAAACCAACCACCCCTGACGTCGTGGCTAACCCTGACGGCTCTGTATCAGTCACTCCAAAAGATGACTCAACAAAAACAGAGGTCAAATACAAAGATGAAAACGGCAACGAGCATACATTCACAGCTGAAAAAGGCGATGATGGCAAATGGAAACCAACAAGCCCTGATAACGGCGTTAAAGTTGATCCAGACACTGGCAAAATCACAATCCCAGCTGACAAAATAGAAGACGGCTCAGAAGTTACAGCTAAAACAGAAGACAAAGCTGGTAACGTTTCAGATGAGGGTAAAGTAGTAGCAGGT
>NZ_JANURM010000057.1 GCF_030249845.1 Campylobacter gastrosuis | reverse complement strand
TAAAGTTGATCCAGACACTGGCAAAATCACAATCCCAGCTGACAAAATAGAAGACGGCTCAGAAGTTACAGCTAAAACAGAAGACAAAGCTGGTAACGTTTCAGATGAGGGTAAAGTAGTAGCAGGTGATACAACTGCCCCAGTAGTAGATATCACAGAAGTAACACCAGTAGATACAAATTCTAACGGCACACCTGATAAGACAAAAATTAGCGTAGAAACAAATGAACCAAATGCACCTATCGTATTTAAAGACGAGCAAGGCAACGAGCTAGGCAGAGGCACAACAGACGCTAATGGTAACTTCACTGGCGAAATTAAACCAGTAAATCCGGGTGATAAGGTAATAGCAGAAGTAACTGACCCAAGTGGCAACACTGGCACAGATACACAAACAGCTGGCAACCTAACAACTGATGATAAAGATGCCCCAGTAGTAGATATCACAGAAGTAACACCAGTAGATACAAATTCTAACGGCACACCTGATAAGACAAAAATTAGCGTAGAAACAAATGAACCAAATGCACCTATCGTATTTAAAGACGAGCAAGGCAACGAGCTAGGCAGAGGCACAACAGACGCTAATGGTAACTTCACTGGCGAAATTAAACCAGTAAATCCGGGTGATAAGGTAATAGCAGAAGTAACTGACCCAAGTGGCAACACTGGTAAAGATACAGAAGTGGCTAATGGCACACTAGATCAGTCGCCTCACGCCGAGCTAGACGTATCATCAATCAATTACAGAGGTGATATAGAACTACCATTTGCAAGAGATATAGCTATTAAAAATGCTCAAAATATCGGTGCTGACCAAAAACTAAAAGTAACTCTAATAGGTGAAAATGGCAACGAAATAGCAAGCTACATAAGAAATGGCAACGACCAAGATGCTTGGGGACGTAAAACACTAGCCGAAATGGCAGCTGTTAAAGAGTATAAACTAGATTTAGTTGATACCAATGGCAATGTAATTCAAACACTAGATACAAAACCAGTATCTTTAAGTGATGTTGTTATTACAGATGTTATAGATGATGTAGCAGGCGGCAAAGATGGCAAATTACAAAGTGGCGACTTCACAAATG
>NZ_JANURM010000056.1 GCF_030249845.1 Campylobacter gastrosuis | reverse complement strand
GCTAAGATACCTAAAATAACGATCACGAAGATCAACTCAATCATTGTAAAACCCTTTTTCATAGGTTACTCCTTAAAATAAATTTCACTTTACATACACTTAGGTAAAATTACGAAAAAAACAGGGGATAAAAAATGAGAATCTTTAATCAAAATGGTAAAATTTACGTGGAGTTTGAGGCACTCTCAAAGACTATAAAACGCTCACTTGGCTTAAATTACAACGAAAAAAATCTAAAATTTATTAAAAAAACGATTTTGCCGATATTTTTAAAACTAAGCGAGGTTAAAAGCACGAAAAAAACCAGCCAAAAACAGCCAAAAAATGGGTGCAAAAATAGCCTAAAAACACTCTGTGATGAGTTTATAAACAGCCAAGAATTTAATAAAAAAACCACGCAAAACACCGCACGATACGCCATAAAACGTGCATTTGACTTTCTTGATGACAAGGCGATTTCTAGCTATACAAGCGATGATTTTAAGGCGTGTTTAAGCAGTATGCAAAGAAGTCTAAAACCAAGCACAATTCGGCTGATTTTTTGCTATATTTTGCTTGTTTTTCGCCGTGCAAAGGAGCGAAATTTGATAAAAAATATGCCATTTAAAAGCCATTTTTTGCCTAAAAATTCACACAAAAAACGCACGATTTGGACACCAAAACAGATAAAATTAATGCTTAAAAACGCTACAAATGAGCTTAAAATTTTTCTCTACATTGCCTTTTATAGCGGTGCTAGAAGTGGCGAAATTTTAGCACTTAATGCAAATGATATTGACTACAAAAATGGCGTGATAAATATCTCAAAAAATCAAACGAGATTTGAGCTAACAACACCGAAAAATGGCGTTTGTAGAGAGATTTTTATGCCTAGAAATTTAGCACATTTTTTAAAGGCTCAAAATTTCACAAATGGGCAGATTTTTTCAAGTGATTATTTTGCAATTTACTATCAGTTTAAAAAGCTTCTAAAAAGTCTTAAACTACCTACTTTTGGGCTTCACACCACTCGCCACGCCTACACAAGCACACTGATGAATGGGCTAATCTCGCCACAATTTATTGCAAATGCACTTGGGCATTCAAGCCTAAATCACGTAAATAATACCTACTCGCACCTGATTTTACAAAAATCACAGCTAAAAAAGGCACAAAAGGTGCTTGATTTTGGGTAGTTA
>NZ_JANURM010000055.1 GCF_030249845.1 Campylobacter gastrosuis | reverse complement strand
GTAGCATCAATAATATTTAAATCAAGTCCAAGTGCTTTATTGTCAAGTCCAAGTGCTAAACCTACAAGCTGTGAAAGGTGGATTATTGGCTTTCTGATGCTTGAATTTTGAGCGTCTTGGTAGCGTTCTTGATAGATGTCAAGTTGCATTTGACAAAGCGGACAAGGTGTAACGACAACATCAGCGCCATTCTCATCAGCATCGCTGATGATTTGGCTTGACATTTTTTGCACTGATTCTTGTGCTGGATATGTAGCGTGAAATCCGCAACAATCAAGGCGTTTCTCAAACGGCACGACCTTAGCGCCAAGTGCGTTTGCCACTGCTTCAAAGCTTTTAGGATTTACCGAGCTTTCTTTGCCTAGCTCTTTTTCTGGTCTTAGGCTATGACAGCCGTAAAATAGAGCTACTTTTAAATTTGAAAGCGGTTTGGTTACCTTTGCTTTTAGAGTGTCTAAATTCTCATATAAAACCCAAAGTAGGCTTGTTATCTCATTGCTACCTTGATACTGCATATTGCCCTCTTTTAGGTAGGTGTTTATGCGAGTTTTTGCACCTTTATCAAGGGTGGTTTTTGCCCTTGTTAGGGTTAGCATACAGGTTGAGCAGGTTGTTAATAACGGCATATTCATCTGCTCTGAAAGCGCTATGTTTCTAGCATTTGCTACAAGTGCTGCTAATGGATCAACATCTTGTGCTTGGCTAGCACCACAACAGCTCCAACCCTTAATCTCGTGCAGAGTTATACCTAAAATCGGCGCTATCGCCTCTAATGACATTTTTGATTCTTTTGCTGCTTGGCTTAAAACACAGCCCGGGAAAAATGCAAAATCTTTGTTACTCATTTTGTTGCTCCTTCATTTTCAGCCTTACGTGCAGCCTCAATCATCTTAACTAAGTCATCGTGACCTTCTATCGCATCTTCGCCAAACACGTGAAGTGGATTCATCTTACCAGCCATCATTAAATTCATAGCTATATCCATTTTACCCATATTTGCAAATACGCCTTCTGAACGAAGTGCTAGTTTTATCTCATTTAATCTACCTGAGCCCTCAACTAAATCAAGCAAGAACGCCTCAGCGTGAGCTGGACCAGTGCCTTCTGTAAAGCCTTTTTTCATTGCCATTACTCTTAAATCGGCAATATCATCAGCCGAGCTTATGCCTTTTGGACAGCGGTCAGCACACTCTTGACAATGCACGCACTTCCAAAGACCATTTGCAATGGCTGGTTTTAGGTGAGTTAGCGGGTCTTTTGAGCGTGA
>NZ_JANURM010000054.1 GCF_030249845.1 Campylobacter gastrosuis | reverse complement strand
TGGCTATGTTATAAAGCTCATTTGTGCTGATTTTTTCATTATTTGCTAAGGTTATTAAAAACTGGGTGCCGTGTTTTGTGGCAACTGATTTTATAAACTGGGCTCCGATTTCTTTTAGGGTTTTATATCTGCCCTCATCATAAATTCCAACACTCTCAAAGTAAAGCTTGTTTAGTGTAATCTCATCCATTATCTTTGCTTCAAGATTAATACTAGCTCTTGTGCCGTTTTTATCGGTTAAAAGTGTGCCGGTATCAGAGTAAAGCTCATTTACATCAATCATCCTGCCACTATCAAATTTTAGTGTAAATGTGCCGTTTTTGTTTTTTCTAATGGCAATAACGCTGTCACTATCTGCTAAACTAGCAGCGGCTTTGTCTTGGTCGCTTTCAAAAAGTTTTCTTACCTTTTCTAAATTTGAAAGGCTAAAACTAAGTCCAGTTGCCTTTTTAAAGTCATTCTCCATAGCTATCATATAGGCTGATTTGCTCCCTAAAAGCTTTGATGATAATTCATCGGCTTCATCTACTTCGTAGGCTTTTAGATTATTAATCAACCACGAAACATCTTGTTCGTGAGCTTTGCTCTCTTTTTTATAATCGCTATAAAATTTCATAAAGCTGTCTTTTTGGTATTCGCCGTAACTTTGTGAATTTTTAGAGTAATCTATGCCAACTATTGGGTTAAATTCACTTAATTTTACACTGCCATCAAATCCAGCCTTTAAATATGCTAGGTTATTAAATCCAGCCATTGTTTGATTATTTAAATTTACCCAGCCATCATCGTCTGCATAAGAGTTAAAAAACTCATCAATCTGACTGCTTTCTAGCTTTTTATAACGGCTCTCTGGTGCAAAGGCGGTGTAGGGGTTTGAGCCGTAATAGCCTATTCGCTTATCAAAGCTATCTGGGTCTATGTATAAATCGGGTCTATTTTCTTTAATGGCTATGGCGTTATTTTCTTCAATTTGTTTTTGAATATAGTTTATAATCTCTTGGCTTATAAATTTAGTCAAATCCACGCCCCTGCCTTGTGTGGCTTCATTTAGGCTCATTATTTTCTCATTGCCGTCTTTATCATATCCACGCACTTTTAGTTTGCTAAAATTCTCATCATTTGAATTTACAAATCCGTCGCCGTTAGTATCAAAGTTAAACAATTTTTTGTTATTTTCTAACTCGCCAATGCCTAATTTATCATTATCTGCGTATAAATCAAAAAATACCTTAACATCGCCATAAGGGGTTTGTAGCGTGTTTGAGTAGGCTTC
>NZ_JANURM010000053.1 GCF_030249845.1 Campylobacter gastrosuis | reverse complement strand
CCGTATCTGTTTTTTAGCTCACATAAAAGTCAAATAATGGAATTTATAAACTTAGAAATTGAAATTTTAGGGACGGAGGTGTTTAAGGACGCAATTGTAAAAAAAACGAATATGGTATCGTTTGGTAATATGTTAGACCCAACCGATTATATGATTTATAAGAGCGGGGGCGTTAATGCATTATTTTCTTAAAATTGAAAATCTGCCTTATAATCCAGTGCCATATAAACGAACAACACAAAGGCAGAAATTTAAAGACGCTAATTATAAAAAATATTTAGCGTTTAAAGAGCTAATAAGGTGGCATTTTAAGGCTCAAAACAAAACAGAGCCTAGTTTAAAGGGGCGATATCACGTAAGCGTAATGGCTACGTATAAAGACAAAACGCACGGAGATACGGACAATGTGGCAAAGGCTGTAAATGACGCACTATTTAGCGATGATAAGTTTGTAAGTGGCGATTATAATTTTAAATACGGCAAATTTGGCGGACTTGAAGTTAAGATTTTTAAGGTGGAGTAATGGCAAAGGTTGCAGAAAAGACAAAAGAGCTAATCAGGGCTGAATATAAAGCAGGAGCTAGTAAAAAGAGCTTGGCTGAGAAATATGAGATAAGTATCGGTTATGTTTTTAAACTTTGCAACGGCTTACCGCAAGAAAACGCCGAATTAGTAAAACAACAAGTAGCCATAAATACGGCACTTTCAACGCAAAGTGAAACAGAAGTGAAAGCCTTTCACGAAATAGTAAAAGAGCAGACAAAGCACCTTATTTATTTTCAAAGTAGAGCACTTATTAATCAAAAAAAGGCGGATGAGTTTTTAGAAACGGCGACTGAAATTTCAGAAGTAGAAGCCCACTCACGCATAACAGCAAGAAATAAAGAAATCGTGCTAGGCAAAGAGCCGATGATGCAAATAAACAACACAAACGCACAGCAAAACAGCACAAAAATCACGATTGAACGAAAAGAGTTAAAATGATAAATCTATCCTTACAATACACCCCACAGCAAAAAAGGGTATTTTTTGAAAATTTTGCAAGATTTACCACTATTGAAAAGGGGCGTCGTTTTGGCTTTACAAAAGGGACGGCTAATGCGTGCATTGAGTGGCTTTTAGAAGGGCATAAAATTTTATGGGTTGATACGATGAACGCAAACTTAAAACGCTATTTTCAACGCTATTTTTACCCTGAATTAAAACAACTCCCACGTGAGCTGTGGAGCTATAACGCGCAAGATAAGCAGTTAAATTTAGGCGAGGCGTGGCTTGATTTTAGAAGTGCAGAACGCCCTGAAAATATAGAGGGCTTTGGCTATGATATAGTGATTTTAAACGAAGCAGGGATTATTTTAAAAGATAGCTATTTGTGGGATAATGCAATTAGTCCAATGCTACTTGATAA
>NZ_JANURM010000052.1 GCF_030249845.1 Campylobacter gastrosuis | reverse complement strand
TTACTCAACTTTCGCATATAGATTCCACTAAATTCATGAACTAAAGTTGATAAACAAAGCCCATAAATAGGTACTTTTTAATATAATTACGTTACCACTAACATCATTATAAAAGGTCTATCTTATGGAACTTGCAAATTATATAGAAACTGCTATGAAGAGCATATTAAAAAATCCAATTTACGAAGTGTTATCAGAAATAAAAATCACAAAAATACTTAAACAAAGTAACTTTGTTAAGAGAGAAGTTGGATATCCACCATTTCAAATAATTTTACACTTTCTTTATATGCTTATTATGCAAAAAAGACAATCAACTTTTATAAAAAATAGTGATAAGGCTTATGGTAAAGATGTATATTATAGATTTATCAAAGAAAAACGCTATAACTGGCGTAAACTTTTATTGTTAAGTGCTACAGAAATTTTAAAAAAGATAAAGCCATTGCATAAAAATGGTGAGTATCGCCTACTAATTATCGATGATACAGTAGAACCAAAAAGAGGTAAATTTATTGAAGGTACTTGTAAATATATCTGGAGTAATAAAGAGCATAGAAGTATTAATGCACTAAATATAGTGTCTCTAAATTATGCAGATTCACACTCAACATTTCAATTGGATTTTTCTATAAAAATGAATGATAGTAAAAGAAAATCTACATCAGAGTTCACAGCAAAATTGCATCATAGAAGTAACGCATATCAGCGTAAGAGTGAAATTATTAAAGGTAAGAATATGCTAGCTCTTGAGATGTTAGAAAGAGCATTAGATAATGGAATTGATGCTGATTATCTACTTGTTGATAGCTGGTACGCTAAACCAAATTTTATAAAAGAAGCAAATACTTTAGGAATGCCTGTAATTGCAAGACTTCCAAATAATAAGCTCATTTGGAACTTTAAAGGTAAATATAAAACTCTAAATGCAATATATGATAGTTTTAAAAATATTCGTCATAAATATAGCGGTAAACATGGAAAGATATCTTATAAGTATTTCGATTCAGTTTTAGAACATGCTGTTTTAGGAAAAGTTAAATTGGTATTTTTACACACTGGAAAAGATTTATTAGTTTTTATATCAACAGATATAAGTATTTCAGGTAAAGAGATTTTAGAAACTTATAAAAAGAGATGGAATATTGAACAAGGCTATAAAGATCTAAGACTCTTGTTTGGCTTAGGAAAAGAAGAAAATCGTATCTATGAAGCTCTTATTGGAAAAATCACTCTTTCTATGTTTACTTACAACATTGTAAGTTACATAAACCGCATAAAACATGAGCCACAAACACTAGGAGAACTTTTTAGAGATTTAGAGTGTGAACTTGAAACCCTTGCAATTTCAATGCAACTTTTTATTCAAATACTTACAAAAATCTCTGAAATCCAAAATGTTGTCAAGGATAATAAAGATTTACTTCAAATTATTGCAGTGATAAGTGCTTTCACTCAAAAAGAGTTAGGTTTTATGTGCGAAAGTTGAGT
>NZ_JANURM010000051.1 GCF_030249845.1 Campylobacter gastrosuis | reverse complement strand
GAACGCCCTGAAAATATAGAGGGCTTTGGCTATGATATAGTGATTTTAAACGAAGCAGGGATTATTTTAAAAGATAGCTATTTGTGGGATAATGCAATTAGTCCAATGCTACTTGATAATCCAAAATCACGTGCATTTATCGGCGGTGTGCCAAAGGGTAAAAATAAATTTTACGAACTAGCTCAGCGTGGGATGAAAAATGAGAGTGGCTGGGTAAATTTTCAGTTTAGCTCTTATGATAATCCGCTGCTAAATCGTGATGAAATAGACAGATTGGTTTTAGAGCTTGGCGGTGCTGATAGCGATGTGGCTAGGCAGGAGATTTTTGGCGAGTTTTTAGACACAACCAGCAACGGCGTTTTTAACCTTGCAATGATTGAAAGTGCGGTAAATAGAGCAAGTTTGCACGAGCCTAACGCAAAAGTCGTGTGGGGACTAGACGTCGCACGTGAGGGCGATGATGAGAGCGTTTTATGTGTGCGTAATGGCTATAACGTGCAAGAGTTTAAAAGCTACCGCATAAACAGCGTAACAGAGCTTGCAAGAGCGATTTACGGCGAATATGAAAGAGCAGAAATTAAGCCAGCTGCAATTTTTATAGATAGCGTAGGTGTTGGTGCCGGTGCTTATGACGCACTTTGTGATTTGGGGCTTAGGGGCGTTGTGCGTGAAGCAAAGGGCAGTTTTAAAGCCACTGATGAAAAAAGATACGCAAACAAAAGGGCTGAGATGTTTTTTAGGCTAAAAGACAAATTTAATCTTTTGTCTTTGCCAAATAATGAGAAGCTAAAAAAACAACTGCAAATGATAAGTTTTACATTTGATAAGCAAGAGCGTTATTTAATCGTGCCAAAAGAGATAATAAAAAAAGAGTTTGGCGTAAGCCCTGATTTTGCCGATAGCTTAGCACTTACATTTTTTGATGAAATTTTAGACTTAGCAAGGAGGGATTTTAGAGAGGATAATTATGATTTTTGGTAAAAATTTTAAAAAAAATGCAAAACACTCCAAAAAAGGGCTAGATTTTGCAGTGGCAATTTGATTATATTAAAGCAAACATTGAGCCAAAGTTAATAAGAGCTATCGCCACGCTTGATGATGAGAGCTTAAAATTAACGATGGCTGGTGTGATTTGCAAATTAACAAGTGGATTAAAAAGACTGCCAAATAAGCGGTATAAGTCAGATTTAGCCCATAAGTTAATTTTAAAAGGTGTAAATAAAAAGCGTGTAATTGAGCTTACAAAGATAAGCGAAAGCACATATTTTAATATTTTAAAAAGGATAAAAAATGGCAAAAGCAACGATTGACAACCTAGACCCTGAATTGGTGGAGTTTATAAGACTTAATGAGCTTAATAAAAAAACGGGCAAATTAATCTATCAATTTGCAACTTATAGGGGGTTTAGAGAAGCGATAAAAACGGCTCAAAGGGTCGCTGGTGTTGATGAAAACGGCGTAATGAGCGATGAGGCATTAAAAGCGATAAATGCAGTGCCAGAGGACGATTTTGTTAAAGGTTTTGAGCTAGAAATTCAAGGCTATTAAATGGATGCACAAGCAAGATTAACCGAGCTAAAAATTAGAGCCATTGACGGCTTTAATCATTATAAGCCTAGCTTTGACAAG
>NZ_JANURM010000050.1 GCF_030249845.1 Campylobacter gastrosuis | reverse complement strand
TTGTTAAAGGTTTTGAGCTAGAAATTCAAGGCTATTAAATGGATGCACAAGCAAGATTAACCGAGCTAAAAATTAGAGCCATTGACGGCTTTAATCATTATAAGCCTAGCTTTGACAAGCTAAACAGGGCTTATTTATTAGCACTTGATGAGGACAAGGCTTTAAGCCTTAAAGAGCGTGGCAAGGCAAATTTATTTATCCCAAAGCTAAACGCAAAGGCTAAGCGGATAACTGATAGCCTAAGCGAAACATATTTTAATAACGATGAATTTGCAAAATTAGAAGGCTATATTAACTCAGTGCAAAAGGTTATTAATAAGTGGCAAGAGGCATTAAATTACTATTGCGAGATGATTAAGCTATATAAAATTTTTATGCCGATTTTTCAAAAAATCCCCTTTTTAGGCACGGCTGTTGCAAAGGTGTTCTGGCGTAATGGTATGCCTGTTATTGAGGAGGTGGAGTTAGATGACGTTTATTTTGACCCAAACGCAAAAGACCACGATGACATAAGGTACATAGTCAATCGCATAAGTTTAACTCACGATGACATAAAAGCACTAGCAAAAAAAGGGGTGTATGATAAAGAGGCGGTTAGTGCTATTTTAGAGAGTGAAAATTTAGAGTATGAGCGAGTAAATGTTTATGATATTTACGAGCAAGAGATTAGCGGCGAATGGATATTAAGCACGATTGATGAGAGCGGAGCAGTTTTAAGAGAAAATGTTAAATTAAAAGACGGCTGCCCGTTTATAATCGGCTATATGTTACCGCAAGTTAGGGCGTATGATGAGAGTGTTTTTGTCGTAGCTTATGGCGAACCGCCACTTGCTAGTATTTTACCGCTCCAAGATGAGATGAATTTTGCACGTAATGCGATGATTGACGGCATAAATAGACAGATAAACCCTAAAATTTTAATGGGGCTTTCTGCAAACGTAAGCCGTAGAGATTTAGAGAGTGCTGGACCAACTTTTACCGCTGACCCCGGGGCTGTTAATATACTCCCACCGCCAAATTTAGGCTTTGCAGTGCAAAATATAAGCCTAATTGATAACGAAATGAGCGAAGTTAGTGGAGTAAGCCCTCAGCAAAACGGAGCTACAACAGCAAGAGCCGAAACTGCAACAATGAGCCAGATTATGGCAAACGAGGGCAGTGTTAGGCTGCAAGGCTACATTAGGACTTTTAACGAAACCTTTTTTGAGCCGTTGTTTGAACGCCTTGCGATGCTTATTTGGCGTTATGGGGCAAAAGAGTTTTTTGCAGGGTATGAGCGTGAGCTGGTGCCTAGTTTTAGAGTTACGCTAAATACTGGCATTGGTGCGTTAAATAAAGAGGTGCAAAAAAACAGCCTAATACAGGCAAGTCAAGCCCTAAACGCTCATTTTGGATTATACGCACAAATTGGCGACGCACAAGGTATGGCAAAAGTTTTAAGAGCGAACGAAAAAATAATCCGTGATATCTTACCGCTTTATGGCATTAAAAATACAGCTGAATATTTAGGCGATGAGAAAAAAGCCGAGCTAGAAAGTCAGATTTTAGGAGAAAACCAAAATGTTGCGAACGATTTTAACCAAACAGCTAACGCAGGAGCTAACGAGCCACTTAACGCACAACAAGGAGCTAGTGAGCCTATCTCACAACAAGGCATTTAAAGAGCTTTTGGGGTTTTTATTGGCCACGAGTGCTACAAATACAGCCCTAGCGTTTAGCAAGGATAAAAGCGAGAGCGAGAGATTAAGGGCGATTGATAGGGTCGCTTTGATTGATGAAATTTTAAATTATATATTAAATTATAAAGGAGATGAACAATGACAGAACAAGACGCAATTAACGCACTACTTGGCGAGTTTGAAAACGCAGGGGAGACACAAGAAGCACAAGCACAAAACGCAGAGGCGGAGCAAGAAGCACAAGAGATAGCGACAGCAGGACAACCACAAGTTGTCACGCCTACTTTAAGTAAAGATGACATAAGCGAAGCTATGCTTAATGCTATGCAAAAGATGAGAAGCACGGAGCAAGAACAAACACTAAACGCACAAGCACAAGCACAAGATGAAGCAAAAAGGGCAAGTGAGCGTGAAATTTTAGAACAG
>NZ_JANURM010000005.1 GCF_030249845.1 Campylobacter gastrosuis | reverse complement strand
ATTCGTGATATCGCCGATCAAACGAACCTGCTGGCACTTAACGCTGCCATTGAAGCTGCACGTGCTGGTGAGCACGGCAGGGGCTTTGCAGTCGTAGCTGATGAGGTGCGAAAACTAGCAGAACGCACACAAAAATCGCTTGGCGAAATAGAAGCAAACACAAACGTTTTAGCCCAATCAATCAACGAAATGAGCGAGTCAATCAAAGAACAAGCCGACGGCATAAATATGATAAATCAAAGCGTCGCCCAAATAGACAATCTCACTCGTGCAAATGTCGGCGTAGCAAACCGCACAAACGAAGTAACCGCCGAAGTTGATGATATGGCAAAAGCCATCGTCGCTGATGTAAGAAAAAAGAAATTTTAATTAAAGGGGCAATGCCCCTTTTAATTTTAAATATTTAGTTTTAATGCTTTTTGTCTTTGTAAGTTTTGTCTTTGGATTAAAAATTTTTAAATATTAAAAACCTAAAAAACATAGCAAAAATTTACATAAAAAAATACTTTAAAGAGTTTGAAATTTTATTATAAAATTACACTGCTGTATAGATAGCAGGATTGCTGATATATGTCGGTCTATGCACAGACTAATAATCCCAGCCACCTATATATAAAAACAAGCTGGCAGCACAACAAACGCCAAAAATATCGCTGATAAAAAGGCAGTTGCGGTTTGGCGGAGCGAGCCTTTTAGCGGTAAAGGTATGTAAATACAAAAACCCTAATCCACTCTCAAAGCTTAATAAATAGACACATATCAAAAAAAGACATTATTAAGGCTTTTAAATTTAATCAGCTCCGTATCTCCACATAAATTTCATCAAAACAGGCTTATTGCAAAGAGTGATAATGGATATTTTTTGGTGTTTGATACGGACTATCTTTATATGATTTATAAATCAAGTGGCTTTTGCCCTGCAAAAAAAGCAATTAGAACAAACTTTTTTAAAAATTCTATTAAAGAAAAAACAGAGGTGCTAAAATGGAGTGTTTTATAAATTTAGGCAACGGCTGGGTTATTGAAAACAAAAAACATTGATAAAGGAGTAAAATTTATTGACTTAGACCTTGATGTGCCGTTTGGGCAGTTTGAATGCATTAAATACTAACAAAGCAGTAAGCCAGCTGCTAGACTTACGTCCGTAAGTAATTAAGTGAACATATGGCAATGGGTGAATGTTGCTGTTGCCACGCACTGCTAAAATATATTTAATTGGTGCTGTAAAATAATATCTTTTACTGTTAACGAGTAACGCTTTTTGTTGCAAGCATTCGCTAATTTAAAATTGGTGTTTGCAGTTTTAGATTTTAGAAAATTAAAATTTTAAGCTTTTTTAACTAAAATAAAACAAAAAATTTGGAGAAAAGCGTGAAAAAAGAGATAATGTTATGCTCAATTTGCTCACTTAGCGTGGGTGTTTGCGGTGAGGATTGTGCTTACTGCACACAAAATGTAAATGCAAAAGATATAAACCGCTACGACATAAAAAGCGAAGAGGTCGTGATAAACGAAGCAAAAATCGCCAAATCGCACGGAGCTTTGGGCTTTTGCCTTGTTACAAGTGGGGCTGGGCTTGATGATACTAAAACGCAAAAGGTCGCACGTCTTGCAAGGGTAGTGAGTAAAAATGTGCCGGGCTTAATGCTAATTGCCTGCAACGGCATTGCTTCAAAAGAGCAGTTAAAGGAGCTTAAAGAGGCTGGAATTTTTAGCTACAACCACAATCTTGAAACAAGCCGTGAGTTTTTTTCTAAAATTTGCACCACGCACACTTGGGAGCAAAGATATGAGACAAACTTAAACGCAAAAGAGGTCGGCTTAGAGCTTTGCTGTGGCGGAATTTACGGACTTGGCGAGAGCGATGATGATAGAGTTAGCTTTCTTAAAAGTCTAGTTAGCTTAAAGCCATTTTCAAGTCCGATAAATTTTTTCGTAAATCAGCCGTCGCTAAACTACAACGTAAAACCGATTGAGATTAACGAGGCCTTTAAAATCATTGATAATCACGTAAAAGCCCTGCCAGAGTGCCGTGTAATGGTCGCTGGCGGCAGGGAGCATATCTTAAAAGATAGGCAATATGAAATTTTTAATCACGGCGTGAGTGCCATTGTTTTAGGCGACTATCTTACGATAAAGGGCGAAGCTATGCCAAAGGATGTTAGCGTTCTAAAACAGCTTGGATTTAGCTTTGCTGGGGCGTGTCATTAAAAATTTTAGGCTATAATCGCTCATTTTATTTTAATTTACGGATTTTTATGGACGGACTTTCAACGCTTATTGTTTTGGCTTTTATCGTTTTTGCATCGCCATATTTTTCAAAACTAGCACGCGCTCCGATTGCAGCAGTTGAGATTATTATGGGCTGTTTGGCTGGGTATTTTGGCTTTATTGAGCCAAATGAAACCTTTAAAATGGTAAGCCACGTGGCATTTTTGTTTTTGATGTTTTTAGCTGGTATGGAGATTGATTTAAGGGAGGTTTTAAGCGCTGATAGAAAAATTTTAAAACAGGGCTTTATCTACCTTGGACTGCTCTATTTTTTGGCGTTTATCATCACTTTTGGACTTGATTTAAATAACCTTTTTATTATCATCGTGCCGATTATGAGCGTTGGTATGATTTTTACGCTTTTTAAAGAATACGGCAAAACGCAAGAGTGGCTAAATTTAAGTATGCTTGTCGGCTCAATCGGCGAAGTCATTAGCATTGTTTTAGTTACCTTTGCCGCTTCGTTTTTAGAGTTTGGGTCAAGCTATAAATTTTGGCTTAGCATACTTTATTTGATGCTATTTTTAGGGCTTAGCGTGGCTGGGTATAAAATTTTACGCCTGATTTTTTGGTGGTATCCAAATTTAAAGGTCATCTTTATGCCACATTACGATAAAAATGAAAAGGACATTCGCCTTTGCATTGCGCTGTTTTTTGCGATGATTGCGGTGATGATGTATCTACACCTTGAAGTCGTATTTGGCGTGTTTATCGCTGGTATGTTTGTAGCGACGTTTTTTGACCATAAAAAGGATTTGCCACATAAACTTGGTAGCTTTGGCTTTGGCTTTTTAGTGCCGATATTTTTTGCCTACGTTGGCACGACATTAAAGCTTGAAAATTTACTAATCTCATCGGTGGTAAATTACGCTATTTTCATCGCATTTTTACTATTTTTATGCAGGTTTTTATCTAGCTTTGTCTTTTTAAATAGACTTGGCTTTAAGGGCGTGGTTTTATTCTCGCTATCCCAGTCAATGCCACTGACGCTTTTAGTTGCTGTTGCTACCATAGCACACAACGCAGGGGGCATAAGCGATGAAATTTACTCATCTTTTATCCTAGCAAGCCTACTTCAAGCTATAATAGCAATGATTTTTATTAAAATAACATTTAACATAAAACAAGGGGGATGATATGAAAAATTCAGTAACTTTAACCGACAATAGAAACGGCAACAGCTACGAATTCCCAATTCTAAACGGCACAATGGGTCCGGATGTGATTGATATTTCTACCTTTTTTACGCAAACTGGTATGTTTACTTTTGATAGGGGTTATACATCAACGGCGATGTGTCGTTCTAGCATTACATATATTGATGGCTTAAAGGGCGAGCTAATGCATAGGGGCTACGATATCGCCTATCTAGCGGAGAATAAAACCTACCTTGATGTTGCGTATTTGCTTTTAAATAAGGAGCTGCCTAGCAAAGAGCAGTTTTTGGAGTTTAAATCCGAGCTAAAAAAACGCTCATATATTCACGAAGGTATGATGAAAATTTTTGATGCTTTCCCAAGTGGTGCTCATCCAATGGCAGTGCTTCAAGCGTCAGTTTCGGCTCTTTCTGCGTTTTATTCAGATCACTTAAATATGAATAAACCAGAAGAATACAAAGAGATGGCAATGCGAATTATCGCTAAAATTCCAACCCTTGCAGCATTTAGCTACCGCCACAAAAAGGGCTATCCTATCATCTATCCAAACCTAGATCGTGGCTTTACTGAGAATTTTCTTTATATGCTTCGTGCTTATCCTTACGAGCACGTGGATTTAAAGCCAGTTGAGATTAAGGCGCTTGATACGGTCTTTATGCTTCACGCCGATCACGAGCAAAACGCCTCAACTACGACCGTTAGAACCGTCGGCTCAACGCACGCTCATCCTTACGCCTGTATAGCTGCTGGGATTGGTGCGCTTTGGGGACACGCTCACGGCGGTGCAAACGAGGGCGTGATAAGACAGCTTGAAGCCATTGGCACGGTTGATAATGTAGATAAAATCATCGCTCGTGCAAAGGATAAAAACGACCCATTTAGGTTAATGGGCTTTGGGCATAGGGTTTATAAGAATTTTGACCCACGCGCAAAGGTGCTAAAATCAATGTGCTATCAGTTGCTTGATGAGATAGGCATAAATTCAGAGCTGATAAAAATCGCAAATCGCATTGAAGAAATAGTGCTAAATGATGAGTATTTCATCTCACGAAATCTCTATCCAAACGTGGATTTTTACTCTGGACTTATCTTAAAGGCGCTTGGAATTCCAAACGATATGTTTGCCGTGATTTTTGTCATCGGCAGAACGCCGGGCTGGATTAGCCAGTGGATAGAGCTAAAAGAGCAAGACACGATTAAAATCGTCCGCCCACGTCAGCTTTATGTCGGACACACAAACAGAACGCCAAAATGAGAGATTTGCTTGATTTAGCGAAATTTTCAGCCCTACAAGCTGGGGCTGAAATCCTAAAACACTACGAAAAATACGACCTTTTTACCAAAACCGACAAATCCCCGCTAACAAGTGCTGACCTAGCCTCAAATAAAAAAATCTTTGAAATTTTAGGCAAAAGTGGGATTAAAATCAGCTCTGAGGAGCAAATTTTAAGTGAAGTGTGCGATGAGTTTTGGCTGGTTGATCCGCTTGATGGCACGAAGGAATTTATAGATAAAAACGGCGAATTTTGCGTGTGCATCGCACTTATAAAACACGGCACACCAGTGCTTGGCGTGATCTTTATCCCGTGTGAAAATGCACTTTTTTACGCATCAGAAAACGGAGCGTTTAGAGTTGATTTAAACACGCAAACAAGCATAAAACTAGGGCAAAATGATGAGAAAATTTTCTACCTAAGCAGACGCTCGGCTGGTGCAAAAAGCACGGCACTTGCAAATCATTTTGGCTTTAAAACCCAAAAAATCGGCTCAGCGATAAAATTTTGCCGTCTTGTGCAAAATGGCGGAATTTACGCCAGATTTAGCCCAAGCTACATTTGGGACAACGCCGCTGGCGACGCTTTGGTGCGTTTTAGCGGCGGAGCGATGATAAGCTTAAAGCAAAAAACAGCACCGACTTACGACCTAACCGAGCTAAAAAACCCGCATTTTATAGCTTTAAGCCATAAATTTTTAGTGCTTAAAGATGAGATTTTTGAGCGTTTAGCCTAAAATAACAAATAGTTTTATTGGTTTTTTAACTCATTTAGTAAATCAGAAATTTTTATGCTTTGTAGTTTTGATTTTAGGGCGTCTTGCGTGGCGATGAAGTGTGGTGTTAAAAGAGCGTTGATTTTGCCACCTAGCGGACACTCAATTGGGGCGTTGTGAATTTTAAACATCAAGTCGTGGTTTTCATTAATCGCTGCAAAAATATCAAAAAGCGTGATCTCCTCTGGCGTTTTAGCAAGGCTAAGTCCGCCAACTCCCGGCTTTGTAATGACAAGTCCAGCACGTTTTAACTCGCCGATGATATTGCGAACGATTACTGGATTTGTGCCGATCGTTTGGGCTAAAAATTCGCTCGTGTTTTTCTCATCTTTAAAAAACTCCACGCTTAATAAAATATGAATTGCGGTTGAAAATTTCACTCCAATTTGCATTTTACCTCCAAAATTTTGGGCTAATTATAGCCCAAAAAATCTATTTTTCTAAAACGCTAAAACGTTTGCCAATAAATTTTGCATTTTTTAGCTCATCAACCATAGCGATTGCGTAGTCAGCGTAGCTTATCTTGCTCTCGCCCTTGCTATTTAGCGTAAATTTCTCCCCAGCCACGATATATTCGCCAGTTCTTGGTGCGTCTGGCTCAAACTCGGCTGCTGGGCTAAGATATGTCCATTTTACGTCGTTTCGCTTTCTAAGCTCGGCTAATCCCGCTTTCATCGCATTTGCGACAGGTTTGTATTCATCTGGGAATTCTGGCGTATCAACTAGCATAACGCTTAGTGCGTCATCAACGTATAGGCTACCAGCGCCGCCGACAACTAAAAGGCGTGTGTTTGTGTTGCTTAGTAAATTTGCTAAGTGATTTAGCGTAGTCGTGTGAAGTGGCAAGGTTTCTGGCGTCCAAGCCGCAAATGCCGTAATCACAGCGTCAAATCCCGCAAGGTCGGCTTTTTCTAAGCTTAAAATATCTTTGTAGATAACCTTAACTTTGTCGTTTTTGTAATCTTTATTTCTAACGACCGCTGTTACTTCGTGTCCTTGATTTAAAGCCTCGTTTAATATGGCTTCGCCTGCTTTGCCGTTTGCTGCTAAGATTGCTATTTTCATTGTTTGTCCTTTGTTTTGATTTAGTTGTAATGCTTTAACTTACAACCGATGAGCGAAGTATAGTAGAATTTTATTGTAATGTCAAGAGTTACAACAAAAATTTTTATATTTTAAAATTTTAGCCTTTTAAAACTATCATCGCCAATATATCTTAAAATGCGAAAAAGCACCGAAAAATCGCTCTTTTTTGCACCATTATTAATTAAAATTTGAGCGATTTTAATCTGATTATCTATGAAATTTTATACAAATCGCTTTTAAAAAACAGCTCGGCTTTTGCCCTATCTAGGTTTTTATCAAGCAAATTTATGCCGTTTTGCGATAAAAAAATGAGAATTTCTGTGTCAAATTTCTTAGTAATTTGGCTAAAATCGGCTCCATTATTTGCTAAAAACTCAAAGCTTTTTATCTTATTTGCAAAAAGTGTCATCTCAATTAGACTTACATTTGCGACTTTTATGTCTTTAAAAACGCCTAAATTTAGCGACGCTTCAAGCAGTGCCTTTGTCTTTTCATCGCTAAAATTTTTACTTAAAATAAAGGCTGAAAAAAGAGAAATCGGGTCATCTTTGTAGATTATTTTTGGGTTTAAAAGAGAGTTTAAAAGGCAAAAAATGGCTAGAAAATTCATCTAGCCTTCAATTATTTGCTCTTTGTGTTTGCACTCCAAGCACTCAATAAACGTGCCTTTTTTTAGCTCTTTTTTGATCGTGCTACCACCACAATTTGGGCATTTTATCAGTGTTGGCTCATAATTTGAAATAAAGTCGCATTTTGGGTAGTTTAAACAGCCAAAAAATTTACCACGTTTTGAGATTCTCTCAACAATCTCGCCGCCACATTTTGGGCAAGGCACTTCAATTTTTTTAGGCTCTTTTTTTGATTTTTCATCGGTGTTTGTTGCGTTTTGTTTTAAATTTCGTGAAAATTTACATTTTGGGAAGTTATTGCACGCTATAAATTTACCATATCGCCCACTTCGCTCAACCAAGTCGCCAGTGCCACATTCTGGGCATTTCTCGCCGATTGGCGTGGCTACTTTTAGGCTTTTTATGCCGGTTTTGCCGCTTGAAATTTTATCCATAAATGGGTAGTAAAACTCGCCTAAAACTTTTTGCCAGTCGGCTTTATCTTCGGCGATTAGATCAAGTTTTTCTTCTAAATTTGATGTAAATTCGCTATCAACAATATCGTTAAAATGCTCTTCTAAAACGCTCATCATCAAAAAAGCAATCTCATTTGGCACGAGCTGTTTTTTCTCTACTTTTACGTATTCTCGTGAGGTTAAAAGCGTGATAGTTGGGGCGTAGGTGCTAGGTCTGCCAATGCCTAAACTTTCAAGCTTTTTAACAAGCCCGGCTTCTGAGTAGCGTGATGGTGGCTCGGTAAAATGCTCGCTGTCTTTGATGCTTTGTATTTTTAGCTCGTCGCCGATTTTTAGCTCTGGCAGGATTAAGTCCTTGTCCATATCGCCATAAACCCTGTAAAATCCGTCAAAAACGAGCTTTTTGCCACTTAGCTTAAACTCGCCACTCTCGCTTTTTACAAAGACATTTTGCGTTTGGCTTATGCTTTGGCTCATCTGACAGGCTAAAAAGCGGTTGTAGATTAGGGTGTAGAGTTTTAGGGCGTCCTTTTCTAGGAATTTTGCCGCTATTTGTGGCGTGAAATTTAGATTTGTCGGGCGAATGGCTTCGTGGGCTTCTTGTGCGCCTTTTGATTTTGTTACGTATGAGATTGGCTTTTCTGGCAGATACTTATCTCCAAACTCCTTTTTAATTAGCTCACGAGCCGATTTTACCGCTTCGGCGGCTAAATTTAGGCTATCTGTTCTCATATAAGTTATCGCACCCATAAAGCCCTCGTGAGTTTGCACACCTTCATATAAATTTTGAGCTATCATCATCGTTTTTTTAGGGCTAAAACCAAGCCTATTTGAGGCTGATTGTTGAAGTGTTGAGGTCATAAATGGCGGTTGAGCAGCTGTCTTTCGCTCCTTGCTCTCAATATCGCTAACTGCGAATTTCTCGCCCTTTAAACGCTCTACGATAAGCTTTGCTCTGTCTGGATTTAGGATTGTTAGCTTCTCAATTTTTTGATTTTCAAATTTTATAAGCTCGGCGTCAAGGTTGGTTTTAAATTTCGTATCAATGCTAAAATATCTAGTCGGCACGAAAGCCCTAATTTCACGCTCTCTATCCACGATGATTTTAAGCGCTGCTGACTGAACGCGCCCAGCTGAAAGCCCTTTTTGGATTTTTAAATTTAAAAGCGGACTTAGCTTGTAGCCTACTATTCTATCAAGCAAACGCCTTGCTTGTTGGGCATTTACGCTATTCATATCAATGTGGCGTGGGTTGTTTAGGGCGTGATTTATGGCGTTTTTTGTTATCTCGTGAAAGACTATTCGTGGTAGCTTTTTAGCGTCCTTGCCAATGGCATTTGCAATGTGAAAAGCAATGGCCTCGCCCTCTCTGTCCTCATCGGTAGCTAGGTAAATTTCATCGGCGTTTTTGGCTAGTTCTTTTATCTCTTTTACAATTTTTGAGTGATCAGCACTTACTCTGTATTCTGGTGTGAAGCTCTCGCCTTCAATTTTGATACCAAAACTCGTTTTTGGCAGGTCTCTAATATGCCCTTTTGAAGCGATGACTTCGTAGTCCTTGCCTAAAAAATTCTTAATCGTTTTTGCCTTTGCTGGGGACTCCACAATGATAAGATTTTTCATATTAGCTTCCTTTTTGTAGTAAATTTTGGTGTTATTTTATCAGAAAATTTCAAAAAAATGCTCCTGTGCTAGTCTAATTTCAATGTCTAAAATGTAATTAATTGCAAATTCATTTAGGTTTTTAACCCCTTTAATCTCCTTGCCGTTTATATCTTTTAAGGTTATGTTGTTTGCTTTTACGAATTTTAAAAACTCATCGGCGATTGTGTAAATGTCGTTTTTGCCATCAAATTTTAAAAGAGCGTAAAAGTCTTGCTGTTTTACACCTTTCCAGTAGCGATTTGTTTCATTTGCAAATGAAATCACTGGATTTGGCTCTTTTAAGAAGTATTTTACGTAAGGGATTAGGGCTTGTTTTAGGCGAGTTTTGCCTACTTCGTAGCGAATGCTTGGCATCTCTTTTGGATAAAACTTGCACCCCTTGCTTAAAATTTCAATAAATCCTAAATACGCACTTAGCTTTAAGCTTGGCTCAATTAGGCTTACTAAATCGCCTAAATTTATGCTTTGTGGGTAGGTTTGATTAAAGATTAGATATAGCCACTCATAAGAGTTACTCATTAAAACTCCACGCTCGTTTTTGTAGCCATCTTGCGATTTGGCAAAATAATCAACAATGTGAAGCCTGTTTATCTCCTTTACGCTTATGTTTTTTGTGGCGTTTTTGTAGGCGTCTTTATGCACGATTAGGCTTTGGCGAAATCTATTTTGGGTGTAAAAGTCTAAAAACTGCTCTTGTGCCACTCTATCTAAACCCCCCCCCATAGCGATAAAATCATCAATCTCGCTAATGCCCATATTTGGTCTAAACAGGTCATTCATATCGCTCTCACAAAGATAATCAAGTCCGTGTCTATGCAAATCATCAACAAAATCAATAAAATAAAACGGCACATTTATCGCCTCTAAAAATTCGTGTGCTATGTAGTGGTCTTCGTGATTTAGGGTGTTTTCTATCCAGTTTAAAATCACTTTGCTATCTTCATCATCTTTGCCTTGTAGGAATTTTTTATATACTTCAAGCCCTTTTCTAGCTATTGCTACCTTATCTTTTGCACTGGCTTCATTTCGTGAAACAAAAAGCATATAATCTCTAATAATCTCCTTTACCTTCCAGCCCGGATAGGTGTTATATGATACGTAAGCTACGCCGTTTGGGGCTAATTTTTGGCTAATTAACTCCAAAATGGCGTCACGAACGACCTTTGGCACCCAGCTATAAACTCCGTGCGTGATGATATAGTCAAATTTGCCGTATTCATCAAGCTTATCGCCTATATCGCAGACATTTGCTTGGATTAGTTTTAGGTTATTTAGGTTAAAACTCTTAACAAGCTCGCTGCC
Organism: Campylobacter gastrosuis; assembly: GCF_030249845.1. GTDB lineage: Bacteria > Campylobacterota > Campylobacteria > Campylobacterales > Campylobacteraceae > Campylobacter_A > Campylobacter_A gastrosuis. The sequence continues at coordinate 72,895 of NZ_JANURM010000005.1, read as the reverse complement.
CTTTTTAATCTGCTCGCCACTTAAATCAATGCCGACAATGGTTGCGTTTGGGTTATCAAAGGCAAATGGGATTAGATTACCGCCATAAGAACAGCCGATTTCTAAAATTTTAGCGTTGGCTGAAATTTGCGGATTTATGTCTAAAATCCTGCCACAAGCTTCTAAGTGAAGTGGCGAACATTGTGCAAAAGCCGATGAGCGGTAGGGTAGCTCGTTATATGATTTTTCAAGCTCGTTTGTGATTTCGTTTTGATTTTGCATAGATTATCCTTAAAAATTTTTGTAATTATAGTATAAAATTAAACTTTAAAATGGTAAAATCGGACAAAAATTTTAAAAAATTTTAATTTTTTGTTTAAAATTTAGAAAAAATTTTAGCAAAAGGCGAAAAGATAAGTCAAATTTTAAACAAAATAAGAACGTAAAAAGGCGAAGTATTGCAAAGCTAGGCTAGGCGGAGGCGAAAAATCAAACGGAGCGGACACGTGGTCCAGAGTAAAAATAAAGGCAAAGTGTCGCACAGCAGGACAAGGCAGACAAGCGAACGCAAGGGAGTTGCCGTGTTGGCAATGACCGAAGCGTGAAGCGAAGTCTAACGATGTAATGCGAAGCGAAACGAGCCGTGAAAAGGTAAAATATGAAAATTTCAGTTGTTGGCACTGGTTATGTTGGCTTAGTCAGCGGTGCCTGTTTTGCAAAAATGGGCAACGAAGTAACCTGCATTGACATTGATAAAAACAAGATAGAACGCCTAAAAAACGGCGAAATTCCAATCTATGAGCCTGGGCTTAGCGAGATTGTAAAAGAGTGCGTGGCAAACGATACTTTAAAATTTAGCACCGATTTAAAGGACGGCTTAAACGCAAAAGCCCTATTTATCGCTGTTGGCACACCAATGGGGGCGGACGGACAGGCTGATTTAAGATACGTTTTAGATGTCGCAAAAAGTATCGGAGAAAACCTAACAAATCCCCTAATCATCGTGGATAAATCAACGGTGCCAGTTGGGACGGCTGATAAGGTTAGCGAAGTTATCGCAAACGAGCTAAAAAAGCGAAATTTAGAGCTAAATTTTGAGGTAGTTTCAAACCCAGAGTTTTTAAAAGAGGGTGCGGCTGTGGAGGACTTTTTAAAGCCAGATAGGGTGGTTATTGGAGCAAGGAGCGAGTGGGGATTTGGCGTTATGCGTGAGCTTTACTCGCCGTTTATGAAAAACCACGATAGGCTCATTTGTATGGACGTCCGCTCGGCTGAGATGACAAAATACGCTGCAAATTCAATGTTAGCGACTAAAATTAGCTTTATAAACGAAATGGCAAATATCTGCGAGCTTGTGGGAGCTGATATAAATTTGGTGCGTAAGGGCATAGGTAGCGACTCGCGTATCGGTTATAGCTTTATTTATCCGGGTTGTGGATATGGTGGCAGCTGCTTCCCAAAAGACGTTGAGGCACTCATTTACACCGCTAAGCAAAACGGCTTTGAACCTAGCATTTTAAACGCCGTTGAGAGCAGAAATAAGGCGCAAAAAAGGGTGCTTTTTGATAAAATTTATCGCTTTTTTGGTGGCGATTTAGAGGGTAAAACTATCGCACTTTGGGGACTTGCGTTTAAGCCAAATACCGATGATATGAGAGAGGCTAGTTCGCTTACTTTAATAAATTTATTGCAAAACGCTGGTGCAAACGTGGTCGCTTACGACCCAAAGGCGGTTAGTGAAGCTAAAAAATATCTGCCAAACAGCGACGTAAAATACGCAAAAAATAAGTATGACGCCCTAAATAACGCCAACGCTTTGGCGTTAGTAACGGAGTGGAGTGAGTTTAGGTCGCCTGATTTTATGGAGATTAAACAGCGTCTAAAAAACGCTGTGATTTTTGACGGCAGAAATCAATATGACGCTAAAATTTTAAGCGAATATGGGTTTAAGTATTATCAAATTGGTGTGAGAGAAAATGGCGAAATTTAGAAACGCCAAAAAATTTTAAGCAAATGAAAAATATAAAAAGGCGAAGTGTCGCACAGCAGGACAAGGCAGACAAGCAAACGCAAGGGAGTTACCATTTAGGTAATGACCGAAGCGTGAAGCGAAGTCTAACGAAGTAATGCGAAGCGAAACGAGCCAGAAAAGGATTTAGAAATGAAAATTGGTATTATCGGGTTGGGTTACGTTGGCTTACCTCTAGCAGCCGCATTTAGCGCAAAATACGAAGTAGTGGGCTTTGACATAAACAAAGCAAGGATAGATGAGCTTATTGGCGGATTTGACCGCACATTAGAGCTTGATAAGACGCAAATGCAAACAGCTTTGCAAAACGGTATAAAATTTAGCCTAAATTTAGACGACATTAAGGACTGCAATTTTTACATTGTAACCGTGCCAACGCCGATTGATAAAAACAATCGCCCAGACTTAACGCCGGTTATAAAAGCTAGTCAAAGTGTCGCAAAGGTGCTAAAAAAGGGCGATATCGTGGTTTATGAAAGCACGGTTTATCCGGGCGTGACAGAGGAGATTTGTGTGCCGATTTTAGAGCAAAGTGGGCTGAAATTTAACACTGATTTTTACTGCGGATACTCGCCAGAGCGGATAAATCCGGGCGATAAAGAGCACACCGTTACAAAAATACGCAAAATCACAAGTGGCTCAACACCAAAAATCGCCGATAAAGTAGATGAAATTTACAGCTCCATAATCACAGCAGGGACGTATAAGGCTAGTTCTATCAAGGTCGCCGAGGCCGCAAAGGTCATTGAAAACACGCAAAGAGATATAAATATCGCATTTATGAACGAACTTGCGATGATTTTTGAGCGTCTTGGCATTGACACGAGCGAGGTTTTAGCAGCGGCAGCGACAAAGTGGAATTTCTTAAATTTTCGCCCGGGGCTTGTGGGCGGACACTGCATTGGCGTTGATCCATACTACCTAACACACAAGGCACAAGAGCTAGGATACCACCCAGAAATCATTCTAGCAGGTCGTAGAATCAACGATAATATGGGCAAATACGTAGCAAGTCAGGTTATAAAACTAATGATAAAACGTGGAATTTTAATTAACAAAGCGCGTGTTTTAGTGCTTGGCGTCACGTTTAAAGAAAACTGCCCAGATATCCGCAACTCACGCGTTATAGACGTCATAAACGAGCTTAAAGATTTTGGTTGCAAGGTTGATGTAAGCGACCCTTGGGCTAGTAGCGATGAGGTAAGACACGAATACGGCTTTGATTTGGTGCAAAATTACGTGCTAAAAGACTACGACTGTGCCCTTTTAGCGGTCGCTCACAATGAGTTTAAAACCCTAGATTTAGGCGATTTGCTCGTTTATGATATAAAAAATATCTATCCAAAAGCAGACGCAAAGCTTTAATGGCACTAAATTTAGTAAGTCAAATCATCGTTTTTGTGGTGTCAATGGGGATAAATTTTATCCTCACGCCATTTATCTTAAAGAGCCTTGGCAACGAAGCTTACGGCTTTGTGGGGCTTACAAACGCAATTGTAAGCTACGCAGCCGTCATCACACTAGCCATAAACTCAATGGCAGGTCGCTTTGTCGCTTACGAGTGGCACAGGGGCGATGTGAAAACGGCAAACTGCTACTACTCATCAGTCGTCGCTTCAAACGTTTTTTTTACCCTTTTGGTGCTAATTTTAAGCTCGGTTTTTATCCTAAATTTAGAGCTTTTCTTAGATGTGCCAGAGCATTTAAAAGACGACGTTAGGCTTACTTTTTTGTTCTATTTTTTAAATTTTTGCGTTGGACTTTTTAACGCAATTTTTAGCGTAGCGATTTTTTTAAAAAACAAGCTTTTTTTACTCTCAATCAGAAACGCCATTTCAAGCCTAATCCTAGCCCTGCTTATATTTTTACTCTTTTTATCATTTCGCCCACTTATCGCATATATCGCTATCTCAGCACTCATCGCTTCAATTTTTGTGCTATTTAGCACCTTAGCGGTGGCTAAAAAAATCACGCCAGAGCTAAAATTTAGCGTTAGCAGTTTTAGCTTTAACGCCATAAAAACGCTTTTAAAATCGGGCATTTTTACCAGCTTTAACGCCCTAAACCGCATACTTTTAACCGGTATGGACCTTTTTATCGCAAACGTCTATTTAGGAGCAAATATGACCGGGATTTTAGCCGTTAGCAAGGCGACACCAATCGTGGCTGAGAGCTTTGTGGCACAAATTAGCGGGATTTTCGCGCCAAAATTTATAGAGATTTTTTCAAAAAACGACACGGCTTTACTGGTAAAAGAGGCGATTTTTTCGGTGCGTTTAACGGCGTTTTTAATCATCGCTCCAATTTGCGTTTTTATCGTGTTTGGACGCGAGTTTTACACACTTTGGCTTAGCTTTAAAGACCAAAGCGAAATAGCGCTAATTTATGAAATTTCAATGATTACGCTAGTGCCAATTTTGCTAATTAGCTTCGTTTTTCCACTTTTTAACATTGACACAGCCACAAACAAACTAATGCGTCCAGCGGTGGCAAATACGATTTTAGGCGTTAGCACGATTTTATCTCAAATTGCCATTTTAAAATTTACTGGCTACGGAATTTACGGCATTGTCATTGTTGGCGCTTTGCTTTATTCGCTTAGAATTTTTATCTTTGACCCAATAAACGCCGCTTTAAATTTAAACCTAAAACTAAGCACATTTTATCCGCCGATTTTGCGTTCTATCTTCGTTTTTGGCGTGATTTTAGGCGTTATGCTTTGTGCTAAAAATTACGCGCAAATAGATATAAAAATTTGGAGCGAGTTTGTGCTTTACTCACTACTTTTTGCCATTTTTGGCTATTTTTTATCACTTGTTTTGCTGTTTTGTAAATCAGAGCAATTTGTGGTTATAAATTTCATAAAATCAAAACTAAAAAGGCATTAAATGCAAGTTTATTTAATATCGCTACAAAAAGATGAATTAAGGCGAGAGGCCCTAAAAAATCGCTTTAAAAGCTATGATAGTTTTAAAATCATTAACGCCGTTGATGCAAGAGATTTTAGCCCAAATGAGTATTACAAAATCGCTCTAAAATCCTTTATGAGCTATAAAAGGCTGTTAAGTCCGGCTGAGATTGGCTGTGCGTTATCTCACAAAAAAGCCTATGAGGAGTTTTTAAAAAGTGGCGATGAGTTTGGCTTAATCTTTGAAGATGACGTAATTGGCGATGATTTTGGCATTAAAAAGGCAGACGAGTATGCTAAATTAATGCCAAAAGATGCCATTTTAATCCTTGGCGGACAAGACGGACTTGACGGCAGGTTTAGTGCATTTGGCAAACGCATAAAAGATGAGCTGTTTTTGGTTTCAAAGCACTCATTTGGCTCAATTTACAGAGCTGCTTGCTATATTGTGACAAAACAAAGTGCGAGAGCTCTTTTAAAAACGCAAGAGAACGCACCTTGCACGGCTGATTTATGGAGCTATCTTTTAAGCAAAGATAACTTAAAAATGTATTTTGCCGATATTTTTGCCCACCCAACCGATTTAAGCACTTCAAATTTAGAAGGCGAAAGACTTGATAGGACAGCACTTTATAAAATAGGCTTTAAAGAGTATTTGGCGACTTTGAAATTTCTATTTTTTTCAAGGTTTGAAGCTGTGTTTTTTGGATACGAAAGAATTTTTAAAAAGTAGGAATTTAAAATTATGAAAGGATACTGCGGACGTATCGCAAAGATAGGCGAGGCGGATTTAAAATTTTGCGACCGAGCGTATGCGTTATACGTGAGCGAAGGCAGATTTAAAACGCTACAAATTAGCGTTTTAAGCCGTAGCGAAAAGCAAAAAGCCAACAAAGCATATCAAAGCGAGACAACGCAGAAAAAATGAAAATTAGTATTTTAATAACAACATTTAACCGAATTGAGTTGCTTAAAAAATCCCTAAATTCAGCTCTAAATCAAGACTATAAAAATTTAGAAATTATCGTTAGCGATGATAACAGCACGGACGGCACGAGCGAGTATTTAAAATCCATAACGGATAAAAGGCTAAAAGTCATCACAAACAAAACACACGCACAAAGCCCAAATGGCAACAAAAACAACGCATTTACGCACGCTAGTGGGGAGTATGTTTGTTTGCTTGATGATGATGATGAGCTTTATTTAAACGCAATTTCAGAGTGTGTGAAATTTATAAAAATGGGCTATAAGTGCGTATTTGCCGATTGTATCTGCGAAGAAAATGGCGTAATAAGCGGTAAAATTTCAGGCAAAAATCCCTATAAAATGAGCTGTGAGATGAGTAAAATTGATTACCACTCTGGCAGGATAACTGGCGAGTATTTTAAGCTATTTTCGCGTGAATTTATAGATGATTTTAGGTTTGATGAGGCTAGTTTTGGCGGCGAAAATGAGCTTTACATACGCTTTTTTGAAAGTCCCGTTTTTTATCACAAAACGCCACTTTACATTTACCGCATAAACCGCGCCGATAGTGCTACAAAAAACGCCGTAAAACACGCTAAAAAGGTCGCTCACGCCTACATTAAAACCGCAAATTTATGCTACGAGATCGCCATAAAACACGAAAGAAAATTCCTAGCTATGCAGTATAAAAACGCAGCCTATTACGCCAAAATCGCTGGATGCTACGCGCTTATGTATCGCTGTATTTTTAAAAGTCTAAGCATAAAATTTAGCAAAGAAGCGTTTATTTTTTTACTGCTTAGCCCTTTGCCAAGTGCGTTTTTACCGACGCTCTCACGCATTAGAGTTAAAATCAAACAAAAGTTTAAGATATGAAAATTTTACTTATCATCTCAACCCTAAAAAGTGGCGGCGCTGAGCGAGTTTGCGCGCTTTTGGCAAATGAGCTTTGTAAAACTCACAGCATTAGCCTAGCCAAATTTGATAAAAACGAGCCATTTTATGAGATAAATAGCGGTGTAAATCTTATAAATTTAAACCTAACTACGCAAAATTTAGGGCTTTTAGGCAATCTTAAAAAGCGATTTTTTAAAATTTTTGCCATTAGAAATTTGATTAAAAACGGCGATTTTGACGCTGTCATCTCATTTTTAGATAGCACGAATTTTTTGGTTTTATTTAGTGCTTTTGGGCTAAAAACAAAGATAATTATTAGCGAACATACAAGCTTTAACGCGCCAAAGTCTTGGTGGGTAAAGCCCCTAAAAAAGGCACTCTACCCACACGCTCACGCCCTAACCGTGCTTACAAAAGCTGATAAAAACCACTACGATAAATTTGTAAAAAACGTTAGCGTGATTTATAATCCAAATTTTAGCAAACCACCACAAAATGAGCCTAAAAAGCAAAATTTAGTAATCTTTGTAGGTCGCTTAATCCCCCTAAAAAACTGCCAAATGTTTGTAAAAATCGCTTCACATTTTAATGATGAGTGTGAATTTATCGTAGCTGGGGACGGAGTGGAGCGAAAAAACCTAGAAAAAATGGCAAAAAACGTGAAGTTTTTAGGCAATGTTAAAGAGATTGATAAACTTTATGAGAGTGCAAAAATCATCATCTCAACCTCAATTTTTGAAGGGCTTGGCAACACGCTAATTGAAGCCATAGGCTATGATTGCGCTAGAATTTCAACCAAAACAAGCGGTGCTTGTGAGCTAATTACAAACGAATTTGACGGCATTTTAATTGATGATGAAAAAAGCGGAGTTTTAGCACTTAGTGAGCTTCTTAAAAACGAGCAAAAAAGAGTTCGGATTTGTAAAAATGCAAGGCTAAGGCTTGGCGAGTTTGAGCTAGAAAAGATAGCAAAACAATGGGAGGCTTTGATAAAATGAAGATGCTTTTTGTCATCGCTGCCCTTAGAAATGGCGGTGCTGAGCGGGTTTTAAGTCTTGTGGCAAATGAGTTTAGTAAGAAAAATGAAGTTCATATCCTGCTTTTAGAAAATGAAAATTTGGGCTTTTATGAGTTTAATAAAAGCGTAATTTTTCACAACTTAAACGCAAAAAACGGCAAAATCGGCAAAATTTTAGCCCTAAGAAACGCCTTTAAAAGCATAAATCCGGGAGTAATTATTAGCTTTATTGACTGGACAAATGTCCTTTGCGTGGTGGCAAATTTTGGCTTAAATTACAAACTAATTGCCACCGAGCACCACGCGCACGACTACCTAAAAAGCCCCAAATTTAGGGCGATTAGAGATCTTGCCTACCGCAGAGTTAGTGCATTAAGTGTGCTAAATAGAGCCGATTTAGAGTATTATAAATTTGTAAAAAACTGCGTGATTTTACACAATCCGCTATTTTTAAAGCCAGATGAGAGCCAAAAAAAGCAAAATCTCATTTTAAGTGTGGGAAGGTTAGAGTTTGTAAAGGGTTATGACATATTTTTTAGGGCGTTAAGCAAGATTAAAACGCTAATAAATGGCTATGAAATCGCCATTGCAGGAGATGGCAGAGAAAGAGCAAATTTAGAAAAACTAGCGCTTGACTTGGGCTTAGATATTAATTTTTTAGGTCATCAAACAGATTTGGTGTCCCTTTATGAAAGAGCAAAAATTTTTGTGCTTAGCTCACGTAGCGAAGGTTTTGCAAACGTGCTAATTGAGGCTGCAAATTTTGGCTGTGCTAGGGTTTGTAGCGACACAGCAGGGGCAAGAGAGCTCGTTATTAACGGCAAGGACGCCCTTGTTTTTGAGTGCGAAAACGATGATGAGCTGGGTGCACATTTAGCCACGCTTTTAAATGATGAAAAATTAATGCAAACGCTTGGTCTAAACGCAAAAAAGAGCGCGGCAGATTTTAGCGTGGATAAAATTTTCTTAAAGTGGCAAGAGCTTGTAAATAGCGTAGTAAAGGGCATTTGATGAAAAAACTAGCCGTATTTTTATACTCAATGGGTCCGGGCGGTGCTGAGCGAGTTATCTCAAATTTATTGCCGTTTTTAAGCAAAAAATATGAGGTGCATTTGGTGCTTTTAAGCAATGTGATCGCCTATGAAATCCCGCCAGAGGTAAAAGTGCATTTTTTAGAAAACTCAGACCCTTATGAGAGCGGTGTTAAAAAGCTATTTCGTCTTGCCTTTGCCTTGCCAAATTTGGCTTTAAAATATAAAAAATTGTGCGAAAATTTAGACATTAACACTCATTTTGTGCTGATGAATAGACCTTGTTATATCGCTTTGATAGCGCGAATTTTGGGGCTAAGTGGCAAAATGGTAATAAGTGAGCGAAGTTGCCCCTCTGTAATTTATAAACACGGCATAAGTGGGCTATTTAACAGATTTTTTGTGAAATTTTTATACCCAAAAGCGGATCTTATTTTAGCAAACGCAAAGGGCAACGCTGATGATTTGGTGCTAAATTTTGGCATTAGTAAGCACAAGGTCGCCGTTTTGCCAAATGCACTAAATTTAAACGCCATAAATGAGATGAAAAATGAGCCTTTTAATAGCGATTTTGTGCCGTTTTTTATAAATATCGGACGGCTTGATAGCGGTAAAAATCAAGCGATGTTAATAAAAGCGGTAGCAAAAATCCCAAACGCAACGCTAGCGATTTTAGGCAAAGGACCTTTGCAAAACGAGCTAGAAAATCTCATAAATGAGCTTGGCGTGAGTGATCGCGTAAGGCTCTTTGGTGCGCAAAAAAATCCGTTTAAATTTATAAAAAACAGCGAGTGCTTGCTCTGTGCGTCGCGTTTTGAGGGATTTTCAAATGTGCTTATTGAAGCGTTAGCGTGTGAAAAAACGATAATCTCAACCGATCACAAAAGCGGTGCAAGGGAGCTTTTGGGTGATGATGAGTGGGGAATTTTAGTAGGCGTAGATGATGAAAATGCGATGCTAGAAGCGATGAAAAATGTGCTAGATGATGAGAATTTGCGTAAGAGCTACGAAGCAAAAGCCTACAAAAGAGCGCTAAAATTTGATAGCGTAAATGTGGCTGATACATTGATAAAATTTCTAGAAAATTAAGCTTACTTTAATGGGGGGGGGTATAATACCATTTTATTTCTATTTAAAGGGGTATTATGAAAAAAGTTGTTAGTTTGGTTGCGTCTTTGCTTGTTAGCTCGGCGTTTTCAGAGAGTGCTTTTGTAGGGTTTGAGGGCGATTATTCGTTTAAATCAAATTTAAAAATAGATAGCGATAAAGTCGGCAAGGCTCAAACTGGGCTTAACTTAATGGCTGGTTATGACTTTGGCTTGGTTAGGACTTATGGGGCTTATGGCTATGATTTTAAGACTAAAAAAAGCTACGCAGACGGCGAAGGCAATAAAGTAAGGCTTAAATGGACTAAGCACAGTTTTATTCTTGGTGGCGACTACACGCCAAATGTGAGTGAGAATTTTAAGCTTTTAGCTGGTGTTTATGCTGGTATTTCAAGACTAAAAGCTGATATTAAAAGCAGTGAAGATAGTGGCAAGGTAAATTTTAACGGCGTTGTCGCTGGTGCTAAATTTGGTGGAATTTACGAACTTGATGAAAATAATGCCATTGATTTTGGCTACAAAGCTGACTACACAAAATATAGCAAAAAATATGATACAAATTTAAAAGAGACAAATCACGGATTTTTTGCTGGATATACGTATAAATTTTAAAATTTGGTGCGACTATCGCACCAAAAACGCTTCATCAACAGCCTGACAAATCGTATGTATGCAAAAGATATGCATCTCCTGAATGCGTGGTGTATCGTTTGTGGGCATTACTAAATTTAACTCACACATCTCACTCATCGCTCCGCCACCTTTGCCTGAAAGCCCTAGTGTTTTTATGCCTAGTTTTTTAGCCACTTCTATGGCGTTTAGGACATTTTTACTATTGCCACTAGTTGAGATAGCTACTAGTAGGTCGCCACTTCTTGCAAGGGCTTGTGTCTGGCGAGAAAAAACCAAATCGTATCCGTAGTCGTTGCCAATAGCTGTAAGTGCCGATGTATCGGTGGTAAGGGCGATAGCAGGCAAACCCAGTCGTTCGGTTTTATATCTGCCGGTTAGCTCGGCTGCAAAGTGCTGGGCGTCAGCTGCTGAGCCACCATTACCACAGATTAAAATTTTGCCCCCATTTTTTAGGGTATCTACTACCATCTCACACGCCTTTTGAAGGTCGCCCCTAATTTCGCCCATTTTTTGGGCTGTTTGTATGTGAGCGTTTAGCTCGTTAGCTATTAAATTTTGCATTTTCTATCCTATTTATTACGTTTGTTGTGCTTTTGCCCTCTACAAACTCAACGAGCCTAACGTCAGGCACGATCTCGCTGCCGACCACGTGTTTGCCCTCGTAGTCAGCGCCTTTTACGAGTATGTCAGGGCGAAGTTTTGTGATTAAATCAAGAGGTGTGTCCTCATCAAAAATCACGACATAATCAACAAAGCCAAGTGAGCTAAGCATTATGGCTCTGTCAGTTTGCGAATTTATCGGTCTGGTCTCGCCTTTTAGCCGTTTAACCGAGGCGTCTGAGTTTAAGCCAACGACTAAAATATCGCCAAAATCACGTGCTTTTGAGAGGTATCTGACGTGTCCGACGTGCAAAATATCAAAGCAGCCGTTTGTAAAAACTAGCTTTTTCTCGCCCCTACGAGATAAAATTTCAAGCGTCTGCTCGGCTGTTTTTATCTTATGCTCAAAATCAGCGTTTGCACGGCTTCTTAAAAGCTCCTCAATTTCGCTAAACGTGGCAGTTGCCGAGCCGATTTTTGCCACGACCACGGCGGCAGCTAGGTTTGCCGTTTTTATGGCGTCTTTTATGTCAGCTTTCGTGGCTAACATAAAGCCAAGCGTGGCTAAAACGGTATCGCCAGCACCCGTGACGTCAAAGACCTCTTTGCCCTCGGCTGGGAAAATTTCTAGCTCGTTTTCAAAAAGCGCAATGCCCTCTTCTGAGAGCGTAATTAGCGAAAATTCCAGCTCTATCTCGTTTTTTAGCCACTTTATGGCGTTTAAAAGATTTTCTTTGTTGTCAATTTTTATGCCGGTTGCTTCGCTTGCCTCTTTTTTATTTGGCGTTAGAAGCGTTGCACCCTTGTATTTTGAGTAGTCGCTTCCCTTTGGGTCAATTAAAACCGCTATATTTAGGGCTTTACACGCTTTTATTATGCTTTGGCAGACGTCCTTTGTAAGCACGCCTTTGCCGTAATCGCTTAGCAAAACCACGCTAAAACCGCTTAAATTTTTAATGACATTTTGTGCAAACTCACTCTCACATTTTATCTTGCCAGTGCTTTCTTTATCAATTCTGACAACTTGCTGATGAGTAGCCATTACACGGCTTTTTAGTGAGCTTTCTCTGCCGTTTTCGTTTAAAATAAGCGAGGTGTTTGCACCTAAATTTTCTAAATTTTGGCGTATCTTTTTGCCAGTATCATCATCGCCTAAAACACTAGCCACGCTCACGTTTGCACCGAGCGAGATTAGGTTGCAAACCACGTTACCAGCGCCACCAAGCCTGTGGGTTTCGTTTTTAATCTTAACGACTTGCACTGGGGCTTCTGGCGAAATTCTATCGCAACTGCCCCAAACATAATGATCAAGCATCAGATCGCCAACGACTAAAATTTTCACGTTTTTATCCATTTAATTCTTCTTTAAAAATTCTTTTTATCTCTGGTGCATAATCTCTTATGCCCTCTTCTAAGCTCCACCTGCTCTCATAGCCAAGTGCCGATTTTGTCGGTGCTATGTCGGCTTCTGTGTGAAACTGATATGAGCCAACAAATGGGTTTTTGATATACTCGCTGCCGTAGTTTGTGCCAAGCTCACGCTGTAAAATGTCAGCGATCTCTTGAAAGCTTCTTGCCGTGCCAGTGCCTACGTTATAGACGCCACTTTTTGCGTTTATGGCTAGAAAATTTGCGTTAATTATATCTTTTATATAGACAAAATCGCGCTTTATTTGATCGCTGTTTTCAAAAAGGCGTGGGGCTTTGCCACTTAAAATTTGAAGTCCAAATTGAAGCACCATTGAGGCGGTTTTGTTTTTGAAAAACTCGCCCTTGCCATAGACATTAAAATATCTAAGTCCTACCACGTCAGAGCCGTTATTTGCGTATTTTGCGGCGATTTTATCCATTGCCAATTTTGAAAATCCATAGACGTTGTTCGGGTTTTCACACTCGCCCACTTTTTGCGGACTTTTTGCGTTGCCGTAGGTCGCTCCTGAGCTTGCGTAGATCATTTTTGCACCAAGATTTTTTGAAATTTCAAGCAAATCAACAAAGGCATTTACGTTTGTTCTGATGACTTCATCTTGTTCTTTTACGGTCGTATCTGATATCGCTGCTTCGTGAAAAATCACGTCAGGAGCGAAGTTTTCTATCTTTTTAAGGGTGCGTTTTTCGTTTATGTCGCCCTCAAAAATTTCGCCACTAAAACCTAGCAGATTTTTAAAATGCCCAAAGCTTTTTAGGTTGCCATTGCTAAATGTTTCATCGTTTCTAAATTTATCAACGACTAAGACCTCGCATTTTTTGAAATTTTCATCAAAATAGTGCGCAAGTGCCGAGCCAACAAAACCAGCACCGCCAGTGATAACTATGCGTTTTTTCATAAAATTTTACCTCTCTTTAACCAATCTAAAACATCAATGACGTTTTTGAAATTTTGCCCGTCAAGCAAGAAGCTAAGCCCGATTTTAGCGTTGTTTGCAGCGTCAATGTCGCTTTGCTTGTCGCCTATCATAATTGAGTTTTTTAAATCCACGTTTAGCTCTTTTTGTGCGTTTAAAATCATACCAGCACGTGGCTTTCTGCACTCACAATCCTCCTCTGGTGCGTGTGGGCAAAAATAGACTTTTGAAATTTTTACGCCGTTTTTGCTAAATTCGCTTAGCATAAACTCGTTTAATTCTAAAAACTGCTCTAACGTGTAGTAGCCTCGCCCAATGCCAGATTGATTTGTAACGACAATGATAGTGTAGCCAAGTTCGCTAAATTCACGCAAGGCTGTAAAAATGCCCTCGCGAAATTTAAAATCGCTAATCTTATAAACGTAGCCAAAATCCTCGTTTATCACGCCATCTCTATCTAAAAATAGTGCTTTGATTTGTTTCATAAAAAAATTATATAAAAATTATGTGAAAAAGAAAATAAAAGTGAGAATTCTAGGGCAAAAGCCCTAGAATTTTAGTGGATTTTACCAGTTTCTATGCGTTCTTTGTAGATTTTGCGAAGTTTTCTGATGTCGTTTTTAACCTCAAATACTCCGTGCCAGTGAGCATAGTCAGGGGCATTCATCAACGCACCTTGTCTCATACGGCGACCTTCGTGGTGCCATAAGTGGTAGTAAATCTCTTGGAATTCGTCAGACCACTCATCTTCAAGAAGTAAATTCTTAGCCTTTAAGTCATCAAGCATTTTTTTAGCTTCATCAAAATATACATTGTAAAGCTCAACGTGTTTATCAGCCATTACAAAGAAATTATCCGTGCTTGTCGTGCTGTGGCAGACTTTACAAACTAGCTTCATCTCAGCACGTGCCTTTTCAGGGTCGCCGCTTGGGTGTCCAGCTAGTGGTGTGCCGACATTTAGTTTGCCAGTTTTTTTGTAGTCCTCAACAGCCTTATCAACGCCGCCAGTTCTTAGGTTAGAGCGTGGCGACCAAAGGTTGTATTTTAGGCGTCTTGAAACGTTGTGAGTTGATACCGCTTCGCCAACACCGCTCATATGGCAAGCCGAGCAAGTCGGAGCTCTAAAATCAGGCACATCCCAAGTGTTTGGAGCACTGTCGTAATTCCAAGTGTGACCTTCTGAATTAAATACGTGTCCGTGTTTTGAGTTGTTAAAAATCTCAATATCTGGGTGATCTGGCCCTAAGTGGCAAGATGCACAAGCTGCTGGTTTTCTAGCCTCTGCTATGCTAAATTTGTGCATAGTGTGGCAAGATTTACAACCGCCAACTCCGCCGTCAGGATAGACCGTGCCTACGCCGTATGTCGGCCAAGTTTCAGGGGTCGGCTTTTTATCAGCGTCAAGCTTGATGATAGTGCCGTGACACATAGCACAGCCAGTGGTATCAGGCGTCATTTTGTATTCTGGATGATCAGCACCTTCGTAGTGATACATTAGCTTAACCATACCCGGCTTTGCATACATTTGCATAGCACCTCTTGCGTGACCGCTCTCTTCAAACTCTTTAACTTCGTTTTGGTGGCATTTAGCACAGGTTTTTGGGCTTACTAGCATTGAAACGTAGTTGTTTGAGTCCTTTGGATGCACCTTGGCTGATGCCATAGGATTATCAGCATTTACCGAGTGGCAGTCCATACAGCTTACACCTGCGTGTGCGTGACGAGATTGTTTCCAGTCAGCCACAACGCCCGGTGTTTTCTCGGCGTGACACTCGACACAGCTTTTTGAGAGTGGGTCAAGCTTGTGATTTACCTTGATATTTTTAACAAGGTTTAGCTTTACAGATTCGTTTGTATCGGCATTTGCAAAGACAAACGACATCAGACAGGCTAAAAGTATAGCAACTTGTTTAAACATTTTTTACTCCTTTGAAGTTGTTTTTTCTATTTTTAATTTTTCTGCTTTATCAATGTGAAAACCTAAATTTTTATGCCCGACATTTTCGTGGCAATCAACACAGGTTTTGTTGTTTTTATTACCTAAAATAAAATACTCTCGGTGAGGCAAAAAGGACTTACCAGCTTGGATGACATCCTTTAAATTTGAGTGACAGGTCAGACAGCCACTATCATAGACAAAGTGTGAGCGGTGCTCACGCTTTTTTTGCCAGTCAATCTTATCTGTATCGGTAAAAAAGGTCTTATATCCATCATTTATGGAGACTTTGATTTTTGTTAAAACATATGTGTAAGCACTCGTGTGGTCAAGGTGACAGGCTGAGCATTCGGCTTTTATGCCTAGCTTGTTTTTACCGCCGTGCGTGTCTTCGTGGTAGGCAGCGTTCATAGCGTCCATCGTGTGGCACATCGTGCAAGTATATCCGCTACCAGTGGCGTGAAGCACATCAGCTACGCCCATAGAGGCGATAAGTCCGATGATGACGCCAACTATGACAGATGACCATACAAAAATTTTCTTTTTCGTGTTTGGCAATTAGCACCTCCGTAAATTTTATATTAAACTTAGATTTAGAATATAAAATAGATTTTTTAATTGTGAATTATAGTAAAATTTAAATTAAACGAAGTTGATTTATATCAATGAAATTTATATGATATTTACTTTCAATTTTCATATATGCCTTGTAAATTTATTTCGTCTTTTGCGATGATTGTGTTGCTTGGGCTTAGTTCAATTAAATTTGATGTTTTAAATTTATTAAGAATTCTTGAAAATGTTTCTGGTGTGATATTTAGGATTGAGGCGATTTTTGTGTGTTTTAGCTCGTTAAAGAGATCTTCGTTTTCTACTATAAATTTAGCAACCCTTGCTTCTGAGCTTAAAACAAGCTCTTGGTGCAAAATTTCGCTCGTGATTTTTAGCTTTTGTGAGAGTGATTTTATGATTTGCATTGAGATTTTTGGATTTGTTAAAAACTCATCGCAAAATTTAGCATAATCAATCTTTAAAACCTCGCCAGATATGCTAAAAATCGCCGTTGCAGGGTAGGGGATATTTTCAAAATTTGCAAGTTCGGCGATGAAATTTAGTGGCACAAGCTGGTGCAAGAAAATCTCTTTGCCCTTTGCTGAGCTTTTATAGAGCCTAACCGAGCCAGAGAGTAAGAAAAGAAGCCACTTTGGCTCATCGCCCTCCATAAATAAAAACTCGCCTTTTTTGTATTTTTTTACGATACTTATCTCGTTTAACCGCTCCAACTCTTTTTTATCTAAATTTTTAAACATTGCTAAATTTTCTACCATTTTTTATCCTTTTTGGCTTATGATAGCAAAAAATTTTTAAACAAAGCTAACTAGCTCTAACCTATCCGAGCGGACGTTTTTTCGCCCAAATTTCGCCTCATCTTTGCCATTTAGCTCAACCAAATCGCCAGTAAATCCGCACGTGTCGTTTTTAACCAAAAAGCTACCGACGCCATAAGTATCAACAGGGCAGTTTTTTGCTTCAAAAAGTGCGATTTTTTGGGGCGTAAAGCCAGAGCTAACGACTATTTTAACCCAGCTAAAACCGCTATCATCAAGTGCTTTTCTTAGGGCAAAAATAAGCTCCGGGCAGACACCTTTTGGGTCAAATCCGCTCGTGTCCTTGTCGTTAAAAAATTTATCAATTAAATTAGCCGATGTATCAACCCTAACCGCTGCTAAATCGCTGCCAAACGCCCTTGCCACACGCAAAGCGTCCGTGATTACGTCGTTGTTATAATCAACTAATGCTGTGATTTTTTCATCTTTGAAGGTTTTTTTATAAATTTCACACGCCTTAACGACGTCGCCACCACACATTTGAATTAGGGCGTGAGGCATTGTCCCAGAGCCACGTCCGCCCCACCACGCTCCAAGTGCGTCCGTTGCGACTTTTTTTATGCCAGCGACATAGCAAGCGTAGCCATCGGCAATTTGTGTTAAAATTTCATCTTGTCTGTCAGCCATACAAAAAAGCTCCTTGCCATTTGCGGCTAAAACGGCGTTATGAGCGTTTGTTGCCACGCTTGAACGCCTTGCTAAAACGGCATCAATCACATTTTCTAAAAAGCCAAAATTTTCATACGCCCCACGCACTTTTAAAACCGGCTCGTAAGCACTCACGATATCGCCGTCATTTAGGGCGAAAATTTCTAGCGATTGCGGATTAATAGCAAATGTGTGAAGCAGTGCCACCGTCTCATCAACCCCGCACACCATTACGCCGTCTTTTCGGCAAAACCACTGCATTGTTACGCTTTGATTTGCTAAATTTTGCTTGATGATTTTTTGCACTTTTAAAAAATATGTAGCGGTAAAAAAGCCGTTTTTTAGGCGTTCATCAAAGCAAAATGTTTTGTTTGTTAGCCGTTTTATGATGCCTTTTTCTTTTAAATTTATCTCCATTTTGTGCCTTTAAAATTTTGCTAAATTTAGCAAAAAAAATATAAAATCTCAAAATGAAACGTGAAATTTTTGGACTTATTTTAACGCTTTTGGGCGGAATTTTATGGGGATTTAGCGGTGCTTGTGGCCAGTATCTTTTTACACAAAAAAATGTAAATGCCGACTTTTTAGTGCCGTATAGATTGCTTGTTTCTGGGGCTTTATTAGTCGCTTTTTATCTGATTAAAAGCCCTAAAAGAGCGGTTTTACCCATAAAAGATATTAGGCTTTTGCCAGAGCTTTTAATTTACTCAATAATCGGTCTAATGATGACACAATATACATATTTTTATGCGATTTACCTATCAAATGCAGGGATTGCGACCGTGATTCAATACACCGCACCAGCGATTATTTTGATAATCGTTTGCTTTAATGAGCGTAGATTTGCTAGGCTAAATGAGCTAATTTCGCTTATTTTAGCCACTCTTGGCGTTGTGATTTTAGCCACGCACGGCGATTTTGGTAAATTTGTAGTTAGCAAAGAGGCACTCATTTTTGCGTTTTTAAGTGCGATTGGGGCTTGTTTTTACAATTTAGTGCCAAAAAGGCTTAATAAAAAATATCCGGTCGCATTGGTTTTAGGTTGGGCAATGCTCTTTGGTGGCGTTGTTTTGGGGCTTTATTTGCGTGTGTGGCAGTTTGGATTTTTAAGCGATTTTAGTGGATTTTTAGCGTTTTTTTCTGTGATATTTTTTGGGACGATTTTGTCGTTTAGTTTTTATATGGTTGGGGTTAAAATTTTAGGTGCGGCTAGGGCTAGTTTGGTGGCTTGTATTGAGCCAGTTAGTGCCACGATTTTTGCGCATTTTTGGCTAAAAACGCAGTTTTTGTTTTTAGATTTTGTTGGATTTGTGCTGATAATTTGTTGTGTGTTTTTAAGCTCAAAGGGGCAAAAAATAGCCAAAAAGGGCTAAATTTTTCGCTCCCAGTCAAGTGCTGTTTTAACAATCAGTCTTAAATCATCAAATTTTGGCTGCCAGTCGGTTTTCTCTCTTAGTTTATTTGAATTTGCTATTAAAATCGCTGGGTCGCCATCGCGTCTTGGGGCGTCTAAAACCTTGAAATTTACGCCACTTACAGCCTTTGTGATCTCAATTACTTCAAGCACCGAAAAACCCCGCCCATAACCTACATTAAAGGTTTCGCTCTCGTTTTTGTTTATGTAGTTTAGTGCCGAAATATGGGCATTTGCAAGGTCGCAAACGTGTATGTAGTCACGCACACAAGTGCCGTCTTTTGTGGCATAATCCCTGCCAAAAACGCTCATTTGCTCCCTTTTTTTAAGTACGGTCTGGACTGCTACTTTTATTAAATGCGTGGCGTTTGGGTAGTTTTGACCGATTGTGTTATCAATGCTAGCCCCAGCAACGTTAAAATAACGCAAAATGGCGTATCTAAAATTAGAATTAGAAGCGGCAAAATCCTTGATGATTTGCTCACTCATCAGCTTTGAATGTCCGTAAGGATTTATCGGATTTGTAGGGCTTTTTTCGCTTACTTCATCAGTATCTGGCTCTCCATAAACGGCAGCCGTGGAGCTAAAAATGAAGCGATTTACGCCATATTTTTGGCAGTAGGTTAGAATTTTTGCCACATTTGCGGTGTTGTTTAGATAGTATTTTAGTGGATTTTGAGTGCTTTCAAAGACCTCAATAAAGGCTGCAAAGTGGATAATCGCATCAAATTTGCCGTTTTTAAAAATTTCATTCAAATCATCCTCTAAACTAAGATTAAAAAACGAAAAATCTGCAATTTTTTTAAGCTCATTTATGGCGTTTAAACTGCCTTTGCTTAGGTTATCAATAACGCTAATTTTATGCTCTTTAAGCTCTAAAAGTGCCTTTAAAACGTGCGAACCGATATACCCAGCCCCACCAGTGATTAAAATATTCATTGATTAATCCTTGTAATTTTTTTGCAATTTTAACAAAAAAATAATGAAATAAGCAAAATTTGCTATAATCAAGCAAAAATTTAAAGGCAAAAAATGTTTATCCAGCTGTTTGGTAAAGAGAATTTGCCATAACATTTTCTGTTTTTATGCTTATTAGCGATAATATTTTAAACTAGCATGGAGACTAAAATATGCGAATAGACAAAAGCGAAATACAAAAAAATATTGTAGAAAATTTAGTAGATAAAAACTTATTAAAAAACATCAATCAGCTTATGGATGACGGCATAAAAGAGTTAAAAATAAATGCCGATAATAATAAAATAAGTTCAACCGATGCCGAAAGATTGGTAAAATTTATACAAGAGAGCGATAAATTTAGATCATCTATAGATGAAGCGATTAATAAAGAGCAGGCTGGCGATTCAAAAGGTGGCGGTGGATTTTGGTTTGGCGTGATTTTAGTTAGCGGATTGGCTTATGGCGGCTATGAGATGTTTTTGGAGCGTTATAGTATAGAAGAAGAATATTCCTTTATCTCAAAATGCGTAGGCGAACAAGGGCGTTATTATAAAAAAGAATATTGCATACAGCAACTGAAAAACTGTCTAAAAGAGAATAAGGAAATTAATCAATGCTCGTATTAAAGGCTCGTTCGGAGCTTTTTTCTATATTATCACATAGCCCATCGCCTAAAATTTGTCGCTCGAAGCTATCATCTAGGAGAGGTTTGTAAAAATTTAGTTTTTTATAATCATCATTATCTAGTAAGAATTGATATATTTCCCTTAATTTATTCAGACTTTTTTCGGAGCCTAAATTACCATTTATTGCTCTTTGCATTTGTCTTTCGTAGGATTTTGCCCGTTTTTCTAACTCCTTTTCGTCGTCGTTATTTTCTTTATGTCCTACGAATAAGATAAGAAATTGAATTAAACTACACCCTGTTTTATACACTCCACTATATATATCTGTGGCTAATTTCTTGCACTCACGTTCATATTTTTTTGTCGCCATTTGTCGCCTGACTCTTTTATATAATTTCGTTACAAAAACCAATTATACCAAATCTACTGAAAGGAGGTGATAATAATGGCAAAGTCAAGCGTTAGACCACCAAATGGTCCAAGCACTACTGGTAATCCAAGTGGCGGTGGCAGAGGCAATAATCCGCCTAAAAAATAATACATCCTCTCCTTTTTGTAAAAAGAAAAGGAGAGGGTAAATTTAAGGGCATAGATATGAAAATAGCTTTATATTTTGACTGTCAAAACGTAAGTCATACTTTTTTCTCAGATGTTGTTAGGTATTGCCAAAATGAACGCTATGAGATTGTTATTAAAAAAGCGTATAAAGATTTTACTAAGCGTTGCGGTTGGGATGAAATTTTACAAGCAAGTGATATAGAAGCTATCCAAATTTTTAATCACAAGCCAAATTCTAGCGATGTTTCGCTTTGTTTGGATGTGCTTGAGGATACTATGAGATTTAACCAAATAGATATTGTTGGTATTATTTCAAGTGATTGCGATTTCGCTTCGCTTATTATAAAGCTTAAAAAAATGAATAAAGTAGTTTTAGGGTTTGGCGAACAAAAGACTAAGCAATCAATAAAAGATGCATATTCAAATTTTATTTTATTATCTCGTCAGGATAGTCAAATATCTGATTTTTCAGATATTATTCAAGCGGTAAAAGAGAATATGGGTAGCGATGGTTATGCTTGTAACGCCAAAATCATAAAAAGCTTAAAAAGCAAAGGAGGCAAGATAAGTCCCATAGAATACGGCTACTCATCTTGGAGAAATCTTTATCAAAGCAATACTGAAATTTTCAAATTAAACCCACTAATAAAGAGTGATATTGCGGTAGCTTTGGCATAGTTTTAGCAAGTTTGGGTATAATCGCTACTAAAAATTTAAAGGCAAAAAATGTTTATAGATAGCGCGAGTTTTAGGGTTAGTTCAGGGCACGGCGGCGCTGGGGCAGTTAGCTTTCGCCGTGAAAAACACGTGATTTTAGGCGGTCCAGACGGTGGAGATGGTGGGGATGGCGGAGATGTCTATTTTATCGTAGATAACAACTCTCACACGCTAGCCGCCTACAAAGGCAAACGCTCTTTGAGCGCAAAAAACGGCGAAGCAGGACAAGGCTCACGGATGAATGGCAAAAAGGGCGAGAGCTTGGAGCTTATCGTCCCGCCCGGCACTGCTGTGTATGACGCCGATACTAACGAGCTTTTGTGCGACCTAACAGAGCAGGGGCAAAGGGTGCTGTTTTTAAAAGGTGGCAAGGGCGGACTTGGCAATATCCACTTTAAAAACTCGGTAAATCAAGCGCCAGAATACGCTCAAAAGGGCTTGCCAGAAGAGGTTAAAAACGTCCGTTTGGAGCTAAAACTAATCGCTGACGTGGGGCTTGTGGGCTTTCCAAATGTCGGCAAGTCAACGCTAATCTCGGTCGTTTCAAACGCAAAGCCACAGATTGCAAACTACGAATTTACCACGCTCACGCCAAAGTTAGGGCAAGTTGCGGTTGATGAGTATAATGGCTTTGTTATGGCTGATATTCCGGGTATTATTGAGGGCGCAAGCGACGGCAGAGGGCTTGGGATTAAGTTTTTAAAGCACATTGAGCGGACAAAAATTTTGCTTTATATGATTGATTTGGCAAATTATCGCGACTTAAAAGAGCAGTTTGACACGCTTAGAAGCGAGGTTTTGAAATTTTCGCCAGAGCTTTTTGGGCGAGATTATGCTGTGGCGCTCACTAGGATTGACGCTTGTGATGATGTGGCAAAGATTGCCGATTTTATCGCTCATCTTGGCTTAAACGGCGATATTGGATACAAACAAGATATTTATGAGTTTGACGCTTCAAAGCCATATTTTGTCCTGCCTATCTCATCGTTAAGCGGCGAGAATATAAACGAGCTGAAATTTAGTCTGCTTGAACTTTTAAAGAGAAAGTGAAAATGAGAAAAATTTTAGTTGTCGGTGCTAGTGGCGTTGTGGGTCGTGAGATAGTTAGCGAGTTTTTAGATGATAAAGAGTGCGATGAGGTTGTAACTTGGGTGCGAAAAGCAAGTGGGGCAAAGCATCAAAAATTAAGAGAGAAAGTTATAAATTTTGATGAAATTTTATCGCTTGAAAATGAGCGTTTTGACGCCGTTTTTTGCGCGTTAGGCACGACGATAAAACAGGCAAAAAGCGCGGAGAATTTCAAAAAAGTTGATGTGATTTATCCAGTAAATTTAGCTATTTGGGCAAAATGCTCGGGCTGTGAAAATTTCACGCTTATTTCAGCACCAGGAGCAAATATAAACTCAAAATTTTTATACCTAAAATCAAAGGGCGAAGCCGAAAAAGGCGTAAAAGAGCAGGGCTTTAAAAGCCTAAGCATAATCCATCCACCGCTAATAAATGGAGAGCGAAAGGATAAAAGATACGGCGAAAAATTTATGATTTTGCTCTTTGAAATTTTACCAAAAGGCTGGTTTAAAAATATCGCCCCAATGAGCGGTAAAGATATCGCAAAAGCGACTATAAAAGTAGCAAAAATAGCAGAAAATGGCGTAAAAATTTACCGCCCGCAAGAGATTTAATACCCTCTTAATAAAAGAGGGTATTAGCTTAGAATTTATATTTAAGCCCTAAACTTGCATTGTAATATTTTTCATCACTTCTTGCTTTTATGCCTAAATTTGCATTTAGTGATAGATTTTTTGTGATAGTAAAATCAGCACCAAGCTCACCACCTACAAAGGTCTTTTTCTTATCATCTGCAAGCACGGTAAAATCGTAAGCCGAGCCTACATAAGCACCTTTTAAATCATCTACTTTTTTACTTATTTCTTGTTTTAAATTTGGTGTTAGATAAAAATAACTGCCTTCTGATATGTAGTTTCTAAGCTCAACGCCAAGCTTTGCACTAAGCGCACTAGCACTTGTTTTTTCATAATTTATGGCGTAAGTGCCACTTTCATTAAAGGCTTTATTTGTGATTTTATCATATTCAAATCCAATAAATGGCTTTAAAAAAGTCCCGCTAGATACGTTAAATACGTAACCATAGCTAATTGAGGCGTTAAAGAAATTTGAGTTGTATTTTGCATTATGGTTCGCTTCTTTTTGCACCCTTTCAAATTTATTTTTAGCAAATCCGTATGAAATTTTAGTATCAATTTCGTTGCTGTCTAAAAAGCTTCTTAAATAAAATCCAAATTGATAATTTTTTGCCTTATTTTTTACAAAATCAGCTTCTAATTGGCTATTTGCAATCGTTGCAAAACCGCCAATTATCGTGTTATCAAACGCCTTATCATAGCCTGTGCTAAAACCATAGAGTTTTGAGTCTGTGCCGTTTTTATTATCGCCCTTGCCACCCATTACATTTGCCCAAAGATTGTTGTCGTATTTAAATCTATTTGTGTATTCACGCACCAAGTTATTTAGTGTATCTGCGCTATCAGCGAAAAACTCGCCTTTTATGTTATTTAAGGCGTAAGCTAAGGCTAGATCGTTGTTAAAAGGGTTGCTTAATTTAGCAAGTCTTGTTGATGTCGCCATATCGGTGTTTAGTTTTATTAGTTCGGTTGTTATGCCTTGATTTAGCGTTTGTTGCGTGTTTTTAATAGAAGTTGTGGCGTTTTTGATTGTTGTTTTTATTGTGTTATCATCAGCGGTTAGTTCGTTTGCTATCTCGTCTTTGTTTGTGCCAAATAGCGAAGTTAAAATTTGCGCTTCTAAACCGCTTGAAATAACTCCGTTTTTAATTAGTTGTTCTGTTCTGTTTTTGGTCGCTTTTTCTTGATTTTCTTGTGCTTTTTTAAGCTCGTTTTCTGCCTTATTCATCTCATCTTGTGCTTTTTGTTTCTCATTTTCATCGGTGGCTTTTGTTAGGTTTTCTTTTGCTTTTTCTAGTGCATTTTTGGCGTTTTGTTTATCTTTGATATTTTTATTTAGATTATCAGCACTTCTTAACTTTTCTATCTCGCTTTTTAGCTTGTCTAGCTCAGCTTGTGCCTCTTGTTTTTTAGCTTTGCTCTTATCTAGTGCTTGTTTTGCGTCCGTTTCGGTTGTAGCACTAAAAAATGAGATATCATCTAAGGCTTTTTCTAGTTTTTCGCGGGTTTCATCTACTTGATCTTGTTTATTTTGTGCTCTTGGTATTAATGAGATTGCTTTGTTTTCTATATCTTTAATATCCGCTTCTAAGTTTGGAATTTCTTGTTCTAAATCATTCTTTTCTTTTTGAATTCTATCTAGCTCTTTTTTGTCGTTTGAAACTTTGTCTGTTTTGCTATTTAATTTTTCTTTTTCTGTTTCTATATCATTTTTTAGTGAATTTTTCTTACTCTCATCTGTTGTTTTTTCTAATTCTTCGTGCTTTTTATTTAATTTATCTTCTATTGATTGTATCTCTGTTTCTGCTTGTTTTATTAAATCTTTTAATGAGCTTATTTTTGTTGGTAGTTCATCTAGGATATTTTTTTTATTTTGTAAAATTACTTTTTCTTTCTCGGCTTGATTTGTCAGTTCAAAATTAGTTTTTATTGTGGTATCTAGTTCTTGTTTTAAAATATTTAACTCATTTTTTAATTTATTTGCTTTATCTTGTAGGTTATCTTTTTCTTTAAGAGCGTTGTTATAAATTGTTAAATTTTTATTAAAATCATCTGTTACGGATTTTAAATAATTAGCGGCTGATTGCTCTTTTTGTGTGAGTTCTTGTAGTTTTTGTTCTAAATCACTTGCAAATACGCCCTGAATGCTAAGTGTCGCACCAAAAATAGCAACACAAACTAACTTTGAAATTTTCATAATATCTCCTTGTTTTTGTTTTTTCAAAGATAGTATTATACCCCCCCCCATTGAAAATAAGCTTAAAAATTAATAAAAAATTAAAATTTAATTGTTATTATATTGTTATTTTGTATTTAAATTTACAAAAAATAAACAAAATATTTACAATAAAAAATAGATTGATTAAGCTTATTTTGGATAGAATGCAAGATTTTAATTTTAAGTAAAAAGAGTAAAATTGCCTGTTGTAGTTTTAAATTTCAAGAGCTTTTTAAAGGATATCGCTAGGGTTTGTAAGGATTATAAGACCATAACCCTAAAAGATGTGCTGACACTTATTGGCATTTTGACATCTATTGCGATTTTGCAGTATCCGTATTACTACATCAAGGCTGGTGAGATGTGGGCTGTTTGGTATGATGCCTTTGCGATTGGTATTATTTATTTTCTTATTTTAGGCTTTTATCACACCAAGCATTACACGCAAATTATGATTATTTGGTTTTATTTGCATTTACTAATTACGATGATTGTTTTTGTGAGCGTTTATCGCTGGGAGACTGGCAATGGGCTTTATGTCGTGCTTATCTTGCTAATTAACTATTTTA
Organism: Campylobacter gastrosuis; assembly: GCF_030249845.1. Classification (GTDB taxonomy): domain Bacteria; phylum Campylobacterota; class Campylobacteria; order Campylobacterales; family Campylobacteraceae; genus Campylobacter_A; species Campylobacter_A gastrosuis. Next base: position 46,643 of record NZ_JANURM010000005.1, on the reverse strand, counting down.
TTAGTATGAAACACAAAAGATTATCGCAAATTTTATCTGTCGTTCAGTTTGTTTTTGTCGGCGTATTTTTTTACTTTATGCTAGTGGTTTATAAGGGCGAAAAAAATGTCGCACTTGATGAATTTTACGATACTCACTTCTTAAATAGCTCTATTGCCGTTTTGCTCTCAGCCCTTGTTTTTTTGATATTTTATCACGACACGATAAGAAGGTCGTTTGAGCAAAAAGAGCAAGACAAAGAGCTAACTAGGCAAATTTCAAGGATGGATTTTTTAACTGGACTTTTAAACCGAAGGGCGATGAGCGATGAAATTTCGCTTAAAATTTCATCAAATAGGATTTGTGTTATCCTTTGTGATATTGATTATTTTAAAAGCGTAAATGACACTTATGGACACGCTGTGGGCGATGAAACGATTAAATTTGTCGCAAAAATTTTAACCAAAAATTTTAGAAAAGATGATTTGATTGCTCGTTGGGGTGGAGAGGAATTTTTGATTTTTTGCGAGAATTTAAACAAAGACGAGCTACGAGATAGGGTTGAGAAAACTAGGCAGATGATTAGAGATGAGAGCCTAAATTTCAGTGGTCTTGGCATTAAAATTTCGCTTACCTTTGGCGTGGTTTATTGTGATAAATTTAGCCCAAATATAATAAATCCACTCATCAAACAAGCCGATATTTTACTTTATGAAGGCAAGAGTGGCGGCAGAAATCAAGTCGTGTTTAAGGCGATAGAGAATGTTTAATCAAATCTCAACCGAGGGCAAACTAGCCATATCATTTGTCATCATCTGTATGGCAGTGTCTGGCTACGGCGGATTTTTGGCTTACAAGCAAGATATGTTTGCACTCTTAGTCTTTAAAATCACGGCAGTTGTGTCGTTTTTAGCAACCCTAATTTTTGTCATAAAAGATCTTGCAAGTCTTGCAAATATCCTGCTTAGGATACAAATCATCGCTGGGTCAATTTTTACGACAATTAGCTACGGATTTGGCTATGGATACGAGCTTTACCTGCTTGGCGTGGTTTGCGTTATGTTCTTAGATATTAAAAAATCCACATTCAGGTCGTATCTATTTTTTATCATCTCGGCTGTTTCATTTTTGGCTCTTTTTTATTTTACGAAGATGCTTGGATTTAGCCTTTATGATTTGCCTGAGCATATCGTTAGCCTAAAAGATGAGATGTTGTTTGCAAATTTATTAATCACCGTTGGTGGGATTGCGATTTATCAGCAGTTTTTTAGCGTCCAGTATTTTAATGACATTTTAAAAATTGACACACAAAAGGACTTTTATCAAAAAATCGCCGACTATGACGCCCTAACTGGTGTGCTTAACAGGCAGTCATTTTATAGGATTGTAGGCGAGAAATTTTTGGAGAAAAACCACGAAAATATCGGCGTTTTAATCATTGACATTGATGATTTTAAGGCTATAAATGATAATTTTGGGCACGACACTGGCGATATGGTTTTAACGCAGGTTGTTGGCTGTTTTTCTAATATCTCATCATCGCTGGTGGCTCGCTGGGGTGGCGAGGAGTTTGTGCTACTTTTTGTTGATGAGAGTTTTGACGATTTAAGTTTGATTGCAGATGAGCTAAAAAATTCTGTAAGGCAAATCAGGCACGATGTTAGCGGATTAAGCGTGAGCGTGAGCGTTGGTGGTGTTTTTGGTAGCAGGATTTTAGACAGCATTGAGCAGTTTGACATCGCCCTAAATTTAGCCGATAAAAATCTCTATTTTTGCAAAAATCACGGCAAAAATATGGCAAAAATCAGTCAAATTTAAGGGGGAGAGATGAATATAATTTTTATGGGCACACCAGATTATGCCACTGAAATTTTAAGCGAAATTTTGCGTAATAATATTAATGTTTTAGCCGTTTTTACTCAACCTGATAAACCAGTCGGCAGAAAGCAGGTTTTAACACCACCAAGCGTTAAGGAATTTTTGCTTAAAAACCACCCAAATGTGCCGATTTTTCAGCCAAAAAATCTAAAAGATAGCACCACGCACGAGCAAATTCGCTCTTACAAGCCCGATTTTATCGTGGTTGCAGCCTATGGGCAAATCCTGCCAAAAGAGGTTTTAGACATAGCACCTTGCATAAATCTTCACGCCTCAATCTTGCCAAAATTTCGCGGTGCAAGTCCCATTCAAAGTGCGATTTTAGAGGGAGAGAGCGAGAGTGGTGTAACTACAATGCTAATGGATGTTGGGCTTGATACTGGCGATATTTTAGAGATTTCACGCACAAATTTAGCGGATAAAACGGCTGGTGAGCTTTTTGATGAGCTAGCCAAAATGGCAGGCGTTTTAGCCGTTAGCACGCTTAAAAATTTCAATAAAATCACGCCAGTAAAGCAAGATAGCACAAAAGCCACGATTTGTAAAAAGATAAAAAAGGAGATGGGGTTGTTTGATTTTAGTCAAAGTTCGGCTGAAATTTACAATAAATTTAGGGCATTTACGCCTTGGCCGGGCATTTTTTTAGCCAGTGGGCTTAAAATTTTAAGCTTAAAAATGGGCGATTTGAGTGGCGAAATTGGCGAAATTTTAAAGATAGAAAAGGATAATTTTCAGGTTGCAACGCTTAATGGCTCTCTTAAAATTTTCATCCTTCAAGAACCGGGTAAAAAGCCAGTAAATGCAAGCGAATTTATAAACGGCAAACGGCTAAAAATAGGCGACAAACTATGCTAGTTGAGTTTGTTGATGAGTGTGCTTCAACGCACCTTTATTTGATAGAGGCAATCAAAAATGGCGTGATAAATCCACCCTTTGCAATCTGTGCAAAAAGTCAAAGTGCTGGTGTTGGCAGTCGCCAAAACACTTGGCTAAATGGCGAAGGTAACCTTTTTTTATCATTTTGTTTGCATAAAAATTTTTTGCCAGATGATTTAAACGACGCCTCAATTTCAATCTATTTTTCAATGATTATGAAAAATTATTTAGAAAATTTAGGCTCAAAAGTCTGGGTAAAATGGCCAAATGATTTTTACATAAACGACCTAAAAATCGGTGGGACGATAAGCACAAAGATTGGCGAAATTTATATCGGTAGCATTGGTTTAAACTTGCACTCATCGCCCCAAAATGCAGGGATTTTGGATATAAAAACCGAGCCAAACAGCGTAGTTTGGGGCTTTTTAGCCGAGCTTGATAAAAAATTTTTATGGAAGCAGATTTTTAGCAAGTTTAGTGTAGAATTTGCCAAATCAAAAAAATTCATTACGCACATTGGCGATTTGAGCGTGGATTTATCACAGGCTATGCTCTGCGATGACGGAGCGATTTTTATAAATAATAAAAAGGTGTATTCTTTAAGATGAGTGAAGTTATAACTATTGCAAACCAAAAAGGCGGCGTTGGTAAAACGACAACGGCTGTAAATTTAGCTGCATCGCTTGCGGTAGCTGAAAAGCGTGTTTTGCTAATTGACATTGACCCACAAGCAAACGCAACGACTGGTATGGGTTTTAGCAGAAGCGACAGCGAATTTAATATCTACCACGTCCTAACTGGTGCAAAACGCCTATCGGAGATCGTGCTAAAAACTCACATACCAACGCTATTTTTAGCTCCATCAAACATCGGACTTGTCAGCATTGAGCGTGAGTTTGATGATAAAAACCGCGACTTTAAACTCACGCTAAAAACAAAGCTTGAAGAGATAAAAGATGAGTATGATTTTATCATCATTGACAGCCCGCCAGCACTTGGTGCTCTTACACTAAATGCCCTAAATGCAAGCGATAGCGTGATAATCCCAGTTCAGTGCGAGTATTACGCACTTGAAGGCTTAGCGATGATGCTTCAAACCATAAAATTAGTCAAGCGTGAAACAAACCCTAGATTAAACATTCGCGGCTTTTTGCCGACAATGTTTAGCTCGCAAAATAACCTTTCAAAAAGCACGCTTGAAGACCTAAAAAATCACGTTAAAAAGAAGCTTTTTATGGATAAAGAGGGCGATGATGAGATAGTCATAATCCCTAGAAATATCAAACTAGCCGAAAGTCCAAGCTTTGGCAAACCTATCATTTTATACGATATAAAATCGCCCGGCTCGGTCGCTTATCAAAAATTAGCTTATGCGATATTGGAGTAAAAATGGCTAAAAAAAACAGCTTAGGCAGGGGACTTGGCGAAATTTTTGATGATGTTGAGGACGCCTATAATAGGGAGTTTGAGATTGACACCAGCATTGTTAGCGAGATTGAAATTTCACAAATCTTGCCAAACCCATACCAGCCACGTAAAAATTTTAACCAAGAGAGCCTAAGGGAGCTTAGTCAAAGCATTCAAAGGCACGGACTAATTCAGCCTGTTATCGTTGTTGCAAGGGGCGATGGCTATATGCTAATTGCTGGCGAGAGACGGCTTCGTGCTACAAAAATGCTAGGATATACGAAAATTTCGGCTATCGTGGCTGATTTAGGCTCAAAAAATTTAAGAGAACTAGCGCTTATTGAGAATATTCAGCGTGAGAATTTAAACCCAATTGAGCTTGCAAATTCATACAAAGAGTTAATTGATGAGTATAAAATCACGCAAGAAGAGTTAGCAAATATCCTTCATAAATCACGAACGCAAATCACGAACACAATGCGACTTTTAAGCCTTAGCGATGAAACAAAGGCGCTTTTAGCCGATGAGAAGCTCACTCAAAGTCACGCAAAGGTCATCGTAGGACTTGATAGAAACGATGAAAAACTGGTCGTTGATACGATAATCGGACAAAAATTAAATGTCAGAGATACTGAAAATTTAATCCAAAAGATAAAAAATCAGAGCAAAAAGAGCGAGAAAATTTTAAAAGATGTTTGGCAGTATCAAAATGAGCTTGAAAAATTAAGCAAAAAATTTGAAAATTTCAGCGTAAAAACGACGCTTAAAGATAGAAAAATAGTCTTAGAATTTGATAGCTTAGAGCAAATCAGGGCATTTTTGGATAAATTTTGATAAATTTTTAAAAATTTAAACTTATTTTTTTGTCTTTTATTGTAAAATCGCAAACAAATATAATATTAATAAAAATTTAAGGAGGTTTAATGTTAGAGATAAATCCGCCACTGGTTGTCCTAACAGCTATCGTTTTTCTAGGCTTAATCGCCATTTTAAACTCGCTACTTTACAAACCAATGCTTAAATTTATAGATGAGAGAAATGCGTCTATAAAGGCAGATGAGGAGAGCGTGAGCCAAAATGCAAACGATCTTGGTGCTTACGAGGCTCAAATCCAAAGTATAATCGCAGACGCCAGAAGCGAAGCAAATAAAATCAAGCAAGAAGCGATAGACGCTGCAAAAAATGCCGCAGCTGATGAAATTTCTAGCAAAAAAACGGCATTAGAAGCTGAATATACGCAGTTTTTAAACGCACTAAATGCCCAAAAAGATGAGCTAAAAGCTAGTTTGTTGGTTAAATTACCAGAGCTAAAAACCGCACTTAATGGCAAATTATCAAGGATTTAAGATGAGAGTTTTACTATTTTTATTGCCAGTTTTTGCACTAGCACAAGACGGAGCAAACTACGATATCATTGAGAGAACGCTTAACTTCTTGCTGTTTTTTGGAATTTTGCTCTATTTTATCGCCAAGCCATTAAAGCAAATGTATCTAAATAGAATTACTGGCATTGCAAACAGACTTGAAAGTATCGCCGTAAAACTTAGAGAATCAAACAACAAAAAAGATGACGCAATAAAGCGTGTAGATGAGGCTAAAATCAACGCCGCTTCGTTTGTTGAGACGGCAAAAAAAGAGGCTGTTTTATTGGCTGAAAAGATCAAAAAAGACACGAAAAATGAGATTTTAAATTTAGAAAAAAGCTTTAAAGACCAAAAAGAATTTGAGGAGCGAAAGATGACAAAAGCTGTCGTTTCTGAGCTTTTAAATGAAATTTTTGATGATAAAAATTTAAAAGTGGATCAAAAAGAGCTGATAAATATTATTCTTAAAAAGGTTGGCTGATGAAAGAAGTGGTAGCAAAAAAATATGTCAAAGCGGTTTTAAGCGATAAAAATTTAACCCAGCTTGATGAATTTCTAGCAAATTTAGAGCAAATTTCATCTGCATTTGGCTCGGATAAATTTAAAAATATCATCTCTTTGCCTACGTTAAGCACTCAAAAAAAGGCGGATTTTTTACTATCTTTGATACAAAATCCAAGCCAGAAATTTGTAAATTTCATAAATTTACTTGCTACAAACAAGCGTTTTGAGCTTTTGCCAACGATATTTAACGAGCTAAAAAGCCAAAGAGCGGCTATGCAAAACATCTATCTTGGCAAAATTTATGGTAGTTACGATTTAAGCAGTGATGAGGTCGTGGCATTAGAGGATAAATTTTCAAAGCGATTTAATGCAAAAATCAAACTTGAAGTCGTTAAACAAGAATACAACGGCATTAAGGTTGAGCTAAATGATTTAGGCGTTGAGGTGAGTTTTTCTGTTGATAGACTAAAAGCTCAAATGAGCGAATACATATTAAAAGCAATTTAAAAGGAGTAAAAGCGTGAGCGTAAAAAATAAAGCTGATGAGATTAGCACGATAATCAAAGACAGGATTGAGAATTTTAATCTTAGTGTTGATGTTGAAGAGACTGGCAAGGTCATCTCTGTTGCTGACGGCGTTGCAAATGTTTATGGACTTAAAAACGTTATGGCTGGCGAGATGGTTGAGTTTGAGGGTGGCGAGAAAGGTATGGCTTTAAACCTTGAAGAAAGTAGTGTTGGTATCGTTGTTCTTGATAAGATTAGTAGCATTAGAGAAGGCACTTCTGTAAAACGCCTTAAAAAGCTACTTCGTGTGCCAGTAGGCGACGCACTTATTGGACGTGTGGTAAATGCACTTGGAGAGCCAATAGACGCAAAAGGTCCGATTGAAGCCAAAGAGACAAGATTCGTTGAAGAAAAAGCAAAGGGTATTATGGCTAGAAAGTCAGTTCACGAGCCACTTCAAACTGGTATTAAAGCTATTGATGCACTCGTGCCAATCGGTCGTGGTCAGCGCGAATTAATCATCGGCGACCGCCAAACTGGCAAAACAACCGTTGCGATTGATACCATAATCAACCAAAGAGGACAAGACGTTATTTGTATCTATGTCGCTATCGGTCAAAAGCAATCAACAGTCGCACAGGTCGTTAAAAAGCTTGAAGAATACGGCGCTATGGACTATACAATCGTAGTAAATGCAGGTGCTTCTGACGCCGCTGCACTTCAATACCTAGCACCTTATGCTGGCGTAACAATGGGCGAGTATTTTCGTGATAACTCACGCCACGCACTAATCATCTATGATGATCTATCAAAACACGCTGTTGCATACAGAGAGATGTCGCTAATCTTACGCCGCCCACCGGGTCGTGAGGCGTATCCGGGCGATGTTTTTTACCTACACTCTCGCCTCTTAGAGCGTGCTAGTAAGCTAAATGACGCACTTGGTGCTGGTTCTTTAACGGCTCTGCCTATCATTGAAACACAAGCAGGCGACGTTTCAGCCTATATCCCAACGAACGTTATTTCAATCACGGATGGACAAATTTTTCTTGAAAGCGACCTGTTTAACTCAGGCATTCGCCCAGCTATTAACGTCGGTCTTTCTGTATCTCGTGTTGGTGGTGCCGCGCAAATTAAGGCTACTAAGCAGGTTTCAGGCAATCTAAGACTTGACTTAGCACAATACAGAGAGCTTCAAGCATTTGCTCAGTTTGCAAGCGACCTTGATGAGAGCTCACGAAAGCAATTAGAGCGTGGTCAGAAGATGGTTGAGGTGTTAAAACAGCCACCATACAGCCCACTTGCTGTTGAAAATCAGGTTTTAATAATCTTTGCTGGTTCAAAAGGCTATCTTGATGATGTTGCTACGACTAGCGTTACAAAATTTGAAGCTGAGCTTTATCCTTATATTGAGGCTAAATATCCTGAAATTTTTGAGCAAATCAGGACAAAAAAGGCACTTGATAAAGAGATAGAAGAGAATTTACATAAGGCACTTAAAGATTTTAAAGCGACTTTTAGTGGCAATTAAGGCTAGAAAATGTCAAATTTAAAAGATATAAAACGAAAGATTAAGAGCGTTCAAAACACGCAAAAGACCACTCGTGCGATGAAGCTTGTATCTACTGCAAAGCTTAGAAAGGCAGAAGAGGCAGCGCGTAGGTCTAGGGTTTATGCTCTTAAAGTCAATGAAGTTTTATCAGAAATAGCGTATAAGATCAACCAATACGCCTCTGTTGCAAGTGAGAGCAAATTTTTTCATAAAAATGAGAATTTAAGCAAGGTTGATATTATATTTGTTGCAGCTGATAAGGGACTTTGTGGCGGTTTTAACGTCCAAACGATAAAGTGCGTTAGAAATTTAATAGATGAGTTTAAAGAGAAAAAGATCAAAGTAAGACTCCGTGCTATCGGCAAAAAGGGCATTGAGTTTTTTAATTTTCAAGGCGTTGATCTGCTTGAAAGCTATGTTGGCGTAAGCTCATCGCCGACATACGAAAAGGCACAAAATATCATAAAAGACGCTGTTAGCGATTTTGTTAGCGGTGCGACAGATCAGGTTATTTTGGTGCATAACGGCTATAAAAATATGATCTCGCAAGAGATTAGAGTAAATGATTTACTCCCAGTTGAGCCACCAAAAGTCATTGAAGAGCCTACAAATTCTTTAATGGAATTTGAGCCAGATGATGATAATGCCGTGATTTTAGATGAGCTACTTAAAAAGTATTTTGAGTATAGTATGTATTACTCGCTTGTTGATAGCTTGGCAGCTGAGCATAGTGCTAGAATGCAGGCTATGGATAATGCGACAAACAACGCAAAAGAGCGTGTTAGAGAGCTAAATCTTGCCTATAACAAAGCAAGACAAGAGTCTATTACCACCGAGCTGATTGAGATTATCAGCGGTGTTGAGTCTATGAAATAAGAAAGGGGTATAAATGAAAGGTATTATTAGCCAAGTTATGGGACCTGTCGTTGATGTTGATTTTAACGACTACCTGCCAAGTATTAACGAAGCTATTGAAGTTTATTTTGAAGTTGAGGGCAAGAAAAATAGATTGGTTCTTGAAGTTGCCGCTCACTTAGGCGATAATAGAGTTAGAACAATTGCTATGGATATGAGCGAGGGTCTTACACGTGGATTAGAGGCCACAGCACTTGGTTCGCCTATTAGCGTGCCAGTTGGCGAGAAGGTTTTGGGTAGAATTTTTAACGTTGTTGGTGAGCTTATTGATGAGGGCGAAGAGATTGGTTTTGACAAGCACTGGTCAATTCACAGGGATCCACCAGCGTTTGAAGAGCAAAGCACAAAGAGCGAAATTTTTGAAACCGGCATTAAGGTCGTTGATCTACTTGCACCTTATGCAAAGGGCGGTAAAGTCGGATTATTTGGCGGTGCTGGCGTTGGTAAAACCGTTATTATTATGGAGCTTATTCACAACGTTGCGTTTAAACACAGCGGTTACTCTGTATTTGCAGGTGTTGGCGAGAGGACACGCGAAGGTAATGACCTTTATCACGAAATGAAAGAGTCAAACGTTTTGGATAAAGTCGCCCTATGCTACGGACAGATGAATGAGCCACCTGGGGCTAGAAACCGCATTGCGCTAACTGGTCTAACGATGGCTGAGTATTTTAGGGATGAAATGGGTCTTGACGTGCTTATGTTTATTGATAACATTTTTAGATTTTCACAATCAGGTGCCGAAATGTCAGCACTTTTAGGTCGTATCCCGTCAGCCGTTGGTTATCAGCCGACTTTGGCAAGTGAAATGGGTAAATTCCAAGAGAGAATTACATCAACTAAAAAAGGCTCAATCACATCAGTTCAAGCCGTTTATGTCCCGGCTGATGACCTTACCGACCCAGCACCAGCGACCGTTTTTGCTCACCTTGATGCGACAACCGTTCTAAACAGAGCTATTGCTGAAAAGGGAATTTATCCAGCCGTTGATCCACTTGATTCTACTTCTCGTATGCTTGATCCGCAAATTTTAGGCGAAGATCATTACAAGGTAGCACGTGGCGTTCAAGCAGTTTTACAAAAGTATAAAGACTTGCAAGATATCATCGCAATTCTTGGTATGGACGAGCTTAGCGAAGAGGATAAATTAACCGTTGATAGAGCTAGAAAGATTGAGAGATTCTTATCTCAGCCATTCTTCGTTGCAGAGGTATTTACGGGAAGTCCGGGCAAATACGTAACTCTTGAAGAGAGCATAGCTGGATTTAAGGGAATTTTAGAGGGCAAATACGACCACCTGCCAGAAGCAGCATTTTATATGGTAGGTAGCATTGATGAGGCGATAGCTAAGGCTGAAAAACTCAAAGCCTAAAAGGAAGCGTAATGGATAAGTTGCATTTAGAGATAGTAACACCGCACGGACAGATATTTTCTGGCGATGTTAGTAGTGTGGTGCTACCCGGGAGCGATGGCGAGTTTGGCGTAATGCCTCACCACGCCTCTTTGGTTTCGCTTTTAAAGGCTGGGATTGTTGATATTGAAACACTAGATAAAAAGCACGATGTAGTCGCCATAAACTGGGGATATGCTAAGATTGATGAAAATAAGGTTACAATCTTAGCCGATGGTGCTGTTTATGTCGCTGGAAATAGTGAAAGCGACCTTGCAAATTCGCTAAATCAGGCAAAAGAGCTAATAGAAAGTATGGGTAGCGATACAAACGCCCTAGCGGCAACTATGGCAAAAATGGAAAGTATAGCGAGAGCAAAATAGGTGGGTGGCATTGATATTTTTTTAAACTACTTTTCACGAAGTAGTTTTATTACGATTTTCGTTTTAGGTTGGCTCTCTATCTATTTTGTTATCACATTTACGATACTTTTTTCTCGTATGGCTGGTCTTAGTGCTTGGCAAAAGAGAGAGCAAAATGCGTTGGAGTCCTTGCTAATGGGTGCTAAGACCATACCAAGCGACTCTTTTTTAAAAAAGATCATTTCAGGCGGTATTAGTAAAGAGAGACTAAATATCGGCATTAGCCTAGTTGAGCGAAAATCCACAAGTGGGCTTGTTTGGCTAAATATCATCGCCTCCACTTCGCCTTTTATTGGGCTTTTTGGCACCGTTATCTCAATTCTTGAAACCTTTTCTGGACTTGGTAGCGGTCAGGCTTCATTAAACGTCATTGCCCCAGCCATTTCAGAGGCACTAGTCGCCACTGGCACTGGAATTTTTGTAGCCATACCAGCCTACACATTTAGCCTTTTAATCAAGCGAAAATCCTACGAATTAGTCGGAATTTTAGAGCGTCAAGCCGATGTGTTAATTAGCACGAAAGATGAGTTTTAAGTGGCAAGTAGATTTGAAGATGACGCACCAGAGCTTAATATCACGCCATTAGTTGATATTATGCTAGTTTTACTTGCCATACTTATGGTTACGATGCCAACGATTGTCTATCAAGAAGACATCGCCCTACCAAACGGCTCAAAAACAAAGACGTCAGCCACACAGCAAAAGGATTTAATCGTATTAATAAATCAAAACCGAGAGGTCAGGATTGAACAAAGCACGATGAGCTTAGATGAGTTAGCCGATAATATCGTGCTTATTGGTGCAAAATACGACAAATCTATGCCAGTTTATATCAAGGCTGATAAGAATTTAAAATACGATGATGTAATGTTTGTGCTAAAAACCCTAAAAAATATCGGTTTTAGCAAAGTCGCCCTACAAACAAACGGATAAAATGCCAAAATTTAACTACCCCACAATCAGCTCGTTTTTGGTAGCCTTTTGCATTTATGCCGTGATTTTAGCGGGGCTTTTTATAAATTTATCCATTTTTACCGACCCGCCAAAAAAATACACAGATGATAAAGATGCCTTTATGGATATTATAGTCGTTGAGCGTGAAATTTCAGAAACAAAAAAGGCACCAAAACAAGCCGATGAGATAAAAAAAGATGAGCCAAAGCCGGAGCCGATAAAGGAGCCTGAGCCAGTAAAAGAGCCAGAGATAACCACTCCAAAAGAGAGCCTGCCACCACCACCTGAAATTTTGCCAGAGCCGATAAAGGAGCCTGAGCCAGTTAAAGAGCCAGAGCCAAAACCAGAACCAAAGCCAAGCTTAAAGAGCCTTTTTAGCGACATTGACACATCAAAGCTAAAAGACACGCCAAAAAAACAGGCAAATAAAAAGAGCGAAAAAAGCGAGGCTAAGCAAAGCACACAGGCGACTGATATTGTTAAAAGTCTAAAAATTGACACCACGACTACCACGCCAAAATCGCAAAAAACAGGCACTTACGACCCAGTTATCGGTGCGATTGAGAAGCAGATACAAAGGCGTTGGCAGGGCTATAAGGCAAATTCAGACAACTTTGCAAAAATTACCTTTATGGTGGATATGAGTGGGAATTTTAGCTATGAAATTACCGAGCTTTCATATGATGATGAGTTTAATGAAAAGGTAAAAGATTGCCTTGAAAAGCTATCAAAAGAGAATTTCCCATTCTCTAAAACTAAATCACTTACTATAAATTTAACTTTAAGAGATAAACTAGACACACAATAAATTTTCAGGAGAAAATATGAAAAAATTTCTACTATTTTTCACTTGTGCTTACGCATTTGCCGCTTCATCTGAAAGCATAGTAAATGAGATAGCAGGGCGTGTAAATAGCCACTACAAAGGCTGTAAAATCGCACAAAATGGCGAAGCAGTGGTAAAAATTCACATTGATACTAGCGGGAATTTTAGCTACCAAATCGCACAAATGTCAGAAAACGACAGCTTTAATGCCGAGCTAAAATCGTGCCTTGATGTTTTAAAGGGCGAGAAATTCCCAAAAAAAGCAAACAAGCGTGAGACGATTTTAAAACTAAAACTAGAAAACAAAACAACGGAGATATAATGAAAAAGTTACTTCTTATTTTTGCCCTTATTTTGGGGGCTTTTGGTGCTGATGCGACCATTTCTGTGGTAAATCAAGGCGTTGCTCTGCCTAAAATAGTCCTTCAAGACGCTACCAATTCAATCTCAGACCAGCTTTTTAAAGAGAAATTTTTTAAAATTATGCTTGGCGACTTAAAGGTCAGCTCTGATTTTGAGATTGTTGATGGACACAGCGTGGCTAGTTTTGACGGCGACGCTACGACAAATATCGGCAGTGGCGGCGTTGAGCTGATTTTTAGATATATGCTTGAAGGTACTCAAAGCTCAAATTTAAACCTAAAAGTAAAGCTAATTGACGCAAGAAACGGCTCGGTAAAATACAGCAAAATTTACAATATGGTCGGCGAAAAATACCCATTTTTAGCACACAAGGCAGTTGTTGAGCTGACAAATGAGCTTGGTTTGCCACCAGTTGGCTGGATGGAGAAATTTATACTTTTTTCAAAATACACATCGGCAAAAGAGAGCGAAATTTCAGTCGCTGACTACACTTTGACCTATCAAAAAACAATCATCAAAGGCGGACTAAACATCTTCCCAAAATGGAGCGGTGAAGACCAGAGAATTTTTTACTACACAGCCTACGTAAATAACAAACCAACGCTATTTAGATATGATTTACTAAACGCAACTAAGGCTAAAATCATAGACAGCCAAGGTATGCTAATCGCCTCAGATGTCAGCAAAGACGGACGCAAAATCCTGCTAACTATGGCGCCAAAAGACCAGCCAGATATTTACATTTACGATTTAAACACCAAAAATTTAACCCAGCTAACAAACTATGTCGGCATTGATGTAAATGGGAATTTTGTAGATAACGACACGAGAGTGGTTTTTGTTTCAGATAGACTTGGCTATCCAAACGTTTTTGCAACCGATATCGCTACAAAAAGCGTAGAACAAATGGTCTTTCACGGCAAAAACAACAACTCAGTTACGACTTTTGGCAATTATGTTGCGTATTCAAGTCGTGAAAATTCAGCCGACCCAAGCAACACGTTTAACATATATTTAATCTCAACAAAGACAGATTTTATCCGCCAGCTCACAGCAAGTGGCAAAAACAACTACCCTAGATTTTCAAGCGATGGCGAAAGTATCGTGTTTATAAAACAGCTAGGCAATCAAAGCTCACTAGGCGTAATTAGACTAAGCGAGAATAAAAGTTTTCAATTTCCGCTAAAAATAGGTAAAATTCAGTCAATAGATTGGTAACATTTTTTAAATTTTGTGCTATAATCACGCAAATTTTTTCAAGTAGAAAGGAAGAAAAATGAAAAAAGTAGTTTTAGCAGGTGCTGCAATAGCAGCTTTAATTTTCAGCGGTTGTTCAAGCAAAAACCCAGAAGTTGATATGAGTGCAAACGCTTCAAATTCTGATATGGGCTCTCAAAGCACTGGTATGAGCGACGCTGATAGACTTAACGCTTTAATTTCAAGCATTCAAGGTCAAGTTAAAAATGTATATTTTGACTTTGATAAATTTAACATTAAAGCCGACCAACAAGGCGTTGTAAGCCAAAATGCGTCTTTGTTTAACCAAAGCGAGGCTTCATCTTTATCTGTAAAAGTTGAAGGTAACTGCGATGAGTGGGGCACAGATGAGTATAACTACGCACTTGGTCTTAAACGTGCTAAAAGCGTAAAAGACGCACTTGTAAAAAATGGCGTTTCGGCTGATAGAATCGCAGTTGTAAGCTATGGCGAGAGCAACCCAGTTTGCACAAGCAAAACAAAAGCTTGCGACGCTGACAATAGACGTGTTGAATTTAAAGTTCTTCCATAATCTATGAAGAAAAAAATCCTAAGTGTAGCCATTTTATCGGCTATACTCCCGCTTTTAGCGGAGGTTTCGGCGTTTGATGCGGGTAATTTAAACTCACAAAATCCTTATGGACTTACCGATAGCGAAAAAGAAGTCTTAAAAAATAGACAAAATGTCGCTAGTTTGGAGTCTAGTCTTGGCTCAATTGAGGAGCAAATTCAAGGTATGCAAAGTCTGCTTGAAGGCGTGAGTGCTAGAATGAGTAGGCTAGAACAGCGAGTAAATGAGCTTGAAATCAGAATAAATGGCGACACAAACAGCTCTGGCGAGTCTATCGCTTCGCTTAAAGCTTATGTTGATGACACAAGGGCTTTGCAGGAGAAAAATTACAAAAACATAACCGACACGCTAAATAAACTAGGCAGTTTAATAGATAAAAAATCATCACAAACCATCACAAAAACAGAGAGTGCTTCGCCAAAAACTGAGCTTTCAAAAAAGAGCAACAAAGAAATTTTTGATGAGGCAGTAAAGCTTTTTAACTCAAATAAAAACGATGAAGCAAAGGCGTATTTTGAGCATTTAATCAGCAAAAATAACAGACCAGCGACTTCAAATTTCTATCTTGGCGAGATAGCCTATAAAGAAAAATCCTACGCAACAGCGATAAAACACTATCAAAAGAGCATTGAGCTTGATGACAAGGCTTCGTATCTGCCAAAGCTTTTATATCACACTGGCATTAGCTTTGATAAGGTCGGCGACACAAATAGTGCAAATAGATTTTACAGGGCTTTAAAAGTCGGCTATCCAGATACAAAAGAGGCACAAGCAACCCCTGAGCGAAAGTAGAAATTTAGTAGCTAGGCTACTAAATTACACTTTTTGTCGCTTCTATCTTTTTTTCGCTCCAAAGCACGACATCTTTTATGACTAGCTTTTGCACGGCTCTTATAAAGTCGCTCATAAATTCATAATCTGGGGCGTTGTTTTTGGTTAAAAGAGATATTTTTGTGTTGTTAAATAAATTTTCAAAATCTCTAACCAAACCGCTTTGATAAATTTCTTGATTTTTATTTAGCCAAGTTATGAAGTATTGAGCGATTACGGAGTTAAAATTTTCAAATTTTGGGTAGATTGTTTTTGTAAATTGCCCAGCATAAAAGTCCTTTTGCATATAAAAAAATTGCATACCAAGCATACCAACAGCCAAAGAGTTGCCAGTGATTTTATGCTCATCATCTAAATAATCCACATATCCAGCTATGCCGTTATTTAAAACTGTGCGCGTAAAATACGGATACTCTGCATTATCTGAAAATTTAAAACTATCTTTATTTAATTGTGGGTTTGATTTTACATAAAACAAATCGCCGATTTTAAATTCACTCGCTACCCCTCCCCATTTGCTAAAATCATCAAATTTCGCCAAGGCGTCCTTTTCGTTTTGGGTTAGTTCATAGTCTTTTAAGTCAGCGGCTTTTAGATATGCTTCTAGCTCACGTATATGTTCTGTTTCTAATTCGCACACACGCTCTTTTTCAAGCTCACTTATAAAATTCTCCATAAAATCAAAATCAATTTCGCCGTTTTGGAAAGGTAAATTTATTTTATGTTCTAAAAATGATTTTTGACGATATTGTTTTCCATAACCAAATTGTGATTTTGACAAATTTATAATAGACGCTATATAAAGCAACATTTTGCCGTTTAAATTTTCATTTAGCGGAAATAAAACCAAAATATTATCATCGCACATAAATTTATACGGACGATAAAAACAATTACAAAACATATCAATCGTTAAATGATTTTCATAAAGTTTTAATTCATCATTATAGGCGATAAATTCAGCCACGCCTTGATTTAATTCACCAGCGGTCGCAAGTGCAAATTCGCCTTTTTGCCGTTTAGATTTTATAAATCTTGTTCCGCGTTCAATAGTAAAAATCTCACTTAAATTTACCTCCCTAAACTCTCCGCCGTTTTTTATAAATTCGCTCTCAACATTTCGCAAATTTTCGTTTAGTTTAAATTTAAAGTCCGTCCTTTTGCAAAATTTGCAATACTTCCCACGCTAGATAATCGCTCACGCTCTTTTTAAAATCGCTCAGAGTTGGCATAGCGTCTATCTTTTTGTGTTGGTCAAAATTCCAGTCATTTCCGCTATCTGTTATAAAATCCTCAATGTAAATTTCATCTAAATTCCAAAGTTCATCACTTACTTTTGCACTTTTGCCAGCTTTATAAATTTTAACAATATCGGCGTATCTTTGTGTTGGGTTGTCTATTTCTTGTAAAGAGCGCTGGGTGCGTTTGTAGCCATCATTTCTAAAATCAATAAATTTAACAGGCTTTTCAAAGTCGTGTGCGACACCAGCTTTGAAAATATAAATGCTAGTTTGCACTCCTGCCATAGGCAAAAATAGGTCGGTTGGCATTTTTATACTTGCGATTAGGGTGTGGCGTTTTAGTATTTCTTTGTTTGATTTTGTGGCTTTTCCGCTTCCAGCACTATCTTGAATAATAATAGCGCCAAGTCCGTGATTTTGCATTTTAGAAAGTCCGAATTTTATAAAAGGCATACCATTTTCTTCAAATGAAAAGGGCGGATTTAATAAAATGCGATTTGCGTTAAAGCTTTCGTAAAGCTCTGGTGGTGTTTCAAAAGTATTGGCTTTTTGGATATTTGCCGAGCCGTCTCCTCTTAAAATCATATTTGTAGCAGCCAAGGTATACATTTCTGCATTTAGCTCAACGCCTAGTAGGTTTTTCTTTTTAATAATCTCAATGGCTTGGTTAGCTTGTGTGGAATTTTTAGCGTAAATTTGGTTTGCATTTTCGCACATAAGCTCCATTGCACTAATTAAAAATCCAGCCGAACCAGTGGCTAAATCCATAACTTTGCTGTCTTTGTCAATATCTAAAATTTGCGCCATCATTTTTGTTACATAAGGTGGAGTAAGCACGATGCCTAGCTCTTTGCCGTCGCCTAAGGCATATTTTAAAAATTCACTATACATTTCGCCCATAATGTCAATGTGTCCGCCAAAACCATCTATTTGTTTATAGATATTTTCAAAAATAAATGTAAAAATTTGCTTGTTTATAGAGGCATCTTTTTGTAAAAATTTCGCGACTTCCGTATTATTTTTAGTAGGTTTATCTCTTTGTGGGTCTTTTGAAATTTCAGAAAAACTAGCGACCATTAGATTTAATTTATCTTGTGGGATAGAACGATTTTTTAAAAATTCTTTTATGCGACCGACTATTTTTACGCCGTCTCTCTCGTTTTCAAGCATTAAGCCTTTTAAATCATCGCTTGTAAGTCCGTAGCCTACAATCTCGTTTTTATCCTTTATATCTTGCATAGCAAGTAACATACCAGAGACATAAAGAACCCTTTGTGGAGCGGTTATGTTGTGATTGTGCATAAGCTTATTTAGCTTTTTGGCGTAAATTTGTAGCTTTTCTTGTGAAGTAATTAAAATTTGGTGTTTGTCATCGTCGGTAAGTTTGGCGTCGTTTAAAAACTCGCTAAAAGTGGAGTTGTTTTCTAAGAAATTTAAATTATCATATTTTGACATAAATTTAAAGGCGTTTTCACCAGTGCCATATACAAAATAGACGCTTATTTCCGTTGTTTTTATATCATCGCCTGCTATGCCAATGGCTATAACTTCGCTATATTTAGCACTAGCTATCATATTTCTAGCGTAATATAACGAGCCATTTACGGCGAAATTTGAGATAGAAGTGTCATCAAATTTTATGTTGTCTTTATTTTGATTGATAAGTTTTTTCGTGTGAAGTTTGTTTTCTATGATAACTGGAATTTGGTATTTTTCAATGCTAAAATCAGGTTTGCCAAAATTTGATTTACTCGCTGTTTTTGCCGAGCCTTTTAGGCTATCTTTTAAATACTCTGACATACTTGATTCAACGTTATAATCAATTTGTTTTTTAAGACCTAGTTTATTAAAAATTTGCTTTACATAGTCATTTACATCATCTTCTAGCGTCCATTTTTGCATTTTTCGCCTTTATGTTTAATTTTGGTTTTGGATTTTAGCTAAAATTTACTTAAAAATTTAAAATCCATTTATCAGTTTTTAAATGAATTTTAGGCATTATAAGCCTTTAAAATTTAACTAGGAATTTTATGAAAAACATACGAAATTTTAGCATTATCGCTCACATTGACCACGGCAAAAGCACCTTGGCTGACCGCTTGATTAGCGAGTGCGGGGCAGTTAGTGATCGCAAGATGAGTAGTCAGATAATGGACACGATGGACATTGAAAAAGAGCGTGGTATCACGATAAAAGCGCAAAGCGTTAGGCTAAATTACAAAAACAAAGACGGCGAGTTCGTGCTAAATCTCATTGACACACCCGGACACGTTGATTTTAGCTACGAAGTAAGCAGAAGCTTAGCTAGTTGCGAGGGGGCTTTGCTAGTCGTTGATGCAAGCCAGGGCGTTGAGGCACAAACTATCGCAAACGTCTATATCGCGCTTGAAAATAACCTTGAAATAATCCCAGTGATAAATAAAATTGACCTGCCAGCAGCCGACCCACAGCGCGTAAAGGACGAGATAGAGCATATAATCGGGCTTGACTGCTCGGGTGCGATTGAAGTTAGCGCAAAAAGCGGGATTGGTATAAATGAACTGCTTGAAGCCATAGTTAGCCGTGTGCCACCGCCAAATGGCGACGAGGCTAAGCCCACAAAGGCATTGATTTATGACAGCTGGTTTGATAACTACCTTGGCGCGCTTACGCTCGTGCGAGTTTATGACGGCAAGATTGCTAAAAACGATGAAATTTTGGTTATGGGGACAAATAAAAAGCACGTGGTTTTAGATCTAATGTATCCAAATCCGATAGCGCCCATTAAGACAAAATCCATAAACACCGGTGAGGTCGGCGTGGTCGTTTTGGGGCTAAAAAACGTAAGCGATGTGCAGGTTGGCGATACTATTACAATAGCTAAAAACCCTACAAAAGAGCCAGTTGGTGGATTTGAGCGCGCAAAGCCGTTTGTGTTTGCTGGAATTTATCCGATTGATACGGATAAATTTGAGGATTTAAGGGACGCGCTTGATAAACTAAAACTAAACGATAGCTCAATAAGCTACGAGCCTGAAACCTCAATCGCGCTTGGCTTTGGCTTTCGCGTGGGATTTTTGGGGTTGCTTCATATGGAGGTTGTTAAAGAGCGATTAGAGCGTGAGTTTAATCTTGATTTGATAGCCACAGCGCCGACCGTTACATACGAAGTCGTGCAAACTGATGGCAAAATTTTACGCATACAAAACCCAAGCGAACTACCGCCGGTAAATAAAATAGAGAATATCAAAGAGCCTTATGTAAAATCAACAATCATCACACCCACAGAATTTCTAGGTAACATCATCACGCTTTTAAACAACCGCCGAGCGGTGCAAACGAAGATGGATTACATAACGCCAGAACGTGTTTTGCTTGAATATGACATACCGATGAATGAGATCGTTATGGACTTTTACGATAAGCTAAAATCAGCCACCAAGGGCTATGCGAGTTTTGATTATGAGCCTAGCGATTATAGGGTTGGCAACCTTGTCAAGCTTGATATAAAGGTCGCCGGAGAGATAGTAGATGCGCTCTCGATCATCGTGCCAGAGAGCAAATCGCAAAGCAAGGGGCGTGATTTTGTAAAGGCGATGAAAGAGATCGTGCCAAGGCAACTTTTTGAAGTGGCTATCCAAGCAAGTATCGGCAATAAAGTCATCGCTCGTGAAAACGTAAAATCAATGGGTAAAAACGTAACCGCAAAGTGCTACGGCGGCGATATCACGCGCAAAAGAAAGCTTCTTGAAAAGCAAAAAGAGGGCAAAAAGCGTATGAAGGCTATCGGCAAGGTGCATTTACCGCAAGAGGCGTTTTTATCGGTGCTTAAAATAGATTAATGGAGAATTTATGCCATACATAAACATAAAAATCACAAAAGAAAACGGCACTCCAACAAAGGAGCAAAAAGAGCGTTTAGCACTTGGTGTAACCGAGCTTTTTGAGCAAATTTTAGGCAGAAGTGGCAAAAATGCCGTTGTTGTGATTGATGAGATAGAGCCTGAAAATTACGCCATTGGTGGTGAGACAATCAGCCAAAAAATACAAAAGGGAGTAAGATGAGAAATTTTATCATTGCTATTTTTGTTTTTATTTTTATCGGTTGTTCAAGTAAAAGTGAAATGGTGATCATTCAAAAACCACAAATTGACGAAAAAAGCACTATGCTTTTTACCGAAGTGATGAGAATTCCGCTTGATTGCAGTGAGTGTAACGGCAAGGGCAGGGGGGTTTTTATAAATGGTGCGTTTTATAAAAGCGATGTCGCAGTTAAATGCTGTTTAAATAAAAATTTAATAGACACGGATGTGGCGTTTAAAAAGGTCTATTTGCATAGAATTGTTGATTTTAGGGACAGCCCAAAAGCGATTTACTACACCAAAAAGAACGGACAGCAGGTTGTTTTTAACTCCACTTCACGCCCTGAGGTGCTATTTTATATGTTTTTAGAACAAGAGCTAAAATCTCGTGGCATTGTCGTAGTGGATACGCAAACATCGCCATACACGTATAAACTTGACTTTTTTATCAAAAATATTAGGGGCGATTATGATAGAAGTAGTGAAATTTTAAGCGGTAAATTAAGTGGCGAACTAAAAATTTCAAATATAAACAAAAATAAAACCTTGCAGATAAACACAAGCCAAGAAGTAACAAAACTTTTTGCAAATAAACAGCAAGATTTTGACTTTTTCATCTCGCTTTTGGCAAAACAAGCCGCAAATAAGGTCGCAGAAATCATAACAAAATTTTAATGCTTTTTAAATGCGTTGTTTTAAATGTGGCAGTTTTACACCCTTTGTTTTTTGTTCGCTCTGTCTTGAAATTTTATCTGACACGACGCCAAAAACTAGGATTGAAGATGGGCTAAAAATTTTTAGTTTTTATGATTTTTCAGAGATTAAAGAGCTTTTGTATTCAAAGCATAAAATGCACGGAGCGTTCGTTTTTAAGGCACTTTCAAAGGTTAGTTTTAAAAAATTTGCGATTAATTTTAACTCTGAAATTTTGCTAAACGCTCTGCCAATTGATGATAAAAACACCAGTGGCTACTCGCACACGGCAATCCTAGCAAACGCCCTAAAATCGTCGTTTATTAAGCCAATTTTTCACGCTTTACACGCTCAAAATAGCGTTAGTTATAGTGGTAAGGATTTGGCGTTTAGGCTAAAAAATCCACGAAATTTTAAGATTTTAAAGCCCATAAAGCACCCAGTGATTTTGGTTGATGATATCGTAACGACAGGTCAGACCCTGCTTCAAGCACGTAAAATTCTAGAACAAAACGGCGTGTCGGTGCTATGTGCCATTGTCCTAGCGGACGCTAGGTTTTAGCGTTTTGCAAAAATCCTTGTAAAAATTTTATTTTTTAAACGCTGTAAAATCCGCCTAAAACGATATGAAACGCCACCGATTTTTTTCACTAATTGTTTTCTTGCGATTGTTTTTTGCTTGGCAAGATTTAGCCTTTCTTGTGTGCCAATTGATGAGTTTGTCCCGTCCCTATCGGTCGTAAAAATCACATCTTTGTTTAAGGTGTAAATTCTTAAACCACTTAGCTCATAAAATTGTAGCCACGAATCGGCTTCTAGGATTATTGGTGTGTTTAGCTTTAAAATCTTAGCCGCAGCCGTTTTTGTGATGATATAGCCGTATGCAGTAACGCCTGATGAGAATTTATAAAGGCTTAAATTTTCATCAATTTTGATTGTTAGATTTTTAAAACAAGCATTATTAAGTTGCATTAAGCAAACTAGCTCAAAGTCATCTTGTTTTGATAAAAACTCATCAATTTTGGCTAAAATTTCACAAAATTCATCGCTAAAACCAGCGTCATCTTCAAGGATTAGAGCGTAGGGGATATTTTCATCTATCATCTTTTGATAGATTTTTAAATGGCTTAACGCACAGCCTATTTCGCCCTTTGTTAAAAAGCAGTTTTTATAATCATACACGAGCTTAAAAAGCTCACTTTCGCTAACCCCCCCCCCATAGACGCCATTTATAAACTCATAGTCAAGGCTAAAACGGCTAAAATTTTTAACAAAATCATCTCTTTTTTGAGTGTCTTTTTCTAAATTTATGACAAAAATTCTCACTTTTTTATCTCCTCTTCTAAAAATTTACCGGTGTAACTGCCGGTTTTTTTGTGATTTTTAGCAAGTTCTTTTACATTGCCAACGGCGATCACTTTGCCACCCTTTGCACCGCCTTCTGGCCCCATATCTACGATATAATCACAATTTTTAATAATATCCATATTATGCTCAATCACAAAAACAGAGTTACCCAAATCAACCAAATGCTGTAAAACCAAACAAAGGCGATTTACATCTGCAAAGTGAAGTCCGGTTGTCGGCTCATCAAGGATATAAAGGGTCTTGCCAGTATCGCTTCTGCTTAGCTCTTTTGCCAGTTTTACACGCTGTGCCTCGCCGCCGCTTAAAGTCGTGGCATTTTGCCCAAGCGTGATATAGCCAAGTCCCACGTCAGCAAGGGTTTTTAGCTTAGCGTAAATTTTTGGCACCGCTTTAAAAAACTCTAACGCATCATCAATGCTCATATCTAGCACATCGGCGATTGACTTGCCTTTATACGTTATTTCAAGCGTTTGAGCGTTGTAGCGTGTGCCTTTACAAGCGTCACAAACGACCATTACATCTGGCAAAAAGTGCATCTCTATCTTTATCTCGCCCTCGCCACCGCACTTCTCGCAACGCCCACCCTTGACGTTAAAGCTAAATCTGCCGATTTTATACCCACGAAGCTTTGCCTCTTTTGTCTGTGCAAAAAGTGTGCGAATCTCGTCCATTACGCCAGTATAAGTGGCTGGATTTGAGCGTGGTGTGCGACCTATCGGGCTTTGATCAAGATAAATTACTTTATCTAAATTATGAAGTCCAGCAATACTTGCTCCTGCGACCTTTTTTACCTTTCTAGCGTGATTTAACTGCTCTTGTGCGACTGGTAAAAGTGTTTGAAGTATGAGTGAGCTTTTGCCAGAGCCTGAAACGCCAGTTATGCCGACTAGGTTTTTAAGTGGGAATTTCGCAGATAAATTTTTAATATTATTGATATTTACATTTGAAATTTCTATCCAGCTCTCTTGTTTTCGGTTTTTTTGGTAGTTTATATCAGCTTCGCCGTTTAGGTATTTTGCTGTTTGTGTGTGAGTTTTAAGCAGTTCATCATAACTGCCAGAAAAGATAACTGAGCCTCCAAACCTACCAGCTCCCTCGCCGATATCAACGATAAAATCGGCTTCTTTGATAGTTTTTTTATCGTGCTCTACGACTATTACGGAGTTGCCTTTAAGCTGTAAATTTCGCAAGGTTTTAATAAGTTTTAGCGTGTCCCTTTCGTGAAGTCCAATACTTGGCTCATCAAGCACATACATTACGCCACTTAGACCGCTACCTATCTGACTTGCGATGCGAATTCTCTGAGCCTCGCCACCGCTAATCGTCCTTGCATCGCGCCCAAGTGACAAATAGCCAAGCCCAACATCATAAAGAAAATAGAGCCTTTCATTTATCTCCTTTAAAATCGGCGTTGCTATCATCATCTCTTGCGAATTTAGATAGCTAAAATTTTTCTCATTTGAAAAAAACGCCACGCAGTCCTCAATACTCATATCTAAAATTTCACCAAGCCCAAGCCCTGCGACCTTAACAGCCAAACTTTGCGGTTTTAAGCGGTGCCCGTTGCAATTTGAGCAAATTTTCTCACTCATATACTCATCTAAATATTTTTCGCTATTTAAAAGCTCGTAAGAAATTTTAACCGCGCCCTCAAAAGTGCGAGTTAATCGGTGTCTTTTCCATAAAAACTCAACTGGCTTTGCGTTACCATAAAGCACAAGGCGTCTTTCATCATCGCTTAAACCATAAAACGCCGTCTTTGTATTTATGCCGTTTTGCTCACAAAATGCTAGTAAAAATTTGTTGTAATAGCTCATATTATAGCCGTGCATAGTTTTAATGGCACCCGCTTCAATGCTCTTATCTTCATCTAAAATTTTACTCATATCAAGGCTGTAACGAATCCCTAAACCATCGCAATGCTCGCACGCACCCTTTGGGCTATTAAAGCTAAAACTAAGCGGTTCAAGCGGAGTAAATGAAATTTTGCAATCAAAACAGGCTAAATGCTCGCTGTAATGGATAAATTTTTGCGTAAGCCCAAGCTCGTCAGCATTTGAAATTTCAACTTCAACCTCGCCGTAACTCTCATTTAACGCCTTTTCAACGTCCTGTGCCAATCTAACGCTGTTTTCATCGCTAATTACAATGCGGTCAATGACAACCTTTATAGTGTGCTTTTTGGTCTTTGCAAGCTCTATCTCCTCATCTAAACGCACCATAACGCCGTCAATTAACGCCCTAACAAAGCCCTTTGCCCTTAAATTTTCAATCAAATCAGCAAATGTGCCTTTTTTTTCGCGAATTAAAGGCGCATAAATCACGACTTTTGCGTCACTGGGCAACTTTGAAATTTCATTTATAATGTCTTGTGAGCTCATTTTTGAGATAGGCTTACCGCATTGGTGGCAGTGCTGAGTGCCGATTCTTGCGTATAAAAGTCGCAAATAATCATAAATTTCAGTTATCGTGCCAACCGTTGAGCGTGGATTTTTTGAAGTCGTCTTTTGATCAATGGCAATGGCTGGTGTAAGGCCTTCAATCTTATCAACATCTGGCTTACCAACCCTATCTAAAAACTGCCTAGCATAGCTACTTAGGCTTTCAATGTAGCGCCTTTGCCCCTCTGCATAAAGCGTATCAAACGCCAAAGTACTTTTACCAGAGCCACTAAGCCCTGTAAAAACCACCAGTTTGTTTTTTGGAATTTCTAAATTTATGTTTTTTAAATTATGCTCTTTTGCACCAAAAATTTTAATTGTATCGTTCATTATTTTGCCTGTTTTTTTAAATAAATTCGTGATTTTAGCACATTTTTATTAATTAAAGTTAATTTTTAAAATAACTTTTTAAGAGAAATTAAATGAAAATTTTATATCAAATTTAACTCTTTTTTGATATTCTAGCAGTCTATTTTGAAATAAGGAGAAAAAATGTCAGTAAAAATTACAGATATTTGCATTAGCTGTGGCTCTTGCATAGATGAGTGCCCAGTTTCAGCTATCGTTGATGATAGTGATAACCCAACAGGTGCAGACGCATATTATGTTTATGCAGACAAATGCGTTGAGTGTGTAGGACACAATGATGAACCAGCCTGTGCCTCAGCCTGTCCAACAGATGGCTGTATCGTGTGGGACGCTCCATTTGAGGGTCAGCCGTCACGCCCTGAGATCGGTGCTGATTTACGCACAGGCACTACGCCAGTTATAGCGTAATTTAAATAGGCTCTTTTTGAGCCTATTTTGTTTTTTAAGGTTTTTCTGATATAATTTGCGACTTTTGAAATTTAAATAATTGCAATTTTAAGGACATTTAATGCAACAAACACTTTCTATAATCAAGCCAGATGCCGTAAAAAAGGGCGTTATTGGCAAAATCATTGACAGATTTGAATCAAATGGTTTAAGAGTGGCAGCTGCGAAAAAAATCAAGCTCTCTAAGTGCGATGCAAAGGCATTTTATGCCATTCACAGCCAAAGACCATTTTTTAACGATTTAGTTGATTTTATGACAAGCGGACCTGTTGTGGTTATGGTTTTAGAAGGCGAAAATGCCGTAGCTAAAAACCGCGAACTAATGGGTGCTACAAACCCAAAAGAAGCAACGCCGGGCACAATAAGAGCGGACTTCGCTGATAGTATTGACGCAAATGCAGTTCACGGTAGCGACAGCCTAGAAAATGCAAAAAATGAGATAGCATTTTTCTTTTCATCAAGAGAAATTTGCTAAGGTAAAATTTTGAAAATACAATTTCAAAAAATTTCTAATCAGCCTGTTTCGTTTGAGTTAGAAAATGGTAGTTTGAAATTTTTTGTAAATTTAAGAAAAAAGAGTGATAAACTTCTATCTTGCAGTGCTAGAATTTTTGGCGATTTAGCTCATAATTGCGATAGATGTGGCGATGATATCGTGCTTAAATTAGATGAAAATTTAAGCCTTTTAATAAGCGACGGCATTTACACACAAGGCGAAAATGAGCTTGATGATGTCGTGGAATTTTTAAACGACGAGATAGATTTAGATGAGCTTTTTATAAGCGAAATTGAGGCTTTTAAAAGCGATTATTTTTATTGCGAAAAATGTAAAAATTTATAAAGGAGATAAAAATGGCAGTACCTAAGCGAAGAGTGAGCCACACACGTGCAGCAAAACGTAGAACACACTACAAAGTAACACTCCCAGTGCCAGTAAAAGACAAAGACGGCTCTTGGAAAATGCCTCACCGCATTAACAAAACAACAGGTGAATATTAAAAAATGATACGCATTGCTATTGACGCTATGGGCGGAGATTTCGGTGCTGAGCCGATTGTGACTGGTGTGATTGATGCACTTAAAGAGTATCAGTTTCACGCAGTCCTTGTAGGCGATAGCAATGTCATCAAACAATACATACCACAAAATTTCTCACAAAATATCAGCTTTGTTGAAGCTAGCGAAGTCATCTCAATGGCAGACGGAGCGACTGACGCACTAAAACGCAAAGACAGCACGATTTTTAAGGCGATTGAGCTTTTAAAAGAAAAAGAGGTTGATGCGGTCGTTTCAGCTGGTCATAGCGGTGCTACGATGAGCCTAGCCACGCTTCGTGTCGGCAGGATAAAGGGCGTTTTAAGACCAGCCATTGCCACGCTTATGCCAACCACGCAAGATGGCACCACGCTCGTGCTTGATGTTGGTGCAAATGTGGATTGTAAGGCTGAGCATTTGTTTCAGTTTGCCGTTATGGGCGAGGCTTATGCAAAAGAAATTTTAAACAGAAATCACCCAAAAGTTTCGCTTTTATCAAACGGCGAAGAGGAGTGTAAGGGCAACGAAGTTAGCAAAGAGGCGTTTTTAATGCTTAGCAAACTTAATAGTTTTGTGGGTAACGCCGAGGGCAATCAGGTCTTTGACGGGAGCGTTGATGTCGTGGTTTGTGATGGTTTTATAGGCAATATCTTGCTAAAAACTAGCGAGGGCGTGGCTGATGCTATCGGTAAAATCATCAAAAAACACGTGAAAAAATCGCCACTTGCTATGGCTGGCTCGGTCTTGATGAAAAGTGTATTTAAAATTTTAAAAAAGCAAGTTAGCTACGATGAATACGGCGGAGCACCGCTACTTGGCGTAAATGGCTGTGTCATCATCAGCCACGGCAAAAGCAATGCAAAAGCCGTAAAAAACGCTATTTTTCAGGCGATAAATTTTGCAGATTCAAACATAAATCTAGCCATTCAAAAACGACTTGCCGAGTTTAAAGAAAATGCGTAAAGCATCGTTAATTTCAATTGCTTCGTATCTGCCAGAGAGAATTTTAACAAACGCTGATTTAGAAAATTTAGTAGAAACTAGCGACGAGTGGATAGTAAAACGAACTGGCATAAAAGAGCGACGAATCGCACAAGATGAAGCCACGAGCGACATAGCCACAAAGGCAGCGCGACTTGCCATAGAGCGTTCGGGGCTTAGGAGCGATGAGATTGACGCCCTAATTTGTGCCACGATAACGCCTGATCACTTTTGTATGCCTTCAACCGCTTGTAAAATCGCTGCAAATTTAGGGCTAAACACTGGGATTACGGCGTTTGATATTAGCGCAGCTTGCACTGGGTTTATATATCTTTTAGAGCTTGCAAACTCGCTTGTTACAAGCGGTGCAAAAAAAAATGTCCTAATTGTCGGTGCTGAAAAGCTAAGCTCAATCGTTGATTACACCGACAGAAGCACCTGCATACTTTTTGGCGATGGTGCTGGGGCTGGGGTGGTTAGCCTTAGTGATGAGAATGAGATAATTGATGTGCATACCGCAAGCGATGGCAGATTTGGCGATTTGCTAATTACGCCGGGTCAGGGCAGTGCCTGTGTGGCTGATGAAAATATGCTAAAAAATCGGCAAAATTTTATCAAAATGAATGGCAACGAGGTCTTTAAAATCGCCGTTAGCACACTTACAAAAGATGTCGTTGAAATTTTAGAAAAAAATAAAATTTCTAGCGATGAGATAGACTTTTTTATCCCTCATCAGGCAAATTTTCGCATAATTGACGCTGTTAAGCAAAGGCTAAAACTACCAGATGAAAAGTGCGTCCTAACCGTGCAAAAATACGGCAACACAAGCTCAGCTTCAATCCCAATGGCTCTAAATGATGCCTATGAAAACGGCAGAATCAAAAATGGCTCACTCTTACTTCTTGACGCCTTTGGTGGCGGTTTTACGTGGGGCTCTGCCCTGCTACGCTTTGGCGGAGTGGATTTTGATAAAATTTCAAATGCCATAAAAAGCTAAAACTTCACAATATTATAATTGTTTAACTTTTTTGCTATTAAATCTAAATTCTTACAAATCTAGATTTGAAATCACACTGAATTTGCGATTTTATCTATCTTTAAAGCCTTGCAAAATTTTTGCTTTATCTTAAAAAATCTTATTTAGTTAGTAGTGTTTTGGTTGCTAAGGTTGAGGGTATTTTATGACAAAATAATCTAAAAGGCTACGTCGCCTATGAAAGTAGCGATATAGCTAGAAATGGACTTGCAAGCAAAGAGCACCACAAAGTATTTTATTGATGTTGTAAAGAATAAAAATTACGGCACGCACTAACTTTGAAGCACTCTTAAATAAAAATGCTAGATATGATAAGTTTACGTGGTTTTAGTGTAGATAATTTACAGAGACAGCCTAAGAATATGAAAATACGGCAAAGACCGAGCGGATTTAATTTTTAAAATATACTTTATGGTAGAAGTCAGGGCGGTGGCGTGGTAAATTTAGTAAGTAAAAAGGCGAATTTCACGCTAGTTTATCATCTTTTACTTGACTTGGATTAATTACGCCTTTATCAATCAAATTGCACCGATTTTTAAATGTGCTAAATCGTGGCAAGATGATAAGAGTGTAAAATTTTTTATGATTAGCCATAGCGTAAATTTTTTGCATAAGGACGATTTTATAAGAAATGCACTTGATTTTTTAGGATAGAGTTAAATGTAAAACTGATTTTTTGGTGGCAATATTGCAAATAGCAACCAATTAAGGCAAATTTACGCAAAAATAGACTAATCTTAAACAGCTTTTGACACATCAAGTTGTCCCACGCTGACTGCTTATAACAGGCACAAAGCCCCAAGCAACGGCGTGTTTTTAGCTTTTTAAATTTAAAAATAGTAGAGCATAAAATAAGCAGTGGCGTTTGGCTAAATATTTTTGGTAGGTTTATGAAAATTTAAGAAGCGATATTTACTTGCAAAAACACAAGGCAAGTTTGGCAAGAGAGTGCAAACCGCTAAATGGCACGAGTAAGGTAAATCTAATAAAAGTGGCGTTACGGCGTATTCAAAACGCTACAATTACGGCTCAAACGGCACTAGCGAAAATCATCTGCCCGGTTTTGCTAGGCTAGATATGAGTGGTGGATATAATTTTAATAAAAATACTCAAATCACATTAGCTGTTAATAATGTATTAAATAAGAGATATTGGCGTTCATCAGCAAGAGCTGGCGATGAGCGTTCGTTTATGCTAAATTTGCACTATAATTTTTAAGCTAAAATGAGCCAAACTTTGGCTCATTTGCTAAATTTCTTTAAACGGAGTTTGGCTATATTTATAAAGGTTATTGTAAAAGTTGTCAAATCACATTAGCTGTTAATAATGTATTAAATAAGAGATATTGGCGTTCATCAGCAAGAGCTGGCGATGAGCGTTCGTTTATGCTAAATTTGCACTATAATTTTTAAGCTAAAATGAGCCAAACTTTGGCTCATTTGCTAAATTTCTTTAAACGGCGCTTGACCGACTTCATAGAAGTTATTACCCTCGCTGTCAATTGCCACAATCGCTGGGAAATCAACAACGCTAAGCCTTGCCACAGCCTCAGGACCAAGCTCTGGATAGGCTAAAACCTCGTATTTTTTGATACTTTGGCTAATCAACGCCCCAGCGCCACCAATAGCGACCATATAGACACAGCCAGATTTTTTCATCGCCTCCACGACCGCTTCTGAGCGATATCCCTTGCCTATCATACCATTTATGCCGACTTCATTTATCATTGTTTGCGTGTATTTATCCATTCTACCGCTTGTTGTTGGACCAGCAGCACCGATGACTTCGCCCGGTTTTGCAGGGCTTGGTCCAAGATAGTAAATCGTTTCGCCAGCTAAATTTACTGGCAACTTCTCGCCACGTGCTAGGGTTTCGGTTAGCGCCTTGTGAGCGGCGTCACGAGCGGCGATGATTGTGCCAGTTATTAGCACGTTATCTCCTGCTTTTAGGCTTTTTACGACATCTTTATCAAATGGTGCGGTTATTCTTTTTATCTCTGACATCTTTAATCCTTAAATTTCAGCTTCTGCGTGGCGTGCAGCGTGGCAGTTGATATTTATAGCAACTGGCAGACCAGCGATATGAGTTGGATACCACTCTATATTTACCTTTACTGCGGTGCTTTTACCGCCAAGCCCTTGCGGTCCTACGCCAGTTTTACACGCAAGTTCTAAAAGCTCATCTTCAAGCTTTGCATATCTTTCATCTGGGTTTTTGCTATCAGCGTCCCTTGCGGCTGCGTATTTTGCCATAAGTGCTGCTTTATCCATTGTCCCGCCGATACCTACGCCAATTACCATTGGAGGACAAGCATTTGGACCAGCTAGTTTTACAGCCTCTAAAAATACCTTTTTAACGCCTTCAAGTCCATCAGCTGGCACTAGCATTTTTAAGATTGATTTATTTTCACTGCCAAAGCCCTTTGGAGCGACTTTTATGTGAATTTTATCGCCTTTAATGATACGCACATTTATCACGGCTGGGGTGTTATTTTGCGTGTTTTTTCGCTCAAAAATCGGGTCATTTACGACTGATTTTCTTAAATATCCGCCAACATAGCCATCAGCCACGCCGGCATTTATGGCATCTTCTAAAAATTCGCCCTCAATTCTCACATCCTGACCGATATCAACAAAAACCACTGCCATACCAGTATCTTGACATATCGGTGCTATTTTTTGTGCGGCTAGGTCGGCATTTTGTAAAATTTTGCCTAAAATATCCTTGCCAAGTGGCGAAGTTTCGTTTTTTTGTGCTTTAATAAACGCCTCTTTCATATCTGGCGTCACGACATAACAGGCCTGCTTGCAAAGCTCACTTACGACTCTTTTTATCTCATCTGTGTGGATAACTCTCATCTTGCCTCCATTTAAAATTTAGATTTTGAGATTATATACTTTAAAATTAAAATTTACATTAAAAATTTAAAAAATTTTCAAGCATTAATGGTCGTAACCATTTTTGACATCTCTAAAATTTCATCATCAATCTCAAAAAATCCATCAATTAAAAGTGTCCTAAACATTGACATAGCACAGCCCATCTCCTTTGTCTTTCTAAACGCTCTCTCGCCACAAATCGCCATTGTCGCCACGCCTTCGCTTACGGCTGTAAATTTATCATAATCACTGGCTAAAAACGCCCCAAGCAGTGCTGAGAGCATACATCCAGTCCCGCTAATCCTACTCATCGCCTCGTGTCCGTTTTCACAAAGCGAAATTTTCACGCCATCAGTCACCACATCGGTTTTGCCAGAAACTGCCACAATCGCACCAGTTCGCTTATTTATCGCCTTTGCGTAGCTTATCGCACTTGGTGTGCCAGAGCCGATATCTTCGCTACTTGCATCAACACCACGCGATCTGCCAAAGCCACCAGCTAAGACCCCAGCTTCTGAGATATTTGCACGAATTAGCGAAAATTCTATGTTGTCAATTAGCTTAAACGCCGTGTCTGTTCTTAGCTCTGTTGCGCCAACGCCAACTGGGTCAAGCACGACTGGAATTTTTAGCTCATTTGCCTTTTTGCCAGCCTTTATCATTGCGTTTATTGTGCGTTCGTTTAGTGTGCCAATGTTAATTACTAGGGCGTTTGCTATGCTTACCATTTGCTCTACTTCACGCTCATCATCAGCCATAACTGGTGCCGCACCAAACGACAAAAGCGCGTTTGCGACATCATTTACCGTTACGTAGTTTGTTATGCAGTGAATTAGTGGTCGTTTTGAGCGAATGTTTGTTAAAATATCCATTTTGTATCCTTTTTATGAAATTTAAAGCTTAAATTTAGCAATTTTGGCTTTAAAATAGCGTAAATTTTTAATATTGTTTGTAACTTATACTTATTTTTAATCTTTTATTGCTAAAATCCCTAATTATTTTAAACCAAGGAGAAAATGTGAGTAATCAAGTAATTACAATGTTTTATGAGCTAAAAGACGCAAACACTGGCGAAATTTTAGAATCAAATATGCAAAATGGCGGAATTTCGTTTGTAACCGGTCAAGGTCATATCATCCAAAAGCTTGAAGATGAGCTTTTAGGCTTAAAATCTGGCGATAAGACCACTATCACGATAAAAGCCGCTGATGCGTGCGGAGAATACGACTCAAACGCACTTCAAGCTATACCAAAAGAGCAGTTTGCTGGTATTGAGCTTAGAGAGGGTATGGAGCTTTTTGGTCAGGGCGAGGATGGCGGTAGCGTGAGAGTTATTGTTAAGGCTATCGGCGAAGATGAGGTTATGGTGGATTTTAACCACCCTTACGCTGGTAAAGACCTGCTTTTTAACGTTGAAATTTTAGAGATTAGAGAGGCAAGTGAAGACGAGAAAGCCACTGGTATGGTAGCTGGGGCTCACACTTGCGGATGTGGTGGACACGACCACGGACATCATCACCACCACGGCGGTGGCGGATGTTGTGGCGGACACGGACACGATGATGATAACGATGAGGGTTGTTGTGGTGGAGAGCATCACAAGCACGGCGGCGGTTGCTGCGGAAAGCACCATTAAGATATGAAATACGCATTTATCTTTGCAGGACAGGGTTCTCAAAGTGTCGGTATGGGGCTGGAATTTTACGAAAATTTCGCCCCTTGTCGTGAGTTGCTTGGCGAGGCTAGTGAGTATTTAAAGATTGATTTTAAGCACCTGCTTTTTAGCCAAAACGAGCTTTTAAATAAGAGCGAATTTACCCAACCAGCTATCGTTTTAAACGCACTTATGAGCTATCTTGCTTTAAACGAAAATATCGCGCCTTGCCAAAAATTTAGCCTAGGGCACTCTCTTGGCGAGTTTAGTGCCTTAGCCGTAAATGGCGCTTTTGATTTTAAAGACGCCATAAAGCTTGTAAATTTGCGTGGCAAGTTTATGCAAGAGGCGTGTGATGGCAAGGGCGCTGGTATGATGGTCTTGCTTGGACTTGATGATAGCGTGGTTGAGAAAATTTGCAGTGAAGCTAGAAATGAAGGCAGAAGCGTCTATGCTGCAAACTACAACTGCGACGGACAAATCGTAGTAGCAGGGCTAAAAGATGATTTAGCTAGTTTAGAAGCCACGTTTAAGGGTGCTGGTGCAAAACGTGCTATGCTTCTTGATATGTCAGTGGCTTCTCATTGTCCGATTTTAAAACCAGCTAGCGACGCCCTTTTTAGCGAACTTGGCAAGTATTTAAATGATAGCTTTTTACCGGTCATCTCAAACGTAAATGCCAAAATTTACACCACAAAAGACGAGGCAAAAGAGCTTTTAAAAGATCAGCTAATAAGCCCAGTGCTTTATAAACAAAGCATTAAAAATCACGAAAACGAGGTTGATTGTTTCATTGAGCTTGGCTCAAAAATTTTAAGCGGTATGAATAAAAAAATCACACAAAAACCAACTTTAAGCATTACAGATTTAGCTTCACTTGATGAGGCTGTGAAATTTTTGGAGGGCAAATGATAGCGATTTTAGGCGCAATGAATGAAGAGATTACGCCGATTTTAGAGCGCGTGGGTGAGTATGAAACTATCAACTGCGCAAACAACTCATTTTACAAAGCAAACTACAAAGGCAAGGATTTAATCATCGCCTACTCAAAGATAGGCAAGGTAAATTCAAGCCTTACTGCAACTTTAATGATAGAAAAATTTGGCGCAAAAACGCTACTTTTTAGCGGTGTGGCAGGTGCGTTAAATGAAAATTTAAAGATTGGCGAGTTGATTTATGCTACAAGTCTAGCTCAGCACGACCTTGATATAACGGCGTTTGGGCACCCACACGGATATGTGCCGGGTATTGAAATTTTTGCTAAAACCGATGAGAGCTTAAATGCCTTAGCTGTTAAAATCGCACAAAAAAGAGGGCTAAAACTAACGGGCGGTATCATCGCTACTGGCGATCAGTTTGTGTGTAGTAGCGAGAAAAAATCGTGGATAAAAGCGATGTTTAAAGCAGACGCCGTTGAGATGGAGGGTGCGAGCGTGGCTCAGGTTTGCGCTCAGCTAAACGTGCCATTTTTCGTGCTTCGCGCGATTAGCGACTCTGCAAATGGCTCGGCCGAGTTTGATTTTGATGAGTTTTTACACAGCTCGGCAAAAATTTCAGCCGATTTTGTGCTAGAAATGGTAGAAAATTTATGATAGATTTAAGCAAAAAGCTTTTAAGTATCGTTGGGCGAACGAACGCAAAATACAAAATGGTTTGTGGTGGCGATAAAATTTTGCTGGGTCTTAGTGGTGGTAAAGACAGCCTTGCCCTTGCTTTTGTGCTAAAACATATGCAAAATGTAACGCCAGAGAAATTTGAGTTTAAAGCCGTAACTTTAAGCTATGGTATGGGCGAGGATTACGGATATTTGACAAAATTTTGCAATGAACACGGCATAGAACACGAGGTTATTGACAGCTCAATCTTTGAAATTTCAAAGGATAAAATCCGTAAAAATTCCAGCTTTTGTAGCTTTTTTAGCCGAATGAGGCGTGGCTATCTTTACACCTACGCCCAAAAACACGGCTTTAACAAACTTGCAATAGCTCATCATCTTGACGATGCGGCTGAGAGCTTTTTTATGAACTTCACTTACAACGGCGCGTTAAGAACCCTTGCACCAAAATATACAGCTAAAAACGGCATTGAAGTTATCCGTCCATTTATCTACGTGCGTGAGCGGGCTTTGCGTGAAAATGCCGTTCGTAACGAGCTTTTTGTCATCGGCGATGAGGCTTGTCCGGCAATGAGATTTGATGTGAAAATGCCACACGCAAGGAGTGAAACCAAAGAGCTTTTAGCACAGCTTGAAAAGCAAAATCCAAAGCTATTTACAAGTCTAAAAGCAGCCTTTGAAAATATCCATTTAAACACATTTTTTGATCCAAAAAATAGCCGTGATGATGAGTGATTACTCATCATCTAAATTTATGCTTGGCAAGTCATCATCATTTTGCGGTTTTTTAGGCTTTAAAGCGATATTTGCACCCTTTTTTATCGTGTCTGCAAGCCCTAAATTTTTTAGCTCGTTTTCAAGCTCGTTTATTGACAT
Organism: Campylobacter gastrosuis; assembly: GCF_030249845.1. Taxonomy (GTDB): domain Bacteria; phylum Campylobacterota; class Campylobacteria; order Campylobacterales; family Campylobacteraceae; genus Campylobacter_A; species Campylobacter_A gastrosuis. Next base: position 10,351 of record NZ_JANURM010000005.1, on the reverse strand, counting down.
TTTTTGAGATATTTCGCCACTAGAAATTTCTACATTTTGAGTGAAATTTTCTTCGTAATTACCGCTTTTTAGCCTATTTAGCTCATCTTTTGCTAGCTCACAAAAGACGCTTGTATAGCCACGATTAACGCAGTTTTTCTCTAAATACGCACTCATTAAATTTAAGCAGTTTGCGTAGTCATCAAGCGTTAAATTCGCCCTTAAAAGCTCATATTTTAAAAACAGCCAGTAGGTGTTTAGCACGTCAGATTCGCAGTATTCATTGATTTTTTCAATCTCGCCCTCATAAAACAGCTCTAAGACCTGATCTCCGCTTACATCGTATTTGCCGGGCAAATTTAAAGCCGCACAAAGCGTATCAAGCTTTAAGCCCCTAACTGCACCAAAATCGCTAATGTGATCAAGCAAATCAATGTGAAAACGCCCATCATATCGGCTTTTGTAATTCTCCCATTTGTTTTTGTTTAAAATTTTATTATCCACTTCAAAATATGCAGCCGCTGAGAGATTATAACGCATAGCCCTAGCCATAATCATCGGCAAATCAAAGCCACGACCATTAAAGCTAACAAGACGCGGGTTGTGCTCGTTTATGAAATTTATAAATTTTGTTAAAATTTCGCGCTCATTTTCGCCTTTTAACGTGCTAACGCGAATAAACCTGCCAAACTCATCAGCCATTACAGCTGAAATCGCAACGACTTTGTGAAAAATAATTGGCAAAAACTCGCTCCCACTCACGCTTTTTTGATACTCAAAAGCTTGCAAACTCACTTCTAAATCATCGCCACTAAAATCGTAAATTTTACGAAGCAAATTAGCGTCTGGTATGGTTTCGCAGTCAAAAACGCAGATATAACTTTTAGCCATTTTAAGCCTTTTTTAGTCAAATTTTTATAAAATCATAGCCAAAATTTGTTTTAAAGCCGATTATGAAAGAGAAAAATCCAAAAATAGCCATAGTTAAGCTCTCAGCGCTTGGCGATATTGTTCATTGTATCATCGTTTTGCAGTTTATTAAAAAACACCTACCAGATAGCGAAATTTCGTGGTTTGTGGATAAAAGATTTGCTGGAATTTTACAAAATCATCATCTAATTGATAGGCTTTTTATCCTGCCTTTAAAGGATAAAAAATTAAATGAGTGCGTGAAAATTTTAAAAAGTGCTGGGGAGTTTGATTTTGTCATTGATTTTCAGGGGCTTTTAAAATCAGCAATCATCACAAAAATGCTTGGCAAAAATAGCTACGGATTTAGCGTAAATAGCGTAAAAGAGGGCGTTGCTGGGCTTTTTTATCGCCACAAGCTAAAAATTGACTACAACGAAAATATAATTATTAGAAACCTTAGCCTTGCAGCATTTGCACTAAATTTTAGCTTTACTCGTGATGAAATTTTAGATAAACAGCCCTGCTTTAACGTGCAAGTTTTAGATGAAAAACGCCCTAAAAAACGCATAATCATCGCTCCATTTGCAAGTGAAGATAGCAAGTGCTATGATAAATTTAAAGCCGTGATAAATCTGCTTAAAGAGTATGAAATTCTCATCACACAGGCAAATGACAGGGAGCTAAAAACCGCAAATGAGCTTACGCTTGGCACTCACGCTAAGGTTTTAGAGCGAGTGGATTTGCTTACTTTGACGCAAAAAATTGCAAACGCCGACCTTTTAATTGGCAATGATAGCGGTATTACTCACATTGCTTGGGCGATGAATGTCGCTTCAATCACGCTTTTTGGCAACCGCCCAAGTCGCAGAAACGCCTTTGTTACGCCTAAAAATTTAGTCGTTGATACCGGCAAACAGCCAGATGCTAGGAGCATTGATAAAAACGACTTTTGCATTAAAGAAATTCTGCCCCAAACTATCGCAAATTTCGCAAAAAGGCTATTAAATGGATAGGGTCTATCTCTGCCTTTTTTATGTTTTTAAATTTATAATTTTTATCACGCCAAACGCCCTTCACAACGCCATTGCAAAGGGGTTGGCTTTTATTTATATGAGAGTAAATAAAAGGCGTTTTAGGGTGGTGATGAGTAATTTAAATATGGCGTTTGGTGATGAAATTTCAATGCAAAAAAAGCTAGAAATCGCCAAAAAATGCTACTTTAATTTTGCAAAATTTTTAGGCATAAATTTCATAAAAAATCAAAACACAACAAAGCAAAAGGTGCTAAATCGGGTGCGTTTTAAAGATGAGAAGTTTTTGCTTGAAGCGATAAATTCAGGGCGAAGTGTCATCGTTGCTACTGCTCATTTTGGCGAGTGGGAGCTGTTTAGCCTTGCTATGGCTGCACGTTTTGGCGCAGTTTCAATTTTGGGGCGAAGGCTAGATAGCAAGAGCATAAATGAAATTTTAAACGCAAATCGCACGCAGTTTGACATTGAGCTAATTGAGAAAAGTGGCGCTGCAAAGGGCATTTTAAGGGCGTTAAAACAAAAAAGGCTGGTTGGAATTTTAGTTGATCAAAACACGGCAAAAAGCGAGGGCATTGAGGTTAGCTTTTTTGGCAAAAGGGTGCTTCACACGCCCTCAGTTAGCATTTTTGCACAAAAGACAAACGCACTAATTGTGAGTGCTTTTATTAGCAGTGTTGATGAGCAAATGAGTGAGATTTGCTTTTTTAAGGCGGTTGATATTAACGATTTTGATAAAGCAAACGCCATAAAACTAGCCACACAAGCCCAAGCGGACGCCTGTGAAGCGATGATTAGGCAAAAGCCAGATGAATATTTTTGGTTTCACAAGCGATTTAAACACTTTTATGAGAGAATTTATGAGTAAATTTAGCGTCGTAATCTTAACTTTTAACAGCCAAAAATATCTGCGTGAAGTGCTAAATAGCGTGGAGTTTGCAGATGAGGTCGTAGTCGTTGATAGCGGTTCAAGCGATGAGACGCTAGGAATTTGTAGTGAGTTTAAAAATGTGAGAGTTTTAAGCCAAAAGTGGCTTGGATTTGGCGCGCAAAAGCAATATGGCGTTGATAGTGCTAAATTTGATTGGGTTTTCGTTCTTGATAGCGATGAAATTTTTACAAATGAGCTAAGAGATGAGCTAAAAAATGTGCTAAATGAGTCAAAATTTAGGGCTTACAAGGTAGCAAGGCTTAACTATTTTTTTGGCAAAAGCATAAAATCAATGGGGCTTTATCCGGACTTTTCGGTGCGATTTTTTAACAAAAAATATGCCAGTTTTGACGGCAGAGAAATTCACGAAAAGGTCGTTTTAAACGATAAAAACGAGAAATTTGGCGAGTTTAAAAATCACTTTATCCATTACGCTTACGATAGCGTTTATCAGTTTATTGACAAGCAAAATCGCTACTCAACGCTCGGTGCAAAACGCAACATCTTTAAGGCGATTTTTAATCCATTTTGGACATTTTTTAGGCTTTTTATCCTTAAAGGTGGCTTTAAAGATGGCTTTGATGGCTACGTGATAGCAAAACTTTACGCTCAATACACGTTTTGGAAGTATATTAAGTAAAATTTTTTCAAATTTTAAATACAATACAAACCCAAAATAAAATTAAGGTAAAAAAATGAGTAAAAAACGAATATCTACACTTACTTCAAAACTAAACGCACTAGGTCCGGGAATTTTAATGGCGTCAGCTGCCGTTGGCGGGTCTCACATAGTCGCCTCAACCCAAGCCGGAGCGATTTATGGCTGGCAACTAGCCGTGATAATAATCCTAGCAAATCTCTTTAAATACCCATTTTTTCGCTTTGGAGCGCAATACACGCTTGATAACGGACGCAGCCTTGTTAGCGGTTATTATCAAAAGGGTAAATTTTACATTTGGCTCTTTTTGATATTAAATATCTTTTCTACGATTATAAATATCGCTGCCGTTTCGCTTGTTAGTGCGGCGATTTTAAGCTTTGTTTTGCCATTTAAGCTTAGCGTTTCTATTCTTAGCTTGGTCGTGATTTTTGTAAGCTGTCTTATTATTTTAATGGGGCGATACAAACTGCTTGATAGCGTCTCAAAGATGATTATGATAGCACTTACAATCGCCACGCTTTGGGCTGTGGCAGTCGCACTTCATCGCACCGGCATTAATGGCGTGGCACCGCTTGATTATATCGCACCCTCGCCTTGGCAGCTAAGCTCGCTAGCATTTATCATCGCACTTATGGGCTGGATGCCAGCTCCAATTGAAATTTCAGCCCTAAACTCAATGTGGGTCATCGCAAAAAAGAAGCTTGAAAAGGTGAGCTATGATGACGGGCTTTTTGACTTTAACGTAGGCTACATTGGCACGGCTATCTTAGCACTCGTGTTTTTAGCACTTGGGGCGTTGGTGCAGTTTGGCTCTGGCGAGGAGGTGCAAAGTGCTGGGGTTAAGTATATTCAGCAGTTTATAAATATGTATGCACAAACTATTGGCGAGTGGGCTAGGGGACTTATTGCTTTTATTGCGTTTATGTGTATGTTTGGCACGACTATCACGGTGATTGATGGATATTCTCGTGTCAATTGTGAGAGCATTAGACTTATGTTAAATAAAAAAGAAACAAAGAGAATTTACTCAAACCTAGCAGTGATTTTAGGCTCTATTTTTGGGCTTTGCGTGATATTTTTGTTTAACCACGCCGTTGGTGCTATGCTAAATTTTGCGATGATTGCTTCGTTTGTTACCACGCCGATTTTTGCGTGGCTAAATTTAAGCTTGGTGATGAAAACCGAGCATAAGGTTAAGGGCTATTTGCTTTGGCTTTCATTTGCTGGACTTGCGTATTTAAGCCTGTTTGCGATATTTTTTGTAGTTTATAAGCTTGGGGTTTTAGGCTAAAATAAAAGCCAACAAAGTTAGCTAAAAACAGATAATAGCATTGCCAAAAGCAGTGCTATTATTAAAAATATGTTAAAATTTCTAGTATTCAGCCTCAATATCAACGATGATTTTAATATCATTATTTACAAGAGTTTCTGGATACTCTTTGCCGATGTTAAAGTCTTTGCGTTTGATGATACCGCTTATCGTAAAGCTATTTTTGATTGAGCCGTTTTTATCGGGTGCTTCGCCGTTAAATTTGTAGTCAAATACGACATTTTTTTTGATTTTTTTAATCTCAATCACGCCAAAAATTTTATCGTTTTTAAAATCCTTCATATTAAAAGTTATTTCAGGATAGTTTTTGACATCAAAAAAGAGCGGACTTGTCAAATTCGCATCTCGCCTCTGATTTTTGGTAAAAATTGAGGCGGTTTTGATATTTGCTTCAATCAGGCGTGGGGTTTTATTTTTCTCGTCAAAATCCACCTTTGCTTCGTAGCTATTGAAGTTGCCATTTACGTTTGAAATGCCAAGGTGTTTTGAGATAAAGCCTACGTTTGAGTGCGGTTTATCAATATTGAGCCATTTTGAGTATAAGGTTGCGACTAAAATTGCTAAAATAAAAAGTGATTTTTTCATCGTTTCTCCTGTTTTTAAAATCGTTATTTTATAATAATTTTAAAAATTTTCACTTAATGCTTTTTCGTAATCGTTTGGATTGTTTATGTTAAAAAACTCGCTTTCATCATCAAAAAACAGCTCTTTAACCCTTGCGTCATTTAATAAAAGTCCGATTTTATGCTCATCTTTTTTATAAAGCACGTCCGCCTTTAACGCTAGTTTTGGCGAGAAAAATCCACAAAGGCTGTGGCGATAACGGCTATCTTTTGGGATCACAGCGTCAAAAGTATCGGCGTATTTGCCTAGCTCTTCTATCGTGCTAAGTTTTACAAAGGGCATATCAGCAGGTATGATAAAAACGCTCGTGTTAAAATTTTTAAGGATTGAGCTAAGTGCTAGCATTGGCGAGAAAATATCTAAATTTTCATCTTTTATGAGATTTAGCGGGGGGTTAAATTTATCAAATTTTGAGCTAACATAGACATTTTTAAAAATTTTTGATAGCTTGTGGGCTTGAAAATGCGTAAGCGTAGCAAAATTGCCAAATGGCAAAAGCGTTTTATCGCGCCCCATACGAGAGCTTTTGCCACCGGCTAAAATCACGCAAACTTCAAAAATCATAATGAGTGATTTATCATAATAAATTTAACAACTCACCATTTGTGCTAGTCCGCCTAGCGAGGTCTCTTTGTATTTTGGGTTCATATCTTTGCCAGTTTTATACATTGTGATGATGACCTCATCTAGTGTTACATGCGGTGTGTAGCCACCTTCTAGGGCGAGTTTTGCGGCACTTACAGCCTTTATCGCTCCAAGCACGTTTCTCTCAATGCAAGGAATTTGCACCAGTCCGCCAACAGGGTCGCAAGTAAGCCCCAAATGGTGCTCCATAGCGATCTCAGCGGCTGAAAGCACCTGCTGTGTGGTCGCTCCGCTAACTAGTGCCATACCAGCAGCTGCCATTGATGATGCAGCTCCGATTTCTGCTTGACAGCCAGCCTCAGCACCGCTGATTGAGGCGTTTTTCTTATACAAATAGCCAATGGCACAGCAGGTTAATAAAAAGTCAATAACCTTTGCATCATCCATATAAAATCTATGATTTTTAGTATAAAGCATTACCGCTGGGACTACGCCACACGCCCCGTTTGTCGGTGCTGTTACGACCTTGCCACCACTTGCATTCTCCTCTGCTATCGCCCTTGCATACATTGCCATATAGTCAATCACGGCAAGTGGGTCAAGGTCCTCTTTTGGGTTGGCTTCTAGGCGTTTTTTGATCGCTGGGGCTAGGCGGTTTATGCCGATACCACCGGGCAGGGTTCGCTCGGTTGAGTTTATGCCGTTTTCATAGCACTCAATCATCGCTTTGTAAATTTCTAAGCAGTAGTTTTTGACATACTCTTCGCCGTGAATTTCAGCCTCTCGCATAAGTGCGATTTGAGCGATATTTTTATTATGCACCTTGCAAAGCTCAGCTAGGCGTGCTGCGCTGTCAAAGTCAAACTGCAACTCCTTTTCAATTTGATTGCTAAATTTACCATTTTTTATCTCGTCCTCGCTTGAAACAAATCCACCGCCAGTTGAGTAATAAGTGTGTGAATTTATAATCTCGCCATTACTGCTAAACGCCTCAAAAATTAGCCCATTTTCGTGAAAAGTAAGCATTTTTGGGTTAAAAATCATATCTTTTTTGTAGTTAAAATTTATAAATTTCTTGCCACAAAGATTGATTTTTTTATCATCAAAGACATCTTTTAAAATTTTGGTCTTTATATTTGGCGTTACATCTTTTGCAGTGACGTTATTTAGTCCGATTAGGCAGGCTACATCGGTTAAATGCCCCTTGCCAGTCAGGCAAAGTGATCCGTGAAGAGTGACTACGATACGCTCTACCTGCTCTAAATTTGGGGCGATTAGCTCACAAAAGCGGTTTGCTGCAAGGATTGGCCCTATCGTGTGAGATGAGCTTGGGCCAACGCCGATTTTAAAAATAGATAAAATAGAATCCATATCTAGCCTTAAATCATCTTAACAATTACGCTTAAAATCGTGAGCGAACCCATTACAAAGACGAAAATATCGGTCGCTTTGTTTCTAAATTTTGCCAAGGCTGGGACTTTGTAAAATGCAATAATTGGCATTAAAAACAAAATTGCAGCGATGATTGGGCCGCCTAAATCCTCAATAAAGCCTAAAATGCTCGGATTTAAATAGCCGACAATTACGATTGTTGAGTATAAAAATATCGTTGTAATTGTGTTGATTGTGTTATTGCTTAGCGTTTGGACGCCATCTTTTTTGGTCGTTTTTCTAATGATACCATTTAGCCCCTCTCTGGCACCATAATAATGTCCAAAAAATGAGGTCAAAATCGCTAAAAATGCGACAGCTGGACCAGCATAAGAGATGATTGGGTTTTCAAATTTATTTGCAAAATACGAAAGCACAGGTATATTTGCAGCACGTGCCGCCTCAAAATCATCAGCGTCAAGGCACATAATGCAAGAGAAGACAAACAACATCACAAAGCTTAAAAGTGCCGCTGATGTGTGAAACTCAATTTGATTTGTCTTAAAATTTTTCTCATCGCCATACTCTTTTTCTACGCTTAAAGCAAATGTAGAAACGGCTGGGCTGTGGTTAAAAGCAAAGACTAAAACCGGCAAAGTAAGCCAAATGACAACGACAAAATCCTTAAAAGTAGGGACGTTTGAAATGGCTGTAAATTTCCATTCTGGGATTAAATAAAGCGAAAATCCAAACAAAATAAAGCAGAGCGGATAGACTAGCGATGCACAAATTTTTGTTACAATCTCCTCGCTTAAAATCATAACTGCCATCATCATACTAACAAGCACAAACGCCAAAATAAAGCGGTCAATTTGTGCAAAACCGAGCTGATTTACGATAAATGAATCAACCGTGTTTGTAATGCCAACGCCATAAGCTAGGCAGATAGGATAAATGGCAAAAAAGTAAAGAATAGTAACGACATAGCCCCACTTAAAGCCAAAATGCTCCTCAACGACCTTTGTGATATCCTGACCCGGCTTTGAGCTTGAATTTACAAACCTAGCAAGCGCTCTGTGGCTTAGCCAAGTCATCGGAAAAATCAGGCAACACATAATAATAATAGGCCAAAATCCGCCAGTGCCTGCACGAATAGGCAAAAACAAAATTCCAGCACCAACTGCCGTGCCAAACAGCGACCACATCCAACGGCGATCAAAGCCGTTCATCTTTTTTCTGTCCATTAAATTCTCCATAAAATTTCAAACTAATTCTACTCTTTAATTTCTTTTACGTTTCTTAAAAATTAAACAATCATTAACGTTTTTGCTAGTTGTAAATTTTAAAAAAATATAAATTTAAAAAACTTGTTTTTTTTTTTTTGTTTTGTTGTATAATGGCACAAAAATCGAAGAAATGGAGAAAAAATGAGATCTTTACGTGTAAAAGTGGCGTTAATTCTTATGCTTATTGTCTTTATCTCAATTGTAAGCGTAGGAATTTTAAACTACCAGAGTGCAAAAAATATGTATTCAAACAGGGTGGTAAATACCGAGCTACCAACGGCAATAAGTGGCGTAGCCGCCTCAATAAATGGGCAAATTCAGCGTATCATCACGACTGCTGAGCTACTTGGGGCAAATGAATTTGTCATTGAGTGGATGAAAGAGGGCGAGCCAGAGAGTAAATTTGATACGTTTTTTAAGTATCAAAAGTCGGTAGAAACGGAGCTTGGGCTGTTTGCCATTGGTATGGTTTCAGATGTTACATTAAGGTATTATGCAAAAGATAGCGTTTTAAAGGTAATGGATAAAAACGCCGAGCGCGACCAGTGGTATTTTGGGCTAAGAAACTCGCCTAAACGAACCGTTTTAAACGTTGATAACGATGATAACACCGGCAATGTAACGCTGTTTGTAAATAGCAAAATCATCAAAGAGGGTAAATTTTACGGCATTGCATTTACTGGCGTTTCGCTTGACGGCGTGGTAAAATTAGTCACATCGCAAAAGCTTGGCAAAAGCGGTCAATTTTATATGGCTGACGACAGCGGGGTTTTAAGAATTCACAAAGATAAAGCCCTAAGAAATAAAAATTTAGCCGATTTTCTAGGCAAAGATGAGGCGAAAATTTTGCTTGATAAAAATGGAGCGATGATAAAAAATGGCGGTAAAATCATCGTTTCACACTACATTTCGGCTATGGATTGGTATCTTATTGCCGAGCTTGATGAGAGCGATATTTTAAGCGAACTTAATGGACTTTTATACTCAACTTTGATAGTTATTTTCATCTGCGGACTTGTTACCTTAATCATCTCGCTATTTTTATCAAAATACCTGCTTTCAATCATTTTAAGGCTAAAATCGGGGCTTTTATCGTTCTTTGACTTCTTAAATCACAAGGTAAATAACGCCGAACCGATAGCAATAAGCTCAAAAGATGAGTTTGCAGATATGGCAAACATTATAAATGAAAATATAACAAATATTAAAAATAACCTAGCCGAGGAGCGAAATTTCTTAAACGGCGTAAATCTCTTTGTCGGACAGATTAAAGATGGTAAATTTGGCTCAAATTTAGATGTGATGACTAAAAATCCACTGCTAAATGAGCTAAAAAATGCGTTAGCTAGCCTACAAACAGCACTAAAAGAGGCGATCTCGCTAGACGGACAGGACGTTTTAAAACTGCTTGAAAGCTACAAAAAGTCCGATTTTACCGCACGTTTAGATGATAATGGCTTGATTGCAAGTGGCGTAAATCAGCTCGGTGTTGAGATTGCAAATATGCTAAAAGATAACTTGCACAAGGCTGAAATTTTAGAGCAAAAGGCAAAAATCCTAAATGATAGTATGAAAGAGCTAACCGATGGTGCAAATTCACAAGCAAATTCACTTCAAGAAAGTGCAGCAGCAGTGGAGCAAATG
>NZ_JANURM010000049.1 GCF_030249845.1 Campylobacter gastrosuis | reverse complement strand
AAATTTATTTTAAGGAGTAACCTATGAAAAAGGGTTTTACAATGATTGAGTTGATCTTCGTGATCGTTATTTTAGGTATCTTAGCTGCTGTTGCCGTGCCTAGACTTACAGCTACACGTGATGATGCTGAGCTAGCCAAAGCCGCTACAAACCTAACAACAGCCATTTCTGACATTACAGCTTATTACACTTCGCAGGGTGATTTAGATGAGAATATCAAAAATATGACAAATGTTATACTTGGGGATAATGGTGCGCTTAACGTGAAAAAACATACTTGCTTAACGTTAACACCAAGTAAGACAAATAAAACTCTAACAATAGCAAAAGGCTCTGATACTGATAAAATCTGCAAAGATTTAGCTGATTTACCAGCGGTAAAAAAGATACTTGAGACAAATGGTGGTGTAATTAATCTAGCTGGCACAGGTATCAAATGGGGCGATGAAACAACTACTACCACACCATCAAGACAATAACCAACTAGCCCCTTTTTGGGGCTAAATTTAAAACAAAGGGTATAAAATGAAAAATATAATTTCATACTGGACAGATTTTGAAGAGATTTTTGCCGATGAGAGCGGATTTAGAGCGATTTTTGGGGATTATAGCCATAAAGGCACAGCACCAAAAGAAACCCGTGTAGGCATATACTACGATGAAACAGAAACATCAGACCCAAGTCCAACAGCACGTAGTGTCATCGCTCCACTCAAACTATCAAAACAAGCAAGTAAAGCATTCTTGCTAGGCTTAGAAATCATAAAAAATGAAAACCTAAAAGCCAAACTAGAAAAACTATCATCAAACTGAAATTATTTTTTTCATTATCCAATTAGCCCTTTGGGCTAAATATATCTTTTATCCTTTTAGCAAAAACCCAAAATAGTTAAAATTCCAAGCAAAAACCCAAAATAGCGTTTTTAAACTAAAATTTTAAAAATGTTAAAATGTAAAATCCGACTTGTCGGCAGTTAAAACCTGCAAAAGCACAGCAACGAAAGAGCTTTTTTGCTTAGTAAATGGCGAAAATTTTTGCGAAAAACACAAAATTTAAAAACGCTAAAACGTAAAAAAATCCAAACTTGCGAACGCCGACTTTTAATCAGCAGATGTTCGCACGATAGAGCGTTGTCGTGGGGGGAGCAGACGAAAATCAAAACAATGTTACGACATTGTTTTGATTGTTTGCGAGTTATGGTAAATGGAGAAGGGGAGCGACCCTACTTCGCTTTGCTTGTTCTAAAAGCAGAACGAAAAAAGCCACATTTTACCTTAAAAGCAAATGATACTTTTAAATTTCAAACAAAGTTCTACTTCAAACCACAAAAAATTTTTATCAAAAAACAGCATAAATTTTTTAATTTAAAATTTTAAAAACACTAAAACGTAAAAATCCGACTTGTCGGCAATAAAACCTGCAAAAGTATGGTAACCAAAGAGTGTGTTAAGCTTATTTGTAAGTTACAAAAAACAATTACACACTTTAAAATCTAAGAAATATAAATTATTAATTACTTTGTTTATTAAAATGAGCGATATTTAAATGTAAAGTTTTGTAAAATTTTATGTGCTAGGTAGCTTAAAAAATTTAATGATAGAAATAAGAATATGAGAAAACGGCTAAAATTTAGCCGTTTTTTAATTTTTAGAATTGAACGCCAAGACCGCTGATTGCGATACCTTTTTCCTCTGTTGCACTTGAAGCACCAGTTGCTGTGTATGAATATTTAGCGTCTAAGATGTCTTTTACGCTTTTATTTTTATAGATTTTATCGCAAATGCCTTGTGCGCTATCATCGCCTTTTTCTACTTTTAAAGTAGCTGGTTTGCCAGTAGCTGTGTCTGTCGGACTTGCTGTTACCTTTAAGCACTTTTTACCAGCTGCGAGTAGGTTCGCTGTAAGACCAGTGTCGCTATCAACTTGCACGTTTGTCATATCTTTTAGGTTACTAGCTAGTTGTGCTTGTGAAGTATAGTAAGAGCTAATATCGCTAAGTAGTGTGCTTACATTTGTCGCTGCCTTTGCTACTTCTGCATCATCACGTGTAGCTGTAAGTCTAGGCACGGCAACAGCAGCTAAGATACCTAAAATAACGATCACGAAGATCAACTCAATCATTGTAAAACCCTTTTTCATAGGTTACTCCTTAAAATAAATTT
>NZ_JANURM010000048.1 GCF_030249845.1 Campylobacter gastrosuis | reverse complement strand
CAGAGAATACATCAGAGAATACATCAGAGAATACATCAGAGAACTCCTTTGCGCGTATGTGCGAGCACACACGCGTGGGGGGAGATGGGAGCAAAGCAGAGCAAGGAGCGATAATCGTAAAAAGTCCAGTCAAAAAAACTGAAAACGTTTCTCAAAATCTACCAGCCTTTATTGACCCTGAACTTTGGAGCGAATATCTAAGCTACAAAAAAGAGCGTAAAGAAAAACTCTCACAAGCTGGGATAAAAATGAAGTTTTCAGAATGGGCCAAATGGCACTTAGAGGGCATAGATGTCAATAACTGCATAAGACAGGCAATGGCAAACGAGTGGCAAGGCGTATTTAAACCACGTGCCAATAACTACCAAACCCAGCACGAGCGAAATATGGCATACACAAGGGCTCAAATGGTGGAGTTTTTAGCAGATAGGGGAATAAGCCTATGAGCGAAAAAGAGTTTCTAGCAGCGTTTTATCCGTTTTGTGAATACTACAACACGAGCCTTTCAAAAAACGTGACAAGCCTTTATTACAACGACTTAAAGCACTTAACGCTTGATGAGTTTTTAGACGCTCTAAGCCATATCCGCAAAAGCAGAAAATACACAAATATGCCTAGCATTGCTGAAATTTTAGAAGCTAGTGAGGGCGATTTTGAAAGCAAGATGATTTTAGCAAGGGATACGCTAAAAATGGCGATGATAAAGCACGGAGCGTATAAAAGCGTGTGTTTTAAAGACAAGGCGTTAATGTCGGTGGTTAAGTCAATTGGTGGCTGGATAGCCTACGCAAGAATGGAGGGCGATGAGCTTAAAAATTTTTATGTGTTTGAATTCCCAAAACTTTACAAAACCTACGCAAACAAACCTGAATGCGCGCCAAATTATCTAATTGGCATAACCGAAAATGAGATTACGTTTAAAAATGGCAATTTAGGGGGATTAAATATTGAGTTTGTGGGATTTGATGATAAAGAGCGAATGCCACTTCTTAACTTTAAAGCCGAGATTGAGGCTAAAAATCCGTTAAAAATAGCGTTAAATAAAGCATATAAAAGACTAGGAGCGTAAAAAATGATGAGTATGCAAGAAGCGATTAAATTATTTAAAGAGGGCGAAAAAAAGGGCAAAAACGCAGAAAAAAGCGTCCGTCCTTATCCAACAGAAGCACAAAAAAGAGCGATTGTGGAGTGTATAAATGCAAAATTAGCCCTTTGTGATGACTGGAACAAGGGGCAAAATGCCTTTAAAAGCCTTTTAAACGAAGCAAAAGAGCAGACGCAAAAAATTAGAGTTTTAGCGGATGAAGTTTTAGCCCTGCCACTAAACGCACAGGCAAGAGAGAAAATAAACGAGATAAAGCAGAGGTTAGGATGAATTACATAAAAGCCCCACTGCCCTTTTTAGGGCAAAAACGCAACTTTTTAAAGGCGTTTAAACAAACGATTAAAGAGGATTTTAGCGCGTATAAAAATGCCACTTTTGTTGATGTTTTTGGCGGTAGCGGACTTTTGGCCAACACGATAAAAAGCGTTTACCCAAACGCAAGGGTCATTTATAATGACTTTGACGGCTACACTGAGCGATTAAAGCACATTGACACGACAAATGAAATTTTAGAAAAAATCGCTAAAAAATACAACTTTGTAGAAGGCAAAAGAATAAGCGATGAAGTAAAACAAGCTGGGCTAAATATCATAAAAGACTACGAAAACAAGGGGGCGTTTATTGATTATATCACGATAAGTAGCTTCGTGCTTTTTAGCGGTAATTACGCAAAGGATTTTGACGAGCTAAAAAAATACAACTGGTATTACTACAAAAGAGCCACACCGTCAAAATACAGCGCTAATGGCTATTTAAACGGCGCCCAAGTTGTCAGAAAAGATGGATTTTTATTAATTAAGGAGTTTTTAGATGACAAAAACGCCGTTTTAGTGCTTGACCCTCCGTATTTAAACAGCCTAAACGACGCATATTTAAACCGCTTTTGGGGCGTAATTGATTTTTTAAAGTTAGTTAAATTAATGCGTCCGCCGTATCTGTTTTTTAGCTCACATAAAAGTCAAATAATGGAATTTATAAACTTAGAAATTGAAATTTTAGGGACGGAGGTGTTTAAGGACGCAATTGTAAAAAAAACGAATATGGTATCGTTTGGTAATATGTTAGACCCAACCGATTATATGATTTATAAGAGCGGGGGCGTTAATGCATTATTTTCTTAAAATTGAAAATCTGCCTTATAATCCAGTGCCATATAAACGAACAACACAAAGGCAGAAATTTAAAGACGCTAATTATAAAAAATATTTAGC
>NZ_JANURM010000047.1 GCF_030249845.1 Campylobacter gastrosuis | reverse complement strand
AATCCATTGTTACTCCTTGTTTTTTTTGTTTTTATAAAACCCAATTTTAAAGAGCGGTAAATCGCAAAGTAGCGTTAGGCTTAGGCTAGGCGTGGGCGAAAAATCAAACGGAGCGACCGAGTGGGTCGTGAGTATTGATTTTTTGGTCGCAACACCGCATAAGCCAACGATACGAGCAGGGCTTTATTTTATAGCCCTCTTAAAAGCTCCGCTCCGATTTCAATATCACTCACCTCTTCGCCCTTTTTAATCCGCTCAAAGGCACTAATCTCATTTTTACCGCCACCATTGCCGATTATCTCATCAGGCTTGTTTTTTGGCGTTGCAACTTGGAGCATTGTATTAGCCACCAAACGCCATAAATTATAATCTTCGCCTAAATAGCCGTCAAATCCGTGCGTCTTTGCAAACTCGCCAAACTCTTGCGGATTTATGGTGGGAAACTCTTTTTCAAACATACTAATATTTTGGTTAAAAACATTTTGCCGTCTTGCCTCTTCTGCTTGTTGTGCCATTTGAGCCTGCATTGCTTTAATCTGCTCTGTTGCTCCTGCTAGCTCGCTAAGTCCTAGCTGTTCTAAAATTTCACGCTCACTTGCCCTTTTTGCTTCATCTTGTGCTTGTGCTTGTGCGTTTAGTGTTTGTTCTTGCTCCGTGCTTCTCATCTTTTGCATAGCATTAAGCATAGCTTCGCTTATGTCATCTTTACTTAAAGTAGGCGTATTTTCTTGCAGTTGTCCTGCTGTCGCTATCTCTTGTGCTTCTTGTGTCTCCCCTGCGTTTTCAAACTCGCCAAGTAGTGCGTTAATTGCGTCTTGTTCTGTCATTGTTCATCTCCTTTGTAATTTAATATATAATTTAAAATTTCATCAATCAAAGCGACCCTATCAATCGCCCTTAATCTCTCGCTCTCGCTTTTATCCTTGCTAAACGCTAAGGCTGTATTTGTAGCACTCGTGGCCAATAAAAACCCCAAAAGCTCTTTAAATGCCTTGTTGTGAGATAGGCTCACTAGCTCCTTGTTGTGCGTTAAGTGGCTCGTTAGCTCCTGCGTTAGCTGTTTGGTTAAAATCGTTCGCAACATTTTGGTTTTCTCCTAAAATCTGACTTTCTAGCTCGGCTTTTTTCTCATCGCCTAAATATTCATTAGTGTTTTTAATGCCATAAAGTGGCAAAATATCACGGATTACTTTTTCATTTGCCTTTAAAATTTTAAGCATACCATTAGGGTCGCCAATTTGTGCGTAAAGGTTAAAATGTGCGTTTAATGCCTGACTTGCCTGCATTAGGCTGTTTTTTTGCACCTCTTTATTTAATGCTCCAATGCCAGTATTTAGCGTCACTCTAAAACTAGGCACCTCTGCTCTATCATATCCAGCAAAAAACTCTTTTGCCCCATAACGCCAAATAAGCATCGCAAGGCGTTCAAACAACGGCTCAAAAAAAGTCTCATTAAATGTCCTAATGTAGCCTTGCAGCCTAACACTGCCCTCGTTTGCCATTATTTGGCTCATCGTAGCAGTTTCAGCCCTAGCTGTTGTAGCTCCGTTTTGTTGCGGGCTTACTCCGCTAACTTCGCTCATTTCGTTATCAATTAAACTAATATTTTGCACGGCAAAGCTAAGATTTGGCGGGGGCATAATATTAACAGCACTAGGGTCAGCTGTAAAAGTAGGTCCAGCACTCTCTAAGTCCCTACGGCTCACGTTTGCAGATAATCCCATTAAAATTTTAGGATTAATTTGGCGGTTAATGCCGTCTATCATCGCATTACGTGCAAAGTTCATCTCGTCCTGCAAAGGCAAAATACTAGCTAGTGGTGGCTCTCCATAAGCACAAACAAACGTGCTTTCATCATAAGCTCTAACCTGCGATAGCATATAGCCAATTACAAAAGGGCAGCCGTCTTTTAATTTTATATCCGCTCTTAAAACCGCACCGCCCTCATCAATCGTGCTTACTTGCCACTCTGCGTTAATGTCTTGCTCATAAATATCATAAACATTTACTCGCTCATACTCTAAATTTTCACTCTCTAAAATAGCACTAACCGCCTCTTTATCATACACCCCACGCCTTGCAAGTGCCTTTATATCGCTATAAGTTAAGCTTATACGATTAACAATGTAGCGGATGTCATCGTGGTCTTTTGCGTTTGGGTCAAAATAAACGTCATCTAACTCCACCTCCTCAATGACTGGCATACCATTACGCCAGAACACCTTTGCAACCGCCGTGCCTAAAAAGGGGATTTTTTGAAAAATCGGCATAAAAATTTTATAGAGCCTTATCATATCGCAATAGCAATTTAACGCCTCTTGCCACTTATTAATCACTTTTTGGACTGAATTTATATAGCCCTCTAATTTTGCAAACTCGTCGTTATTAAAATACGTTTCGCTTAGGCTATCGGTTATCCGCTTAGCCTTTGCGTTTAGCTTTGGGATAAATAAATTTGCCTTGCCACGCTCTTTTAGGCTTAAAGCCTTGTCCTCATCAAGTGCTAATAAATAAGCCCTGTTTAACTTGTCAAAGCTAGGCTTATAATGATTAAAGCCGTCAATGGCTCTAATTTTTAGCTCGGTTAATCTTGCTTGTGCATCCATTTAATAGCCTTGAATTTCTAGCTCAAAACCTTTAACAA
>NZ_JANURM010000046.1 GCF_030249845.1 Campylobacter gastrosuis | reverse complement strand
AGCTTAGCTCACGCCATTTTATCCACTCTGTTTTGAGCGACAGATTTTAGAATTTCAAATGTATTTTTGCCACTTTCAAACTCTTTTTTTATAAATTCATAAAATTTTTTAAGCTCATTCGTGCTTTCATCTTTATAGGTTTTGCTCTCGCTTACAGCTTGTATGGCTTTAAAATTATTCGTAGGTGCTGTTTTATTATGTCAAATAATATTTTTAAAATTTTATATAATTATACATTATGTCAAAAAGGCATTTTTATGAAAATAGAGCATTTTTTAGACTTCGCAGATGAAATGGTAAATTTCAAAGATATGTTTATATAGATAGTTTAATTAAAAAAGAAACAATGAGAAAAATAATATAAATTTTTTCTTGTCAAATTATTATTAAAAAAATGATGAGTTTTGTGATATTTTTATATCAGCAAAAGTTGGAACAAATCTTGCCTAATAATTTAAAATAAAATTAAGGAGATGGCGATGAGCAGTGTTGCTTTGGATAAAAATTTAGAATTTGGCTCTGTGGTCTCTAAAACAAAAGAGCTAAAAGCCAAAAAAGAAGCTGGTGGCACAACTTTTGGTGCTGAGCTTTTAGCACAAAGCTATAATTTAGAACTAGCATCACAAGCTGAAATTATTGCTCAAAATAACGTAAAGATAGGGCAAGAAATATCTTTGTCTTTATCCAATCAAACACAAAATTCACTATAATCTAGCATAAATGAAGCAAAATTTTATCCAAACTCGTATGGTTATGGCATAGACGCACAAGGTTTTATGGGTGCTGACTTTAATAAGGCCGCTGGACTACCAAGCGACTTTAAAATTCACAAAAAAACACTTGATGATATTGTAGATTTTAACGAAATAAGCTTTTATAATAAGCCAACTAAAAATGCAAAAGTCTTTGAAAATCTAGACGTAGCTGACACGAATAAGCAATGGTGTAGAATTTTAACCAAATCACAAATGGCATTACGCAAGAAAAAGAGAGCTTTAACGAACAAGACCTAGCAAAACTCCCAAAAGGCTATACCGTAACAACCAGCGAGGATTCAAACAACATTGTAATCTCTGATAAATCAAAATATAAAGTAACAAATATCTACCAAACAAAAGAGCAGTTTGATGACGCAAAAGCCCTAGAAGATGACTTTAGAGGGACTGATGTAAATTTTAATGTTAGCAAATTAGACTTCTCAAAAGAATTTTTAAATCAAAAAAGAGATGGCACAGTTCGTTTTGATACGGATATGTCTTTTTATAAGACAAAGGATGGAGATTTTAGTAAAGAGGGCGTTTTTGTAGGCTTTTTAAAAAACGTAAATGCAAAGGCAAGCAATAGCGGAGATACAAAAATACAAAACGCAACACTCTCATACGCCCTAAGTTTGCAAAATGAATTTAAAGCGAAAGTAAGCAACATAAATCTAGAAAAAGTAGCACAAGATGAAATTTTAATCCAAGAGCTTTTAAGGCAAAAAAGTAAAAATCAAACCAGCACAGCCTTGCAAAACAACGATAAAGCCGAAGCCAAAAAATTAATGGAGCGTATTAATGCACTTATGAGCCAAACGGCGGTGTAATAACAGGCAACATTGAGTTGGCCTTTATGGGATTTTAATTAAAAACGCAAAAGAGCCTTAAAGCTCTTTTGCATAGTTACAGCTAAGTTTTAAGCCAAGCTTACAAGCTTTTTTGTAGTATTTTTTAGCTTTTTTTAAATCTTTTGGAATATTTTTATCGGTTTTATATCTGTCAAATTTTTGTGTTAAATGTCTTGTTAAAATGTGCCACTTTTAAATTTTAATGTTATTTTAGGGGATAAAAGGCTATATCGTTAAGCAATACAAACCTTCTCAAACATTATTTTTCAAGAGATAAAGAGTATGGATAAATGACGAGGTTTAGATTATGAAGTTATTTTACCTAAACCACCTTATCAACCCTAATGCTCTTTAAAAAGCTATCTTTTAGCTCACTTAGTAAATTTTGCATATTTGTTATCTCTTTATTATTGGTGTTTGTGTTTTGATTTAGGGCGCCTGGGTAGAATTTAGCCAAAGCCTCTTTTTCATCGCTATTTAGCCCCTCTTTGCCGATATTTTCAAGTTTGATTTTTGCAGCGATTGCGGCTTGGACTTTTAGCTCCTCATCACTTATTAAAGTGCCTATGTGTGGCGGTGCCATAAAGCCCTTTGAGTATGTAACTGCCCTGTTTAAATGCTCATCTAGCTGGGCTTTGCTCCAAGTTTCGTTTAGTGAAATTTTGCCGTCTTGGTCTTTATCATCGCTAATTGTGCGGTTTAGCTCACGCTCAATGGTCTTGCTTGTCGGGCTGTAATTAGCTGGCATAAATAGGCTTTCAAAGCTACTATTTGACTTTTGATAGCTATCAATACCTAAATTTATGTGAGCTGTGATTGTGTTGTTGTATGTTATAAAACCTGCCCAGTAGTTTTCAAAATACGAATTTGTCCTTTCTTGCTCGGTTTTATTTAAAATCCCGTTTTTATCATCATCAGCCCTTAAATAGCCACGTTTATAAGCAATATCAGCAAACCAGCTTGATACAAAATTTTGTGCATTGCCGTTTAAAATCACACTGCCATCATCATTTTTAAAAACATCATCACTGCCAAAAACACGATTTATTGTGTTTAAATTCTCATCGCTTAGACCGATTTT
>NZ_JANURM010000045.1 GCF_030249845.1 Campylobacter gastrosuis | reverse complement strand
ATTGGCGGACAAAAATTCATCTAAAAAATCTGATGGTGTTACATTAAAAGCCGATGATATTTTTTTTAAATTTTCATAGGTAAAATTTTCAACCGAACCAGCTTCGTATTTTTTAATCGTAGATATAGATATTCCTGATTTTTCAGATAAATCATTTTGCGTCCAGCCAAATAAATCTCTGTATTCTTTCATTCTTAAAGAAAGTTCCATATTTTACTCCAAAATCTTTTAAAAACCTTGACAAGTTCTTTAAATTATACTATAATTTCGTTAATTTTATTGAATATTATAACGAAAGGGGCTTAAAATATGGCAAGGGTGCGTAAGGTGTGTAAAAGCGGTGGGGTAGCGGCTCAGATAGAGGCTAAAACTAACCTAACTATGCGTAAATTTTGCGAGTTAAATGGGTTAAAATATAAAAGCCTATTAAAGGGATATTACGCTAAAAATGCGATTAGGGTGTTAAAAAGCTATGGTATAAAGATAGAGCGAAATTTAGCTAATAATAGGGTTTGTGCGTAGGTGGGTTAGGCTATGTGGATTAACTCAAAAGAGGCGACGGTGATTTTGGGTGTAAAATATGATGCTTTACAAAAAGCGGTTCGCCGTGCTGAAAAAGCAGGTAAAAAATTTTGCTCAATAAAGTTCAATAAATTATACTTTCAACACACCAGCGGACGTGGCGGTGCGGCAGGTAAAATCCTCCAAATTTGGCTAGATGATGAGCTAATAAAGCAAAACAAAAACGATAAAACAACCGCCACCGCCGATTTTAACGCTACCGCTGGGATTAATTTTAACTCAACCACTGATTTTAACACCGCTGAGGCTAGACTTAGCCACGCCACTGCTGATTTTGGCGGAGTGGCTGGGCTAAGCACAGCTAAGGCTCATAAAATAGGGTTTGGCAACACCGCAGCTGGGACTTGCGAGGCTCATTTTGACAAAGCAAACTCTAAATCAAACGCAACCACTGGGACTTGCGAAGCTGGGGCTAATCCCTTAAATGCAACCACTAAATTTAATGAAAACGCTAATTTTAACGCCCTAGCAAACGCAAATTTTAGCGATAAAGAGGGTTTTGGAGGCGAGATAGAGGAGTTTAGAAGTGAGATTTTACCTATGCGTTCGTTAAAAGATAGCACAAACAAAGCGGATAGATTAAACTTCACACAAAACGAGTGCGGCGAAGTTTCTAATCAAGCTTTGCGAAGCTTAGAAAACACACAAAGTGAAGTTTCTAATCAAGCTTTGCGAAGCTTAGAAAACACACAAAGTGAAGCTCTAAAACAAGCCAAACAAGACTTAAAAAACAAAGTTTTTATGCAAACTTTGCAAAACAAAATCACAAAGGATAAAAATGCAAACATTGATAAAACAAACCCAAGCGAAGGGCTTAATGCGTTTAGTAAAGCCCACGCAGGAGGTTTTAATGCCTTGTCAAACGCAGGAGCGAACGCTAAGGGCTTTAACACAAAAGCCAAACACACAAACACAAGCGGTGGGCTTAGCGGTGTTAATGCAAAAAGAGAGTGGGCTAGCGATGAAACCAAAGAATTTTACACAAACACAGGAGTAAACAATGACACAAAAAGAGCAAAAGATGATCAAAATGACGCTTTTAGAGGTGCTAAAAGAGGAGGATGCGAGGGCGGAATTTGTAGAGGCGATGGAAGAGCTGGGCTTTGCGGTAGAGATAACAGAGCAAGGGGTTTATGGCTACAAGAAAAAGGGGATACCGATGAAAATAAAAATAACAGAACAAGGGGTGCAAACTCTTTTGAGTGTGGGTGTGAGCAATGCAAAGACAACGTGAAAGAAAAGCAGAGCTTAGAAAATACACAAAGTGGTAAAGAGCTAAATAAAGGGGGACGCAATGAGAGATTTCACGCTGGATTTAGCAGTGGCGATGAGCGTTTTATGGGTGCTGATTGCGAGTCTAAAAATTTATCACTAAATAAAACGCAAGGCGACCTACTTGGGGGCGAAAATTTACCATTAATCGCCACCTGCTCCGACAAAAAACGTAAAGGGGCATTTGAAAAATATGAGGTAATAAAAGAGTGGGAGAGAGCCAAAGGTAAAGTAAAAGATAGTGCTTTTATAGAGCATATAAATTCTAAAAATATATGCTCTATAAAGGTAACTGCAAATAAGTTATACGATTGGCAACGTAAATATAAAAACGGCGGACTTGATGCACTGGTTGATGAGCGAACAAATAATAAAACGCTAAATTTAGAAAAACTAGGGCTAAAAGACTACGCCATAAAGCTAATACACGCACAACAAGGACGTATAAACGTAACAAATATCTATAATCTGCTAAATTATGAAGCCATAAAGAGCGGTAAAATGAGCCTTGAAGCCTTTAACGGCAAAAGAGATGAGGTGGTAAGCTATGAGGCGGTAAATCGCTTTGTAAAAGGCTATCTATCTAAAAACAAACTACTTAAAAATATCATACTTTACGGCGAGGACGGCGTGATAGGTAGGCAAATGCCTAGCATCGGCAAATCAAACTGGGCTGTTAGCTCAATAAATCAAGTAGTTGAGATTGACGCTAGTCCGCTTGATTTGATTTGTAGTGCAAGTGATATTTGCGAAATGATAGGTTTTAAGGCCGTAAATAACATATTTAAAGATAAAGAGGAGTTTGAAAGCTATGTTAAAGAGTGGCAAAAACGCTACACGATAATCGC
>NZ_JANURM010000044.1 GCF_030249845.1 Campylobacter gastrosuis | reverse complement strand
CCCCTGTTTTTTTCGTAATTTTACCTAAGTGTATGTAAAGTGAAATTTATTTTAAGGAGTAACCTATGAAAAAGGGTTTTACAATGATTGAGTTGATCTTCGTGATCGTTATTTTAGGTATCTTAGCCGCTGTTGCTGTGCCTAGACTTACAGCTACACGTGATGATGCAGAGCTAGCCAAAGCCGCTACAAACCTAACAACAGCCATTTCTGACATTACAGCTTATTACACTTCGCAAGGTGAGCTATCAAATCAAATAGGCGATATGACAAATGTTATTCTTGATAACAAAGATTCACAAAAAGGCACATTAAAAGCGAAAAACAAAGAGTGTATAATACTAAAAATTGGTAATGGTGGCAATACAGCTGACCAAACAAGCACTAGCACCTTAACAGTAGTAAAAGGTGGTGGTTCTAGTGATAAAATTTGCTCTGATTTATACAAACTACCAGCTATTGCCAAAATCTTAGATACAGATAGTGGTGCGATAGACCTAGCTGGTAAAGGCGTAAAATGGGGCGATGAAGAAACGAAAAAACCAAAACAATAAATAAACAACCAAAAACCAACTAGCCCCTTAACTGGGGCTAAATCAAACAAAGGATAAAAATGAAAAAGATAATCTCATACTGGACAGATTTTGAAGAGATTTTTGCCGATGAGAGCGGATTTAGAGCGATTTTTGGGGATTATAGCCATAAAGGCACAGCACCAAAAGAAACCCGTGTAGGCATATACTACGATGAAACAGAAACATCAGACCCAAGTCCAACAGCACGTAGCGTCATCGCCCCACTCAAACTATCAAAACAAGCAAGTAAAGCATTCTTGCTAGGCTTAGAAATCATAAAAAACGAAAACCTAAACGCCAAACTAGAAAAACTATCATCAAACTGAAATTATTTTTTTCATTATCCAATTAGCCCTTTGGACTACAATCTATCCTTTATTCTTTTAGCAAAAACCCAAAATAGTGCTTTTAAACTAAAATTTTAAAAATGTTAAAATGTAAAATCCGACTTGTCGGCGATAAAAACCTGCAAAAGCACAGCAACGAAAGAGCTTTTTTGCTTAGTAAATGGCGAAAATTTTTGCGAAAAACACAAAATTTAAAAACGCTAAAACGTAAAAAATCCAAACTTGCGAACGCCGACTTTTAATCAGCAGATGTTCGCACGATAGAGCGTTGTCGTGGGGGAGCAAACGAAAATCAAAACAATGTTACGACATTGTTTTGATTGTTTGCGAGTTATGGTAAATGGAGAAGGGGAGCGACCCTACTTCGCTTTGATCGTTCTAAAAGTAGAACGCAAAAAGCCACCTTTTGCCTTAAAAACAAGAGACACTTTTAAATTTCAAGCGAAGTTCTACTTCAAAACAAACAAAATTTTATTTGCAAGTTATGGCAAAATTTTCACTTCACTCTCGCCAAAAAGTCAAAGCAAAAAGCCACATCTCTAAAAAATAACGTAATTTTTTACAAAAAACAACAAGTTGTCGTTTTGTAATTTTAGCCACTGATAAATTAGATTTTGTGTTTTATAAATTTTAAAAGGATTTTTAAAAAGAAAAACGGCTATTTCTAGCCGTTTGTAAAATTAGAATTGAATGCCGATACCGCTAATAGCTATCTCACCAGCAGAGCCTGATTGCTCAGCACCTGAGCTATCTTTATATTTAAATGTGCTTTTTAGTAGCTCATCAACAGATTTGGCGGCTATAACTTTTTTACAAATAGCTTCAGCTTTATCTGTGCCTTCACTAATTTGTAGAACCGCTGGCTTATCACTACCTGCTGTTTTGTCTTTTAATTCAACCTTTATACATTTTTTACCAGCCGCCTTTAATTCATCGGCAGTGCTTGTGCCACCATTAGCAAACTGAACGTTTGTCATAGACTTTAAGTCGCCTGCAAAACCAGCCTGTGAAGTATAGTAAGAACTAATATCGCTAATAACCGTTGTTAAATTCGTAGCAGCTTTTGCAATCTCTGCATCATCACGTGTAGCTGTAAGTCTAGGCACGGCAACAGCGGCTAAGATACCTAAAATAACGATCACGAAGATCAACTCAATCATTGTAAAACCCTTTTTCATAGGTTACTCCTTAAAATAAATTTCACTTTACATACACTTAGGTAAAGCTTGGGCGTAATTCTATCATAAAATTTTAATTTTGCGTAAAAAATTTTGAAATTTTTTATAAATGGGCTAAAATGTGGGTTTGTAAAATGCTAAAATGCAGGATTATTAAAATTTTGGTTTGACTTATTTATTGCATTTTTAAATCAAAGAAAAAATTAAAAAATAAAGGGGTGGTTATGCAAATTTTTGTGGCTGTGCTAATGATAGGCAGTATCCTTTTAGTGGGATTTTTGGCTTTAAAATCAATTGAAACGAATAATTAATTTTACTTTACACCTTTAAATCCATAATATCAAAGTAATTGTTATCAAATTTTTCGTGGCTTTTTGTGATGCTGGTTGGCTCTACGATGTGTATTTTTTATAATGTAAAATCATTTTTCTGCTTAAAAATTTCGTTTAAACGCTTGATTTTTGGGTGTTTTAGAAATAAATTTTACCTAAGTGTATGTAAAGTGAAATTTATTTTAAGGAGTAACCTATGAAAAAGGGTTTTACAATGATTGAGTTGATCTTCGTGATCGTTATTTTAGGTATCTTAGCTGCTGTTGCCGTGCCT
>NZ_JANURM010000043.1 GCF_030249845.1 Campylobacter gastrosuis | reverse complement strand
AAAAAACATAACATTTTTAAAAATTTCGGAGGTGTAAAATGGAAAATTTTTTATATAACGACCTAAACGAACACGGCGAAATATGGGAGTTTAGGCGGTATTGTTACGAACACAGGGACGTTGATGAACACGATGAGCAGATAGCACAAAAAGAGTGGGAGGAGTGGGTAGAAGCCACCAATACAAAACGAGAAAAGGAGCAAGAGTGATACTAACAAAGCACTGGGTAATTTACGTAACACCAAAAGGTTTGTTTTGCTCAAAAAGAAGTAAAAATAAGAGCAGATAAATTTTGTAATAACATAAATAAAAGGGGCAAAACGCCCCTTAAAAAGGAGTAAAAAGATGAATGAATTAGAGCTAAAAGAGCTAAAAAAAGCGATAAAAAGTGCGGCAATGTTAATCAGTGAGCTGTCTGAATATAGCGGGCTAGATACTGACAAAATACTAGAATTAATACGCCTAAAAATAGAAATTTTGGGGTTAAAAAATGACATTAAAAGACTATCATAATTTATCAGAGATTAGCAAGTCAGATTTAGATTTACTTGCAAAATCCCCACTTCATTTTAAAAGAAAGCAAGAGCTAAAAAGTGAGCCGACCCCTGCTTTAATGTTAGGGACTTTGGCTCATAAGCTAATCTTAGAGCCAGACGACTTTAAAAACGAGTTTTTAATTGAGCCAGTTTGCGATAAACGCACAAAAGAGGGCAAGGCGATTTACGCCGAGCTTATGGCAAATTTAGGCGATAAA
The DNA here is from genome assembly GCF_030249845.1 of Campylobacter gastrosuis. Taxonomy (GTDB): domain Bacteria; phylum Campylobacterota; class Campylobacteria; order Campylobacterales; family Campylobacteraceae; genus Campylobacter_A; species Campylobacter_A gastrosuis. Next base: position 1,997 of record NZ_JANURM010000043.1, on the reverse strand, counting down.
ATAGCCATAACACAAGAGCAGTTTAACACCGCACAAGCTATCGCAAACGCCGTTTTAAAGACCCCACAAGCAAAGGTATTTTTAAAAGACGGCTTAGCCGAGCAGGTTTATTTTGGCGAGATTGACGGCGTTGCTGTTAAGGCTAAGCCTGATTTTTACAATGAAAATCTAGGCGTTATCGTGGATTTAAAGACGACTAGCGACGCAAGTGCTAGCGGTTTTGCTAAATCAGTAGCAAATTTTAATTATCACATCCAAACCGCCTTTTATAGCGAGATTTTACGCCAAAACGGCAAGGCTGTAAATAACTTCTTATTTGTAGCCGTTGAGACAAAACCACCCTATTTTGTAGGTTTTTATGAGCTTGACGATGAAGCCATAAATTTAGCACAAAGCAGGATTTTAGAGCTACTTAGCCTTTATCGCTTTTGTCGTGATAATGATAAGTGGTGGGGCTATGCTAAAAAGATTGATGATAAAATAAATCATATCGTAAAAATCGGCTTACCAGCTTATAAATTTTATGAAGCATAAAAAATTAAAATGCAAATTTTAGATTTATTTAGCGGTATCGGCGGTTTTTCGCTTGGCTTTGAAAGTGCAAATTTTAAAGATTACGATTTTAATAAATTGCCGTCCGAGCAAAAAAGCGTAAATGACGGCTTTTTTAAAACGGCTGCGTTTTGTGAGATTGATACAAACTGCCATAAAATTTTAAAAAAGCACTGGGCGGATGTGCCGATTTTTCACGACGTAACTAAAATCACAAGTGATGATTTAGCCCCGCTTGGTAAGATTGAAATTATCACTGGCGGTTTTCCGTGCCAGGATTTAAGCTGCGCTGGTAAAAGGATAGGTTTTAATGGCACTAGAAGCACACTATTTTCTGAAATTTTAAGATTAGCAAGGATAACAAATGCAAGATTTATTCTCTTTGAAAACAGCTCTGAACTCATCACAAACAAAGCCTACTTTAAAGTTTTTACGCAAGAGCTTAGGGAGTGTGGATTTAACTACCGAGCTTTTTTATTACGAGCTAGTGCCTACGGATATATGCACGAGCGAAAAAGGGCGTATGTTATTGCCTACTCCGACAAAGTCGGACGCTTTTGCGATGAAACGCTTTTCTATGAGGTGTCAAATGCTAACACACAAGAGCCATCAAAAGAGATTATATCCTTACGTGATAGATACTTTTGGCGAGAAGCAAACGGATATAAAAACGATTTGCGAGATATACGAGCTGACGATGGGTTTTGCCAAAACGTGGAGCGAGTAGGTATGCTAGGTAATAGCATTATCCCAGAGATAGCCGCAAGGTTTGCAAGATTTATAAAAAGGATATAAAATGAACTATGAAGCAGTATTTTTTATAATGATTGAGAATATGAAAAAAATGGGATTTGAAGGCTTTATTGCTTGGCTCTGCTTTATTTTTGTTACGTGGGTGTTTTTAATGACTTTTGGGATAGAGCTATCAAAAGCACTAAACATAAAAAAATCAATGTTAGACTTATACGATAGCATTGTTTTATTTGCGTTGCTTATCGTTTGGATTTGCGGGATTTATTATTATGGTAAATTTAAGATAATATAATACTAGTAAAAGGGATAAAATGAACACTTTATTAGTACTAGCAATTATAATTTATTTATTCTTTTGGGTTTTTAACGACCTTTAAAGGATAAAAATTAAAACAAAAAGCTAGGGTAGTTTTAATCTGAACTATCGCCAGAACCCCCTAAGCTGATAAAATTTTAGTATAATAAACATAAAAAAGGACTAAAATGGCAGATGAATTAAAAAACATAGAAATTAAACAGATAAAAGGCATAAGCTTTAAATGCAAGGAGTGCAGTGCTAGTTTTAGCGTCCCTTTTGCCACGCAACAGCTTTACGCTAACAATTGCCCCAATTGTGGCATAGAGTGGATAGATTACAAAAATTACTCGCAGATTATAAGCGATTTAAAATATGCCTTTGAGTTTTTATCAAA
>NZ_JANURM010000042.1 GCF_030249845.1 Campylobacter gastrosuis | reverse complement strand
TATCAAAGTTAAACAATTTTTTGTTATTTTCTAACTCGCCAATGCCTAATTTATCATTATCTGCGTATAAATCAAAAAATACCTTAACATCGCCATAAGGGGTTTGTAGCGTGTTTGAGTAGGCTTCCTCGGTTAGGTTTCCTAAATTTTTTGATTTTAAGCTTGTAAAATATCCTTCGTTTTTTCTTACAAAAAGCCCCACATTAGCACTGGTGCCAGAAAACATGCCGACTTCATAGCTATTTCTATCACCGCTTAAACGATGTCCGCTATATAAGTCATAAGAGATACCTTGTTCAAAAATGGACACACTTAGGTCGCTAGTTTGATTTATCACATTTCTTGTTTCATCATCTTTTCTTTGCCAAATAACCCTTAAATCATTAATTTTTGCAATGGCATCAAACTTTAATATCTCTTTTGTTGCAAAAGTAAGCTTCTCTTTTATAAGCTCATTTTTGATTTGTGTGCCGTCTTTTACTGGGAATTTCTGCCCCACAGGCATTACATTTTTTAACTCATCTAAATTTTTTACTTGTAAAGCTGAAAAACTTGCATTTATCTCATTCATTTTCGCCCCTTTAAGGTGCTATATCGGCTGGATTTAAAATTTATTTATACAACACCTTTAAAAAAGGTGTTGTATTTTTTGGATTTATCTTTTTGTTCTTATGTCTATTACCACTGGATAGCCGTTATTATCCACATATACATAAAGGGAATTTTCTTTAAAATAATTTGTATTAAAAAACAAATCACTTGCCACCCTATTTGCAAAATTTGTATCAAACTGCAAAGGATAACCCTTTTGATGAACTGGCATATCACTTAAATCATTGGTGCCTAATTTTTCAAACATTTCTACTTTTGGACCCCAAAAGAAATTTTTTAAGTTAATATCATTAAGAACCGATCTTAAATCATCAAATGTATCATCTAAATCTACGACATCTAAATCACTATTATATTTGCCGTATGGGAATTCTGCCCTACTAAGATTATGGTCATCTAAGGCAAATTGCTGACCTGCTTTGCCACTTGAAATTTCGCCAGTTGAAAGATTTTTCCAAGCTACCTCATAATTTTCGCCATACTCATTTGCCTGAATATACACTCTTTGTCCAAAAGGGATAGGCTTTGGAGTTTTTGCAGAGCTTGTCCCACCACTAGGTCGTGTAAATTGAGCATTTAAATAGCCTTGTTTGTCTATAAATACGTTCATAAAAGGCGTCTTATTTGGTATAGAATATCTTGTGGCATTAGACCTTTTAAGAAAAATAATATCTTTATTTAGTCTTTCAAATGTTTCTTTATCAAGCAAAATTTCGCCACCAACGCTATTTGAACTCCAAACAATACCAGTAAAAAAGTGTTTGCTTGTGCATATAAATGGCTTAGAGCCTTTGTTATCGCAAGTGTAGCCTGTTGTTTTATATAACTCTGATGTATCTAATAGTCCTATTAAACTTGGGTCGGTTTGACCTATGTTGTAAATAAGCGGTATATTTATGTTTTCATAACTAAAATTTATCGCACCATCTGTATCGTTATTAAAAGTAAGCTCACTAAGTGGTTTTATGGTATATGAAGCCATAAGATTAGTGGCGACTATTAAGCCAAAAAAGCCAGTTAATATTTTAGAAATTTTCATTTTAAATCCTTCGTTAAAGTATATGTGTTATTGTTGTTGCCAACACTTAAAAAGGCACTACAACCTGCTAGGATTAGTGCGACTAAAATTAATACGAATATATTTTTCATAATTCTCCTTGAATTTATAAGATATTAATTTTACGCATACTATAATCAAAGACCTACCAAATCTTTGAGTGATATGCCTAAAAATACTTATTTTTTATGTTTTTTACATATCGCTCTCCTTTAAAACTTATTTTAATCTAGCAAAAATTGTGTAAATGCCTTGTCTTTTATGTAGTATTTAGGTATAATTGCTAAATTAATGACGGCATTATACATTTTTTTATGTATAATGTCAAGATAATACATAAAAAAGGCTAAAAAATGAGTATAGGCAGTAGGATAAAAGCCATAAGGCAAGGTGCTGGACTTAGTCAGAAAGAATTTGCTTTAAAAATAGGCGTTTCTTATGGTGCTTTACAAAGCTATGAATATGGAGATACCACGCCAAAAGCACCTGTTTTACGTAGTATAGACGCAAATTTTAAAACAAATTTGTATGGTTATTTTAATCAAAAAACACAAGATTTAGACGCTAATTTTAATAAACAAATTACTCTAAATTACTTTAAAGATGTAAGTGCTAGTGCTGGTTATGGCTTTGATAATGACAGCGTGGAGGCGACAAAGGTCTGTGTAAGTCAGGAATTTTTACAAAATGTCTTAAAAGTTGAGCCTATGGAGTATGATATTATTAAGGTTAATGGCGATAGTATGGAGCCTTTTATCAAAGATGGCGATATGGTTTTAGTGCAAAGAGATATCAAAGCAAAGCACGGCGATATCGTGATAGCAAACCTACAAGGTAGCTTGTATGTAAAAAAATTGCTGATAAATCCGATTAATAACAGCGTAAAGCTAACATCGCTAAATAGCTTTTATCAGGATATAGATTTATCAGGCGATGAGCTAGAAAGTCTAATGATAATCGGCAGGGTTAAGGCAAAATTTGTATTAGATGTCAGTAGTTTTAAGTGATACATATTTTTATGTATCACACCACCCTATCCACCTTTTGATACAGCTTATCTTTTGGGTCAATGTGCTTTAAAATTTCTTTTGTTGTGGCTATGTTATAAAGCTCATTTGTGCTGATTTTTTCATTATTTGCTAAGGTTAT
>NZ_JANURM010000041.1 GCF_030249845.1 Campylobacter gastrosuis | reverse complement strand
TCATCAACGTCCCTGTGTTCGTAACAATACCGCCTAAACTCCCATATTTCGCCGTGTTCGTTTAGGTCGTTATATAAAAAATTTTCCATTTTACACCTCCGAAATTTTTAAAAATGTTATGTTTTTTATTAGTCCGCTGCGTGGCTTTAAAAGCCTAAATAGCTTTAAAATTAGTCTTTTCATTTTTCTCCTTTACCCTAAAAAAGGGACACTTTGTTTTTTTGGCTTTTTAAAATTTCAAGAAAGGAAAGGTTTTTGGCTAAGGAGCTTTTTAAGTGTCCCCATTTTAGGGTAAAATGTGCGTGTTTTTGCCTCCGTGAAACGCACTCATTCACGGCCTAGGGGCTCTAACGTGTTTTAAAGCTAATTGCGAAAAATTAGCCTTAAACCCACCCCTAACGCATCCGATTAAAACCAGATTTAAACCAAACTCGGTTTAGGCTCTGTCGGTCAAAGCATTTTATGCTATCCAGCCTTTTGTTGATAGAAGTATATACATTTTATACTTAAAATAAAATAAAAAAAGTGTATTTATTATAAACTTACTTTTTCTTGCTTTTTAAAAAAAATCAAAATAATGTAAGAAATAATTGGGTAATATAAAGCAAAAAGGAGAATAAGTGCAAATTGTTTTAAATAATGTGAGTGCTGAAGCTTTGAGCGTGATAAAAAGTTTAAAATTTATCAATCCGAAACTTACAATAAAAAAAGAATACAAAGATAAAAGAAGTCAAAAGCAGATAAGAGCCGAGCTAAAAATGGCAGTAGATGATTATAAAAGTGGCAGTTTAGAAAAGTTTAGCGGTTTTGATGAGGCAAAAGCTAGAACACAAAGAAAATTAAGAGAGCTTGGGGCAAAAAATTGAACATAATTTTTAGAGATGATTTTTTAAACGAGCTTGACAATATTTTAGAATTTATAGCCGCAGACAGCACAAATAGGGCTATTAAATTTGCCGATGAACTTTATGATAAAATCTATAATTTGCAAAATATGCCCTATAAATTCAGACAATCAACCAGCTTTAAATCAAATAACATTAGAGATTTGATTTTTAAAGGATATGTCGTGCCATATTTAATTGATGATGAGAATATCGTTATTTTAGGCATTTTTAAAGAAAATATAATCTTTTAATTTTTTGATATATTAGCTTAATTATAAAAAATTCACGGCAAAAAAATATTTATTTAAAATTTAATATTTTTAATCGCTCCTGCCTATTGTTGATATTTATTTTTATAATTTGCACCACTTTTGCCATTTTAAAATTATCTAGCATATCGGTATCATCTTGTGTGATGTTTAGCGTGGTAAAATGTGGGCTTTGATTTAAAGGGACTAGCTTTAAAATATTTGTTTTTGAGCGAATAAAAACTTTAATTGCACTCTCGCCAAAAAGCGTATAATGAACCAAGTCGCCATCTAAAATGTCGGCGTTTGGGTTACAAACGACAATATCGCCGTCGCTAATTTCAGGCATCATACTATCGCCGCACGCTCTTATTGCGTATAGGTTTGGCGTATAGGTTTGTGCCGACAAATAAATCCCCTCATCTGCATTGTAGTCGCTAATTATAGGGCTGCCACACGAAGCAAATCCAACAATAGGGACTTTTTTAACGCCCAAAAGCCCGCCAAAAATAGCGTTGTTTGTTTGCTCGTTTATTTGAGTTATTTCATCAAATCTTAACCCCAGAGCTTTTGCCATAGCAACAATACTATCAATGCTTGGGCGGATGTTGCTCTTTTCTTGTAGCCATTTTTTTAATGAAATTTCGGAGATTTCATATCCGTTTTCTTGCATTTTAAACATAAGGTCGGCGTAGGTCATTTTTTTTAATTTTAGTGTCTTTTTTATCGTGTCTTTTTTTATTTCGTAATCCATTTTACATCTCCATATAAAAAAGTATAAAAATTATATCTTATTTTTTTAAAAAATATGTATATAGTTTTTATATTTGTTAAAGTTTTTTTAAGTATAAATGGTATATACTTATTTTATGACAAAAAAAGAATTTACTGCTCTATTAAAGAGGCGTTACATATGCGAGCCTTCTGTTAAAGCTCTAAGGTGCGGGATGATGAGACCAAACTATGAAAATATGGTCTTTTTTGCAAAAAATGGGGTGCCTTTTGAGGCGTGGCTAAATATTAAAGAGTGGCTAAAATCGCAAGAGGCTAAAAATGTGTGAGCTTGTCGTATCACTTGGTTTTTTAATCCTTAGCGTTATGCTTTTAAAGCTTGCAAGCTACGAGTGCTGGGATAAAAAATGAGCTATTTTATGCTTACCTTGCTTTTAAATTTAGTCCTTGTGGCACTGCTTTTAAGAGTGATTAATAGCGATTTAAGGGAGGCTAGATGAATATGCTATTGCTACTCTTAATGTGCCTATTTGTAGCGTGGGTGATGACGCTTGATTATAGCTGTAAATAGATTTGTTTAAACCAGCCCCTGCTCCTTTAAAATCTTGCATACTTGGGGGCTGATTTAAGCAAATTAATTTAAAGGAGCAGATATGCAAGAGCAAAATTTTAAAGCAATATTTGAATACAAAGATAAATCTAGCAAGATTTATCAAGAAGTAGCCATTATTGACTTTATAAATAAAACTATCACGTGCAGGGTGTTTGAGGACGCCTTTACGACTTACGACGATTTTAATCCAAAATTTTTAAGGAGCAAGACAAATGAGCCGACGTTATTTTAACCAAAATTTTGATGATTTTGTAAAAATGGCTAAGCGTGATAAAAATTTAGCCGTGCCAAAGAGCGTAAAAAAAGAGAGCGAAAGCGAAGCAAAAGCCGAACCTACAAAAACCGAGAATGACCCTTTAATCATCTTAAAAGTAGATAGGGCGACACTTCAAAGAATAGAAAGGGTGGTAATAATATGAGTGCATTAAAATTATTAAATGAAAAGCCCATTGCGTTTTATCCGATATATGCAAAAATAAGCGGCAGCATAAATGCTGGGGTGCTGCTAAGTCAGCTTATGTATTGGTTTTCAAAGGCGAATAACGACACGATTTTTAAAACAGATAAAGAGCTACAAGATGAAACTACGCTAAGCAGAAATGAGCTATTAGGGGCTAAATCTAGGCTAAAAGAGTTAAGCTTTTTAGAGATAGTCATAAAGGGGCTGCCCGCTAAGACATACTATAAAATAGACTGGGATAAACTGGCACTAGCACTAAAAAATTACTCTGAAAATGAAGTAAAAAACGATGATGAAAATAATAAAAACGAAGCTAGAATTTTAAAACCGCAAGAGAAAAAAGAGATAAAAAATGGTGCTTTAAATGATAATGTCAATCAAAATGAAGCAACTTTGCCACGCAAAAAACACCTTTTTAGTGACGTAAAAAGCTATCCAAAGAAAGCTGAAATTCAAGAAACTTATGTCGGAAATTCAGACAACAAGTTGTCGGAAAACCTGCAAACTTATGTCGGAAATGCAGATAACAAGTTGTCGGAAATTCAGACAACAGGTTATCAGGAATTCAGACAACAGGTCGTCGCAAATGCGGACAACAGGTTGTCGGAAATTCAGTCATACGCTTACTATAATGCAGAGAATACATCAGAGAATACATCAGAGAATACATCAGAGAATACATCAGAGAATACATCAGAGAACTCCTTTGCGCGTATGTGCGAGCACACACGCGTGGGGGGAGATGGGAGCAAAGCAGAGCAAGGAGCGATAATCGTAAAAAGTCC
>NZ_JANURM010000040.1 GCF_030249845.1 Campylobacter gastrosuis | reverse complement strand
AAAGAGCTAGAACACGAAATTTCAAAAGCAGCCAAAGAGCATAAGTTAGATATAGAATACGCCCTTTTAGGACTTGGCAGAGATAGCAACGTAAAGCTTTCAGTGTTTAAAGAGCCAACGGCTAGGACTGATAGCACGGCGGCTGAAATGGCAGGACTTTTTTATTATGTCTCAAAGGGCGTAAGTGCTTTTGCAAATAGTAAGCGTGGCAATGTTTTAGCCTTTGATAGCACCGGCAATTGGCAAGGCGCAGCAACTCCATTAACCGAGAACGAGCTAAGCCAAATTTTACAGCAAATTTGGGATAGTGGAGCTACCCCAAAGGACGTATTTATCGGAGCAACACTAAAAAAAGCGATAAATAAAATCGCAACTCGCCAGTTTGGCAATGACAAAGCCATAAATACAAGGGTGGTCACGCTTGAAACGGATTTTGGCAAGGTAAATTTTAGAATGCACCGCTTTTTAAGCAAAAAATACGGACTTGATGACGTCCTAATCGCTGGGGACTTCTCATACGCTAAAAACGGGCTTTTAATCCCTACGACCATTGAGGACGTCGCCACTAGCAAGACCGCTAAACAAAAACGCTATTACACAGAGTGTAGCCTAGAAGTAAGAGTGCCTGACGCTTTTGCAATAGGTGTCGGATTAAAGGCGTAAAATGTTAGAGCTTGCATTTTATATGGTTTTAGAACAAAAAGGCAAAGGGGGCATAAAGCTCCCCGAAAAAGTCACGCTAAGCTATTTAACCCACGAAGCCCTACTTTTTGTGGCGTCAAGGTGTGTGCCTAGCGAGTTATTAGAACGCTACAAATCGCCAAATATGCAGGTTTTTAGAAACGTAGGCAATGAGTGTTTTATAAGAATGCCAAGAATGCCAGATTTTGACGGATTTTTACATTTAGATATAAACGAGGACTTAGTTTATGCGGTTATGTATGAAGTTTTATTTTTACTAAATAAAGAGCCGTTTTATAGAAATTTAGCACTTGACATTATCGCACAATATAACGCAAATGAGGGCAAAGATATTGACGACGTTAGAAACAATTAACAACATAAATTTATATGATTTTTTTTTAAAAATGGCAAAAGATATGTGGTATTTAAGAGAGTATCAAAAAGCAGCGACAAGCAAAAATTACGAGATACAGCCTTTTATTTTTAATGAGATTGAGTTAAAGGACGATTGATGACAGATATTTACAGCTTAAAATTAGCACAGGAAAAGTTAGAAGCACTTAATACAGTTTTAGCTCAAATTAATGAGCTAAAAAACGCACTTAAAAGGTTAGATTTAACCGACGTTAAAAAACTTAGCGTAAGCATAGATGAAGCGTTAAATAACGCTGAGAGTATAAAACTAGCGATACAAACAACAAAAGAGCAAATAGACGATAAACAAAGCGATATAACTGCAAAATTTGAAGCGACAAACGCTTTATTTAATCAAATCCAGTCGTTACAAACTAGCTTAGAAGCATTAAAGCAAGAAGCAGTGGCGTTAAATGACGGCTTTTTAACTGCAAAGGGCGATTTAGCCACGCAAAAAAGAGAGTTAGACACAAGGATTAGCGAATTAGCTAAAAAGATACAAGACTTTAATGTAAATTTTGCAGTTTATGAAAATCTAGGCAATAGCCTACCAACACTAACGCAAGATTTTAACACTTCACGGCGTGAGTATGAAAAATCAAAGCTAGATTATGATTTAAAAGCCGATGAAGTTAATGCAAAATTAACACAACTTGACACAAAAGGCGAGAGCCTATTAAGAGAGCTAGACACTAAAAACGCAGATATTACGCAAGGCTTAGAGCAGATAAGAAATATCCAAAGCGTGGTAAGTAGTGGTTTTATAGATGACGCACAAACAAAAACAAACAAAACATACAGCTCGTCAAAAATCGCAGATGAGATAATTAAAAAAAATCAAGCAGTGCTAAGCTCGGCACAAGACTACACAACTAACGCCATAAACACAGCAAAAACTCAAATAATGCAAGAAGTATCAAGGGATATAACTGACGCAAAAGTTACTCTATTTTCAGAACATATTACAACCAAACTAGGCAAAACAGAAAACGCCATAAGTGCTTCTAAACTAGAATATGCAAGGACGATTAACGGCGTCGCATTTGACGGCACGAGAAATATTACGATAGCAGATGACACCAAACTAGCCACAGCGACTTATAATAGCGATAAAGCAACCTTTGCAACCAAAACCGAGCTAAATACCAAGTTAGCCACAGCGACTTATAACAGCGAAAAGCAAACGCCAATTACAAACCATATCATTTGGAGCATAGGAACCACACAAAAAGAAGGAGCAGTTAAGCATTTTACAGATTTTAATGCTGTCTTTACCGAAGCACTTAAATACCGCAAAGCTACGAATAGGGATGTATATATCCAGCTTCACCTTACAAGCGACATAGTGATAAATCAGCAAGTTTATGTTAATTGTTGTGATTTATCATTTCTTAGGATTTATGGTGGCAGAACAACAGCAGATAATGGCTTTAAGATTATAGCAGGACCTAACTTACCAGCTAATCACTTCTTATTTTTCTTTGACTTAGGCACAAAAGCACCATTCTTTTTTGGCATTACATTTAAGGGCAGATGGCTACCAAATAACGAGACTAGACCAACAGCCGCAGGAGCTGGTAGCGTAAATACAAATGGCATAAGAGTTTTAGGAGGTTGTCAAGCCCTTATTTTTGATAAGTGTAAGTTTGAGAATTTAAACGAAGCCATTCGTTGTCAAAACGCCTCTTATGTTTATTTTAGCAACGCAATCACCGAGTTTAATATGTGTAGTATCGGCATAAATGCTTATGATTTAGCTTATGTTATTTTATCCACTCCAACCTTTCAAAACTGCATAAAGGCTTTAAGGATTTGTAGTGGAACGCAAATATATTGCTTTAAATGCGTATTTAAAAAGAATAACCTAGCCATAGCCACTGAAACAAATGCCACAACTACGCTTTATCTGTGCACTTTGCCACCAAACACAGACGCAGAGAACAAAAACACAAGCGATGCAAATATCGCTTACAACACGCTAACACAGCGTGGCACAATAGTTATAGGAGTAGTTTAAAATGATAACTAAAAACGGAACAGAGTATAAAGAGCTAAACGCTAACATCATAAGCGACATCATAAATTTTGTCAGAAGTCCTTTTATAGTTTCTGATAGAGTGTTAGAATATGATGAGAATGATGAGCTAATAGATGACTTTACAGATGATGAAGTAAATGCAGGGACACAAGAGATTATAAACTATCTACACGAATTAAAAGAGTATGATTTACTGGATAGATATAATTCTTTTGTAAGTGAGCTAGGCTATGAAGCAAAAGAACCAAAGGTAAATAAAATCACACTAAGACAGGCAAAGCTCATTTTAAACGAGCTAGGTTTGCTAAATAGCGTTAAAGAGTTTATTAGTCAAATACAAGATGAGAAGCAAAGAGCAAGAGTGGAGATTGAGTTTGAATACGCAAACGATATCTTTAAAGATAACCCGCTCATAACAACACTAGCAACAGCCCTAAATTTAGATAATGCCAAGATTGATGAGCTGTTTTTAAAAGGTAGTAGGCTATGAAGCGAGTTATCGTTAAGCCTTACAGCCACGACCGCTACGAATTATACGAGCCTTATGCGTTTAAGGCTTTTGAGCGTGATTTTGAGATACCAAAAGGCTATTTAACCGACGGAGCAAGTGTGCCTCGCATTTTTTGGAGCATTTTACCGCCAAATAGCCCTGAATACCTAACCGCAAGTATCACGCACGATTATTTAACCGATATCGCAGCAGGGCTAATCTCGCACGAAATAAAGCCAAGCTTTAAAGCGTGCGACAAGGTTTTTAAAGAGCATTTAAAAG
>NZ_JANURM010000004.1 GCF_030249845.1 Campylobacter gastrosuis | reverse complement strand
TGCCAACTGCGTTTGCGTGGGTGTTTAGGGCATTTACGTTCGTGTTAATGCGAAAACTCATTGTGTATCCTTTTAAGTTTTATTTCAAGCTTTTTGCTTGTTAAAACCCAAATCGGCAAAAAAAAAACGTTTAGGGGTTTAGAGAGAATTTGTGAAAAATTTTAGAAATTAAGAAAACTAGGCGTAAAAACGCCTAGAATTTAAAGGTGTTTCATCTTTACATAGCTATTTAAAGCGCCAAGATACGCCTTAGCGCTAGCACTCATCGTGTCAATGTCAAGTCCGTGTCCCATAACGGCATTTTTGCCCTCAAACTCAACCTTAACATCAACCTTAGCCAGCGCGTCCTTGCCCTGAGAAACGGCACTGACCTTGTAGTCTTTAAGCACACCACTAATCCCACTAATGCGGTCAATGACCTTAAAAATCGCATCAGCCGTGCCGTTGCCAAGTGCAGAGTCGCTAATAATCTCGCCTTCGTGCTTTATGCTCATTGAAGCACTGGCTAAACTACCACCGCTACTTTGCAAAAGAGCGACTAGCTCGTAGGCTTGTGGAATTTTAATAATCTCATCAGATACCAACGCCCTAATATCATCATCAAAAATTTCTTTTTTCTTATCGGCTAAATCCTTAAACTTCTCAAACGCCGTATTTAACGCATCGCTATCAAGGTCAAAGCCAAGCGAGATTAACTTATCCTTAAATGCGTGGCGACCGCTGTGTTTGCCTAAAACTAGGGAGTTTGTTTCAAGTCCGATACTTTGGGCACTGATGATTTCGTAGGTTTCTTTGTGTTTTAAAACGCCGTCTTGATGAATGCCACTCTCGTGCGAGAATGCGTTTTTGCCAACAATCGCCTTGTTTGGTTGTGGCTCAATGCCAGTAATGCTTGCAATTAGGCGTGAGGTCGGGTAAATTTCTTTTGTGATAATATCGGTGTGAAGTCCGCCAAAAATGTCTTTTCTGGTCTTTATCGCCATTACGACCTCTTCAAGGGCAGCGTTGCCAGCACGCTCTCCGATACCATTAATCGTGCATTCAACCTGCCTTGCACCAGCCAAAACAGCTGAGAGTGAGTTAGCCACGGCTAAACCTAAATCGTTGTGATTATGCACAGAAACGACCGCTCTGCCGTTTATGAATTTTACCATTTGGGCAATCATTGCCCCTAGCTCTGTTGGCATACGATATCCAACGGTATCAGGCAGATTTATGGTCTTTGCCCCAGCTTGTATCACGGCTTCGCAAATCTCTTTTAAGAAATTTATATCGCTTCTACCCGCATCTTCACAGCTAAACTCAACATCATCACAAAAGGTCTTGGCGTATTCTACCGCCTCAACGGCACGTTTTACGACCTCGTCTGGTGACATTTTTAGCTTATACTCCATATGAATTGGGCTTGTGGCAATAAAGGTGTGAATTCGCTTATGCTTTGCTGGGCTTAAAGCCTCGCCAGCTGCCTTTATATCACGCTGGGTCGCACGCGCAAGCGAGCAAACTACGATGTTTGATGCCTGTTTTGCTATCTGATTTACAGCGTCAAAGTCGCCGTTACTAGCGGCTGCAAAACCAGCCTCCATAACATCAACGCCAAGGCGTTCTAATTGAAGTGCGATTTGAAGCTTTTCAGATGTATTCATTGAAGCACCGGGGCTTTGCTCTCCGTCCCTTAAAGTCGTATCAAAAATAATAATTTTATCACTCATTTTTATCCTTTTTATTTTTAAAATTTTTAGCAAACATAATGACTGCACGAATAAGCCCATAAGCAACATATGAGCTCATAATCAAAGTAGCACTCTCAATCGGATAGAGATAAAGCATTGAAAATGCAACGACAAGAGCGACTAGAATTCTTAAAACGTGAGTCTGTTTTAGGTTGATTTTTTTAAAGCTTGGATAGCGGATATTGCTTACCATTAAAACGGCAAGTCCGCCCTGAGATAGCATAAAAAGCCACTCAAATCCACGCAAAAATTCATAATCTAAGTAAAATCCAAGCCAAACTACGCTCACAACAGCAGCCGTTGGTATTGGCAATCCGATAAAGATATTTGGCTCGTAAGTGCCGGTGGTAACATTAAATCTAGCTAGGCGAATAGCTCCAAAAACAACAAACATAGCGCTCATTAATGCACCAAATTTACCAAAACTAGCACCGATGACTAAATAGAACAAAATCGCTGGTGCCACGCCAAAAGCGACTAAATCAGCAAGGCTGTCAAACTCCACGCCAAACTTGCTCGTGGTCTTTGTAAGTCTAGCCACCCTGCCGTCAAGTCCGTCAAGCACGAGCGATAAAAAAATGTAAATAATTGCTTTGTAGTATTGTCCGTTAATAGCTGCAATAATGCTTACAACGCCTAAAAATGCACTAGCTGCTGTGAATAAATTTGGCAAAATATACATAAGCTGTGGTTTTGGCGACTCAATCATCTTAACCCCCTAAAAATAACCTAGCAAAGCAGAATTTCTAACTCTCTCACCAACGGATAGAAAAATTTTGCTATTTAATGGCAGATACAAAATAACAACCCCGCTGCCTAAAAATCCAAGCTCATCAAGTACCTTTACACTTTTTGGGGCATTTAGGCTAATCCGCCTTGAAAATACGCCATAAATCACTCTCATCGCTATGGCATTGTCCTTAAAATAGTAAATGGCACGTGAGTTTAAAAATTCAGATGATTTTATGAAATTACACAAAAAAAGTCCGTGTAGTTTTTTAAATTTCAAAATTTCAGTATCGCAAAATGCCCTTAAAACTCCGCTACTAAAAAATGACTTTTTTATGGCGATTTTTAACGCCTTTTGCCCCTCAAACTCACAAATACAAATTTCACTAACACGCCCACCTATTGGCGATAAAATCGCATTTTTATCGGCGATTTTTTTAGGCTGTAAATTTCTAAAAAATATAACTAAAAAGATAAAAACAAAGAGAAAAAATGGGATAAAAATTTCAAACAAAATTGATAAAAGCACCAAAAAAGCTGATAAAATCACCCATTTTTGCCCCTGTTTTGCTATCATTTACGCCTCTTTAACGCCCTTTTTCTCATCATCGCTCTCATCGCTTAAACGGCTCTCTAAACCGCTTCGCTCCTCGTAAGCCCTAATAATCTCACGCACCCTAGCACCCTCAATGGTCTCTTCTTCATAAAGTGCCACGACCATATCCTCAATCGCCCCGCTATACGTTTTTAACGTGTCAAGCACGGCGTTGTAACGCTCTGAAAGCATATTTTTAACAAACTCATCAACCTTTTGAGCCATATTGTCGCTGTAATCCTTAATCGTTTGACCGCCAAGAAAGTTATTTCGCTGTTTTTCAAGCACCATAAGTCCAGCAACATCGCTCATACCATACATACTAACCATAGCTTTTATGATATCAGTCGCTCTTTCTAGGTCGTTGCTAGCACCGGTTGAGATCTCTTTTATAAAGACCTCTTCTGCTGCACGACCAGCCAAAAGCACATCAACCTCGGCTAAAAGCTCGTGCTTTTGCATCATAAATTTATTCTCTTCTGGCGTATTTAGCGTGTAGCCAAGTGCGGCTAAACCACGAGGAACGACTGAAACCTTACTAACCTTTTTAGCACCCTTTGTTACCTCGGCTAAAAGGGCGTGTCCGCTCTCGTGATATGTAACGATACGTTTTTCTTTTTTATTTACACGCCTTGATTTCTTTTCAAGTCCGGCAATAGAACGCTCAACCGCCTCAATAAGGTCGGCTTGTTCAACGACTTTTTTAGAATTTCTACCAGCTAAAAGTGCGGCTTCGTTGATAATGTTTTGCAAATCAGCACCAGCTAAACCAGTAGTAAGGCGACCAATCTCCTCTAAATCAACGTTATCAGAGATTTTAACATCCTTCATATGCACCTTTAAAATCTCAATCCTGCCCTTAAAATCTGGCTTATCAACCAAAACCTGCCTATCAAAACGCCCCGGTCTTAAAAGCGCGGCATCTAAAATTTCAGGGCGGTTTGTAGCGGCAATTACAATCACTGGCGACTTATCAGCGTCAAAGCCGTCCATTTCAGATAAAAGCTGATTTAGCGTCTGCTCACGCTCATCGTTACCACCCATTGGCCCTGAATTTCGGCTCTTGCCAATGGCATCAATCTCATCAATAAAGACAATCGCCGGGCTCTCTTTTTTTGCACTCTCAAACAAATCCCTAACACGGCTAGCACCAACGCCGACAAACATCTCAATAAAGCTTGACGCTGACATTGAAAAAAACGGCACATCAGCCTCACCAGCCACAGCACGAGCAAGCAGGGTCTTACCAGTGCCCGGAGGCCCAACTAGCAAAATTCCCTTTGGGATTTTAGCGCCCAAACGCAGGTATTTATCGGGGTTTTTAAGGTAATCAACAATCTCAACTACCTCCTCTTTTGCCTCTTCAACACCAGCAACATCGTTAAAAGTTACCTTTGGTTTTTCAGAATTTATAAGCTTTTTTGCACTGCCAATGCCTAAAATTCCGCTACCCATACTTCTTTGCATACGACTTGCTAAAAACATCCAAATTCCAAAGAAAATAAATACTGGCAACACCCACGAAAATAACAAATCGCTTAAAAAATTCGTATCGCTGTAAGCACTATAAACTATATTATTACTTTCAAGTGTCGGCACGAGCGTAGGGTCGCTAACTCGCTTTGTAACGTATAAATTCCCGTCGCTCCCACTAGCCTTTATCGTCGCATCAGAGATATAAACCTGCGTAATTCGCTTTTGTTTTATCATCTCTTTAAAGTCAGAGTAGGCGATTGTCTTTGTAGCGCCGTTGTTTGTTAAATTTTGACCTATCCCGTCAGAGCTGCCAAAACTTCTAAACAAAAGCACAATAACAATAGAAAAAATGGCAAATATCAATATCGGATTTTTATTAAAAAAGCCGTTGTTATCGCCGTTGTTGTTCTCTTTTTTATTCATTATATCCTCATTAAATTATTTTTTAAACACAAAGCTAACCCACTCGTTAAGCTCTTTTTGCTCAACAAGCGTTAAATCCTTAAAATTCTCTTTAATGCGTTCTGAATACTTTTGCAAAATGCCTGAAAGCACCAAATATCCGCCATTATTTAGAATTTTTTTAAGGTCGTTTTGTAGCATAAAGATGACGTCTGCTATGATGTTTGCCACGACAATATCATATTTTTTGCTTACATTTAAGATTGAGCCAGTCCAAATTTCATTAAAGCTAACGCCGTTTAGTTTGGCGTTTGAAACGGCACTCAAAGTCGCCTGCTCATCGGTGTCGCAAGCATCAACAACACAGCCCATTTTTGCCAAGGCTATGCTTAAAATTCCGCTACCACAGCCGACATCAACGGCACTTTGACCGCTTTTTGCATATTTTTGCAAAAATAAAAGGCACGAACTTGTGCTTTCGTGATGACCAGACCCAAACGCCAAAGCAGGGTCAATGATAATGTCTATAACCCCAGCTTTTGGGGGTTCCCAGCTTGGACGAATGTAAATTTTATCCAATAAAATAGGCTTAACTGCCCGTTTATACTCATCTATCCAGTCTTTGTTCTCTTTTATGCTTAGCGTGGTTTTTGTGGTATTTGGCAGATTCATCACTTGGCAAAAACGCCTTGCGTATTCGTTAATACCCCACTCAACTTCGCTTAAATCGCTCTCATCACGAAGTATAATCTCACTCTCACGCTCTTCAACGCAGGTAAAGCCAAACGAAAAGATAAGCTCTAAAATTTCATCATATAAATTAGAGCTTTTGACGCTTAACTCGTAAAATTTATCTTTCATTAACCAAGAACGTCTTCAAGTTTCTCTTTTAAAACTTGCGGTGTAAATGGTTTTACAATGTAGTTATTTACCCCGGCTTTAAGCGCAGTAATAACCTCGGCCTTACCACCCTCTGTTGTTACCATTATGATTGGCATATCAACATATTTTGCCTCAGCGCGCACCTTTTTTACAAGCTCCAAGCCGTTCATTTCAGGCATATTCCAGTCAGTTATAAGCACATTTACATCGGCGTGTTGAGTTAGTAAAGACCACGCCTCAACGCCGTGCTCAGCCTCTAAAATATCTTGATGTCCTAGCCTTTGTAGCGTGTTTTTTATGATTCTTCTCATTGTTGAGCTGTCATCTACGACTAAAATTTTCACACTTAATCCTTTTAGTAAAAAATGCTTTATTCTATCAGATTTTTTATTTAAATTTCTTAAAAACTCACATTTTGGCGTGAAATTTTAATATAATCAAGGCATAAAAACAAAAATGGGGGCAAAAATGCAAAAAATTTCAACAAAAGACGAGCTAATTTTAGCTCTAAATGAGAACAGGACTGAGTTTATCACAGATGAGCTGATTTCAAGGCGTATTATGGCGATTTTGCCGATTAAAGATATGGGCGTTTTAAAATCGTATTTTTTATACTTTTCGTGCTTTTTTATCCCATTTGATGGGTGCAGTGGGTGCCACTGCGTGGATAAGCTACGAAGCAAAAAAATGTGCGAAAATCAAAGCAATAAAATTTTCTGTTTTGAGAAAAAAATGCTTTATGCAACCGAGTTTTTTGGCTTTAAAAACACCCTAAAAATGGCTAAAAACTACCAAATCACGCAAAGTGGGAGTGAGTTTATTTTTCGCCTTATAAAGCGGTAAATTCATCCCAATTTATCTTTGATTTTGAGGTTGGCATTTTGGTTTGATATGGCTCTTTTGCAAGAGAAATTTCTGCCACGCTTTGCTTATTTGGCTCTTTTTTTGGTGCGTTTATGGCTAAAACTAGGCGTTGGGGTCCGATAAAATGCTCAAAAATAATGGCAAAATTTTTAAAAAATTCTGCCTTTTTATGCGTTTTAACATAGATAAAAACTCATCAACAAAGCCGTTTATCACGCTTTTAAAAAGCTCGGTTGATAGCGTATTAGCAGTGCTAATCTCATCTTTTAAAAATGTAGCCATTAGTAAAAATACAAAACCTACGAAGTCCTCGCTGTCCTTACAACGCTCAAAGTCCCTTCTATACGGACTTTGCTTTAAAATTTCAATAACCCTTAGCCTAGCAGTGCCGTCATCTCTGCCCTCTTCATAAAAGCTAACATTAAGCGGGACATTTATGTAGCTTAAATCAAACAAGACGCTATTTTGCTCGGTTTTAAACCGGTTAAAATCAAAATTTTTAAGTGCGTTAAGCGCCTCTAAACTCTCATTATTTAGCGGATTTTGCGATAAAATGCAAGCTGTTCGTGCCATTTTTTAAACTTTTCATCACTCTCATAAAAAGAAAAACGGCATCGCAAAAAATTCGTAATAATAACCCCTAGCCCTAAGCAAGTCTTTATTCATAAATTTTGCCCCCATTTGCGTTAATTTGTGCCTTTATCATCACCTTTGCCTTACACTCGGCACAGCAGTAAAGTGTGCGGATTTTCTCTGGTGAGTTTGCAAATTTTGGCTGCATTAGGGTTGCGATTTTCTCAACTGCCTTTTTAGTCGCAAACTCCTTGCCACACTCAACGCACTTAAACAGCTCATCTTTGGCTAGCTCATAGTAGCTAAATGTTTGCGGTTTTAGCTCTAAAATTCCGCTTTTTAGGCTGATTGTGTCCTTTTCGGCACAGCTAAGCTCGCAGTATCCACAAGCGGTGCAAATGCTTGGATTAAATTTGATTGAGTTGTCGTTTTTATCGGCAATTAGGGCATTTACATTACAAGCGCCAACACAGCTTAAACAAAGCGTGCAGGTATCTTTATTTATCAAAACCTTGCCGTATTTGATAAGTCCGTCTGTATAAACCACGCCTAAATCATCATTGCCGACAAGATTGCTAAGTCGTTTTGCAAAAATTTCACGCTTTGTAAGCGCGTATTCGCTCACGCTAAAATGGCTGTTTTCAATCGGTTTTGCTAGCTTTAACGCCTCTTTTAGCTCCGCTTCGTTTTTTACTAAATATACCGCTTTTTGCCCGAATTTTAGCTCATAAATTTGATTTAAAATATCAGCGGCATCGCTTAATGCCCTTGGGCGAGTTTGCGAGTAGATAATCAGCGCAGAACCGCTCTCGTTAAGTAGTGTTAAAAGGTGAGTTTCGCTTAGAAATTTATCGCTAAATGCACCAAAAACAAGGACATTTTGTGGGAGTTTGACGTTTAAATTTTCAAGTGGCTCGTTTGGTAAAATTAGCGGTGTTTTGCCAAAATATAGCTTTGCAATCTGCACAAAAGCTGTGCGGGTAATTAGCGAGTAATCAATCGCGCCGCTTGGGCAAACTGCCACGCACTCGCCACAATTTACACAATCAACGTGCGAAAAGACCAGATTTTTTGTCGCATCATCTTTTAAAATCGCAACGCTTGGGCAAATCTCGGCACATTTAGCGCAAATTTCGTGCCTTCGCTCGTGATACTGGCAGATACTGCTGTCGTAATTTATGTAGCTTTTGTAGTCGTAATTTGGCGTTTTGGCGTTTAAAAAGGCTAGAATTTCATCGTCGCTTTTGCCTGAAATTTCAACACAACCGCTCTGTCTTAACATATAATCACGCGCATTTTCTACCAGCAAAAAGTCGCAATCTATCTCAAACTCATCATCATCTCTTAGCACAATCGCGCTTAATTCGCCAACTGCGCCGTAAATAAATTTTATCTCAAAATGCGTTAAGCTAATGACTTTAAAGTCGTTTTGAGTTAGTAAATTTTTAAGCTCTTCGCGTCCGCCGTTGCTTACTAAAAGGACGTTTTTGCCGACCTTTTTTTCATAATCAACATCGGTGGCTAAATCAAACGCCATAGCCCTAGCTTCGTATAATAAAAGCGTGTTTTTTGCCTTATTTAGCACATCATCATCGCTGTTTTTTAGGTAGAAATTTATCTCGTTTGCGACTATTTGTGCGTTTAGCTCTTTGGAGTTTGAGATTAAAAACTGGGCGTTTTTGTCGTTTGAAATTTCAATCTGCTCGTTTAGAATAACTGGTTGGTCAAAGTGGTTGTAAAAACCGAATTCTTTCATTTAGTAGCCTTTTTAAAAAATATAGGATACTACAATGAAACTCTTTAAAAGTTTGTTAAATAATATGTTAAAAAAGAATTTTAAGGCAAGGCAAAAGCCCTGCCATAGAGATAAACGATTAACGTTTAGAGAATTGTGGGCTACGTCTAGCTTTTCTCTTACCAAATTTCTTACGCTCAACAACACGAGAGTCGCGAGTTAATAAGCCTTTTGGTTTTAGCATAGCTCTAAAATCAGCGTCCATTGCCGCTAAGGCTCTTGAAATGCCGTGCCTTAACGCCTCAGCCTGTGCTGAATAACCACCGCCAAGTGTGGTCGCTTTGACGTCAATTAGGCTCTCTTGCTTTGTTGCAAGAAGTGGCTGGACTACCTTTAATTTAATCGCCTCGTGTCCGCCTAGCCAAGTGTTTAAATCCATACCATTAACTAAAATTTTTCCGCTACCGGCTTTTATCCAAACCTTAGCAACTGCCGTTTTTCTCTTACCTGTTGCATAAACTGTTGCCATTATTATTTTCCTTCTTTTGCGATTTGAGCTGTGTGCGGATGTTCGCTACCTGCATACACTTTTAGTTTTTTAATCATCTCTTTGCCAAGTTTTGTCTTTGGTAGCATACCACGAACTGCTAATTTATAAAGCTTAACTGGGTTATTTACCAAAAGATCGCCGAATTTCTCGCTCTTTGTGCTACCAAAATAGCCAGAGTGGCGGTGGTAAAGCTTTTGCTCTGCTTTGTTTGCACCTGTAAATTCAGCTTTTGAAGCGTTTATGATGATAACATAGTCGCCACAATCAACGTTTGGAGTGTAGCTTGGTTTGTGTTTGCCACGAAGTAGAGTTGCAACCTCTGTTAAAATTCTACCAAAACGCTTGCCCGCTGCATCAACAACGATCCAATCGCGTTTTACTTCGTTTGGCTTTGTTATTTTTGTCATTTTCTTACCTTTGCCAAATAAATTTAAAAAGGGGATTTTAGTAAAAATTAGCTTACAAGCAACTTAATTTAAGTGTCTTTTAAACAAATTTTGCCTCAATTTTATCCGCTAAAATGTAAAAAATTACGCCTTTAACGCTAAAATTTGGATAAATTTTGCTAATAATTTGGACGTATTCGCTAACTTGCAAAATGTGATTTTGTGCGAATTTATCGGAGCTTTTGTAATCAATAATGAAAATTTCGCTATCTTTAAACGCCAAAAGGTCAATCTGCTTATTTGATAAATCATAATTTAACGGCTGTTCTTTTTTAAGCTTGGCGTCCTTTGTGATTTTGATAAATTCATCGTTTTTAACTAAATTTACTGCACGATTTAACACATCTGTAAGCTCATCTTGACTTAAAAATTTTGAGAATTTATTAAACAAAGCGTCCTTTTGGGCTAAAATTCCAGTCTCGCTAAACTCACTAATTTCAAGCAAAAAGTGCAAAGCACTGCCAAAATAAATCGCCTTAAAATCGCCTAAATCATCGCTTAAATCGCCATTTGTGCTATCTTTTGGCACACTTACTAGCTCTATCTTTTTAAGCTTTGTCTTTGGCTCTAAAATTTCAGCCACTTTTGGGGTTAAAACGCCACGCTCACCCGACTTTAAATCAAGATAGCATATATTTTTAACGCCAGATGAGTATGGCGAAAAATAGGTCGGGTGGTTGCCATCAAGTTTGCCATCTTTTTTTATGATGATTAGGCTCTCTTTTGCCCTTGTCATCGCAACATAAAGCTTATTTATCTCCTCTTGCCTATCAAGCTCTTTTGAAAACTCAATGAAATTTTTATAATCATCATCTAAAATTTCTCTGTTTGCTAATTTTAAACGCACCTCATAGCCGTTTTTAACGCTGTATTCAATCTTAATTTGGCTCGTGTCTGACATATCTTTTGAGAATTTATCGCATAAGATTACGTGCTCAAATTCAAGCCCCTTTGACTTGTGAGTAGTCATCACTCTAACGCCCAAAACTGCGTTGTTTGCGGACTTTTCATCTGAATTTTCAAACTCAAATAAAAACTCAACTAAATTAGCAAATCCGCTTGAAATTTCAAAAAGCTTTAAAACATCTGGCTCATTTAATGAAATTTGTGCAGTTTTAGCTAGAAATTTCAGGCACTCGCTGGCTGTTTTTGATAAATTTAGGCTCACTTTTTTAGGGCTAAAACCGATATAGGTTTGAAAATTTTTAGCGAAAATTTCGCTCCCAAAAAGGCAAAATTTTGCGTAATTTATGAGCGAAAAAACGCTTGGCGAGTTTTTAAGCAGCATAGCACCCTCATCGCTAGCGTCTATGTTTTGTGCTTTTAGGGCGTCGCAAATGTCGTTTATATCGCTGTTTTTCCAGCAAAGTATGGTGATATCACTAGCCTTTACGCCGTTATTAAGTAGCCATTTTGTCTGTTCTAAAATCTCATTTAATGGCTCGTCGCTTGAAGTAACTCTTAAAAATCCTTCGTTTTTGCTGTTTGAAATTTGTGGCTTAAAGTCGCTGATTTTATCTTTAAAAATTTCATTTACATAATCAACCAAAATCCGTGCGGAGCGGTAATTTGTGCCTAAATTTTTAGTCTTTATCTGCTTAAAATCGCTAGCGACCTTGTCAAAAAGCTCTTTTTTACCGCCCCTAAATCTATAAATGCTCTGCTTAATATCGCCAACATAAAAGAAGCTACCAAGCCCGTTTTGTCCGTATCCAGCGACAATTTCGGCAATGAGCGGATTTATGATTTCGTATTGGATTACGTTTGTGTCTTGAAATTCATCAATTAAAAGGTGTTTGATTTTGCCATCAAGCCTAAAATAGAGCATATCTTTATCAATGCTCGTTAAAAGCCTAAATGTAAGGCTAGTAATATCAAAAAAACTAAAACTATCAAGGCGTTTATTTAGGCTAAATTTCACGCTTTTAAAGGTGTGTAAAAACCTGTAAAGCTCGTTGATTTTATACCTTTCAAGCTCGTTTATGTAATCCTTTAATTTTAGTTTAATAAGCTCAAATTTTTCATCAAAATATGGCTGGTAAATTTTGGCAAAAGTCTTGTAATTTAAGCTCTCTCTGCCAATAAAACCCTTATCTAACAAATCTAGTGGTTCTTTTATTTTAAAGGCATTTTGTGCGTCTTTTGAGCCATTAAGGTCAGTAATAATCTGCCTAAAATCAGCACAAAGGGCTAAAATTTCATCATCACTTGGGGCGTTTAAAACCTTAATCTCACCGCCCTCGCCTAAATTTTCATAAAACGAAGTAAGGGATTTAAAAAACTCATCTGTGCCGTTTAAATAAGAGATGATAAAACTCGCTAACGCCCTTAAATCAGCGGTGTTTTTACTAATCTCTTTTATAAACTCGCTCTTAAAAATTTCGCTTTCAATTTCGCTGGTTTTAAAGTCTGGACTAACGCCTAAATTTAGGCTAAAACTTCGCAAAATTTTGCCAAAAAAGGCATCAAAGGTCATAATTTTTAAATTTTGATTTAAAAACTCATCTTTAACCTCATCTCTACGGACTAAAACTTCATCTTTACTAAGCGATAAAATCTCGCAAAGCTCGGCTAATTCGGCATCTTTTTGCTCTAAATTTAAAAAAGTATTTACAATCCGCTCACTCATCTCAGAGGCGGCTTTTTTTGTAAATGTGAGCGCGGTTATGGATTTGACGCTCTCTTTTTGCAAAATCAGGGCAATAAAACGCACACTTAACGCAAAGGTCTTGCCACTACCAGCACTGGCTTTTAGGGCTAAAAATGGCTCTATCATCTATCATCTCCACGAATTTCGCCCCTGCAAATGGCAAAAAATGGGCAAAATGGACAGGCTGAAAATTTCTGCTCGTAACTTGGTGATTTAAAATATTGTTTAATCTCGCTAAAAATCTCTAAAAGTCCCTTCTTTGCGGGCTTATCTTCAAAAAAATTCATATCCTTTTTTAGGTCGTAAAATTTTGCTTCGCTCGCATTTGCTAGGTATTTGTAAAATTCTAGTTGAAGTGGGTCGTTTGACGTCCCGGTCTTGTAATCAATCACGAAAAACTCATCATTACGCCTATCAATGCGGTCAATCACGCCTTTAATTTTGACATCATCAACCACAGCCTCTTTTGCCACTTCAAACTCAAAAGGCTGCCAACCAAGCGAAATATGGGCGTTTTCGTTTTGTTCAAAACGGCGAAATTTTTGCCTTGCAATCTCAAATTCAAGCGGATTTAACTCGCTTAAAAATGGTAAAAAATCATCTAATTTGAAAATTTTATGCGTTTGATAGTAGTTAAAAAGTGCGTTGTGAATGGCGTTGCCGTAGGTTGCGTTTGATTTTTTGCCAAAAAGTGGCGGTTCGTTTAGCCCTAAAACATATCTATAATAGTATTTTCGTGGGCAGGATAAGAATGTTTTAAGCCTAGAAAATGATAACGCTTCTTTAAAAAAGTCGTGCGGTAAAAAGTCCGTTTCTGGTGTAAATTTCGCCCTATTTTTACCGCTAAAAATGGCTAAATACTCATCATCTGTGTATGAAGTATCTGGGATTTGTTTAAACTGGGTTAGAAATCTTGATGGAATTTTGCCCTCGTTTAGGACATAGCTAATGGCGACTTTTTTGGCATTATTTATCAAATTCTCATAATATGAGCGTTGCAAATTTTCACGTTCTAAATAGCTAATTAGCCCAGCCTTTGCTCTGACATTTGAGCTTAAAAACATCTCATTTACGACACGTTTTGGCACTAAATCATCGTTAAAATCAACGATAATAACGCCGTCAAAACTAAGTCCCCTGCTCTCTAAAAGCCCTAAAACTCGCACCAAACCACCACCAACATCATCAATGCTTCGCTCATCTAAACGCATAAGTAAAATCTCACACGCCTCGCTAAATTTCAGCTCCTTTTTGCTTAAAATTTGACGCATAAAAAACAGCTCTTCGTTTAAAATCATCTCTACTTGGCTATGTTTAAAACTCGCACAAAGTTCGTTTAAAACAGCACAAAACTCATCAAAATCTGCCGTGCTGTCGTATAAAAATTTAAAGCGGTTAAATAGCTCTTCTTTAAAATTTATGAGCTTAAAAAAGCTCTGCTCTTTTTGTAAATTTTGCTTATCATCGCCTAAAAAATCAATTTGCAAATCCTCTTTTAAGCAGGTCAAAATCGTCTTAAAAGCCCTAAAAAACAGCGTATCATTAAGCGGTTTGCCCATTGCAAAGCTTAGCATTTTGCCCTCATCGTGAAGCCTTAAAATTTTTGCAAAACTCTCATCTGGTAAGATTACGGCGATTTTTTTAGGGTCTATGCCCTCTTTTATGAAGGTTGAGATTTTTTCAAAAACATAGGCGGCTTGTAGGCTAGCAAGGCTAAATGCTCTGGTTAAAACCAGCCTATTTTGCGGTATTTGCCCTAAATTTTCAAGGCTAAAATCGCTAAAATCAAGGCGGTATTTATGATAGTCTAATAACTTTTCTTTATCCGTTAAAGTTGCGATTTTATCAGTTAATTTTTTGTTTAATTTTGAGGTTGCAAAGCTGATTTTTAGGTGTGTGATTAATGAAATTTTAGATAAAATCTCCCACTCAAATTCGCTTAAAACGCCAAAAATTTCAATCTCAATCTCATCATAATTTTTTATAAAATTCTCATTTATCTCGTAATTTTCGCATTTTGTTATCTCGTCAAAATAGCCATTTTGGCTTAAAATTTCTTTGTATGTTTCTAAAAGTAGCTCTAAAATTTCTAAATGTTCTTCATAATTTGCATAAATGTCGCTAAATTTTAGCTCACTAATGCTCTTTTTTTGGGTCGCTAACTCCTTAAAAAATGAAAAAAGATAGTCGTTATTTTTTAAAAAAGCGAAAAATTCGCTCGGTATTGATAGTTTTGTTTGGGTTTGTTTAACCCTTTTACACGCCTCTTGCATAAAGATAAGAAGCTGTGCATCGCTTGGAGTGAGCATATCTTTAACAACAACACAACGGCTAAAAAACTCGCCAACACTCATTGTTTTTGGCAAAAGCGTGTTTGAAAAGCTGCCTAAAAACTCCCTGATACGCCTTTGTGTTGTAAAGACAAAAAGTTTATTCTCCACTAAATAGCTCAAATTTGTAAAATCCTGTTGAGTTTTTATCTTGTAGTTTTAGCACGAGTTGCCACCTGCCGACTAGATTTGGCGTGAAATTTTGCGTTTTTAAGATGTCGTTTTCGTAGCTTGCGTTTAAGTCAATGTCGTATTTACTGCTATCTGGGCGTGTTAAAAACATTGTAAATTTTGGCTTATCTAGCCCATTTTCTAAATTTGTTACGGCGATTTTTATGCTGTTTGGCTCGTTTAGTTTTAGCTCGTTTTGCAGTAGTTTGACGCTAAATTTTCGCTCAAATTCACGCTGTGATGATTTGATTTCGTTTATGTTGTGATCTACGCTTTGATACTTTTGCATATATCTATCATCCATATAAACTGGATAATCAAGCGAAATAATAATAGTCGCCACACAAGCGATAACACAAGCGATAATGCTTAAAACTATGCCGTAGGGCCAAAATGTCTTTTTTGAGTTAGCCATTTTTTGCCTTTCTTTTATAAATCATAAGGGCGATGACTAATGCCATTGAGCCATAAATTAAAATTCTAAAAATGTTTAGGGTGTCTTTGTTTGCGTTGCCAATGGCGTTTTCTAGCGTGATTTGCTCTGATTTTGCGATGCGTTCGGTAATATCGGCATAGCCGTTTAAGATAGCGGCGTTGTAGATATCTTTGCCATTTTTTGAGGCTAAAATCGGCAAAATCGTGCCACTTTCTGGAAATGGACTTAAAACTGCCTCTTTATCAAAAAGCGTCAAAGTATCGCTATCGGCAAAAATTTCAACCTTTTTTTCGTTTTTTATAAGCATTAAAAATGCAAATGGTGGTTTTAAATTTAGGCTCTTAAATTTATCGTTTAGGCTCGTTTTACCAAGCGTTTCATAAACGCCAACGCCTACAAAAATTCCACTTTTTTTATAAAGCTCATCGCCGATAAGATTAAGCCTAGAAACGACCTTTTGGCTTAAAATTTCATCATCATTAATGACAAAATTTGTGCCAAAAAGTGCGTTTAAAGAGAGTAAAAGGGCAAAAAATATGCCCTTTAAATTTAGCCTTATCATCCGACAAATAGGTGATTTGGAGTAAGCACCGACCAAGCACAGATGATGCCAGCAACAGCGATTAGTAAAATGATGACTTTTTCTAAAATAGCTGACATTTTTACTCCTTTATTTTTATGTGTTTTGCGTTATCTACGCTTTTTTGCTGGATAGATTTTGCGTTTTCTATCGTGTAAGGCTTGGTTGCCACATCTTGCTGTGCCATTATGCCAAGATAGGTTAAAACCCCTAAAATGCTTAATAAAAGCACGGTGGCTATAAGCATACCTGTAACGCCATTTAGTGCAAAAACTGATCTATTTGTATTCATTATTTACCCCTTGAAAGCGAAAGTATATACTCGCCGACAGCCTTTTGCTGAATTTCATTTAGCATAGTATCAAATTTAGGCATAACGCCGATGTTGCCCTCTTTGCCACGATTTAGCACCTCAACGACAAAGTCAGCCTTGCCATATTTTGTAAGGTCTGGGAATGTGCCGTCCATACCCTTGCTATCCTCGCCGTGACAAGCGGTGCAAGAAGCAGCATAAAGCTCTTTGCCTTGCTCAACAAGACCAGCATTTTTAGTCGTTTTGATGCCTGAAATTTCTTTTGCAACATAAGCTGCTATGGCTTTGGCTGAGCTAGCGTCGCCACCAAGACCAGCTGGCATTTCGCCACCCGGATAGCCCATACCTTTTGAGCCATTCATAATCACATCAAAGATAGCCTCTTCGCTACCCCAAACTTTTAGGTTAGCAGCCTTGCCGTTAATGCCATCGCCATTTACGCCGTGGCAGGCTGAACATTGAACCAAAAATATACCGCTACCCATATCGGCTAAGCCTTTTTTGTCTAAATTTGCGTGATCTTTTGCAAATTTTGCGTTATAGGCTTTTACTTCATCGTTATACTCGCCAATTTGCGAATATGAATTTAGCGGATAACCAGCTAAGAAATACCATATCGCCCACACCAAAACAAGCACGAAGCTAACAGCCCAGCCAAGTGGTAGGTTGTTTTTATACTCTTTAATGCCATCCCAGCTATCATCGCTTAGTGGCACATCAGCATCCTTTGCCTCTTTCATCTTGCTTACATATCTACCGACTATGCCGATTGTAAGGATAACAATCGCAAAAGCACCGATTAAAGATAGTAAATTTACATTATCTTCTA
Source organism: Campylobacter gastrosuis (assembly GCF_030249845.1). Classification (GTDB taxonomy): domain Bacteria; phylum Campylobacterota; class Campylobacteria; order Campylobacterales; family Campylobacteraceae; genus Campylobacter_A; species Campylobacter_A gastrosuis. Next base: position 152,803 of record NZ_JANURM010000004.1, on the reverse strand, counting down.
TATTAAACCATTGCATATTAAAGCCCCTTTTTGTTTTGCTCTAAAACAACGCCGTTTATATCGTCATCAAGAGCTAAATTTGCATACTTTTCATAGTTTCGTCTGCCAGTTCTTTCTGATTTATAAAGATGATAAAAATATCCATATAAAACAAAGACCATAACGACAACTAGCGTAAAAAATCCATAAGCTTGAAGCTCTCTAATAGTCTGTGCATCCATTATAAATTCCTATTTTAGGCTATTTAGATAGGCTATAAGAGCTACAATTTCGCGAATTTCGCCCTTTTTAAAGGCTTGTTTTACGCTCTCATCTTTCATCTGATCAATAATAGCCTGAGCCTCAACATTTACCTGCTTTTTAGCATCTTCAAAGCTACCAAGTTTTGGCATACCCTCTGCATCATAAGGGACATTAAATACCTGCTTAACGGTAACTGCCTCAGCGTAAGCTGTCTCTATGTCGGCATTTTTGCTAAACATATGGTTATAAGCTGGCATAATTGAGCCTGGCACAACTGATGTCGGGTCTTTCATATGATTTTCGTGCCAATCGCTTGTTCTGTAATTACCAACGCGCCACAAATCAGGACCAGTTCTTTTTGAGCCCCAAAGGTGCGGTCTATCATAAGCATACTCGCCACTTAATGAATACATACCATATCTATCTGTTTCGCTCTTAAATGGTCGTATCATCTGCGAGTGGCAGGCGTTACAGCTCTCTTTGATATACACGTGGCGTCCAGCTAACTCCAAAACGCTATAAGGCTTTGTGCCTTCAACTGGTCTTGCACGATTTGCAAAGTCTGGTAAAATTTCAACGATACCAGCATAGGCTATTAAAACAAATACAGCCACAGCAAAAAAGAATGGATTTTTTTCTAACCAACTAAACATTTGCCACCTCCACGTTTGAGCGTCCGCCCATTGGTGTTGCATTTTTTGGCTCTGCTGTTAGGGCAGGAGCGTTTAATGATTTTAAAATATTATAAACAAAGATAAAGAAGCCAAGTAGGTATAATAAACCACCTATCGCTCTTATCCAATAATAAGGGATTAAAACTGAAACGGTATCAATAAATGAGTATAGCAACGTGCCGTATTCATCAGTAGCTCTCCACATCATACCTTGTGTGATACCAGCTATCCACATTGATGAGAAGTATAAAACGATACCTGTTGTTTGCATCCAGAATTGAATCTCCATTAGAGATTTTGAGTATAGCTCACGCTTAAACATACGTGGTGTCATATGATAAAGTGCTGCCATAATCATAAATCCAATCCAGCCTAACGCTCCGTCATGAACGTGTCCTGGTATCCAATCTGTGTAGTGTGCTAGTGCATTTACAGATTTAATTGATAAAATCGGACCTTCAAGCGTTGAGAACATATAGAATGTTGAAGCTAGAATCATAAATTTAATTAGAGGATTTTCACGTAATTGAACCCACTCGCCTTTCATTGTTAAAAGGATATTTATCGCTGAACCCCAAGACGGCAGGATAAGGACAACTGAAAATATTGAACCCATTGTTTGCATCCAGTCTGGTGCAGTCGTGTAAATAAGGTGGTGACCGCCAGCCCAAAGGTAGATAAACATAAGACCCCAAAACGAAAATAGCGAAAGCTTATACGAGAACACTGGCTGACCGCTCTCTTTTGGTAAGAAGTAGTAAATTTGAGCGATGATAGCAACGGTGAAAATGAAAGCAACAGCGTTGTGTCCAAACCACCACTGAACTAGGGCGTCATTTGTACCAGCATACATTGAAACCGAGTGTAACCACGAGCCGTGTCCAGAGATTAGGCGAGTTGGCACCTCCATATTATTAAATAGGTAAAGCATAGCAACGCCAAGAAATGTCGCTATAAAATACCAAACAGAGATGTAAAGTGTCTTCTCACGGCGAATTCCAATAAGCCCAAAAATGCTAATGCCCCAAAGCACCCAAACCACGACTACAAGTAGGTCAAGTGGCCATTCAAGCTCTGAGTATTCTTTTGATGTGCTAACACCAGCAAATAGCGAAACCACCGCAAGTGCGATGAGTATAATATAAAGCCAAAAGTGAAGCTTACCGATAAACATCAAAAATGGCGACTCGCTCATTGATACTTTAAGGACGCGCTGTCCTATGTAATACCAAGTTGAGAATATGCCAGATAGCATAAAGCCAAAGATGATGCCATTTGTGTGAAGCGGTCTAAGACGTCCGAATGTAGAGTATTCGCCCGCTATGTAGTTTAAGTCTGGATATGCCATTTGAAACGCTATAACAACGCCAAGAAGCATACCGACTATGCCAAAGATTAGCGTAGAAAACATAAAAAGCTTGGCTACGCTGTAATCATAACTTAGGTTCTGACCAGGTTGCATCAAAGTCCTCCTTATTAAATTTATATTAACTAATAATATAAGTTTCGTTATTTTAGAATAAAAAAAATATAAATAAACTTAAAATTTATACTTTTATATTACTTATTTGTAATTTTTTTGTCATTTCTAAGAATTTGCCTCAATTTTATACCCAAGCCCTGGTGCATTTTTTATAAAATTTGCCCCAACCTTATCTCGTATGCGTTTTACAAACGTCCTAATCGCCGCCTCGCTCACGCTCTCGCCTATCCAAACTACATTTTTTATCTCATCGTGAAGCACGATTGTGCCAAGTCGCTTAATAAGCAACGAAACAAAGGCTAACTCCTTTTTTGTCAGCGAAATTTCTACGCCATCTTTTACTAAAACTCGCTTAGTTTTGTTAAAACTATATCCATCTGAAAGCTGTATATCATTTGTGCTTTGAATTTTTTGCGTAGCAACAAGCTCAATCGTGGCTAAAAATTCCTCCATATCAATCGGTTTTAACACGTATTTATCCACGCCAACATCAATGGCTCTTAAAAGCTTCTCCTTCTCGCTGTGTGCTGAAAGTGCGATGATTGGCGTGTCGCTTGAAATTTTCTTTATCTGCTCTGTCATTTCAAGTCCGTCCATAATCGGCATTGCAATGTCGCTAATGACCATATCTGGATTATATTTTTTGAATTTTTTAAGCCCCTCATCGCCATTTTGTGCGGTGATGATATTTGAAAATTCATCGCTTAGCACGTCTTGCATAAGCTTTCTAGTTTCGCTCTCATCCTCAACGATTAGAATCGTTAAATTTTTAAGCACCTTGCTCATTGTCCCCTCCTTTTAGTGGTAGTTTTATCTTAAAACAAACCCCGTTATTTTCATTTTTCACGTTTATTTGTCCTTTTAATCTATCAATTATCAATTTTGACATATAAAGCCCTATGCCAGTGCCTTGCGATGAGTGCTTGGTAGTAAAATATGGCTCAAAAATTTTATTTACAATCTCATCTGAAATTCCACCAGCATTATCACAAATAACGATAACTGCGTGGCTTTCATTTTTAAAAATTTTAATCTCAACCAAGCGATTTTTTATATCACGCTCAATAAATGCGTCCTTTGAGTTATTAAGCAAATTTATAATAACCTGCGTAAGTTGCGACTTGTAGCCAAAAATTTCGCTATCAAACTCAATCTTTACATTTACCTTTATATCGTGCTTTTCAAGTGTGCCTTGCACCATTAAAAGTGAGGCTGAAATCGCTGATGATATGCAAAAAAGCTCTGGGTCTTTTTGGCTTAAAAAGAAGCTCCTAAAATCCTCAATGGTGTTTGACATATTTTTGATGATGTCCTTGCAGTGGTTGTAAGTTTCATCAAAATGCTCCCTGTCCTTTTTAATCTTAAACAACGCAATGCCAAGCTCATTTAGGGGCTGACGCCACTGATGAGCGATATTGGCTATCATTTCGCCCATTGAAGCAAGGCGACTTTGCACGAGCAAAATTTTTGTCTTTTCTTCGTTTTTAGCTATCTCGCTATTGATAATGTCTTGCAAATTCTCATTTAGCTCTCTAAGCTGTTTTGTCTTATCTTTTACCCTGATTTCAAGGCTTTCGTTTAGCCTTTTTAGGCTCTCTTCTTGTTTTAAAAGCTGTTCGTTTAGGTTGATTAAATTTGTAATATCGTAGCGAATCGCTACAAATTCCTCAATCTCGCCCTTTGAGTTTAAAATCGGCGAAATTGTTGTGTTTAGATAAACGGTTTTGCCGTCTTTTGTGAGATTTTTTGCGATGCCTTTATAGACACGCTTGGCTAAAATCGTCCCCCAAAGCACCTTAAAATTTGAAGCAGGGACATCTGGGTGGCGGACAATGTTGTGATTTTTGCCGATTAGCTCATCTTTTGTGTAGCCACAAATTTTGCAAAACTCGTCATTTACAAATGTAATAATGCCGTTTATATCGGTCTTTGAAACAATGTTGCTCTCTTCAATTGCGTGTTGATACTGCTTAAACCTAGCCTTAATATCATCCATTTGCCATAAACCCCAAAAATGCAAGATAAATTCCGTTTAAAATGACTATAAAAATAGAAATTTTAAACATAAAATCTCTTAATCTCTCCCCCAAAATTCTCAAAAAATAGCTCAAAAACAGCATACTAAACAGCGTAGAAACGCCAAAAACTGCCATAACTAACGCACCTTTTAGTGGCTGTGCTGCTAAAATGGCTTGGGCTAAAAAATAATAGACCAAACCGCAGGGCAAAAGCCCATTTAAAAAGCCAAAAATGGCAAAATTTACAAGTCTATTTTTGCCTTTTAGGCTAAAAATTTTTGCCGTTATTGCTCGTGAAAGTCGCTCATTTTCTATAAATTTTAAAAGCGTCCCACGAAAAAATAGAGCAACGCCGATAAAGACTAAAACCAGTCCAACGACAAAAAATAGCGTCGCCCTAGCCTTTGGCGAAGCGATAAAAATACTACCAAAAGCACCGCTAAATGCACCAAGCAAAATGTAGGCAAAAATGCGTGAAAGCTGATAGATAAGCAAGGACGCATTTGGCTTGCCGTTTGATAAATTTTGCAAACTTACAAATCCGCCACACATAAAAATGCAGTGGCTAAAACTACCTAAAAATCCAACCCAAAATGTAACAAAAAGCGTAAATTCTTGCATCAAAGCATATCTATAAACTGCCTAAAAATATACTTGCTCTCGTTTGGTCCGCCACTTGCTTCTGGGTGGTGCTGGACTGAAAATACTGGATAATCCTTGTATTTTACGCCCTCAATTGTGTTATCAAACAAATTTCTATGCGTTATAACCGCTACTTCTGCTATGCTTTCAGGCACGTTGTAGTTGTGATTTTGCGTGGTTATCTCAACCGATTTTGTTTGTAAATTTAGCACTGGGTGATTTGCACCGTGCTGTCCAAATTTTAGCTTGTAAGTCGGATAACCAAAGGCGTTTGAAAGCAGTTGATGACCTAAGCAAATACCAAAAATAGGCACTTTGGCGTCAATTAGCTTTTTAATTTCATTAATCTCGCTTACTAAATTTTTTGGCTCTCCAGGTCCATTTGATAAAAATACGCCATTAATCTCGCCATTTCTAAACTGCTCAATTAAAATTTCAGCCTTAATATCGTGCGGATAAACACTTACTTCAAGTCCGACTTCACAAAGCTCGTTTAGGATATTTCGCTTCACGCCATAATCAATCACAGCGACCTTTTTACCGCTAGTTTGTAAATTTTTATAGCGTTTTTCGCTCACGCTCCAAGCGGCGTTTTCGTGCGTGTAGGGCGTGGTTGTGCTTACGATTTTTACGTAGTTTGTCTGTGCTATCGTCCCGGCGTTTTCTAGCTTTTGTTTTAGGCTCTTTGGGTCGCTATCAGTCGTTGAGATAAACGCCATTAAAGCGCCCTCATCTCTTAGCATTTTGGTTAAAAATCTCGTATCAATGCCATAAACGCCAAATTTGCCCTGCGATTTAAACAGCTCATCAAGCGTCTGTTTTGACCTGAAATTTGATACAAATTCGTTGTAATTTCGCATTAAAATGCCACTTGCGTGAATTTTTGTGCTTTCATTATCATCATCGTTTGTGCCGACAATGCCAATCTCAGGCATCGTAAAAACGACAAACTGCCCAGCATAGCTAGGATCAGTGGCGATCTCTTGATAGCCAGTCATTGAGGTGTTAAAAACAAGTTCGCCAGCACACTCACCACTAGCTCCAAACGCCTTTGCCTTTAAAAAAGTGCCGTTTTGAATATAAATGTAAGCGTCCATTAAAGCATACCTCTTTTTTTAAGCTCATCTTGATATAGTTTTTCAAAAACTAGGTTGTATTCTTCGGTGCCCGGTATTAGCTTTCGCTTGTAGTTTTCAATCTTATCAAGCACCTCATCTTCAATCTTTTCGTAGGTTTTTAAGTAGCTATCAATTGAGCCGTAAATAACGTTTTTAATGCGGTTTTCAGATACGTTAAACTCAATTAAATTCTCATCTAAGAGCTTGTTTAAAATTTTATGAGCGACATTGCTAAATCTGTCCTCGTAGGTCAAAATCACGCCAAATTCAGCCGAAAGCTTCTTTTTAATAAGCCAGAACATATTTTTTCTATCAACTTGCATAAGCTCCATTTCATCTTCATTGCTCTGCATAAGCTCATTTACACGCTCTTCTAATGCTCTTTCTTGTTTAACATCTGTTGTTAAAATTTCATCTGCTATCTTTGTAACTGGCTCAATGCCACCAAGTAGCTTTACAAAGCCTGAATTTAGCATATCAATAGCGATTTTATGAGCTATGTATGGTGTGTGTGGGAGTTTTATCCGCATAATTTACCTTTGTATTTTTTAATGTATTTTAACCAAATAAAGGTAAAAAATGCGTTAAAAATTTAATAAATTAAAAATAAAACACATTAAAGTTATTAATCACTCTTTAAAATCTATTTTTGGCTGATTTTCTTTGTAGATAAAAAGTATTGTAATTGTGCTAGTTTCGTTGTTTATGTGATATGGGATTACATATCCTTTAAATATCAAATCGCGGACGTTTTTGTTGTTTATGTCTAAATTTTTGCGAAAACTATATGGCATATCTTTTATTTTTTGTGTTTTTATTATAAGCTCATTGTAAAAAATTATAGCTCTTTCTATGCTGTCTTTTGCTATAAAATTAAAAATTTCACCTATTTCTTCTTGAAATCTTTCAGAGTAGATGATTTTCATTTGCACCTAACTTAATTAATAACTTTCTCATTTGTTGCTTAAATTCATCTTCACTGATACATTTTAAATCGCCACTCTCTACCTTTGTAACCAGCTCTTTTAAATTGTCTATATCTTTTTTGCTTGTGGTTTTGTTGATATTTTTATACTCTATTTCGTGTGTTGGGTCTATTATTTGCATAAAAGCACTTATGGCTTGTGCTATTTGCGGGTTTGGGTTGCTTGTTGTGATTGTGATTGTTTGCATTTTTTATCCTTATTAAAAACGTGATAGATTATAGCATACTTTTATTGTGTTAATTATCTAAATTTAGCACGTTGCCACTTGGAGCAGAAAAGCTCTCATCTTTAATCTCATCTTTAAACGGCGGGCCTTTGGTAAGCATTTGAGTGATTTCTGATGCCTTTGCTGGTTGCATTTTTGCCATTATGGCTGAAATTTTCTTTGGCTCTAAGGCATACATAATCGCCGCTGCCTTTGCCACGCTCATATCGCTTAAAATATCAGCGGCGGCTTGGTCTTTCATCTTGGCGTAACTTGCACTTACTTTATCGGTTGTCATCGCCCTTAGCTCATCTAAAATTTTCTGATTTGCAATAATTTGCTCATCAATCTCTTTTCGCTTTTTCTCAACCTGCCTTAAAGTGGCGTTTATGTCGCTCTCTTTTTTATTTAGCCTAGCAAAATTTTCATCATAAAGTGCCTTTGTGCTAGCACGAAATGCTTCAAGTGCTTGACGCTCTTCATCAATGACGTCAATCTCTTTTATTATCTCAGCCTTTCTAGCTTCAAAAATTTGCGTGCAATCAACTGGGATTTCATAGCCGTGTAAAGTGATAAAGAGTGTCAAAAAAAGTGCGATTTTTCTCATAAATTTCTCATATTTTGGGCAAATTTTATCGTGGCAAACTCATCAAGCAAAAGCTCTTCTTTGCGTTTTATCTCTTTTAATTTTTGCTTTATCTCCTCATCTTTTAAAAATTTCATCTTCTCATAATCAAGATTTGCATTTTTGTATTGATGAGTGAAGTGAAGTAGCTCTTTTTTGGCGATTTCAAGCCGTTCATTTAGGCTTAAAACCTCACTTCTCATTATCTTTAAAAGCTCTAAATTTTGATTTAACTCGCTGATATTACCCTGTTTTGGCAGGGCAAAACTATCTAAATTTGCCCTTGCCTGATTTAGTTTAGCTTCGTAGTTAGCCACATTTAAACGAGCCTGTGCGACTTTGGCTTCGGCTCTATCAAGGGCTTGTTTTTTTACATTAACTACTTGGCTAAATTTGCTTTTCATCTTATTATCGTGTCGCTTCGCTCTGGACTTGTTGAGATTAGACCGACCTTAACGCCAGTAAGCTCTTCAATGCGTTCAATGTAGCGTTTTGCGTTGGTTGGTAGGTCATCGTAGCGTGAAATTCCAGCCGTTTTATCCCAACCAGCAAGCTCTTCATAAATCGGCGTTGCGTTTTGTAAATCGGTCGGGACGTAGTCAATGATTTCGCCCTTGTATTGGTAGGCTTTGCAAATTTTAACTCGCTCAAAGCCATCAAGCACATCAAGCTTCATAAGTGCGTATTTATCCACCGCATCAAGGCGTGATGCGTAGCGGACGCTAACGGCGTCAAACCAGCCACAACGCCTTTTTCTGCCAGTTGTGGTGCCAAATTCCTTGCCAACTTCACAAAGCCTGTCGCCATCAGCACAATTATCTTCTGTCGGGAATGGTCCAAAGCCAACTCGCGTTGAATACGCCTTAATAACGCCAATAACATCGCCTATCTCTTTTGGATTTAGCCCTAGTCCCGTGCAAGCACCAGCACTTATGGTGTTTGAGCTTGTTACGTATGGATATGTGCCGTGGTCAATATCAAGCAGTGTGCCTTGTGCGCCTTCTAAAAGCACCTTTTTGCCCTCATCAATGGCTTGCCAAACCATCATTGTCGTGTTTGCAATAAATGGCGTTAAAACATCTTTATAGCGTTTTAAATCGGCTAAAAGCTCACTGCTATCTGGCTTTTGAATGCCTAGTGCGTCATAAACGGCTTTGTTTGTTTCAAAGTCGTTTAAAATCGCTTCACAAAGCCTTTCTGGCTCTAAAAGCTCGCCAACTCTGTGTCCGCTACGGCTGACTTTATCAGCATAAGCTGGTCCGATGCCTTTACCTGTCGTGCCGATTGCATTTGCGCCTTTTAAACGCTCTTTGGCTTGATCAACTAGGCTGTGATAGCTTAAATTTAAGTGTGCCTTGTCGCTTATAAAAAGTCTGCCTTTTATATCGTCAAATTGTGCCATTTCAGCGATTAAAACCTCTGGATTTACCACGACGCCGTTGCCGATAATATTTATAATATTTTTATGCAAAACTCCGCTTGGCAGAAGGTGAAGTGCATATCTTGTGCCATCAACCCAAATTGTGTGTCCAGCGTTGTGTCCGCCCTGAGAGCGACACACCATATCGTAATTTGCCGCTAACATATCAACTATCTTACCCTTGCCCTCATCGCCCCACTGGACACCTACGACTATATCAGCCTTTCTCATATCTCTCTCCTTGTGTTTTGATTTTCTATTAAAGCGTCTGTGTAAATTGCAAAACCACTGCTAATTTCGCCATTGATTTCGTAATTACCGCCACCTGCTAAGATTGAATTTTGATTTAAAAACCTAAAAAATAGGCTATCGTAATATCTCATTTTTGAGTAATAAAGTGGCACTAGGCGTAAATTTTTATGCTCTGTGCTGTTTGCTAAAATTTTTAACTCATTTAGCGGATTTTTTAGCTCATCTGGGGCTAAATTTATTGCCTCATCAAGCTCATCTTTTGTGCTTAAAAGTGCGAGTTTTGAAAGCCAGTTTATGTTTAAAGATAGAATTTTTTCAAGCTGGATTTTCTCAAAAATCTCAATATCAACGCCTAAAATTTTTGCTATCGTTTTTGGAATTTTTATGTTACTAAGCTGTAAAGTGGCGTCAAAATTAAACTCATCAAGTAGCGATTTTACCATATTTACGCTATTTGCTAAATCAATCTCGCCGATAATTTCGCCACCGATTTGATAAATTTCAGTGCTTGGGTAGCGAAAAACTGGCTGAATGTAAAACCACTTTTTATTAAGCGCGTCTTTAAGTCTAGCCCTAACAATCCTAACCACATCAATCGTGCTATCAGCCCTTAGGCTTATCTCGTGATTTGAGTGGTCGCTAAATCTTAAAAGCTCAGTGGGCGAAACGCTTAAATGCTGATGATACGAAAAAAACGGAGTTAAAATCTCGCTAAATCCGTTGTTTATTAAAATTTCGCTCGCCCTTTGTTCTATTTGGCGTTTTAACGTGGCACTTTTGCCAAAATATAGTCTGCTACCGACTGGAATTTCGTGCTCATATACGTTTAAATTTTCGTTTTTCACTCTGCCTCTTTTTCTTTGTTGCTAAAATCTAAAATTTTCATACACATAATGTTTGCAAGGCGTGCAAGTTGCAGTGCCTTTGTCTTATCATCGCTAGTTAGGCTCTCAATTAAATTTTCAGCTATCTCTTTGTGATGATTTGGCTGGGTTTGCAGGTGAGTTAGCATTTCACGTCTAAGCCCATCAAAGCTCTCCTCATCGCTATTAAAGTCCTTGTTGATTATGTGAGTGATGATATTTTGGGCAAATTCTTTAAGCATAATGCAGTCTTTTAAAATATCAAAACGCTCATTATCAATCACTAAATCTAAATCCAGCCCTTCAATGCCCTTAAATTCATATCCAGCGACCCTTTCAGCCGACATTGGCTTTTCAAAGAAATTGCCCTGAAATGTGTAAAATCCAAGTCCGATTAAAACCCTAAGAGTGCTTATATCTTTTAAATTTTTAATAGTTGCTGACTTGCTAAAAATGTCGGATAAATTTTTAAGCATTCTAACGGTGATGAAAGCTTTTTGATTAAAAAACATATAAGAACAGATATTTTTATCAATCTTAATCTTGTCAATTGGCAGGAGTTCAAGAGCGTCAAAACTGCTCGAACGAGAGGCGAAATCATCAAGGATAAATTGCACGCCAAAGCGTTTGTATTTTTGTAAAAATTTACTTGCGTATTCTAAATCTGGCGTTGAGTTTGCGTCAATAATCTCAATTTGAAGCGACTTTGAATCAAGCGTATCATCTTGTGCGATTAGTGCCTTAAATCTGTCAAAAAAGCTATCTTTGCAGAGCTGTTCTATGCTTAAATTTACGCCTACTTTTACGTAATTGCCGTTTTTTGCCCACTCTTTTTGATCGTTTAACGCCTGTTTAATTGAGAAAAATGCCAAATCATCAATGACATTTTGGCGTTTAATGAGTGGGAAAAAGTCGTTTGGATAGATTGTTTTGCCATCTTTTCTCCAACGCAAAAGTGCCTCGTAGCTTGTTACGGTGTTTGTTTTTATGTTAATTTCTGGCTGATACTCTAAGAAAAATTCGTTATTTTCAAGGGCGGTTAGAATTTTATTGTTATCTTCGTATTGACTTTTGAAATTTCTATCTTTTGTGTTATCAAAAATGTAGTAGCGATTTTTACCTGCTAATTTTGCCTGATACATTGCCCAGTCGGCTTGTTCTAGCAGGTTTTCAGGGCTTACTAGGTTATCAACGCTTCTCATACTCACGCCAATACTAGCACTTATGCTTAAACGCACATTATCATCGTAAAAGACCTCGCCAGATGCGATACTTAGCATATTTTCTACTATCTCATAGACCTCACCAGCCTTTTCGTATAAAATAATGGCGACAAACTCATCGCCACCGATACGCGCAAACATATCTCTCTCATCAAAAAGCGTGTCAATGTGAGATGAAATTTCAACTAAAAATTTATCCCCAGCCTTGTGTCCGTAAGTGTCGTTTATCCCCTTAAATCCATCCATATCAAGATATGCAATGGCGACCTCTTTGCCGTCTTTTTTAGCCCTGATGACCTCTTCAAGCTTTTGCGAGAATAAGAAGCGGTTTGGCAGTTTTGTAAGTGGGTCGTGATAGGCGATATGCTCTAAATAATCCTGTGTGCTGTTACTTTCTGAAACATCTGACATAACGGCAACGTAACAAATCGTAACGCCGTTTGAATCATTTAGCGAGGTTAAATTTGCACTCTCTAAATAGTCCTCGCCGTTTTTGTGTCTAAACCACAATTTGCCGTGCCACCTGCCAAATTTATCGGCAGCTTCAAGGGCTTTTGCAAACTCCTCGTTGTCGTTTAGCTTTGATTTTAAAAGCGAGATATTTGAGTTTAAAAGCTCATCTCGTGAGTAGCCACTACTTCTTGATAGCTCGTTGTTTGCGTCAATTATATTCCACTGAGTGTCAAAAACGATAATGCCCTCTTTTGAGTATGAAAACAGCCTTGCTGCTAAATCCTGATACAAAAATGCGACCTTTTTATCGGTTACGTTTTCGGCAATACCGCTAATTATTGTTGGTTTTGAGTTATCATCAACTTCAATGACCCTTGCGTGAATGTGAAGCCAGATTATATTTTTATCAAGCGTGTAAAATCTCACATCGCCAGAATAAACGCCCTTATCTGCTTCAATTTTTGAGAAAAAGCCTGCAAAATCGGTAAATTCATCAACCAAAATGGCTCTCATCATATCTTTATCAATGTTTAAATCGCTTAAATTTGTGTAGCCTAAAATTCCAGCAAATGTGGCATTTGTCTTAATTGAGTCGGTTTTTGCGTTGTATTCAAGACTTGCTGCACTTGTAGCCCAGATGATATTTTTGTGAAATTTTAGTTCGCTTTCGTATCGCTCTTGCATTGTGTAATGCTCTTGATAGTCGCTAAACATATAGACAATACCGCTAAAATCGCCGTTTTCATCGCGTAAATACTTAATCTCGGCTTTAAATGGGACGACTTGCTTTGTCTTTGTGATGAGTTTTACGATGAAATTTATGCTATCTGTGGTGTTTGTAACGTTTGTAAAGACCTTTTTGTGAAGTTCTATCTCGTTTGTGAAATTTAGCTTATCGCTTTGTGCGATTATCTCTTTTAAATCAAAGCCTTCAACTAAGAGCTTGTCATAGCTAATGTTAAATGTATTTTCAATGTTTTGAGTGGCGTATTTGATGATAAATGGTGCTTCTTTACTGGCGACCATTATTATGTTTTTAAATTTTGAAACGAGCTGTTGTATGCTCTCGCTACTCTCTTGTTTTCTCATATCATAACTGACATCATCAACAATCATAAAGATATATTTGCTATCTTTTAGCGTTAAAATATCGGCTTTTACGCTTACTTCAACTTCGCTGCCGTTTTTTAGGTTATGCTTTGTGATAATGCTAAAATTTTTGCTCTTATCTTCAATGACCTTTCGCCTGTCAAAGACCATTTCATTAAAGCCAACGGCTGAAATTTCGCTCATATTTGTGCTTAAAATCTCTTTGTAAGTGTAGCCATAAAATTCTAATGCTCTATGGCTTGCATCAACGATAGCACCGCTGTAAGCGTCATAAACCAAGATCACAAGCGGACTTTTTTCAAAGATATAACCAAAGCGAGTTTTATACTCATCAAGGGTAAATTTCGCACTATCAATTTCGCCATAAAGTATTGAAATTTGGCTATTTATCGTGTTTAGCTCACTTAAATACTGCTCGCCGTTTGGTCTTTTGCTCTTGTCTTTTAAAAATGAGATTGTAGCTTCAATTGGATTTATAAATTTATCCAGTGCAAATTTTAAGTTTGCCTTGCTCCAAAGTGTGTAAAAAACGATAGCTAAAAAACCAAAAAGCAATACAAGAAATCTAGCCAAAACCGCACCGCTTTTTGTCGCTTCGGTTACGACAAAGACATTGTATTTCTCCATATATTCAGACAAAGTAGCCTTTGTGTTTAATATATCAAAATCCACGTCCTTATTTCTAATAAACATCTCGTCAATTACGTTTGTATCGCTGTAAGTTTCTACGTTGTATCCGCTATTATCTCTATCGCCAAAGAGATAGTTGCCGTTGTAATCCACCACGTAAGCTACTCTGTTTTTTTCGCTTAAAAAGCTTTTGATATTTGTAGCGATATAGTTTTTATCCACTTCGGCTACGAGTTTAAAGCCGTTGCCAATATCATAAGCGACAAAAAATGTGCTTAACTGCTTATTTTTAAAGATAAAATCAGAGATGATATATCTACTCTGCCTTAACTCATCAAGCCACGGCAGGTCAAAATCTATCTCATTTGCACCCTCAAACTGCCTTTTATAGACGACTTTTAGACTTGGATTTACGACATAAAGTGCCTTAAAAAACATTGAAATATCTTCATCGCTGATGATTTTTAGTGCTTCTGAATCCTGCTGTGCTTCAATTAATTTTGCGTAAAATTCAACCCTATTTGCTATCTCTGAAAAGCTGTAATTTATGGAATTTTGGATTTCAAGATTAAATGAGCGAAGGTCGTATTTCATCTCATCAGTCTTTGAAAATGTAACATAAAACAAAAACATAAGCGTCGTAAGAAGCACGACAGCATAAGATACTAAAAAGCGACTGGCTACGCTAGAATAAAGACTACTTGATTTTTTAAACATTTTACTAACAAAACCTTTATAAAATTTTCACAAAATGGCAATTTTAACAAATTATATTATAACTTTATTTAAAATTTTGCCAAAAATTTCTCAAAAATCGCACAAAGGTCGCTGACCTCTTGCTCTTTTACCCTCTCATTGACTGCGTGAATGCGGTCGTTTATTACACCAAATTCAGCCACTTCTACGCCAAATTCAGCAAAATATCTAGCGTCGCTCGTGCCACCTTTTGTGTTTAGCTCTGGGCTGATATTTAGCACCTCGCTCACGCTTTTTGCTAAATTTTTAACCACAAGGCTGTTTTTATTTGTCAAAAACGGCTTTGAGCTTTGCTTTAAATTTAGGCTAATTTCAAGCCCTTTGCATAAATTTCTAATGTAAGCGTCTAAATCATCAATGCTTGTTAAATTTGAGTTTCTTACATTAAACATAATCCTAACTTCGCTTGGAGTTACGTTACAAACCTCAATCCCACCACGAATATCGGTGATGATGATTTGACTTTTATCAAAAAATTCACTGCCATTATCAAGCGAAAAACTTGCAAATTTTGGCAAAATTTGTGCTAATTGATGAGCTGGATTTACGCATTTTTGCGGATAGGCAACGTGCCCTTGAACGCCTTTTATCGTTAAAACGCCATTAATTGACCCGCGTCTGCCGACCTTTATCGTGTCGCCAAAAACGGCGTCGCTTGTAGGCTCGGCAACGACTGCAAAATCTGGCAAATCGCCGTTTTTTTGCATAAATTTTAGAGCCGTTTTTGTGCCAAAAATAGCATCGCCCTCTTCATCACTTGTTAAGATGATTGAGATTTTGCCGTTAAAATTTTTAATGTTTTTACAAGCACACAAAAAGGCAGCCACGCCACTTTTCATATCCTGAGCACCACGTGCATAAATGTAGCCGTCTTTTAAGAGCGGACTAAATGGCTCACTCTCCCAGCCCTCGCCCGGTGGCACGACATCAATGTGTCCGCCAAAGGCTAAATGAACGCCATTCTCGCTAAATTTTTTGGTTAAAATTAGATTTTTTACGCCGTTTTCATCAACCCTAGTCGCGCTAAAATCATCCATAAATTCGCAAATAAAATCAAAAGCACCGCCGTCATCTGGCGTAATTGAGCGAAATTTTAGAAGTTTGGTTAAAAGCGAAACGGCATTCATTGGATATTACCTGTTGGCACGCCAAGATAAAAGCCCTGAAATTCATCAACGCCAAGCTCTTTGCAAATATCAAAAATATCCTTTGAATGCACAAATTCCGCAATCGTTTTAATCCCTAAATCCCTAGCAAAAGATACAATCGCACGAGTAATCATATATGAATCGTGATTTATATCAATATTTTTGATGAGCGAACCATCAATTTTAATGTAATCTGGTCGCATTTTTAAAATATAGGCAAAGTTTGAGTAGCCTGAGCCAAAGTCATCAATGGCGATTTTTGCACCCATATTTTTAACCTTTGCGATAAAATTCTCAACCCTTTCAACGCTGTCTAAATTCTCATCTTCAACCAGCTCAAAGACGATCCTGTCGGCAACTCTGTGCTTATTTAAAAGCTCTAAAAGCCACGAGCTAACATCGCCGTCAAGCATATCTCTACCGCTTAAATTTATAGATAAAATGAGCTTTTCATTCTCTTCTAAGCGATTAATGTTTTGTGAAATTACCATTTTTTGTAGCTCGGCGTAGCGTTTTATGCGTTTTGAGGTGTCAAGAAAGATATGTGGCGAAAATATCTCGTCGCTGCTGACAATCCTAACTAGGCTTTCGTATTTTAAAATTTCGCCATTTGCGTTAAAAATCGGCTGATAAAACGGCACGATATTTTTGCTAACCATAGCTTGTCTTATCATATTTGAACGCTCAATTTGCTCGGCGTATTCGCCTTTTTGGGTTAAATTTTTAAAGTAGGCGGCGTAGTCTTTTTTGTTTTGTTTTGCCATTTTTAGGGCTGTGGTGGCTTTCATTAGAGTATCTTCTGTTTCAAGCGCAAAGCCGATAGTCGTATGCACCTCAATTTCAAGCATTTTTTCGGTTTTTGGGTCTTTTACCTCAATTACTCGCCCCTTAAACCTGCCAGTAATCGCCTCGGCTATCTCTTCATATCTTGACATATCCATCTCTTCATTTTCAGCCAAAACAAACTGGTCAGCACCGATACAAAAGGCTTTCATACTCACTTCGTTTGCAAATTCTTTGATTAAATTTGCCATACAAATTAGGATATTATCACACACCTCTTTGCCGTAATAATCATTCATTCTGCCAAAATCATCAATGTCAATGATAATAACCTTTGGGTCTTTAATCTCGCTAAGATAGTCCATAAGCTTGGATTTATTGGCTAGTTTTGTCATCGGATCAACATAAAGCTGATTTTTGACATAGCGTAAATTTCGCTTTAAGCTGACCTTGTTTTTGATATATTCAGCCCTTAAATCAAAATATCTATTTAGCCCCCAAATCACAAACACAATAAAAAGCGCACAGCCGATAGATGAGAGAAAAAAGGTCGGCACCATATTTTTTATAAACCACTCTTTAAATTCAGGGTCTTTTATATTTGTTATCGTGTGTGGCAAAAACTGCCTAATACCTATAACATAGTCGCCAACGCCGTAAAATAGGCATACTTTAACCTTGTTTTCAGGCAAAATTTCTCTATCGTAATACTTGCTAACAAAGCTGTGATTTCTAAGCCCAGAACAGCCATATCGTGAAAAAATGCTATCCTTGCCTAAACTTTGCTGTCTGTCGTTTGTGTAGATTAAATCAAGCTCGTTTTTAGCGTCTTTTTTAAATAGATACAAAGAATTTATTATATTTATTTGTGCTGTTTTTTCTTTAAACACATCTATATCGTAACCTGATTTAACAAGTTCATCCATTACAATATGAAGTCTCATATCTATTCTTTGGTCATAGTCTTTGACGCTAAATGTCGTTGCGTTTATGTATTTGTAGTAAAAAACGAGTGAATTTAATGTGATAAAAATAAAAATCGTGACAATACTTGCTATGAAAATCGCATTAGTTTTTTTACTTTTTAACTTATCAGTAATCATATAAAACCCCTAAAATTATCGCTAAATTGTATCATTTGTTTTTAAAATTTTGGCTAAAACCGCACGATTTTTGCACCAAATCCACCTTGATTTGGCGGAGCGTCAAAAAATTCTCTCACACTTGGGTGTGATTTTAAGAAATTTTTAACTGCAAAAGCAAGCTTACCAGTGCCTATGCCGTGATAAACACTAACCTCTTCAAAGCCCATAACTAGGCTATCTGAGATGAATTTATCAAGCCTATCAATCGCCTCATCAGCCCTAAGTCCGTGCAAATCAAGCACAACATTTGCCGATTTTGGTTTTTGCACCTTTATATTTACCTTTGGTTTAGTTTCAGCTTGGACTGGGTTGCCGTTTTTCTTTAATAAATTTAAAGGCACTCTAAGCTTAATCCCATCGCTTTGAATCATCGCCTCATTTTTTGAAATTGATAACACAACGCCTTTGATTTTTTCATACCGAACGCTATCGCCGATATTTAAAATTTCTACCTTTTTAATCTCTGGTTTTGCGATATTTGTTTTGGCTTCATTTGCCCTATTTATCGCTCTTTGCTTCTCTTTTGTGTCGCTTAGTTTTACAGCATTTTTTGCCTCGTTTATAGCGTGAAAATACTCCCTTTCAAGGCGTGAGATTAGCTCATTTACACGTGTTTCATCTTTTTCTTTTTGGCTCTTTAAATTTTCAATCAAGCTATCAAGTTTTTGCTCTTTCTTAAAATTTTCATCTAATTTTATTTTTAATTCTGCTTCTAAATTTAGCGTTTTTGAGATGATTTCATTTAGGTTTTGTTTATCTAAACCATACTCTTTTTTCGCCTCTGCTACTAAATTTAAAGGTATGCCGTAACGCTCAGCCGTTTCAAAAGCGTAAGATTTGCCTATCGTGCCTTTTAAAAACTCAAATTTTGGGCGTCTTACCGCCTCATCATAAAGCGCAGCCACCAGCTCAACCTCGCTATTTTTTGATAAAAGCATAGCTAGGCGTTTGTGATGAGTTGTGATTATCATCTTGATATTTTGCTCAATTAGCTTTGAAATTAGCACGCTATAAAGACTGGCTGCCTCTTCAAAATCGGTGCCAAGCTCTATCTCATCAATGCCGATAATTAGGGACTTTTTGCCAAAAAGCTTTGAAAAACTTAGCATTCTACCGGCAAAGGTTGAGATGTCGTTTTTGACATTTTGTGGGTCTTCAATGATTGTTTCATAATCCTTAAAAACGCCGATTTTACTGGCGTTTGCGTCAATTTTCATCGGCAAAAGATACTTTGCTAGAAGTGAGGCTGTGATGATTGATTTTAAAAGCATTGACTTGCCACCAGCATTTACACCGGTGATTAAAAGCACAGATTTTGTAAAATCAACGCTTATGCTTTTTGGGTTTTTAAGTGCTGGGTGGGCGAAATTTTTAAGTCTAATGTCGCTTGAATTATCTGGTAAAACAAAATCAAAATCGCACGATTTGGCTAAATTTACACGTGCCTGATAGCTGTCAAAAATATCAAATGCGTTGTTTATAAATTTCAAAAACGGCAGCGACCTTGACATAATGGCACTAAACTTTTTTGCATACTCATATGTAACTTCTTCACGCCTATCAAGTAGCTCGCTCTGCTCCTTTTTTAGCCGTTCAATCGCACTTGGCAGGACATAAAAATATCCGCCACTGCTTCTAGCTGCCACGACGCCTTTAAGGGCGTGATTAAAGCCACCGCGGACTAGGAGCGTTTCACTTTCATTTACAAAATGCACCTGCGTATCAACCAAATATGGCGTTATGCTTTTTGTGTAGATTAGTCGCCTAATCTCGGCGTCAATCTGCTTTTTTTTCATTTCAAGTGAGCTTTTAATCTGCACAAATCGCTCATCAATGCTATCTTTTAACTGGGCGTTTTTATCAAACGAAGCCCCAATCTCGTTCATCGCTGGTAAAATTTCAATCTTTAAAAGCCACTCGCCAAGCTTGTCATCAAAATTTAGCGTCTTTAAGTAGCTAAAATAGTGCAAAATTTTGGCAAACTCGCCAATCTCATTAATACCTAAAACTGCCTGTTTTGAGAGCCTAATTAGTGCATCATCAAGGTTTAAAACGCTTGGCGGGGCGTTAAATTCGTGGCGTGAAAGCTCTATGATATTTTTAAAATGAATGTTTCTGTCGCCTTGTAAAAATATCGGTTTTTGGCGTGCTAAAAATGCGTTTAAACGCTCTAAATACTCGCCTAAATCAAGCTTTAAAAATATCTCATCAATCATATTTGCACTTTGAAATTTCAATTATCACGCCGTTTAACTCGCTAATGTTTCGCTTTGCAACAAAACACGCCGTGCCAAATTCGTAGTTAAATCTGTCGTTTGTAACGTTAAAATCGCCACATTTTATCACTTTGCCCTGCTTAAATGCGTTTAAAATTTGCATATTTTTCTCGCTTTTATCATCAAAACTGCTCTGATAAAAGTAGGCAAACGCCAAAAATAGCAGTAAAAATAGGCTTAAAACGCCCTTTAATTTTTTGCTTAAAAACTCATTTTTTAGCGACCAAATCGCCCAAAAAAGAAGCCCCAATGCAGCAAAAACGAGCAGGTATCTTATCATTTTATCTCCTTTAACGCCCTGATTATCTCATCATAAAGTCGTGGCTGTTTTGCCGTTTTTTTAAAGAGTAAATTTATGGTTTGTGGCGTGAGATTTGGCTTTTTTGATAGCTCTTTAACGCACAAATATGGGGCGTTTAAAAGCATATTTTCAATCTGAATGTCATTTAGGCTCTGGTGCCTTGCTAGGGCGATTAGGACGTCTTTTTTAGCACTTTTTATAAGCTCATCTTTTTGTATGTCATCTAAAATTTCGTTTCTGATTTTTTCTAAAATTTCATTCTCGCTTTTTTCATCTTTTGGTATCTCTTCGTTTAATTTTGTGTTTAATTTAGCCGAAATTTCAGCCTCAACTTCGGCTTTTGCCCTAACCCAGTCGTTGCCACTTTCGCTTTTAAGTGAGCCAAACTCCAAGCCCAAACGCTCATAAATTAACGCTCTAAGCTCATCATCATCGCTTTTTTCATCAAGATTTTCATCGCCAAGCTCTAAAATTTCGCTCATTTATTGCCCCTTAATAAAACGCTAATGTCCCCAGCCCCAAAGCCAATGACAATGCCATCATCAAGGCGGTGCTTAACGCCAAACTCATCATCAAACTCAATGGCTTCATCAACCCTTGAAATTTTATCGGTAAAAATCGGGTCGTAAGCCTTGAAATTCTCCTTCATATCAATCTCAACCGGGCTTTCACCAGCAGCATAAACTGGCATAATCACAAGCTCACTAACGCCCTTAAAACACTCACTAAATCCCTTTAAATTCGCACTAAGTCTTGTGTATCTGTGTGGCTGAAAAATGGCTACAACACGCGTAATGCCAAGCAGTTTTGCGTATTCAAAGACCGAGTTTAGCGTGGCTTTTATCTCGGTTGGATGATGAGCGTAATCATCAATTAAAACGTAATTTTTACTTGCGTATAAAATATCAAAACGCTTTTTTATGCCCTGAAAATTTAGTAAATTTTGCTTTATTGTTTTAAGTGGCAGCTCATCAAGTGCTGCTAGGATTGCCAAACTAGCGTCAATTGCGATATGCTCGCCCATACCAAAGACCTCAAATTTACCTAAATTTTTAAGGTTAAAGCTAGTAAATGGCTGATAATCACGAACAACCATACTTAAATCCGTAATATCCGTGCTTGGATTTAGCCTAATTGCGTCAATTTTAAGCGTGGCTAAAAACTCATCATCGGCATTGATAACTCGCACCTTTGCGCGCTCTAAAAAGCCACGATAAGCAGCGTGAAATTTAGCCAAATCATAATCGTAATGCTCCATATGTTCTGGCTCTGCGTTTGTTACGATTGCTAGATATGGGTTTGAGTTAAGAAAGCTTGAATCGCTCTCATCGGCTTCAAAAACGACATTTTGGCTCGTTTCATAACGCATATTTGAGCCAAACTGCTTTGAGATAGCACCGATAATCGCCGAGCCTTCAATAAGTGCGGCTAACATCGCCGTAGTCGTGCTTTTGCCGTGTGCGCCAGCGACTGCAAAGACCTTTTTATCATCAAGCACGTAAGGCAGGGCTTCTTTTCGTGAAAGACACTTTATGCCACGCTCTTTTGCGGTGATTAGCTCAATGTTATCATCTTTGATCGCTGCTGAATAGACCACAAAATCCTGATCTTTTATCGCCTCTTTTGAGTGTGGCGTGATGACCTCAATGCCCTCATTTTCAAGCTCTTTTGTGATTTTGCTCTCTTTTATGTCGCTGCCACTGATTTTATGACCCTTTTCGTTTAAAAACCTAGCAATCGCACTAATGCCAATGCCGCCGATACCGATAAAATGCACCTTTTTCAATTCACGCCTTTAAAATTTTTAGCCGATTTTAACCAAAATTTGCTTAACCTTTAAATTTAAAACAATAAGCCAAATGCTCGCTTATCACGCCAACTGCTTGTAAAAACGAGTAAATCGTGGTGCTACCGACAAATTTAAATCCACGCTTTTTCATATCCTTTGAAATTTCATCGCTTAAAGGGCTTGTGGCGTTTATTTGGCTTAAATTTTGCGGTTTTAAAACTATTTGTTTATTATTTATAAAACCCCAAATATATGCGTAAAATGAGCCAAACTCGCTTTGAATTTTCATAAACGAAACTGCATTTTGGCTAAGCGATTTTAGTTTTAGGCGGTTTTTTAAAATTTTGTCATTTTGCATTAAAATTTCAACCTTTTTATCATCATAAAGTGCGATTTTATGATAGTCAAAATCATCAAAAGCCACTCTCATCGCCTCACGCTTTTTTAAAATCGTGTGCCAACTAAGCCCGGCTTGCATAGTTTCAAGCACTAAAAATTCAAACAAAACACGCTCATCACGCACAATTTCGCCCCACTCATCATCGTGATACGCCCTGTAAAGCTCGTCCTTTTCGCACCACTCGCAACGTTTTTTCATAAAATGCCTTTGAAATTTTTATCGCTATTTTATCAAAAATCTAAGTTATTAATTTATTAAGTTTTTTATGCTAGATTTTCACTAAAATAAAAATTTTAAGGAGAGAGTATGAAGCGATTTTTACTACCATTTGCCTGTTTTTCATCAATTTTTGCACAAATTAACGTCCTTGAAGCAACGCCTGAAAATGTCGCAAAATTTGAGCAGATTATAGATGTCAGAACGCCTGAGGAGTGGCGAGAAACTGGCATTATCAAGGGTGCAAAGACAATCTCACTAACACAAGATAAAGAGAGATTTTTAAACGAAATCAAAGCCAATGTGGATTTAAAAAAACCAATAGCAATCATCTGCCGAAGTGGTCGTAGAAGCGATTTTGCCGCACGTATGATTGACGGCGATGGGTTAGATATAACAAATTTAGATGGTGGTATGAGCCATTTAATCAATCTTGGTTACGAAACTACACCTTATAAGGATTAGCCGTGAGAAAAATTCTGCTTTTATCATCGTGCCTATTTTTGGCGTTTGGCGATATAAAAATTTTGCCAGCAACACCTGCAAATATTGAGAAATTTGATCAAATCGTAGATATTAGAGTGCCTGTTGAAAGGCGTGAAATGGGCATTATTAAGGGTGCAAAACTTGTTGATTTTAGCAAGGATAAAGATAAACTTTGGGGTGATATTAGTGCTCAAATTGACACTTCAAAGCCGTTTGCTCTAATCTGTCGTGGCGGACGTAGAAGTAAATTTGTAGCCGAGCTTTTGGATGCTCCGGGGCTTGATATTACGATATTTGAAGGCGGTATTAAAAAGCTAGTAGAACAAGGCTATATCACTACGCCTTATAAAGACTAAATTTGCTACGATTTGTAGCAAATTTAGCTAAAAAATAGCTCTGGTTTTAGCTTTAAAATAAGCAAAAACGCCGAAAGAACGCTCTGCTCTCTGATATAATTTCTATCGCCGTTTAACATTAATTTTTGCGTTAAACTCTCGCCACTTTTGTGTAAAATTGAAACATAAACCAGCCCAACTGGCTTTTCATCACTGCCACCATTTGGACCAGCTATCCCGCTAACGGCAATGGCAAAATCAGCATACGATGACCTTAAAGCACCCTGCGTCATCGCCTCCACGCACTCCTTGCTAACCGCTCCAAACTCGCTTAAAATTTTATCGCTAACGCCCAGCCACTCGTGTTTTATTGCGTTTGCATAAGTTACAAGTGAGCCGTCAAAAATCTCAGAAATACCGCTAAATTTTGCTATGCTAGCCGCACAAAGTCCAGCCGAGCAGGACTCAGCAAACGTGATTTTCACGCCATTTTGTATCATTTTATCAGCTATAAATTTTATGAGATTTTTATCATCAATCATCTTATTTGAAAATAGATTTTTCACGCTTTTTTTAAATCCGCTAACGCTGCCAAACTGCCAAGCAACGACCTTTATGGCTGATAAATTTGGTAAAATTTCGCTAATGCTAACGCCCACTTTATAGGGATTTGCCAGTGGTTTTAGCAAAATTTTCACGCTCTTTGTGTCCGTATCAAAGATAAAAAATTCACTCACCTCATCATCGTTTTTTACCAAAATTTCTGGCAGTTTTTGCCCTGAGTTTGCCGTGATTAAATTTATAAATGTTTCGTTTAGTTTTATTAAAAAACTGCCCTGATTTACGCTAATTGCGTTCTTTGCGACCAGAGTTTGATTGTCGTTTATTTCAAGCACATCTCCGCTTAGCGTGGCTAAATTTCTAGCCATTATGCCGTAGTTTTCATCATCTGCAAAAATGCAAAGCGAGTCATAGCCTTCTATTAAATTCTCAACCACAAAAAGAAATTCTGTGTTACTTTTAGTAACAAAACTAATATCGCCAAGCTCGCCAAAATGGCTCTCATAACTCTCATAAATGTAGTTTAACATAGGCTTATTCATTTTAAGCTCATCGCCGACAATTAAAATTCTATGCCTCATCTTACCCCCTGTTTTTGCCAAATTATACCACTTTTTTAAAATTTTAAGCCCTATATAACACACTTTAAGATACAATCTGCAAATTTATTTACAAGGTAAAATTATGGACTACAAAGATACTCTTTTGCTCCCTGCTACTGAATTTCCAATGCGTGCAAACCTGCCCCAAAACGAGCCAGAACGCATAAATTCGTGGCACAACGAGCGTAAAATTTATGAAAAAATGAAACAAAATCGCAAAAATGCCGAGAAATTTTTTGCTATCCACGACGGCCCGCCTTATGCAAACGGACGCCTACATATCGGACACGCCTTAAATAAAATTTTAAAAGACATCATTACAAAAACACACTACTTTTTTGGCGAAAATATCCGCTACGTGCCGGGCTGGGACTGCCACGGACTGCCGATAGAACAGCAGGTTGAAGTAAAGCTTGGCGAGAAAAAAAAGAGCCTAAGTAAGAGCGAGATTAGAGAGCATTGTAGGGCTCACGCACGTGAATTTATAAAAATTCAAGGCGATGAGTTTAAATCACTTGGCGTGATTGGCGACTTTGAAAATCCGTATTTAACGATGAAATTTGAGTTTGAAGCCGACATTTACAGAGCCTTATGTGAGATAGCTAAAAAGGGGCTTTTGATTGAACGAAGTAAGCCAGTTTATTGGAGCTGGGCAGCGCGCTCAGCACTGGCAGAAGCCGAGGTTGAGTATGAGGATAAAGAAGACCACTCAATTTACGTCGCCTTTAACCTTGATACAGACGCACTAAATAAACTTAACGTAAAAGAGGCAAATGCAGTTATCTGGACGACCACGCCTTGGACTTTGCCAGCAAATCAGGCAATCAGCCTAAATCCAGATGAAATTTACGTCCTAACGGCTGAAAATTTAATCTTTGCAAAGGCTTTGCTTGAAAATTTAGTAAAACTTGGGCTAACAAACGGCGAGATTAAACAAGAATTTAAAGCCCAAGAAATAGAAAAACTTCACGCCATAAATCCGCTAAACGGCAGAAAATCGCAGTTTTTACTAGGCGAGCACGTTACCACCGACGGCGGGACTGGGCTAGTTCATACCGCACCAGGTCACGGCGAAGATGACTACTATGTGTGTCTAAAAAACGGCATTAGCGAAGTTTTAATGCCTGTTGATGACGGCGGACTTTATGATGAAACGCTAAAAGCCAAAGGGCTGTTTAGAGCGGACGTGGTTGATGAGTTTGTGGGGCTTCATATCTTTAAAGCAAATGATAAAATTTTAGAAATTTTAGGTAAAAATCTGCTTCACGCCTCAAAATTTACACACTCATATCCTCATTGTTGGCGAACTCACAAGCCAGTAATTTACAGAGCCACAAAGCAGTGGTTTATCACGATGGATGAGGCAAAACTAGGCTCTAAAACGCTTAGAGAGGTTGCGTTAAACGAGCTTGAAAATGTGAAATTTTACCCAGCAAGTGGCGTAAAAAGAATAGGCTCAATGATACAAAATCGCCCAGACTGGTGTATCTCACGCCAACGTGACTGGGGTGTGCCAATCGCCTTTTTTAGGGACAAAGCGACAAAAGAGCCAATTTTTGATGCCGATGTTTTAGACTACGTGGCAAAAATTTTTGACGTTAAAGGTGCTGATGCGTGGTGGGATTTAGAGATTAGCGAGCTTTTAAATCCAGCTTCAAAATATAAGCCAGAAAATTTAGAAAAAGTTATGGATATACTTGACGTTTGGTTTGATAGTGGCTCAACGTGGCAAGCGGTCTTACAAAGCCAAAACTACGATAGCGGCGCGTATCCAGCCAGTATGTATTTAGAGGGTTCAGACCAGCATAGGGGCTGGTTTCAAAGCTCACTTCTTGTAAGCACAGCAGTTAATGAAAAAGCCCCTTACAAGGCGGTTTTAACGCACGGATTTACCGTTGATAGCAAGGGCGAGAAGATGAGCAAAAGCAAGGGCAACGTCATCGCTCCACAAGACGTGGCAAAGGAGCACGGCGTTGAAATTTTACGCCTTTGGGTCGGACTTAGCGACTACTCTGGCGACCTAAAAATTGGCGATAATATCCTAAAACAAGTCAGCGAACAATACAGAAAAATAAGAAACACGATAAGATTTTTACTAGCAAATGTCAATGATTTAGACGAGATTACAACAGATTTTAACCTGCTTGATAAGTGGATTTTAAGCCGTGCTAAACGCGCGTTTGATGAGGCAGAGAGAGCATTTAGAAGCTATGATTTTTCAAAGGGCTTTAACGTGCTTTTAAATTTTCTATCAGCCGATTTAAGCGGAATTTACCTTGATATTTGCAAAGACCGCCTTTACTGCGACAGCAAAAACGGCAAACAAAGACGCTCGGCACAATCGGCTATGGCGTTAATAACACGTTCGCTCTTACCGCTTTTAGCACCTACTTTAACATACACAATTGATGAGGTTATGGACTACGCTCCAAAAATCATCAAGCAAAATTTCAAAGACGCCTTTGACCTAGTTTATGAGCCGTTAAATTTTGATTTTAGCGTTGATGATGAGCTGATTTTATTAAGCCGTGCTAAATTTTTTGAGTTAATTGACGTGCTTAAAAAAGATAAGGTGATAAAATCAACATTGGAGCTTGATTTACAAACCAGCTCCGCTGAAATTTTAGCCCTTGATAGCACCGATATAAGCGACTTTTATATGGTAAGCAGGGTTAATAAAATTGATGAATCTAAGGCGTTAGCAGAGTTTGAGATTGATAGCGTGAAATTTAAGATTGTTCTCTCAACAGCTCACAAATGCCCAAGATGCTGGAAATTTGTAAGCGTGAGTGAAAATGAGCCGTGTGATAGATGTGCAAAGGTTTTAAGCGGTGTTTGCTAGTCTTAACCAGCCAGCCCCATTTAGCGTGATAATCGGCACGATAGTCGTGATTTTAGCTTTCACGGCTGTTGGAATTTTATTAGTTAATAAATTTAAGGATAAGAAGTGATAAGTTTAAAAGAGGCATTAAAACTTTCAAGCGAGGAGATTAAAAATTTACGCACCGAGCTTGAAAATCGCATACAAAAAGAGAGCAAAATAGGCGCTTATGTTGAGCAGTTAGCAGGTTTGCCACTAGCCAAATTTGGCGAGGGCGTGCCAATTGCCATAAAAGATAATATCCAAGTAAATGGCTGGGCAGTAACGTGCGCTTCAAACATTCTTCAAGGCTACGTCGCCCCATACAACGCCACTGCCATTGAAAATTTGCTAAAACACAACCTTGCCCCATTTGGTCGCACAAATATGGACGAATTTGCAATGGGTAGCACAACAGAGAGCAGTTTTTATGGTAAAACGCTAAATCCGCTAAATCACGAATTTGTGCCGGGTGGATCAAGCGGTGGCTCAGCAGCAGCAGTCGCAAGTGGCTTAGCAATTGCCGCACTTGGTAGCGACACGGGTGGCAGTATCCGCCAACCAGCCGCATTTTGCGGTTGCGTGGGCTTTAAGCCAACTTACGGCAGGGTTAGCAGATATGGACTTGCTGCATACTCATCAAGCCTTGATCAAATCGGCCCCATAGCACAAAACGTTGAGGACGCTGCCATTTTATACGACGCAATCGCTGGATATGATAATAAAGACAGCACGAGTGCAAATGTTGAGTTTGCAAGCATTAGCGATAAGATAGACGCACAAAAAAAGCTAACAATTTGCGTAATTGAAAACTACGTTAAAAACGCCGATGACGAGGTAAAAACCGCACTTTTAAGCACAATTGAGAAGCTAAAATCTCACGGACACAACGTAATTTTTAGAAATTTAGAGGACTCAAAATATGACGTTGCGACCTACTACATCATCGCAACAGCCGAAGCGAGTGCGAATTTAAGCAGATATGACGGCGTTAGATACGGCAGACGCGCTGAGGCTAAAAATTTAAAAGAGCTTTATGTAAATTCAAGGAGCGAGGGCTTTGGCGAAGAGGTAAAAAGGAGAATTTTGCTTGGCACATTTGTTTTAAGTAGCGGATATTACGACGCTTACTACATAAAGGCACAAAAGGCAAGGGCTCACATAAAGGCACAATACGAGGCGATTTTAAGTGAAGCTGACCTTATTTTTATGCCAGTTTCGCCAACGGCTTGTGTGAAATTTGGCGCACTTAAAGACCCACTGACTGCCTATCTAAGCGATATTTACACAATAAGCGTAAATTTAGCCGGACTACCAGCCATATCGGTGCCAGTTGCAAAAGCGAACAACAACCTAAGCATTTCAGCCCAGCTCATAGCCAAAGCATACGACGAGCAGACCCTAATAGACGGCGCAAAGAGCCTAGAAAACATAGTGAAAGGATAAAGATGAAGATAATTAAACGTGCTTTGACATTTGAAGATGTCCTTTTAGTGCCACAATACTCTGAAATTTTGCCAAAACAGGTTGATATAAAGAGCAAATTTAGCAAAAATGTCACGCTAAACGTCCCTATCGTTTCAGCCGCTATGGATACGGTTACAGAGCATAGAGCGGCGATTATGATGGCGCGTCTTGGCGGTATTGGCGTGATTCATAAAAATATGGACATAGCCTCTCAGGCAAAAGAGGTAAAGCGTGTGAAAAAAAGCGAAAGTGGCGTTATAATTGATCCGATTTTTATAAAGCCAGACGCCACGATTGGCGAGGCGTTAAACCTAATGTCAGAGCTTCATATCTCTGGTGTGCCAGTTGTTGATGATACGCATAAATTAATAGGAATTTTAACAAATCGCGATCTTAGATTTGAAACTGACCGCACGATAAAGGTTAAAGAGCGTATGACAAAAGCACCGCTGATTACGGCTCCAAAGGGTTGCACGCTTGATGATGCGGAGAAAATTTTTAGCCAAAACAGGGTTGAAAAGCTTCCTATCGTTGATGAAAACGGCAGACTTGACGGACTTATCACGATAAAAGACCTTAAAAAACGCAAAGAGTATCCAAACGCAAACAAAGACAGCTATGGCAGACTTAGGGTCGCAGCCGCCGTTGGCGTGGGTCAGCTTGATAGGGTGGAGGCGTTAGTTGATGCTGGGGTTGATGTGATTGTAATGGACTCAGCACACGGCCACTCAAAGGGCATTATTGACACGCTTAAAGAGATAAAGGCGAAATTTAAAGGCGTTGATGTTGTCGTTGGCAATATCGCAAATCCAGCTGCCGTTAAAGACTTAGCTAAGGCCGGTGCTGACGGCATCAAGGTAGGCATTGGACCCGGCTCAATCTGCACCACTCGCATTGTTGCTGGTGTTGGCGTGCCTCAAATTTCAGCCATTGATGATTGTGCTAGTGAGGCCGCAAAATACGGCATACCAGTTACGGCTGATGGCGGACTTAAATACTCTGGCGATATCGCAAAAGCCCTAGCAGCAGGGGCTAGTTGCGTTATGGCTGGTAGTTTGTTAGCTGGTTGTGAAGAAACTCCGGGCGAGGTCATCACTCATCAAGGCAGACAATACAAAGCCTACCGCGGTATGGGCTCAATCGGAGCGATGAGCCGTGGTAGCAGCGACAGATACTTTCAAGAGGGCACAGCAAGTGAAAAGCTAGTGCCTGAGGGCATTGAGGGGCGTGTGCCGTTTAAAGGCAGTATGAAGGACGTCATTCATCAGCTCTTAGGCGGACTTCGCTCGGCTATGGGCTATGTTGGTGCAAAAGATATCGCCACACTTCAAGAAAGAGCCGAGTTTGTTGAGATTACAAGTGCTGGACTTAAAGAGAGCCACGTTCACGACGTAGTTATCACGCACGAAGCACCAAATTATAAAGTCAATTAATGCTAAATTTAAAGACTAGCCGTGCTAAATTTGATGAGCCACTCTACTTAGAGAGTGGGCGAATTTTAAGTAGCTACGAGCTAGTCTATGAAACTTACGGCGTTTTAAACGCTGATAAATCAAACGTCATCGTCATCTGCCACGCCCTAACTGGCTCACACCACGCCGCTGGGCAGTATCAAAACGATGATAAAAAAGGTTGGTGGGACGCACTTATCGGTAGCGCTAAAGCGGTGGATACGGATAAATTTTTTGTCATTTGCGTTAGTATTCTTGGCTCGCCACACGGCTCAACCTCGCCTTTAAGCATAAATCCAGACACAAAGCGTGAATACAGGCTAAAATTCCCAGTTCTAACGATTAGCGACGTGGTAAAAGCCCAAATTAGGCTGTTTGCTAAGCTTGGTATTTATCACGCTCACGCCGTTATTGGCGGTAGTTTAGGCGGTATGCAAGCGCTATGTTTTGCGATTGAATTCCCAAAATTTGCCACGCACACCATAATAATGGCAAGCACCTATCAGACCAAGCCTTGGGCGATAGCGTTTAATAAAATCGCAACCGAAGCGATTATAAACGACCCAGAGTTTAAAAACGGCGAATATGACGCAAATTTTATCCGCCAAAACGGCTTAAAGGGCTTAGCCTATGGGCGAATGGCTGGGCATATTAGCTTTTTAAGCCCAGATTCAATGGACGCAAAATTTGGCAGAAATTATGTCGCCACAGACGGACTTTACGAGCTTTTTGGCAGATTTAGCGTGGATACTTATATGGAGTATAATGGCTATAATTTCCCAAAACGCTTTGACCCATTAAGCTATCTTTACATCACAAAAATGATGAATATCTTTGACTGCACACGCCATTATGATAGCCTAAAAGATGCACTAACGCCCATAGTTTCAGATATCACGCTAATCGCATTTAGTGGCGATATCCTCTTCCCGCCAAGCTGTATGAGCGAGATTGGCAAGAATTTAAAGCAAATCGGCAAGGCAAAATGCGAGTATATTTTAATTGATAGCGACTACGGACACGACGCATTTTTGGTTGAAGTTGATAAATTTGAAAATTATGTCCGAGAAATTTTGGAGGGTAAAAATGAGTGAAAATTTTGAAGAAAAGATAAAAAAAGCAGAAGAGATTTTAGCAAATCTAAACAAAGATGAGCTGACCCTAGCACAAAGCATAGCACTTCACAAACAGGGGCAGGTTTTAATTGAAGAGGCAAGAGAAATTTTAGAAAAAGCTAAGCTAGAAGTTGTGAGCGTAGATGAGTAAGGTTGCGATTTTACAGCTCCCCACGCTCTCATTAAGCGAGGCTAGGCTTGATTACTACCTAAAAACCTGCAAAAATAGCGGTGCAAATCTTGTCTTGCTTGGTGAATACGTGCTAAATAGCTTCTTTAAAGAGCTTGAAATAATGCCAAAAAGTATGATAAAAAAGCAGAGCGATGAGAAAAAAAACTCGCTTTTAAACCTAGCAAAAAAATATGATTTAACCATAATTTCGCCCCTAATTTTGGTGCGTGGCAATGAAATTTTAAAGGTCATCGCCAAAATTTCAAGCAGCGGCGGTAAATTTTACGAACAACAAATCCTAATCTCCTACCCTCACTGGTCTGAGAGAAAATTCTTTGCAAACAAAATGGGCGAGTTAAATTTTCTCACATTTAAGCACGAAGGGCTAAAATTTGGCGTTATGTTTGGCTTTGAAACGCATTTTGACGCTAGTTTTAGCTTTATGCAAAAAAAAGGCATTGACGCCCTGCTCGTGCCAAGTGCTTGCACTTTTGGTAGCAAAGAGCGTTGGGCAGAGCTTTTAAAAATGAGAGCTTTTATTAATAATTTTTACATTTTAAGGGCAAATCGTATCGGTAATTACAAACGAAAAAACAGCGATGAAGTTTGGGAATTTTACGGCGATAGTATGGTAATAACGCCATTTGGCGAGATCACTCAAAGGCTAAATGACAGCGAAGAGATGATGATAGCCGATATTAATAAAAAAGAGATTTTATCGGCTAGAAAAATTTTAAATTTCAGCGAAATTGCAAAAAAACTTTGAAAGGATAAACGATGAAAGATTATTTAGAGATCTTAAATTTTCGCCACGCTTGCAAAATTTTTGATGAGTCAAAAAAGATAAGCGATGACGATTTTAACTACATTTTAGAGGCGGGCAGACTAAGCCCTAGCTCAATGGGGCTTGAACAATGGGATATTTTAGTCGTGCAAAACGAGGCACTTAGACAAAAAATCCGCGAAAAAAGCTGGAATCAGCCACAAATGACGACTTGTTCGCATTTAGTCGTGATTTTAGCAAAAGTTGCGGACTTAAAAACCGACGCTCCTTACATTGAAGCGATGATTACTAGACGCCCTGATAAAAACGAAGAAGAGAAGGCAAAAAGGGTCGCTTTTTATAAAAATTTCTTAAAACAAAGCTTTAACGACGATGATAAATTAGTCTTTGAATAGGCAAATTCTCAATGTATGTTTTTAGCCCTAAATATGATGAACGCAGCCGCATTTAAGGGCATTGATAGCTGTGCGATAGCTGGATTTGAGCGTGAGGCGGTTGAAGAAATTTTAGGCATTGACACCAAAAAACAAAGGCTCTCGCTAATGGTGCCATTTGGCTACCGCCTAAACGAACAGCCACCAAAATACCGCAGAAACCTTGGCGATATCGTTAAATTTATAAACTAATAATAGCCCAAACATAGCGTATCAGTCAGCCTGATACGCTTCTCAAAGGGCGTTGGCGAGAAAAATTTGCACTTTTCAATGTAAATTTGCAGGTCATATTTCAAACCCAAATCATCATAAAATTTCTTTAAATTTACAAATTTCACACCGCAAATTTCGGTGATTTTAACTAAATCATAAAATTTTGAGCCATTTGAGCGAGTAAGATGAGAGCTTGAAAGCCCGGTAAATAGGCAAAATGAGCTACTTAAAACAAGTCCATCTAGTGGCGTTAATTGCGGTAAAAATGGCTCATATTTTTTTGGCAGACTCTTTTTGTGTAAAAAAATCGTGCGTGAATTTTGCGTCCTAGCCGAAATCACGCCACGCCAAAAGAGATAGGCATTTGATGAGATATTTGCGACCTTGCAAAGCTCGGCGTTTAAAATATAGTCGCCCAAAAACTCATTTGATGCCAAAATTAGCTTCATCAAAGCCACTCAATCTCGCCAGTAACGACCTTTGAGCCGATCTCTAAATAGCTATCGCCCTTTAAATTTGGGTAAATTTCACGCATTTTTGCTTCTAGCTCGGCACTTGTTTTTGATAACGAAATTTGCTTTTCAAGCGTGTTTAAATACTCTTTATTAAACTCCAAAACACCGCTATCTAGCTCCCCTAAAAAGTGCGCTGGCAAGACCACGCTTGGCTTTAACTCTATCATATCGTTTAGAATTTCTATCCACTCAGCCCTGCTCTGTTTTGTTGGGGTGCTTGCAGTCCAAAGATGAATGCCACCAAAAACCCACGCACCGCCGAATAAAACGCCCTGTTCTTGATAAAAAAGATAGGTTTTTGCTTCGTTTCTTTTAATGCCCTTTATCAAAATTTTTTCATCATCAATCTTAAAAAATTCATCTAAAAATGGCTCTGGGAGCATAAAAAATCTAGGTGCGTTGTTTCGCTCCTTTAAAATCGGCAACCAATACTCCATTTTGCCAATCAAATTTCGCTTAATACCGCTAATCGTGCTAGGGCGAGCTACGATTTTAGCGTCAGCAAACACACTAGCAATCTCGCCAAGTCCAAAGTAAAAGTCCGGGTCAAAGTGGCTAATGTAGATATATTTTAGCTTTTTGCCGGTATTTTTGATATATTCTATCAAAAATTCTGCGTCGCTTTTTTGAAACTGGGCATCAACTAGCATAATCTCATTTTGCCCTTCAATTATCGTTGAGCTAACGGCAAAAAGTCCGCTCTCGCCGGGATTAAAGCCATAAATTGCAAGTTTGCTGTTTGGCTTTGTAAGTGTAAATTTTCTCATTTTTTATCCTTTAAAATTTTTGCCAATTTTAGCTTTAAATGATAAATATTTTTAAAATTTTTAAACAAAATAACGTAAATTTATGCCAACAGCCTCAACGATTTTTGAGCCAAAATCGCCATTTGTCCTAAAAAGCTCCAACTTATGTCCGTTTTGCCTTGCATCTTTATAGTTTGCTTTTAAAGCTATCAAGCCACGCCCTGCCCTCGCCCTCTCTTACAAAGGCAATGCCCCTAAAAAGCCCATTTTTTAGCTCAAAATCTATCGTTAAAACGCTGTTATTATGCTTTATATCAAGCACTAAAATTTCTTGTTCGTAAAACCAAAGGGTGTAGTTAATCCCGCTTTCGTTTAAAAGTGGCATAATAAGCGACTTCAAGCCAGATAAGGTCGTGCGAATTTGAGCGAATTTTATCACTCTATCCCTAATCTCACTGGTCGCTTTGGCTGCAAAAATGGAGGCAAAATGCGTGGCACTTTGCTCATCTATTATGCTGTTTTTTAGGGCTTCATCGCTATTTAGCATCTTTTTAAAGCTATCCATTAATCTATTAGCAAGTCGGTCTAAATTCCTAACTGGGTGCATTACCTGCTCTTTTGGTAGCTCCGACGTAAGTGGCATACAAACCCACTGCCTAAATCCATAATAGTCAAAAGCACCCCTAAAAATCTCCTTTAAATTACCAACCTTTAAGCCAAATTTATAAAGCGTGGTGGTAACTAAGGTTTCATCATTTACAAAAATAAGCCCAAGCGGATTTTTTTCTGGGCTAAATGCCTGTTTAGATATGTAAATTTCACTGATTTTTTGACGCTCATCTAGGCAAATCTCAATAGCCTTGTGGCTAAGACCAGTAAAAGAAAATAGGCAACCATAGGGCTTTGGCGAGAGCAATCTCATCGGCTCATACCACTCAGAATTTGTTCTTGTTTCGTGGATGTTTGCTAAAAGAGCGTCATCATCTCTTTGATTTAGAGTATCAAAAAAGCCCTTTAAATCGTCAAAATTTATAAAGACATCTGGCTCAATTAAATAATAAAAATCGGCATTGACATTTTTGCTTAAAGCGTAATAAAAATAGTCGCCACAAAGCCAAGCAACGCTTCTTGGGTGCTTGTAGTCAAGCAGGTTGTTTTGAGCTAAAAATTCGCCATTTAGGCTGATTTTTTGGATATATTTTGGCGTTTTTACAACGCCCTTTAACTCATCAATAACGGCAAAAATTTCATCTTTATTAAACACCTTTAAAAGATGAGTGTAAATACGCTCCTCATCGGTACCCCAGCGGTTTGTTCTAATTGCTATTACGCTTTTTTTCATCAATTATTCGTTAAAATTTCAACTATCGTTTCAGGTAAAATTTCGTGCTCTATGGCGTGAATTTTAGCCTCCCACGCTTCTAAACTCATATCTTTCTCACGCTCAAAGGCCCTTTGGGCGATGATTTTACCGCCGTCAAGCTCCTCGCTCACCCAGTGAACCGAAACTCCGCCGACCTTCATATCGCTCTCAAAGCTCTCTTTTATGGCGTGAGCGCCTTTAAATAGTGGCAAAAGCGAGGGGTGAAGGTTTATGGCACGAATTTGTGAGGTAAAAACTGGTGTTAAAATCCGCATAAATCCAGCCAAAACTACCAAATCAACGCCGTGTTTTTTAATCTTATTAACCAAAGCCGTGTCAAATTCCTCTCTTGTAGCGAAATTTTTATTTTCAATAATAATCGTTTCAAGTCCGTATTTTTTGGCTCTTTCTATGCCATAAACACCTGATTTGTTACAAATCGTAACAGCTACTTCAAGCTTTACGCCGTTAAAAATTTTGCCGTGAATTTTTGATAAAATCGCCTCTAAATTTGAGCCACTCCCACTAAATAAAACTGCTATCTTTTTGCTAAACATTCTACCCCTTTTATGATATCTTTTGGCGTTATTGCGTAACTATTTTTGTGCTTTTTAACGGCTAGTGCGTGAGCTAGGGTAGCTGTAATCGCCGCTTTTAATGGCTTATAGCCCTGCGCTAAAAGCGACACGCAAAGCCCAGAAAGCACGTCCCCACTGCCACCCTTTGCAAGGCAGGGCGAACCAAAGGGCATAATGTAAATTTTACCCTTTTTGGCAATTATCGTGTTTGCGCCTTTTAGCACCAAAACGCCCTTAAATTTCAAACTCCACTGCCTAGCGTAAAAAAAGCGATTTTTTTGAAGCTCGGATACGCTAATATCAGCGATTTTTGCCGTTTTTAAAAGCGCGCAAAACTCACTTGGATGAGGTGTAATAATGCTATTTTTAAGCCCCAAAAGCTTAGCCACAAGCTCATTTTTACAAAGCGAAGCGTCAATGACAAGGCGTTTTTGGCTTAAAATTTCAAAACTAAGCCCAGCAATATCATCATCGCTAAGCCCCATACCAACGGCACCAGCGTTCATTTTAGGGCTAATCTTATCGCTGCTCATAATCTCATTTTTATGGCTTTTGCCAATTATGCTAACTAGCCCAGCACCCATTTTTAAAGCCGAAATGGCAGCAATATGCCCGGCTCCACTCATCGCGCCACCAATGATAAAAGCGTGTCCAAAATCGCCCTTATTTACGCAGTTTTTGTTACGAAATGGCAGTTTTAAATCACTTTTTGTAAGCAAAAAGCTACCTGTTTTACCCTGAAATTTTTTCGCACTCACGCCAAGATTTGCCACTCTAACTCGCCCAACAAAGTCCTTTGCCACATCTGAAAAGCACCCAAGCTTTAATCCGCCCATACAAATCGTATCATCAGCCTTAAAGCAAGCACCTAAAATTTCGCCGTTTTGGCTTAATCCACTAGGCACGTCACAAGCGATTTTGTGGGCGTTTAGGCGATTTAGCTTTTTGATGATTTTTTGATATTTTGGTTCTATTTTTCTATTTAGCCCTGAGCCAAAAATGCCGTCAATCACGCAATCGGCTTTTGAGATTTTCTTAGTGATTTTTACGCCTAAATTTTTTGCGATTTTAAGCTGGTAATTGGCAAGTGGTTTTAAACTATCCGCCGTTAAAAACAGCCTTGCTTTATAATCGCCCTTTAACATTCTAATGGCTGCTATCACATCAGCGCCGTTGTTACCACTGCCACAAACGCCTAAAATTTTTGCACCCTTTTTGTGCTTTTTACGCACGAAATTTGCTAAATTTGTAGCGGCGTTTTCCATTAAAAGCTCGTGGGTTAGCCCTAAATTTTTTACCGCTTTTTCATCTAAATTTTGGGTGGTTAAAAATAGCTTTTTCACAAAATCTCCCTTGTTCTAAAACTAAGCGCTTCTAAGATATTTTGCTTTGAAATTTTCTCATTTTGCTCCAAATCCGCAATGCTTCTAGCCACTTTTAGCGTCTTTTTAATTGACCTTTGAGATAGGCTAAACCTTGATACTGCCGTATCTAGCGTGGCTTTTGCGTCATCATAAGTAACGCAAAATTTAGCCACCTCGCTGTCGCTTAAATTTGCATTTAGCTCATCTTGTGAGCGTTCTTTTTGAAATTTAAAGGCATTTAGCACGAGCTCGCTCATCTGTTTTGAGCTTAGGCTTGGCTTGTCACTTGGGCTAATTTCATCCATTTGCACGTATAAATCAATGCGGTCAAGGATAGGCTCAGAAAGGCGCGATTTATATTGCTTTATCTCGTTTGGAGTGCAACGACAGCTTAGGTTTTTTGAGAGCAAATTACCGCACGGACAGGGGTTAAGCGCGGCTGCTAGGATAAATTTCGTATCATAAGTGACTTTGGAATTTACACGTGCAATGTGGATTTTGTGATCTTCAAGTGGCTCACGAAGGCTCTCAATAATCTGCTTTGAAAAATGCACAAATTCATCAAAAAACAGCACTCCGCCGTTTGCAAGGGCTATCTCGCCAATTTTTGCTACATTTGAGCCACCACCAAAAATGGAGCTTTTTGTGCTGGTGTGATGAGGCGAGCGAAAGGGTCTAAGTGCGTTAAAATCGCTATCTTGCATATTTAGCGACCGATATGCGGCTGCATTTAAGACCTCATCTAGGCTTTGAGGCGGCAGGATATGAACTAGCCGTTTAGCACACATACTTTTGCCACATCCGGGGCTACCTTCAAAAATAATATTGTGCATACCAACAGCCGAGATTAAACAGCCTCTTTTGGCTCTTTCTTGACCTAAAACATCTTTAAAATCAAGGGCGAAATTTCTATTTGGCAGGTATTTTTTACCGCAAATCTCAACCACATCTTTTAAAATTTCATCGCTCTTTTGCTCCCTTAAACTGCTTGCAAATTCGCTATCTTCAAAGAATCTAATCGCATCAGCAAGCGTGCTAACGCCATAAATTTCAAAATTTGGTATAGCACTTGCCTTAAAGGATATCTCTTTTGGGACAATGATTTTTGCGTCCCTTACATTTTGGCTTAAAAATAGCAAGATTGAGAATAAATTTGCCGTGCTTTTTACACTGCCGTCAAGTCCAAGCTCGCCAAAAACAAAGACTTTTTCTAAATTTTGCGACTTTTGAAGTGCGATTAAAAGTGCTATTGCTAAATCAAAATGTGAGCCGTTTTTTGGCAAATCTGACGGAGATAAATTTATCGTGATTTTTTGTGCGGCAAAGGAGAAATTTAGCGATGAGAGTGCGGCTTTTACGCGCTCGGCGGACTCTTTTATGCTTGTGTTTGCAAGTCCGACAATGCTAAATCCAGGTAGCCCCCTAGTAAAAACCGACTCAACCTGAACGACCCTAACGCCATCTGTGTATGAGGCACAAAGTAGCGACTTCATCGCTCTTTTTTGGCGACTTGCCTGTGTTTAGGTCTGTCTTGCTTCTTGCCTTTTTTATACTCTTTATCAAAAATTTTGCGTTTGTTAAAGCCGATACGCTCAATAAAAAGGTGTCCGTCTAGGTGGTCGTTTTCGTGTTGAAGTGCTATGGCTAAAAGTCCGTTTGTTTCTAAAATTTTGGTATTGCCAAAGCGGTCTTGATAGCGGATTTTTACGCTATCTGCTCGTTTTACCTCTTCATAAAATCCCGGCACAGATAAGCACCCCTCTTGATAGATGCTCTCGCCGTTTTTTTCTAAAAATTCTGGGTTTATAATCTCAATCAAATCGGCTTTATCTTGGCATTTTTTCTCTTCATTAAAGAGATTTATGATAAAAATTCTACTCTTAACGCCAACCTGAATGGCAGCTAGTCCTATGCCCTCTTTGGCTATCATCGTATCATACATATCATCAAGCAGTTTGTGTAAATTCTCATCAAAAACACTAACCTCTTCTGAACGCTCAAATAGTCTTTTATTTGGGTATGTAAGTATCTCTAAAATCAATTTTTACTCCAAAAATATCGGCTCTTTTGCGTCGGTTGAGGCGATTGTATCAAGTGCCTTTGATAAGACCTCCTCCATACTACTACCCTCTTTTGTAAGCTCTCCGGCGACCATATTTAAATTAACAACAATCTCAGCACCGCCGACATTGTGTTTAATGCCACTAAATAGCTTATTTAGCCTAGCACAAGCTAGTTTTGCTCCGTCTAAGTCGGTGTGTTTCATCACGATGATAAAAAATCCGTCGCCATAATGCGCGACTATATCGCTACGCCTTGAAGTTTTTAGCAAAATTTGAGCCACGCTTTTTAGCAGGTCGTTTCGCTCTTTTAGGTTATTTGTGGTAAATAAAATTTTCTCATCAACCTTTGTGATTACAAACGAAGTGTGGTAGCCGTAGCGTTTTGAGCTAGTAACCTCAATCTCCATTGCGTTAATTAAAAATTTCTTGTTATAAACCTCGTAATTTGCATCATAAACGGTCTGCTCTTCAATGGCTTTAAACATCTTGCCGATCTCTTCGTAGTTTGCACGGATTACCTCAACGTGCTTGTCCATTAAAGAGACGAGTTTGATTAAATCATCATTAAAGACGCTTAGGACATTTTGAACTGCTAAAAGATCGGTGTTGCTGTGAAGTGTGGCAATGTGCTTTTTGGTAATGCCTTTCATTAAGCCTAAATTTTTATAGATTAAGGCGACTGCTTGTAGCATTGATTTAATCTGCACAAAGCCCTGTTTTATCTCTTTTTCTATAAAAATACTGCTCTCGGTCATCTTCTGACCGCCCTCTTCATAAAAGGTCAATGCACTGCCGAGCTTCTCTTTAAATTCGCTCGTTCTCTCATCAAGCAACTTCTCAAAATATATTGAGTAATTGCTAGGGATTGAGGGGATGTTATCTTGACTTAGCTCTTTTAAGACACTCTCTGAAAACTGATAAATGTCCTTTTCTTCTTGCTTTGCCACTCCCTGCCTAGTTTGATGATACTTTGGTGCATTGTCTATTTTTAACAAATTTCGCCCCTATTTAAAGCTCTTTTCTAAAACATTATCAATTAGCCCGTATTCTTTGGCCTCTAATGCACTCATAAAATTATCCCTGTCGGTGTCTTTTATGATTTTTGCGATTTTTTGTCCGGTGTTTTTGGCTAGAATGTTGTTTAAACTCTCTTTTAAACGTAAAATTTCACGTGCTTGAATCTCAATATCAGCAGCCTGTCCCCTAGCACCGCCAAGTGGCTGATGAATCATAATGCGTGAATTTGTAAGTGCATAGCGTTTGCCCTTTGCCCCAGAACTAAGCAAAAACGCACCCATTGAGGCGGCTTGTCCCATACAAATGGTGCAAACATCTGGTTTAATGTAATTCATCGTGTCATAAATGCTAAAACCGCTTGTTATCACGCCACCTGGGCTATTTATGTAAAGATAGATATCCTTTTCTGGGTCTTCTGCTTCTAAAAATAGAAGTTGGGCGACAATTGATGATGCCATACCATCTTCAATCTCGCCACTAAGCATAACAATCCTGTCCTTTAAAAGGCGTGAGTAAATATCATAGCTTCTCTCGCCTTTGCTAGTTCTCTCAACTACGACTGGGACGTAATAGCTCATTACTCAGCCTTCTCTTTTTTGGCTGTTTTTTTCTCATCTTTATTAAACATTTCGTTAAATAATTTCTCTTCAATCATTGACATTTTAATGGCTGGTAGCATACCTTGATTTTTATACATTTCAAGGTGAGATTTTGGATCTCTACCAGTCCTGTAAGCTTCAAAATAGACAGCCTGAACGACCTCTTGGTCTGCTACTTTTACGCCTCTAACACGAGCTAGCTCATCAATGATGAATGTTAAACGAACGCTATTTTCGGCATCTTTTCTAAATTCCTCTCGTTTTTTAACGATAGCGTCCTTGTCATCTTTAATCTTTTCAATCTCTTCTTTGCTAAATCCAGCCCAAGCGTTTCTAAACTGCATATCCATCTCTTGCTCAACGATATTTTTTGGCACGTCAAATTTAAACTTCTCAACAACGGCTTCGGCGAATTTTGGCTTTAAATCCTCGTTTATTAAATTAAACATTTTTTCGCTTCTAATCTGCTCTTTTATACGCTCATCAAGAAGCTCTTCGGTTGGGTTTTCTTCGTTTGCTAGGATCGCTTTTAGGGTTTTTTCATCAAGTGTTTCAGGGATTTTTCTCTCCTGAATTTCGTGTAGTTTTACCTTAAATACGGCTGGTTTGCCAGCTAAATTTGGCGCACCATACTCGGCTGGGAAGGTTACTTCAACGTCCTTTTCTTCGCCCGGCTTTAATCCAATCATACCATCTTCAAAGCCCGGTATAAACTGACCTGAGCCGATTTCAAGCAGGTAATTTTCAGCCTTACCGCCATCAAATGCCACACCATCAACAAAGCCCTCAAAGTCAAATTTCGCAAAATCTCCGCTCTTTAAAGCACGTTTTTTCTCAACTTTTTCAAGCGGAGCTACCATTTTTAAAATTTCATTTTTCTTCTCATCAATGTCTTTTTTAAGCACTTTTGGTGTTGAAAATTCAGGGATTAAAGCCTCGTATCCACTAACATCAACGCTTGGCTTAAATGAAACTATCATATTCACATCAATACCGCTATCGCTTCGCTCAAATTTATTAACCAGCGGTTCGCCAATTAGGTCGTTGTTTGATCTTTTTTGCTCTTTTAGTGCTTCGTTTAAAATTTCTCTTAATGCGTCCTGCTCAGCGTCGCTTGTAAGCTCTTTTTCATATCTTTTTAAAACGACAGAAACTGGGACGTGCCCTTGTCTAAAACCATCAACTTTCATTGTTTTTGCCGCTTTTTTGGCTAATTTTTCAACGTTAGCCTTAATTTGTGAATTCTCTATTTTTGCGTCAATTTCGCAATTTACGCTATCAATAGCCTTTGTAGTAATTGCCATTTTTTCCCTTTTAAAAAAATTTTAGGGCAAAATATAGCAAATTTTTCCTTATTATTAAATTTATTAAGCCGTTTTTTAATACAATTAGGGCTTTAAAAAATGGAGATTTTATGCAAGAAAGTTTTGAAAATTCTGTAAAAAATATGCTTACAATTATCGGCGAAGACCCAAACAGAGAGGGGCTTTTAAAAACACCACAGCGAGTTTTTAAAGCGTATCAATTTCTAACAAGTGGCTATCATCAAGACCCAAAAGAGGTGCTTGGGGACGCACTTTTTAAAAGCTCAAATAACGAGATGGTTTTGGTTAGAGATATTGAGTTTTACAGCCTTTGTGAGCATCATCTTTTGCCTATAATTGGGCGTGTGCACGTGGCTTATATACCAAATGGCAAGGTCGTTGGACTTAGCAAAATTCCACGTATGGTTGATATTTTTGCAAGAAGATTGCAAATTCAAGAGCAGATGACAGAGCAAATCGCTCAGGCGTTAGCTGAGGTGATAGAGCCAAAGGGCGTTGGCGTGGTGGTTGAGGCTAGGCATATGTGTGTTGAGATGAGAGGCGTGCAAAAGATAAACTCAACCACGACTACATCGGCACTTCGTGGGGCTTTTATAAAAAATGCCGAAACAAGAAAGGAATTTTTTGCTCTTATAAATTCGCCAAAGGAGATGCGTTTTTGAGCTTAGAACGCCTAAATTTAAAGCTACAAAGCGATAAAATTTCACTCTCAAATGTCTTTGGTGTGATTACAAAAATTACGCCAACGACCATTGAAATCTCTGGACTTCGCCCAAGTATCGGCGATGTGGTTAAAATTTCAAGCAAAGATAAGAGCAAAAACGGACTTGGTATGGTGACGCAAATCACGTCAAATGGGGCATTTGTAAGTCCTTTTGGCTTTGTTGAGGGGTTTAAGATTGGCGATTTTGTCTATGAGAGCGACCAAGGTATGAATATCCCTGTTGGCAAGGCTCTGCTTGGGCGCGTGGTTGATCCATTTATGCGACCAATTGACGGCAAGGGCGAAATTTTTACCACTGATTTTATGCCGATTATGAAAGCACCAATTGACGCTATGAAGCGTGGGCTAATAGATGAGCCGTTTAGCGTGGGCATAAAGGCAATTGACGGGCTTTTAACCTGTGGCAAGGGGCAAAAGCTGGGGATTTTTGCTGGTTCTGGCGTGGGTAAATCAACGCTTATGAGTATGATAGTAAAAAACACAAAAGCACCGATAAAAGTCGTCGCTCTAATTGGCGAGCGTGGCAGGGAGGTGCCTGAGTTTATAGAGAAAAATTTAGGCGGGGATTTAAGCGGTGCTGTGATAGTCGTAGCGACCTCTGATGATAGTGCTTTAATGCGAAAATACGGCGCTTTTTGTGCGATGAGCGTGGCTGAATATTTTAAA
Source organism: Campylobacter gastrosuis (assembly GCF_030249845.1). Classification (GTDB taxonomy): domain Bacteria; phylum Campylobacterota; class Campylobacteria; order Campylobacterales; family Campylobacteraceae; genus Campylobacter_A; species Campylobacter_A gastrosuis. The sequence goes on along the minus strand of NZ_JANURM010000004.1, from coordinate 108,604 downwards.
GAGCAAGGGCTTGATGTGCTTTTTATAATGGACAGCGTTACTCGTTTTGCTATGGCACAGCGTGAGATAGGCTTAGCACTTGGCGAGCCACCTACCTCAAAGGGCTATCCGCCAAGCTCACTTATGCTTTTGCCACAGCTTATGGAGAGAGCTGGTAAAGAAGAGGGCAAGGGCTCAATTACGGCGTTTTTTACGGTGCTTGTTGAGGGCGATGATATGAGCGATCCGATAGCCGATCAGAGCCGTTCTATCCTTGATGGACACATCGTTTTAAGCAGGGAGCTAACGGATTTTGGCATTTATCCGCCTATAAACATTCAAAATTCAGCCTCTCGTGTAATGGGCGACGTGGTTAGCAAGGAGCATAAGCAAAATGCGATCACGTTTAAGCGGTTATATTCGCTCTTAAAAGAGAACGAGGTGCTTTTAAGGATTGGTGCTTATCAGCGTGGCAACGACAGGGAGCTTGATATGGCAATCGCTAAGAAGGAATTTATGTATGAGTTTTTAAAACAGGGCTCAAATGAGAATTTTGAGTTTGAAGCAGTGCAAGAGCTTTTGGCAAAAATTAATGGGTAAAAGTGGTAAAATTTTGGCTTTTTTGGCGGTTTTGGGCGTTTTTGTTTGGTTTTTGTTAAATTATGTTTTTGGGTTTATCTTTGTTTTTGATGAAAATTTAAGTGGTGCTTCAAGCGATGAAATACCAAGCGAAATTAGCGGGTATTTTGAATTTTTAATCGCAATTTTACTAGCTGGCAGCGTAGTCATTTGGGCGACTAAACGGATAAAAAAATCACTTTAAATGACCATTTATCAAGGCACAAAGGCGGGTTGTGAAATTTTCATAGTCGTTTAAAATCACGGCATTACTAAACTCATCTTGTATTTTAGCGTAGCTAATTAAGTCCTTATCATCTAAAATTTTAGTGTAAAAATCCATATACTCATCTTTTGTTTTTAGCGGATTTTTGGGACTTTCGCGTCTGCTGTGCGTATATTTGCTGTTTCTGCTAGCATATTTTCAAAATAGTTATTGCTATTTTGCAAGTAGTTTTGCATTACAAATTTCACGCCAACACCGCCAATGCAAACGCCGTCTTTTTTAATTAAAATATCCACATTTTTATCATAATATCTGCCGTTTATCTTGCCCTCTTTATCATCGTTAAAACCTTGCGACTTTATGACAAAATCGCTGCCCAATCTAACTTGTAAATCCCTTGCAATCTCGCCGTGTAGGTCTTTTAATTTTGCGGTGCTACGTGATGTTTTAACCTTTAAAAATTTCGCAAAAGATTGCTTTATTACTGATAAAAACTCGCTATTTGTCATTAAAATCTCCTAATTTATAGTCTAAAAATTTTTTAACATCTTTTGATGAAAACGTGTAATATCCGCCGTTTTTATATCGTTTTAAAAATTTTACGTAGCCTAAGAATTCATCGCTATTTAGTGCATTAAAAGTCGCCCATTGTTTTCTAGCAAATACTCGTAAATCTCGCTATCTTTTGTTATCTCATCTTCGCTAATTAAATTTGCATTTTTAAACCAAGCTCGTAAAATGCGATAAAATATCAGTCATACCGCTCTTAGAAAACTCAAACTGCTTGATTTTGTCTAAATTTTTAACGCATTTTTCAAGCTGAGTATTATCAATCTCAATGCCGTGAATAAAGGTTTCAAGCTCGGTTTTTATCACATTTTTATCGTGATTTTTACAGGCTAATAAATATCTACGCACAATCTCAGATAAAAAAGCACCATCGCCACAGCTATTATCAACGATATGCTTGTTTAGAATTTCATCGCCAAAATAGCCCAAAATTTCAAGCATATCTTTAACAATAAAATCTGGCGTGAAATTTGGGTCTTTGATTTTGACATTATTTTAGATTAATTTCGTATCCGCTCTCATCTTTAAGTGCGTTAAGCTCGTATTTTTGCGGTTTTTTAAGCTTTATAACGACCCTATAAAAGCTCTTGTGCCAACCAAGAGTAACCTTGCTAAACTCGCCAGTATTTAGCTCAATATCCTTTGTTTTAAACATCGGTTTGCCCTTAAAATCAACGACAATTTTGTCCTTTTCGTGTTTAAAATGCCTGATGATTTTATCTTTTGTGATGATATTTAGGCGGTTTTTATCGGCGTCAAACCTGATAAAATCCATAAATTTCACGCTTTTTAGCGGTAGTTTTATGTTTAAATCGCCCTTTTTTGCAGTTTTTACCTGCTCATTTATCGGCGTTTTGACGTGTTTAACGACCACTTCGGTGTTGTTTTGCTCGCTTTTTTGGGTTAGAATTGGTGCGTCTGATGGCTTTGGCAGAGTGGCGTTTTCATCGCTTTTTTTAACAACCTTAACCACGCTAACATCAGGCATAGTCACCGAAACATCAAGCTTTTTACTCACTACTGGCTTTGGCTCGTTTAGCTTTAAAAGTGCGTATTCATCGTTGTGATTTATGGTTTTATTTATATCAATGCTTTTTTCTTTTATCGTGCCGTCGTTTGCTCTGTATTTTATCTTGATATTTAAAAGCAAACTCGCATCGCTTGGGAATTTTATGCTCTGTTTGTTAAACACCTCGTATTCTTCTTTAATGTTTGTAGTAATTATCTCGCCGTTTATGTCGCCACTTGGCACGAATGGATTTTCTCTGGCAAAACAGCTTACAAAAACAGCCACAAAAAGGTAAAAAATTCTCATAACACTCACTTTTTATTATTTTCAGGTTCAAGCTCTTTTAGCTCAAAATACTCTTTTAAAAGCATTGCATTTTGCTTTTTTAGATACTCAACATCTTCGCTTAAACGCTCTTTTTTGCTCTGCAAACTAAGCATAACGTCAAGCGAACGTTTGCCAAACATCATATTACCAACGTAAATTCCAAAGCCAACCACACAAGCAACAATGCCTACATAGCGTAGAATTTGCATAAAAGAGTATGATTTTTTTGCCTTTTGGCTTTTATCATACTCCTTTAAAATTTCACTCAAATGTTGCTTCCTAAAAACTCGTCGCTCTCTAACTCAATCTCTAAAAGGCGGTTGTATTTTGCGTTTCGCTCACTTCTGCTAGTTGCGCCAGTTTTTATCTCGCCAGTGTTTAGCGCGACCGCAAAGTCTGCTATAAAGCTATCCTCACTCTCGCCACTTCTATGGCTCATCACGCAACGATAGCCGTTTCTTTGGGCTAGGCGAACGGTTTGCATTGTTTGGCTTACTGAGCCGATTTGATTTGGCTTGATTAAAATAGCGTTTGCAACGCCCTTTTGTATGCCCTCACGTAAAATTTTCTCATTTGTTACAAACAAATCATCGCCAACAAGCTGAATTTTACCGCCAAGTCTTTGTGTTAGCTTCTCCCAGCCCGCCCAGTCATCTTCGCTTAAACCATCTTCAATTGAAAAAATCGGATATTTTTCACAAAGCATAGCGTAGTAATCAATTAGCTCATCACTGCTTAATGGTTTGCCCTGAACTACGTATTTGCCGTCTTTATAAAGCTCACTTGAAGCCACGTCTAGGGCTAGTTTTATCTGTTTTCCAGCCTCATATCCAGCCTCTTTGATTGCTTGCATTATTAAGATGATTGGCTCTTCATTGTCTTTTAAATTTGGAGCAAATCCGCCCTCATCGCCAACAGCCGTGCTATGTCCAAGTTTGTTTAAAATGGCTTTTAGCTTGTGATAAATTTCAGTCGCTGCGCGTAAGGCGTCGCTAAAACTCTCAAACCCAAACGGCATTATCATAAATTCCTGAAAATCCACGCTGTTATTTGCGTGAGCGCCGCCGTTTATGATATTAAACATAGGCACCGGCAATACGCTTGCGTTTGCACCGCCAAGATAGCGATATAGCGGGATATTTAGGCTTTTTGCGGCTGCTCTGGCAACTGCCATAGATACGCCTAAGACTGCATTTGCGCCTAAATTTGAGTAGTTATCAGTGCCGTCAAGCGCTAACATCTCATCATCAACGGCTTTTTGGTTAAACGCATCAAGTCCGATTATGGCTTCTGAAATCTTTTCATTTACATTGCTAACCGCGTTTAAAACGCCCTTGCCGCCGTATCTAGCACCGCCGTCTCTTAGCTCTAAGGCTTCTCTTTTACCAGTGCTTGCCCCACTTGGCACGATAGCTTCTGCGTTTGTGCCATCACTTAGCGTTACGTATGCTTTTATTGTTGGATTACCCCTGCTATCAAGCACTTCTACTGCTCTTACGTCCTCAATGTATATCATTCATCATCTCCTGTTTTTTCTGATTTTTCATCTTCATCGTCATCATCTTTACCGCTACTTAAAAGCCCAGCCATATCCATTGAGCCTTTAAGCGTGGCTATAATCTCATCTGCAATTTGCGTGTTTTCTTTTAAAAACGCCTTTGCGTTTTCTCTGCCCTGACCTAGTTTGTTTGCTTTGTAGCTAAACCAAGCACCGCTTTTATCAATGACTTCAAGTTTGACACCATAATCAATAATCTCGCCCTCTTTGCTAATGCCCTCGCCATACATTATGTCAAATTCTGCCGTTTTAAACGGAGGCGAAACCTTGTTTTTAACGACTTTGACCTTTGTTCTGTTGCCGATTGGCTCTTCGTTTTGTTTTAGCGTGGCTACCTTTCTAACATCAAGTCTAACGGAGGCGTAAAATTTCAGTGCATTACCGCCAGTTGTGGTTTCAGGCGAGCCATAGCCCATTTGTCCGATTTTCATACGAATTTGGTTGATAAAAATCACGGTTGAGCCCATTTTATGCACGACACCAGCTAATTTTCTAAGTGCTTGGCTCATTAGCCTTGCTTGAAGTCCAACGTGCTGGTCGCCCATACTGCCATCAATCTCGCTCTTTGGCGTAAGGGCAGCAACGCTATCAACGATGATTAAATCCATAGCACCACTTCTTGCTAAAATTTCAACAATGCTAAGTGCTTGCTCGCCAAAATCTGGCTGTGAAATGTAAAGATTATCCGTATCTACGCCTAAATTTTTCGCATAAATCGGATCAAGTGCGTGCTCGGCGTCAATGAAGGCACAATTGCCACCAGCCTTTTGACACTCGGCGATTATGTGAAGTGTAAGCGTGGTTTTACCAGAGCTTTCAGGTCCGTAAATTTCAATGATACGACCCTTTGGCACACCGCCAATGCCAAGTGCTAAGTCAAGTCCGATTGAGCCAGTTGGTATGCTGTCAATCTGCTCAACCTGCTTATCGCCAAGCCTCATCACAGCACCCTTGCTAATGGCTTTGTCAATCTGCTTTAAAGCAAGTTCTAACGCCTTTTTTTTATCGGCATCGTTTTTAATCTCAACGCTCTCTTTTTCTTTTTCTTTTGCCATAAAATTCCTTAACATAAATTTCGCCTGATTTTACCTAAAAATGCTTTAATAAAAGCTATTTTTTCTCAAAAATTTCTCAAAATTTTGTTAATTTTTAAAATAGTCTTTAAAAAATTATAAAAGTTTTCTTAATTAATAAAAAATTTATAGCAAATGATTTATAATGCCACAAAACTTTTTCAAAGGAGAGATGATGAATGCTATAAACACTGGCTTTATAATGCTGTGTTCGTTGCTGGTATTATTGATGACACCAGCCCTTGCTATGTTTTACTCTGGTATGGTAAAGCGCGTAAATACGATAAATACGATTATGAACTGCTTTATTGTATTTGGCGTGATTACCTTTGTGTGGCTTTTTGTTGGGTTTAGCATAGCTTTTGGGGCTGATGTTGGTGGCGGTTTTGTTGGCGATATGTCAAATTTTATGCTTAAAAATGTGAGTGGTTACAACTCATCTGGTGTGCCAAACGCCCTATTTGTCGTGTTTCAAATGGCATTTGCTCTAATAGCTGGGGCGATTATTACTGGCTCGCTTGTTGGGCGTGTAAAACTTGGCGTTTTGGTGATTTTTCTTGTGTTTTGGAGTGCTCTTGTCTATTCGGTTTTAGCACATATGATTTGGAGCGAAGAGGGCTTTTTGCTAGTGCGTGGCGGACTTGATTTTGCAGGTGGTGGCGTGGTTCATATTAGCTCTGGTGTGGCTGGACTTGTGGGTGTTTTGCTTGTTGGCCCTAGAAAAGAAATTCCAAAAGGACTGCAAGCACACTCAATCCCATACACATTTTTAGGCGGAATTTTGCTATTTATCGGTTGGCTTGGGTTTAATGCTGGCTCGGCTGGTGCGATAAATGATATTGCGGTAAATGCCTTTATCGTAACGATAATTTCGGCTTCAAGTGGCTTTATCGTTTGGATTTTAACCGAGTGGATTTTGCATAAAAAACCAACAATGCTTGGCGGACTTAGCGGACTTGTGGCTGGGCTAGTTGGCATTACTCCGGGCTGTGGATTTGTAAGCCTTGGCGCTAGTATCTTTATCGGTGGGGCTTCGGCGCTGATTTGCTACGTGGGGCTTAGCTACATAAAATACGGCTTAAAGCTTGATGACTCCCTTGATGCGTTTAGCCTTCACGGCATTGGTGGCGTCTGGGGTGGCGTGGCGACTGGGCTTTTTGCGAGCAAAAGCGTAAATGCTGACATCGCCTATGAAGGGCTTTTTGTGAGTGGGGATTTTCATCTTTTTGGTGAGCAACTTCTTGGCATAGGCGTTTGTATCGCACTCTCAGCGGTTCTTAGTTTTGTGATTTTTAAAGCAATATCAATATTTACCAGCCTAAGAGTGAGCGAAAATGCCGAGATAGACGGACTTGACGTGGCACTTCACGGCGAAGAGGCGTATAACGACTAAATTTACTAACAAAGCGGGCTAAATTGCTTTACGTTTATGGCTTAAAGCAAGGTGGCTCGCTTTGATTTTTAATGAATTATAAATTTAATCAACGTTTTTTATTTTTTATGAGAAATTGCTTTTTATTTTTATAGCAGAATTTTTAGTTTGGCTTTGCTTTAAACAATCGCTTCTTGCCTCTGATAGACTACAAACACTCGCTGATTTTTGAAATTTTATTTTTAAATAACAAAATTTACAGCAGGGCTTTATTTGAAATTTAAAAATATCGCCTATTTTATGGTAGTTGCAAAAATTTCTAGCCTTGTCTTAGTTTGTCAAAGGCGTTTTACAGGGACGCTTAATAGCTTGTGAAAGATTAAACGTGAAATTCCTAAATTTCAGGCGATTTTACGACTTTTAATCGCAAAAAATGATATTTTCGCCAACCTTTGATGCCAAATCAATCAGCCTAAAAAGCTCATCTTCATCAAGCAAAAATGCGTAATAAACGCCGTTATTTTGGGGATAAAGTCCGAGTGCGAGCGGTTTTTTTAAAGCCCTTACACACTGGCTTAAAATTTTCTGGTCTATCTTGTTTGTGCCACCTATCTCATCGCTAAAATTTTCTCTGCCTAAAACACCGACAAAATCGCTAACACTCATATTTTTATCAATGATTTTTATCTTGCCACTTTTGGCTAAATTTTTGCAAATTTCATCAAAACTCTCACCCTTTTCATCAAAAAACAGAGCAAAATTTTCTAAATTTTTCTTAAAATCACGCTCATTTATCTTTGCTACTTTTTCGTGACTTTTTGATTTATAAATCGCAAGTAGCACGACCACGCCAAAAATGATAAGCGTTGTTAAAAATTCTCCAAATAATTTCTCCATTTTTATCCTTAAAGTATCACGACTTCGGTTTGTAAATTTATGCCAAAATTTTCAAAAACACGAAGTTTTGCTAAATTTATTAAATTAATTGCATCATTAAAGGTTGCGTTATTAAAATTTATTAAAAAATTTGCGTGTTTTTCGCTAAATTTTGCGCCGCCAATAATATGCCCTTTAAGCCCCACAGTCTCTATCAAACGCCCTGCAAAATCGCCTTTTGGGTTTGTAAAACAGCTACCAAAACTAGCCCCACTTGGCTGATTTTTTCGCTTGTTTTCAAACTCATTTGAAGCACTTAGGCTAAATCCATTTGAAATTTTAAACCTAGCGGCTAAAATCGCACACTCTATCCCACTATACCTATAACTAAACGCAAAATTTTCACGCCCTAACCAGCCGTTTGGGGTTAAAATTTCAAGTAGATTATCACTTATGCTAAGTCCTAAAAGACCGGCATTCATCTTAATTAATCCGCCAAGTGTGCCGGGGATATTTTTTAAAAATTCATAGTTTGCAATATCGTTTGATTTTGCAAAATTGTAAATTTTACCGCTCTTTGTTTTTGCTCCAATCTCTAAAATTTCGCCGTTTAAGTTTATGTAGTCAAATTTACTCCCAAGCATTGCTAGTTTTGGTGGATTTGGAGAGAGTAAGATATTGTTTGCACCGCCGATAATAACGCAGTTTTGCGGAATTTCACTTTCATTTTCTATCACAAAAACTTCACAAACTCCGCCGATTTTAACAGAGCTAAACTTAGAAAAATCAATTAATTTTTTCATTTTATAAATTCAGGTATCATCTCTATCATTTTAATTGTAAATTCGCTCATCATCGTAACCATCCAAGGCATTAAAACGATGATAACAACGACAACTAAGATGATTTTTGGCACGAAACTTAAAGTGGTTTCATTTATCTGTGTCGTAGCTTGAAAAATTGAGATTAAAAGTCCGGCAATTAGCCCACTTAATAACATCGGCAAGCTTAAATAAAGGGCGACTTTAAAGGTTTCAACGCCAAGAGCAACGAGTGTGCTTTGCATTAGCTAAACCTTATTTTATTATACTCGGTGGGTATAAAAAAGTCATTTATATCCAAAGGCTCGGGATAAAATTTATGCTTGTAGCCAAGCTCGTAAAGTTTATTTAGCGAATTTATTGCTGTTTCGTTCATCGTAACTGAGCTTTCGTTTGCGTATAAACTTAAATAAGTTTTTAATTTTTCTTTATCAACTCTAATTAAGTTTCGCTCCATTAGCATATATGATAAAAATGGCTTGTGAGCGGTGGCAACCCTGACAGCTTCGGTTAAAACTCGCTCTGTTTCAATAGCGTCAGTCAGTGGCAAACTTCTACGTAACGCCATACCACCAAGCGGTAAAGGCATATCCCCAGCCAAATCACACCAAATATCCCAAATCTCACGCTCAACACAAAGCTGGTCTGAAAAGTCCAAAATGCTCTCGTGTATCAGCACACCAGCATCAACCTCATCGGTTAAAACAGCGTTTTCAATCTCTAAAAAATTCTTATAAACTATGCGTGCTTCTGGATATGCTATGCGAAAAAGTAGTGCGTTTGTGGTGTGCTTACCTGAAAGTGCAACTTTAAAATTTTTCTTTAAGCTTTTACCTTTTTTTTTGACTAATTTTGGACCATAGCCATTGCCAAAACTCACAGCCGTGCGTAAAAGTGCGTAGTCATCTTTTATAAGCGGATAAAGCCCAAAACTAATCGCCGTGGCGTCATAAGTGCCTTTTAATGCCTCATCATTTAGGGTCTGAATGTCAAGTGCGGTGTTTGAAAACCTAAGCCACTCAGAGCCAACCCAGCCAAATTTCACTGCCATATACATAAAAATATCATCAGCGTCTGGCGAGTGAGCCACGCTAATCTCTTTAAAGTGCTTCAAAATTTATCCTTTTTTAAAATGGCATTTTAGCCAAAAAAGTGGGAATTTTAAAGCACTTTTTGAAATTTTTAGCCATCTTGCCTTTGCTTTAACATATCATTTAGTATGGCAAATAACTCTTTTGAGGCCTCTTCTGCCTTTTTAAAGTTAGCAGTTGCGACGTCTAAATTTTGCCCATTTGCGATGCCTTCGTTGATATTTCTATGCACCGCTTCGTGTGGGCTTAGAATTTTTGGATAGGCTGATGTGTTGCCAAAAATCGCCTTGCCGTCAGCCACATACCACTTGCCAAGCCGACATCCGTGATGATCGCCCATTTTTTCGCTGTTGTGATTGAAAAATCTGCTGTATCCATTTTGCTTAAATGCCACGTGGTCAAGCTTTGCAAGTCCGACAAAGATATTGCTGATGATGTTTTTTGAGTCCTTTTCAATTATTTGCGTAATATTTGAAATTTCGCCAAAATCATCTTTAAATTTTGCCACGTATCCTAGCTGATTGCTTGAAAGTGCCTCAATTTCATCGTTCATTGAAAGGGCGTCATTTGCATTTTGTTTAAGCAGGTTTATATTCATCTCAACCTCGCTTGTCGCCTTTTGAGTCCGCTCAGCTAGCTTTCTAACCTCGTCAGCGACAACTGCAAAGCCCCTGCCGTGCTCGCCAGCACGAGCCGCTTCAATGGCAGCATTTAGTGCAAGTAGGTTTGTCTGGTCTGAAATGTCTTTGATTAAATTTACGATATTTGTAATCTCATCAACGCTTTTGTGAAGCATATTTACGTTCTCGTGCGACTTTCGTGAGGTCTGTGCTATCGTGTCAATAAAATCAGTCATCGCCTTGCTGGTTTCGTTAAAATCCCTGACTTTTTGTGCAGAGTCCGAGCTTTTTGTGGCGATTTCGTTGCAAATTTTTAAATTTTCGCCTATCATCTCCCTTGTTTCATCAAGCCCAAACAAGGCGCCATTAAGCATTAAATTTAAAATATCTTCTTTCTTTCTAATCTCGGTCTTTAACGCCTCAATCTCGGCACTAAGCCTAGCGTTGTTGCTCTTTAAATCGGCATTTTCGCCATTTAATCTATCGTTTTCGCCCTTTAAGCTTTCAAGCTGATTTTTTAGATTTGGATTTAAATCGTTGCCAAAAATACCCATAAATTCTCCTTTTGTGATAATTTAGTGATAATTTTAATACAAGTAGACTTAAACTTCAAATAAAAAATAAATTAAAAGTCAATCTGCGGAGAAAATTCCGCAGATTTAGATTAATGAAGCTCTCTCCACACCTTTTGTTTCCAAAGTGTAGCAAAAATTCCAAGAATAAAGAAGTAAATCATCGTGTAAATTCCGATTTGCTCACGCTCATCTTTCTTACTATCGCCGACCTTTTCTAGGTAAGATACGATCTGCTTTTCTGAGTCCTCTTTAAGCCCAACACGTGGCATTGAAGTGCCAGAAAGCACCTTTTGTGGGTCGTTTATGAGCTTATTTAGGTAATTATCTGAATTTTTAGCACGGATCATCATTGAGAGATCTGGCGGATTTGAGCCCATATATTTTGCCAACTCAACTCTGTTTGAGTGAGTGTATTTTTTATCATATTTAATGTCGTGGCAGCGTTGGCAAGCGTCTGAAAATAATCTCTCGTCGCTAATGCCCTTATTTGCCTTAATGTAGTCTTGTGAAACTGACTTTAAGTAGGCTACAATGTCGGCAATATCGCTGTTTTCGCCAAAATATGGTGTCATCGGGAATGGCTTTTCATCGCCAAATTTATGGCTTAATTTTAGTGCCATTACTGGATTTTTAATCAAGGCAACTAAAAATTTATCATCATAAATCGCCCCAGCCGTGCTTAAATCAGGCGGGACTACGCCAAAACTAGCACTAGCGGTTTGTGCGTCCATACTAGCTGGAATTCCAGCACTCTCAATGCTATGACAACCAGCACAAGTAGCGGCAAATTCAGCACCCTTTTGTGCGTCGCCCTTGCTTAAATCTATCGTTTTTACCTCGTCCCAAAACGCCTTGTATTCATCAAGCGATTTTTGTGCTACTTTATCATCGCCCTTTGCCTTTGCTATCTCTAAATTTTTACTCGCTAAATCTATATCCTCAGCGGTAAAATCGTAATTTGCAAGGGCTGTTTGCGGATGAAGCTCGTGATGAGCATAAGGCTCAATGCCCCAGTATAAAACGCCAGATAAAAAGACAACTATGGCAAAAATTTTTAACTCTTTCATAATTATCCCCTTCTCTTTTCAATTATGCTAATAATCGGCAGTGCTACGATAAATAAGAATAAAAATAGCACCGAGCTACCAAATCCTAGCCACTCTCTGCCAGCGGTTGGAATTTTGCCTAGAATTGAAAGTGCAATTAAATCAATCACAAGCACCCAAAACCATATAAAATATAGCGGTCTTTTGTGTGCTGGTGCGACAACATCGCTCGTGTCAAGTAGCGGGATAATCATAAAAGCAACGCCCGCAAACGCAAACGCAAGCAAGCCTAAATTTGCAGCTGTAATGCCAAACATATCAAAGAAAAATCCGCGTAAAATTTCATATTGCCACAAGAAATACCACTCTGGATAGATATGTGGTGGAGTTTTTAGCGCATTTGCTGGCTCAAAGTTAATCGGGTCCATTGCAAAATTGAAGTGAAAGCAAACTAGATACATAAAAAATATCATAAAAAATGCGACATACATAAAGTCTTTTGCCAAAAATCCCGGCCAAAATGGTATTACTTTTGCCTTTTTCTTATCGCCATTTAGATACTCATTTGCCTCAATATCAAAGTCAATCTCCTCGCTGTCTAGGTTATTTACGTGAGGAATTCTAAGTGAATAAAAGTGAATAACTAAAACTGCTATTATCACAATTGGCATTAAGCACACGTGAAGCATAAAAAAGCGTGTCAGCGTCGCATCACCAACAGCATAATCGCCCCTAATCCACTCAACCAACGCCTCGCCAATAACCGGCACAGCACCAAAAAGCTGAGTGATAACAGTGGCAGCCCAGTAGCTCATCTGCCCCCAAGGTAGCATATATCCGCTAAATGCCTCGGCTGAAAAACAGATAAAAAGTAGCATACCGCTAACCCAAATCATCTCCCTGCCCTTTTTGTAAGAGCCATAATATAGTCCAGTAAGAAGGTGAATATACATTATCAAAAAGATGACAGAGGCTGCAACTGCGTGCATATGACGCCACAACCAGCCGTATTCAACCTCTTGCATTATCGTTTGATTTACGCTATCAAAGGCTAAATTTACATCTGGTTTATAATACATTAAAAGTAGAAGTCCGCTTACAAAAAGCACCGCAAAAAGTGTCGTTAAAATAACGCCCATAGCCCATAGAAAATTTATGTTTTTTGGTATCCAATACTCGCTAACTAGGACTTTCATTAGCTTATTTACAGCCAAACGCTGGTCAAGCCAGTCTAGGACGCCGTTTGATTTGTGAATTTGTGCCATTTTATCTCCTTACGCCTTGCCTACTAATTTGTTGTATTCAGGGCCAGTCTCGCCAAGCACCAAAGTCGTGCCTTCTATCTTAAATGGTGGGATATCAAGTGGGCGTGGTGGCGGTCCAAAGATATTTTCGCCGTCAGCGTTAAACTCGCCTCCGTGACAGGCACAAACAAAGGCGTTTTTGCTACTTTTCCACTCAGGGATACAGCCAAGATGCGTGCAAAGTCCGATAACAACGATATATCTATCACTCCCGACCACGACATCACGAGCCTCATTTGGCTTAGCGTTAGCCTCTTTTTTAAAGATAAAAATCGGCTTTTTACGCCACTCAACCTGCCTAATCTCGCCCTCTTTCATCGGAGTAAGATCAACACTGGTAAAACCTGCTGCTCTGACGCTAGGGAGCGGATCCCAAGTCTTTTTCATCGCCACAAGCGAAAATGCACCGCCAACAGCAGCTACCGCACCAAACGCAATCCCAATAAAATCGCGTCTTTCTTGCTTTACAGACATTGCTTTCCTTTCTGAATAATTTATTTTTGGTTTGCATTGTATCAAAAAAATATTAAAATTTTTTTGATTTTAGTCATAAAATTTTAAAATTTATTAATAAGCTAACAAAAATTTCACAAAGCACAGCCCTAAGCCGAGTTCTGTTTTTGGTAATCATTTATCTTATTTTGCATTTGCATACAAAATTTAGCGAAGGGTTTTAATATAAGACTAAAAACCACCCCTTCTTGCTGCGAGTTGGGTTTATAAACGCACTTGTTGCCAAGCTCGTTGGTGGGCTCTTACCCCGCCGTTTCACCTTTGCCGATTTTTCGGTAGTTTGCTTTCTGTTACACTTTCCCTTAGGTCGCCCTAGCCATCTGTTAGATGGAACTCTGTCTTATGGCAGCTCGGACTTTCCTCTTTAAAAAAGCGATTACCTGCTGTGCTTTGGGGGCGGATTATAGCTAAATTTTCTTTATTTTTTGATTTTTAAGGCTGAATTTTAAAAAATTCACAGATATCGCACTCAAAAAGTTTTGAGAGTTTAAAGAGATGGATTAGATTAAAGTGCTTGCCGTGAGCGTTATTTTCCATATTTGCATAAAATCCGCTTGAAGCTTGACCTATACTAAGTGCTGTTTAAAGTTGGCTTAAATTTCTTTGTATTCTTATTCTTTTTACGTTGTTTGCGACTAAATCTAAGAATTTTTCGTTTTCTTCATCGGTTGTAATTGATGGCAAATTTAACATAATTATCCCCATTTTATATAAGTTTATTTTTGTATAAAATGCATTTACAATCAGCCATAGAGATTATCCCTATGGAGAAAAAGGAGATAAAATGAAAAAAATACTTACATTAGTTGCCCTATTTGGGTTAAATTGTGCTTTTGCAGATACGTATGTCAATGGATATTTTAAAAAAGATGGAACGTATGTTCAACCTCACTACAAATCATCAAGGGATAGCACAACAATAAATAACTACTCCACCAAAGGGAATTATAACCCATATACTGGCAAACAAGGAACCAAAAAACCTAACTGGTAAGCAATTTTGCAGATAAAATTATAATGTTTATCTGCTATTTTCTATTGAATATAAAATTTAATTGCTGTTTAAAATTATATTAACTAGCATTTATATAATGTAAATAAAAATTTAAACAAGACATACTCGTATAAATTTTCTTTTTTAGCTAACGCTCTTTGCATATGAGCAACAAACAGCCTGTGTGGCGTATAGAACGCAAAGTGGCTGGTCTAGCAAATATAAAGTAAATGGCTTTGTTTATAATGGTCACGAGCTAAATACAAAAATTCGCAGTCTAAATTTTGATAGCTTAAAGCGTTATTTTGTGATTTTTTGGGGCATAGGCGAAGTTAGTATTATAGAAATAGATGATTTTTATCTTGGTGGCAGAATTATTTTTGACTTAAAAGGCTTTGACCAGCGTGGTGTAGGCTGGGTAATTTCTGCTCCACATTTTTGTTTTTAAGGGTTTTTAAACCCTTTCATTAACCTTTTTATAAATTTTATCCTCTAATTTTATTAAATCATCTTTAAACAAACTATTAATGTAGCTTACATTATACAGCTCTTTTGCAACAAACGATTTGCCATTTTCTAGCTGGATGTAAAAGCTATTTTTTAAGCTTCTTATAAACTCAATGCCAAGCTTTGAAAGCTCCAAAATTTCGCCATTTGCTTCATTTTTTATGGCTAGATTATCTGAAATTTTTACCAACTCGTTTATGGTTTGCTCCTTTAAATCGTGGCGGATTAGGTTTAGTTTTAGGCGTTTGCCCTCGCCTCTAACCTCGCCAGTGTCGTAATAAAGCTCATTTACATTAAGCACCCTGCCACTATCAAATTTTAGCGTGATAGAGCCGTTTTTCTCGCGTTTCATCGCCACCACGCTATCGGTGTCTTGCAAGAGTTCTGCTGTGTTTTTTGCATTTTTGCTAAACATTTTTTTAAATTTTTGAAGTGTCCTTTGGCTAAAATCCACGCCACTCATCTGCTCAAATTCACGCTCTAAACTAGCCAAACTAGCACTCTTTAACTGCTCTATCTTGCCTGATAATTGGCTATCTCCGTGCTGTTTTAGTGCGTTTAAAATTTTGCTCTTTTCTTGCTCAAAACTATCAAGCGTGGCATAATATCTATCGTAAAATTCCAAAAATTTATCTTTCATCTCCTTTGTGTAAGATAGGTTGCTATCCTGAAATTTTGAGCGAGTGTTAAATTCATCAAGCATTAACTCTCCGTTTAAATTCTGCTTTGCGTAGGCGAAATTTTTATACGGACTTTTGTCGTTAAAAACCAAATTATCAAGCTTAACCCAGCCGTCCTTGTCGCTTAAATTACCAAAAAGCTCATCAAGCATCTCATTACTCATACGCTCATAACGATACTCTGGCTTAAAAATCGTGTAGGGGTTGTTGTTGTAGTAGCTAATTCTATTATCCGTGCCGTCAATGTCAATTCTATGCTCTTTTATCGCTGGGTGAGCGTTGTAGGCCTTCATTAAATTTAGGCTGTGATTTTCCATCTCGCTTGGCTTTTTAATAAAACCTAGCAGGTCAATCCCGCTCACAAGCTCACTGAGCCTGAAAATTTTAAGATTGCCATCCTTGTCGTAGCCTTTTGCTTTTAGGTTAAAAAAGTATTTATCATTTTTATCAAGCAAAGCGTCGCCATTGCTATCAAGATTTATAAGCATTGCATTGGTTGAAATTTCGCCAAAATTATGAGGGTCATTATCATCAAAAAGATCAAGCACGACCTTAAAATCGCCCCTAGAAAGCTCCAAATAATCATCATAAGCCTTTGGCGTGAGATTTAGATATTTTGTGTCCATGCTCATCACAGCTGACATATTAAACTCAACTTCACGTAAAAAATCATCGTAGGTGATTTCGCCACTATTAAATTTTAAATATTTATCTTTCTGGTATTTGCTAAACTGCGTATTTAAGGTCTGATATATATTGTCTTTTATGAAATTTAGGCATTTTCTCGTGCGATTTGTAGCTCTTTGGTGCTATCATCGGCTGTTTTTGTGCCGTTAATTTTTAAGCTTTCATTTATATTATTTAAAAAATTCGTGCTTAAATTTATCTGCATATTAAACCTTTATTTAATACTTTGCAAATATATCGGCAAAAACGGATTTTATTTTACTCTTTAAAAATCGCTTTTAAAAATTCAATATCAAGCACGAGTGAGTGAGAAAAGGCGTCTATAACGACACCTTTGTAGCGATTTTGCTCGCTAAATAGCATATTAGCGTAGTCTTTTAGGCGTAAATTTAGCACCTCTTGTTCGGTGTCATTTCGCCACTTTAAAAGCTCGTTTTTGCTAGTAAATGCTGGATAAAAGCCCTCATCATTTTCGTTTTCTAAGATTACAAATTTTATATTTGAGCCCTCTTCTTCGTAAAATGCGTTGCCATCAGGCTTTGCAAGTGGCGAGAGCATTAAAATTGGAGCTAAAAAATCAGCCTTTAAAAGCAGATTTATTAGCTTACTTTCATTTTTGGGGCTTGGGTCGTCTAAAAAGCTTTGCATTGCCGATTTTAAAGGCATTATTCATCCTTTAACATACGCTCTTTTGCGACTATACCCATTAGTTTTAACGCCGTTCTTATGCTTAGTGCGACCACGCCAAAAAGCTTTAAAAGTGCGTCCTCGTTTTCTGAGCCGATGATACGATTTTCGTTATAGAATTTATGAAAATTCGCACTTAACGCCTTTAAAAAGTCAGCGATTTTATAAAGCCCACGTGAGCTAAATGCATCTTCAAGCACCTCATTTAGCGTAATTGCCTGATACAGCAGGTTTTTAGCACTATCATCAAGCACGTTTAAATCGGCATTTATGACATCATTTACGCTTTTGTTTGCCTTGGCAAAAATTTGATTTACACGTGCGTGAGCATAATTTATATAAAAAATCGGATTTGTATTGTCATTTGCTTTAACAGAATTTAAATCAAATTCTAACGGACTTGTGTTTGACTTGCTAATAAACATAAATCTAAGTGCCTCAGCTCCGATCTCTTCGGCAATCTCACTCATTAAAACATAGGTGCCAGCACGTTTGCTCATTTTAAACGGCTTACCATCTTTTAAAAGGCTTACCATTTGCATTAAAATCACTTCAAGACGGCTCTCATCGTAGCCTAAAAAATGAATGGCAGCCTTTAAACGTGCGATATATCCGTGATGATCAGCACCCCAAATGTTAATGTATTTATCGTAATTTTTCTCAAATTTTGCGTTGTGATAGATGATATCGCCAGCTAAATACGTGGGTCTAGCGTCATCTCTTATAACAACCCTGTCATTATCATCGCCAAGTTTGCTTGAAGCGATATAGGTCGCTCCGTCTTTTTCATACATTTGCCCTGAAATTTTAAGCTTATTAATTGTCGCTTCAAGTCCGCTGTAAAGGGATTTTTCACTAGCCCAGCTCTGTATATTTATGCCGACATCGTTTAGGTCTTTTTTGATTATCTTTATCACTTCATCTTTGCCAAACTCAGCAAGTTCTAAATTTCTGCTCTCATCGTAAAATATCTCTTTGCCAAATTTTGCTAGGGCGTCCTTTGCGATTTGCACCAAATATTCGCCCCTGTAATAGCTCTCTGGATACTCCACACTTTCGCCAAAAAGTAGCTCTTTTGCAGCTAGACTAATTGAAGTGCCAAGCAGGTCAATTTGATTACCAGCGTCATTTATGTAGTATTCAGTCGCTATTTCATAGCCTAAATATCTGCCTACAATGTCTAAGATATTGCCATAAACAGCACCCCTTACGTGTCCGATATGTAGCGGGCCGGTCGGATTTGCACTGATATACTCAATGAAAATTTTCTCATTTTTTATCTCGCCTTTGGCAAAATCCGTGCCATTTTTTAGGGCGTCGGTTGAGATTTTGTTTAAAAACTCGCCGTTTAGCCTAAAATTTAAATAGCCATTTACCGCACTTACGCTAAAAATTTTGCTGTCTTGAAATTTTAAGGCAAGTTCATTTGCTATGGCTACTGGCGACTTTTTAAGCTCTTTTGCGAGCGAAAACGCAAGTGGCGTAGCGTAGTGTGCTAAGCTTATATCCTTTGGCTTTTCAAGGACAAAATCACGCCCTAAAACCTTAAAAATTTCACTCTTAACTAGCTCTTTCAACGCAAAAACCTAAACGTTTTTTGTAGCTTCTTGGCTCTTAATCTCAGCTACATCTTCATCTTTTTTCTCTACTTTTTCAAGTGGCTTATCGTCCTCCATTTCGGCTTTAAACGACTTTATACCCTTGCCAACACCTTTTGCTAATTCTGGAATTTTTTTCGCACCAAAAAGCAAAATAATCACGGCTAAAACGATTAGCCAGTGTCCCATACTCATACTACCCATTGTTTCTCCTTAATAAAATTTATTTACAATCAATCCACTCATCAATCGTCTGTCTAAGCGGTATATTTGTGCTTTTTAAACGCATAGAACGCACAATTGAGAGCAGCCCTTTATAGCTTTTTTCTAAATCATCGTTTATTAAAAAATAATCATATTCTAAGATATGCTCCATTTCGCCAACAGCGTTAAATAGGCGGTTTTGAATAATCTCATCGCTATCGGTGTTTCGCTTTTGAAGGCGTTTTTTTAGCTCATCTTGGTTTTTTGTCGTGATAAAAACCGAAGTTATGTAGTTTTTAAATTTCTCTTTTGCTAGGTTAAAACCCTGCACATCAATGTCAAAAACGGCGATTTTGCCCTCATCAAGCGCCTTTAAAACTGGCTTTAAATTCGTGCCATAATAATTTTTATGCACGTAAGCCCACTCCAAAAAGTCGCCATTTTCTATACCTTTTTGAAATTCATCTTGGCTTACAAAATGATAATTCACGCCGTCTTTTTCGCCCTCTCTAATCGCCCTTGTCGTGCTTGAAATAGAGAAGTATAAATTTGGCTCATCCTTTAAAAGTCTATTTAAAAGTGTGCTTTTACCGCTACCGCTAGGGCCTGAGATGATTAAAATTTGCCCCTTCAACTACCTATCCTCAAAACTTATGCTAATTTTTATGTTCATATCCTTTAAAATCTCTTTTAACGAGCTTTCATTTAGTGAATTTGTGATTTTTTTGGTAATTGTTTTTGTGATTTCATCTTTAAAATCATCGGCTTTTGGCTCACTTTGTGCCTTGCTTTGTGGCTCATCTTTTGGCTCATCTGCTATCTCATCACAGGGCTCGTTAAAGGCTTTTAGCATTGAAATTTCATCAATTTGATCAATCTCTGTGATATCGCCCGAGCTTTCGCTATTGGCTGTTGTTTCGCTCTCGTTTAAAATTTCATCTTCGTTTAAAATTTCATTTTCACTTAAAATTTCATTCTCGCTTATGATTTCGCTCTCATTTAGGGCTTCGCTCTCGCCTAAATCTTGACTAACTTCATCTAAAATTTCATCAACATTTTCGCTCTCATCTAAGCTTATTAAATCATCGCTAACTTCATCTAAATTTTCTGCCACATTTTCATCTAAAACCAGCTCATCGCCTAGCTCATTAATGGTGCCTTCATCTAAATTTTCATCTAAAACTTCATCATCTAAATCGCTAACGATATCTTTTGAAATATCGTCTAAAACGCCATCATCAGCCACAGCGTCCTGCTCATCGGTGTCAATATCATCTAGGATATTTTTGATATTTTCTATCGTATCAGATGCCTTTGGCTCGTTTAAATTTGGCTCATTAGTGGCTAAATCATCTAAATTAAGCTCTCCTAAATCAAGCTCGTTAAGCTCCATTTCATCGGCTTTTATCTCGTCCGTGCCTATATCACTAGCTACTTCTTGGCTTGTTTTATCTAGCTCATTTGGCTCATCAATATTAAGCTCGTCATCTAATTTTATTTCATCAGTTTCGTTTAATTTATCATCAACTTCTAAAATTTCATCATCTAAATTTTTATTTTCTTCTACCACTTCATCATCGCTTAAAGCGGTAAAATCAGGCAACTTAATATCTAAATCCGCTAAATTCTCATCATCTTTATCAAGTAGCTCATCATCAAAATCTGGCAACTCAAAACTAATATCATCATCTGAAATTTCAGTCTGAAAATTCGCCCCATTCACGCTAAAATCGCTAGGCGTTTCATCGTTTAGACTCTCTTTTTCTACCTTGTTTTGCTCAAAAATTTTTATAAAATCAGTCGGCAAAAAGGGCTTTTCAAGCACAATATCGGTAAATTCAGGTTTATTAGCACCACGTGGCAAAAGGTATAAAATTTTACTCGCTAATGCGTTTAAATCGGTATCATTAAGCTCTATATCGCTATCAATTATCAAAAAGTCAGCCCTACCTTCAAGCTCCGAAATTTCGCTAATTTGAGCGTAATCTGCTCCGATTTTTTCAAGACTTAGCGTAATCAAACGAGAAACGGCTGGATTTTTATTTACCAAAACGACCTTCATAACCACTCCTTAAAAACGTAGTCGCCTATTTTATGATATTTTTCATTTTTATTAACTTAATTTTTAAAAAAACAGAGCTGGCAGGTCATTTATGATATTTAAAATCAAAGTGGTAAAAATTTTTAAAATTCCAGCCAAAATTGCGATTAAAACGACAAATCCGATTGTGATTTTTATCGGATAGCCAACGACAAGAAGGTTAAATTGTGGCATTGTTTTCATAAGCATACCAAAAATCACGTCAGAAAGTAGCGATAGTGCGATGATTGGGAAGGCTAAAACAAAGCCAAAAACAAATAAATTCGTAAAAATTTTAAGCGTGTATGTAAGCACCCCAACACGTGGATAAAAATCGCCAAGAGGCACGGAATTTAGGGAGTTTGCGTAAAAATAAATAAGCAGATGATGTCCATCAAAAATAATAAATGTAAGCAGGGCTAAAAGGCTTAAAAAATTAGCAATAATTGGCGAGTTTGTGCCAGTTTGCGGGTCAAGCACGGTCGCCATTGAAAAGCCCATTACCATTGAAATCTGCTCGCCAGCAAGCTGTAAAGTCCCAAAAACAATGCTAAGTAACAACCCAGCACAAAGCCCAAGCATAGCCTCGCTTAAAATTTCAAGCACTAAAAAATTAATGGCGTGAGTGTGTGCGTGTGCCATCGGATAGAGCAAAATCGTCAATATAAATGTAAGCGAAGTTTTAACGCTAAGTGGAATTTGTGCGTGCGAAAAGAATGGAAAAAAGACCATAAGTCCGCTAATTCTGGCAAAAAGTAGCATAAAAGTTATCAATCTATCAGCACCAAAATATTGCACTAATTCCATTTTTATCCTTAAAATTTTGCGTGATTTTACACTCTTTTGGATTAAATTTCATAAAATTTTTATTTGAAATTTGTTAAATGATAAAAATTTTTCAGTTTTTTTGTGCTATAATAAGCCAAATTTTCTGATACTAAGGAGTGAGTTATGAAACGTATCGGTTTGATTCTGCTTTTTATAGCAAACGCCCTATTTGCAAGCGTGGGAAGTGTTTCACTGCTTGAAGGCGAAGCGACTATAAAAAGAGCGGATAAAATTTTAAATGTGAGTTTGGGGACTAAGGTTGAAAAAAACGACATCATTCAAACCAAGCAAAACTCAAAAGTAAGAATTGATTTTGTGGATAAAACTATCGTAACGATAGGCAAACAATCTACATTAAACATAAAAGATTATTACTTTTCAGACACAAACCCAAAGGCGGCTAGAACAGAACTAAGCGTAACCGAGGGTGCTTTTCACGCTATTACGGGGCAAATCGGCAAAGTAAATCCAAACAGATTTAAAATCAAAACCAAAAACGCAACAATCGGTATCCGTGGCACCGAAATTTACGCAGACCAAAGCAAGGTAATCTGCACACAAGGTATGATTTTTGTCCAAAGTCCGCTTGGTGATATGAAAGATGTAGCAAAAGGCAACTTTGTTGCAACACAAGCTGGTAAGCCACTAGGCAAGGTAGTAGCCGTTGATAGCGAGAATTTAAACAGCGTTTTAGATAGCTTTAATATCGCTCAAACAACACCTACAGCGACTACTTCTGATAAAAATTCAAACTCAAACGATAGTCAAAAGAGCGAAACTAACACACAAGATGACACGCAAAACAAAAATCAAACGACTTCAAACACAAATGAAAGTCAAACAAACACAGCTTCATCATCAACAGCAACAACCCAAACAACGGCTAAAACCACACAAGCCACATCTTCAAGCGTAGCCCAAACAACATCTGTTACATCAACGATAAACGATAGCATAACAAGCTGGGGCGACTGGGATAGCGAAAATAAGAATAGTCAAATAGCCCAATCACAACAGGCTACAAAAAATGAAATTTCGCAAAAAAACAAAGATGAAGCTGAAAAGAAAATGCAAGAACAAGAAGAGGCTAGAAAAAAAGCAGATGCTGAAGCTAAACAAAAAGCACAACAAGAAGAAGAAGCTAAACGCAAAGCAGAAGAAGCAGAGAAAAAAGCACAAAAAGAAAAAGAGGAGCTAGCTAAAAAACAAGCAGAGGAAGAAAAAGCTAGAAAAGAAGCAGAAGAAAAACAAAAACAAAAAGAGTTAGCCGAAGCAGAAGCTAAAAAACAAGCAGAAGAGTTAGCTAAAAAGAAAGCAGAAGAAGAAAAGGCTAGAAAAGAAGCAGAAGAAAAACAAAGACAAAAAGAGTTAGCCGAAGCAGAAGCTAAACGACAAGCAGAAGAGTTAGCTAAAAAACAAGCAGAGGAAGCAGAAGCTAAACGTAAAGCTGCCGAAGAAGCTGCTAAGGCAGAAGAGGCTAGAAAAAAAGCCGAACAAGAAGCAACAGAAAAAGCTAGAAAAGAAGCAGAAGAAGCCCAAAGACAAAAAGAGCTAGCCGAAGCAGAAGCAAGACGTCAAGCAGAAGAGTTAGCCAAAAAACAAGCAGAAGAAGCAGAAGCTAAACGCAAAGCAGAAGAGATTCAAAGACAAAAAGAACTAGCCGAAGCAGAAGCAGCACGTAAAGCAGAAGAGCTAGCTAAAAAACAAGCAGAAGAAGAAAAAGCTAGAAAAGAAGCAGAAGAAATTCAAAGGCAAAAAGAGCTAGCCGAAGCAGAAGCAAGACGTCAAGCAGAAGAGTTAGCTAAACAACAAGCAGCAGAAGAAGAAGCTAAACGCAAAGCAGAAGAAGAAGCCAAAAAATTAGAAGAGGCTAAAAAGCAAGCAGAAGATGCTAAAAAACAAGCAGAAGCAGCAGCGATAGCATATAAAAATAAAGCAATACATTTTATGAAATTATTTGAAGAATCAAATTTGCAAGTCCTTACTACACGAATGATGAATAGCCCTAGCAAAATAGAGCTAAACTTCTCAGGTACCTTTTCAAATCCTAGGCATTTATACGATACAACCTATAAATTTACGCCTAGTGAAAATAACATAAATTTTAAATTTTTACTTGGACGAGGTGGTGCTGGTGGATTAAATCAATTTACAGGTGATTATAAATACAAAGTTACTGATGATAGGGGCAATAATTACAGCTATGGCGGAAATTTTGCTGGTAGCGTTACAGGACGCAGACATAATGGGACAGACTTCTATTTTAATGATGTAGGCACGGATAAAAAGGGTGGTATGCCAGTTATCCAAGGCGGAGGCTATTTTGATGGGGTAGGGGGCAACAGAGAAGCTCATATAACAAAGGTCAAATCTGGCTTAGGTTCTCAGCAAGTAATCATAAGAGATAAAAATGGACAAAATCAATTAAATGTTCAATTTGAAGCCGATTTAACAGGCGGTCAGGTGACTAGCAAGTGATAAAAAGGCTAGTTTTTCTATCAATCCCATTGTGTTTAATGGCTAATTTAGATGAAGCCATTAAACACTACGATCAAGGCGATTTTGCTAAGAGCTATGAGTTATTAAAAGACTATGATTTTAATAGAGATAATGCAGATGAACAAACTGCCTTTATATACGCTAGAAGTGCTTTTGAAATCGGCATTTATGACAAGGCAGAGGTTGTTTATTTAAAGCTTTTAAAAAAAGACCCAAAAAACCCTAGAATCAAGCTTGAGTTAGCTAGAATTTACTCACAGCAACCAAAACAGCACTTTAAGGCAAATACGCTTTATCAAGAGGTGTTAAATAACAAAAATGTGCCAGAAATCGTTAGGACAAAGATAAAGGCTGTGATTAGTTCATTAAACGCAAAAGAGCAAAATAGCTTTTTTGGTGCATTTTTTGGCTTTGGCGTGGGACATAATGCAAATACGCATAACGCAACCAAAAACAATCAAATGCACATCCCAAACAGCACAGATACCGATAAATTTATAGAGAATTTTACATCATTAAAAAACTCTTATAAAACAAACGAAAATCTGCCAATTGACACAAATTCACAAAAATCTAGTGAGATTGATACCAAAAATTTAAATACAGCCCCACTTGAAGCTAATGAATCTATTTTAGATGAAGCTAAAAAATACTATAATAAAGGCGACTTTGCCAAGAGTTATGAGTTATTAAGAGATTATGGGTTTAATAATAACGTAAATAGCGAAATCGCCTTTATATATGCTAGAAGTGCCTATGAAATCGGCGCTTATGACGATGCAGAGATTATTTATTCACACCTTTTAGAAATGACCCCAAATAATCCTAGAATTAAACTTGAACTAGCTAAAATTTACTCACAGCAACCAAAACGACACTTTGAAGCAAATAGGCTTTATCAAGAAGTATTAAATAGCCAAGAGATAGAGATACCAGAAAGCGTTAGGGCAAATATTAAAAATAAAATTAGCTCACTAAGTCTAAAAGAGCAAAATAACTTTTTTAGTGGATTATTTGGCATTGGCGTAGGACACGATACAAATGTGCGTAACGCAACCAATACAAAAACTGCCAGAGTTGAGAAATTTTCAAGACCCGGTATTTGGTCTATTCCAAACAAAATAGATACCGATAAATTTATGGAGTATATTTTAGCACTAAGTCACTCATACAAGGCAAATGAAAATCTATCAATTGATACAAAAGTCCTTGCGTATTCGCAAAAATTTAACGAAAACGACACTGAAAATTTAGACATCATCACTGCTGAAACTGGCACATCTTACACCTCTGATATGTCAAAAACAGGCTTGTCAGCCTCATATACAAGGCTAATTCAAGATGATAAATCAAATCTAAATTTATACACCTTAACGCCTAGTTTTGAATACGTTTTAAGTCAAAATTTGCTTTATAAAACCAAACTAAAACTATCAAAAAAGAACTTTTTTTCAAAAGATGAACGCTATAAAAACTCAAAAGTCATTGAAGCACAAAATAGTCTAGTTATGCCAAGTGAAAATTTTGGTCAAAACACATTCACATTTGGCTTTGGGACTGAAAACGCAGATGGTAAAAAAAAGATAGGGGTTGATAATAATTTTATGAATTTTAAACTTGAAAATATCTATACGCCAACTAATCACACGACACTTTTAACCGGACTTGAATACTACTACACTTCATATAAATTAGCCCCCATTGATCACAATGTAATTCAATTTAGAAAACGCCGAAAAGATAAAAGATATGTCTTGGATTTTACGCTAGTTGAGTCAATAAATAAAGAACTATCGCTCGCTCTAAACTATCGCTATACAAATAATGTCTCAAATCAAAATTTAAACTCTTATGAAAAACAAGCAATAAAAGGCAATATCTATTACTCATTTGAAGGACTTTAATGATTAGTTTTGATATGATTTTTACGCTTCTTGCCCTGGGTGCTTTTGTAGGGCTAGTCGCTGGTATGTTTGGTATCGGTGGCGGCGGTGTTTTAGTGCCTAGCCTTACGTATCTTTTTTTAGCAAATGGCGTAAGCGAAGCAAATGTCGTTCATATCGCACTTGGGACAAGTATGGCTTGCATTATCATCACCTCGTTTTCTAGCTTTAAAACTCACGCAAAATTTAACGCCGTAAAATGGGATTTATTTTGGCAAATCGGCGTTGGCGTGGCTGTCGGGACATTTTTTGGCTCATTTATAGCTAGTAAAATCAACTCATTTTATCTAGCTGTGATTTTTTCAATCTTTATGTTTTACTCAGCAGTTAAGATGTTTTTTTCAAAAACAAATGAAAATCAAGCTGAAAAAATTCTACCAAAATACCTGCAAATCATCTCTGGCTTAGCCATTGGTATAATCTCATCTATCGTTTCAATTGGCGGCGGAATTTTAACGGTGCCATTTTTGACATTTCAGGGTATTGATATTAAAAAAGCCATTGGCACATCAGCAGCAGTTGGCTTTCCTATCGCTATTTTTGGCACGATTGGCTACATTTTTAACGGCTGGACAAACACTAATTTATCAAATTTTACACTTGGATATGTAAATTTATCTGCCGTGCTTTTTATCACACTTACAAGCTACTTTTTTGCGCCACTTGGAGTTAAAATAACGCATAAAATCCCAGCCCAAAAGGTAAAGAAAATTTTCGCACTCTTACCTTTTACACTTAGCATTATGATGCTTTTAAAATTTATTTAGATAACTCATATAAACCTGCAAAAATATGAACGAAATAGTTGATTTAAAGACACTCCCTATTGATTTACAAGAGAGAATAAGAGATTTACTTAAATGCAAAGAAAACGACAACAAAGACATTGATATTTACTGGTCGGAGCTTTATGGCTCAATAAATTCATCTCAACACGGCAGAGAGATAACAAAAGAAGTGGCTGATTATCTAAGAGATAAATATTTGGGAATATAAGATGAAAGAGTTGGATTTTACAAATTGCAAACTATACCCAAAAGCATATGGTGGGGCTAATGGCAATAAAAAAGCCATTATATTTAACAACGAACTATATATGCTTAAATTTCCGCCAAAACCAAAGCAAAACAATGAAATTTCTTACATAAATAGCTGTTTTAGCGAGTATATTAGTTGTCATATTTTAAAAACATTGGGTTTAAATTCGCAAGACACCTTACTTGGCAAATTTGATAATAAAATAGCGGTGGCTTGTAAGGATTTTACAAGTGATTTATTAAGCAAAAAGTATGATTTTTATGATTTTGCTTCACTGAAAAATAGCGTTATGGATAGTTCAAGCGGTGGATATGATACTGAATTAGATGAAATTTTAAAATCCATAGAAAATCAAACTCAATTTGATATAAAAGCAGACGAGGTAAAAAAACATTTTTGGAATATGTTTATAGCTGATACCTTGCTTGGAAATTTTGATAGACACAATGGAAACTGGGGCTTTTTGGTTAATGCGTATAGCAATGAATGCAAAGTTTCGCCGATTTTTGATTGTGGCTCTTGCCTGTTTGCGCAAATATCAGAAGAGGGCTTTAAGAAAATGCTAAACGATAGAAGTGAGATAGAAAAAAGAGTATATGTTTTTCCAAATTCAGCTATAAAAATTAGCGGTGTGAAGATAAATATGCTTGATTTTTTAAAAAATACAAATAATAAGGATTGTTTAGAAGCACTGCAAACTATCACGCCAAAAATTGATTTGTCTAAAATAAACGAAATTATTGACAATACGCCTTATATTTCAGATAATCACAAAGCATTTTTAAAAACAATAATAGAAGCAAGAAAGACTTTGATTTTAGATGAAGTATTAAACAATAAAAATCTTTATTGCGATATGACTAAAAATATTGTTAAAAAAATCTTAAAAACATTAAAAAGTAAAAATCAAAACTTGCAAACACCGATTTTAATCGGCAGATGCCGACTTGTCGGCAATAAAAACCTGTGCGAAGCACAGCAACGATAGAGCGTTGTCAGGGATAAGGGTTGTTAAGGGAGAAGGGGGCGACCCTACTTCGCTTCGCTCGTAGCTGCAAGCAGAACGCAATTCAAGCCCCCTTCTCCCTTAAAGAAAAAACAAACGACACTTTTTAAATTTCAAGCGAAGTTCTACTTCAAATCACAAAAATTCTTAAAAAACAACACAAATTTTTAAAACCAAAAAGGCAGATTTGTGCTAATTTGCCTTTTAATTTAGCTAAAACTCAGGTTAAGTCCTCGTAAGGTAGTCCGACATATTGCTCTGCTATGACCTTTTTACCAGTGTCTGATTTGATAAAAAAGCTAAGCTCTGAAATCTCCATTTTCTTATCAAAAACTGGTTTATCAGAGCCAAAATCGTGAAGCATATCAGTCATCCACCACGAAAATCTCACACCGTGCCAGACGTGCCTAAGTGCGATTATGGCGAGCGGAGTTTTAGCCCCTTTAAGTCGCTCATTTTTTCAATGCGTTTATTTACGCTATGAAGTGCATTACCTGCAAAGGCGTGAATTAAGAGCGGTTTTACCCTTTTGTAATCATCTTTGATTAGATCAAAATTCTCATAAATCGCCATAGTCGTATCAAGGCTATTACCCCTGTAAATAGTCGGTAGCTCAAAAATTTCAGTCCTAGCAAAGACGCCCGGAGCGAAAGCTGCTAAAACCCAAACTAAATCCACAGCCTGATCTCTTACCTGCCTGTAAAGCTCATTTGGCTTACCGCCTAAACTCATACTTGGTAAAATTTCAATCTTAATTTCGCCATTTGACATCGCCTCAACCTGCCTAGCCCAAGGCTCAATTAGCTTCGTGTGAGCTGGTGCCTTTGACGACATAAAGTGGTGTAATAAAAGCGTGGTTTGCCTCTCATTCGCAAAAGAGAAATTTAGCAAAATAAAAATAGATAGAAATTTTAAAGCTCTCATTTTTTAGCCCTTTTGATTTAGCATTATCTCTAACTTGTTTAAAATCTCCATTGTGCTAAGCGCTTGTGCTACACTTGCGTTTGGCTCTCGTTTCTCTTTTATGGCTGATATAAATTCTCTATCTTGAAGCTCAATGCCGTTCATTGAAACAGCGACCTTGCTAACATCTATCGGTTTATCATAGCCATCAACTAAATCATCATATCTTGCTATAAACGTGCCGTTATCGCAGATATATCTAAAAAATGTCCCAAGCGGACCATTGTTATTAAACGAAAGCGTGCAAATCGCACCGCTCTTTGCTTTTAGCGATATGCTCATATCCATTGCGATGCCTAAATCCTTGTTTATTGGACCTTAAATTGCGTTAAAGTCAATGATTTCGCTTTGGGTTTGATAGGCAAAAAGATTAACGGAGTAACAAGCGTGGTGCTATAAAAGATGATCAGTCCAGCTTCGTGGCTGACATAGTGCGTTTAGGTTTGAACGCCTAAAAAAGTAAGTTTGCACATCCATTTGCCAGATATTTAGCTCGCCGTTTAAAATTTTATTATGGATAAACTGATGAGATGGATTAAAACGCCTTGTGTATCCAGCCATAGCGACAAGTCCGGTTTCTTGCTGGACTTTTAACCGCTAATACCAATTTCATCGGCTCTTACGAGCACGACTGGCATACCATTATCAATGCAAGTTACGCTTACGCCGTTAATCTCATCCTTAAAATTGCCAGTTGGAAATAACGCCCCACAGCTTGAACCAATCGTGTCTTCGTAATTGCAAATTATAGGTGCGCTCGTGCCACTAACTCCGTCAATTTTAGCAGTCCCACTAAAACTTAATTTAGCGTTTGGCGTTTGCATTATTAGCTCGCAAATTTTACCAGTATTTAGCATATTTACGCGCACTTTTGTAGTCGGGCTATCTGCTCTAACAAGCCCACTTTTAATGGCAAAAACGCCAACCCCACTTAAAATATTGCCACAATTTGGCGATGTATCAACCCTATTTTGCCTCACAACCACCTGAGCAAAAAGATAATCCACATCGCAGTCAGCCTTGCTTGATTTAGAGATTATGGCGACCTTTGAAGTTAGCAGATTTGCTCCACCAAGTCCGTCAATCTAGCTCTCATCACGCCCAACAATGCTTAAAACCACCTCATCTCGCATCTTCTCATCGCTTGGCAAGTCAGAGCTATTAAAAAATATCCCTTTGAAGTTCCGCCACGAATTTGCATAAATATTACGATTTTACACGTTAAAATTTTAAAAATGTGTATATTTGAAACAATATTTTATTGGCAAAATTAATTTTTTATTTAAAGTAGATTTAAAAAAGCAAAAATAAGAGTGGTAAAAATAGAATAAAAAATAGAAATTTAGCCCAAACTGGGCTAAATTTAAAGTATCATCGCACCTATGACTCCGCCAATAATTAGCGGTATATTAAAGAATAAAAACGTCGGCACGCAGGTATCATAAATGTGATTGTGCTGGCCGTCGGCATTTAGTCCAGAGGTTGGACCAAGAGTGCTATCACTTGCTGGGCTACCAGCGTCGCCAAGTGCGGCTGCTATGCCAATTAGTAAGATTATGGCTGGTGTTGAAAATCCAAGCGAGAGCGATAAAGGCACGTAAATAGCGGCGATTATAGGTATCGTGCCAAAGCTACTGCCAATACCCATTGTGATTAAAAGTCCGATGACTAGCATTAAAATCGCGCCTCCAAGCTTACCACCAGCTAAGCCACTAGCAAAGCTAACAAGCTCATTAATCCCACCGCTCTCACGAAGCACAGCCCCAAAACCAGCCGCAACAAGCATAATAAAGGCAATAAATGCCATCATAGCAAAACCGCTATCCATAATGTCATCAATCTTTTTATACTCAATCCCGCCAAGCAAAATCATCGCCAAAAGCCCAATCAAAGCCCCAAGTGGCATACTTTCAGTGTAAATTTGCACCCCAAAAGCGACCACAGCACCAGCTAAAACTGCCCACTCTTTTTTACTCATTGTTAGCATTTTTGCCATTTGTGCCTGTTTTAGCTCATCGTTTTCAATCTCGGTGTGAGCGTATTCTCGCCTCTTTGCATAAAAGATAAAAATCGCTAAAATTAGCCCAATTAGCATTGAGACACCGCCAATCCACATTACGCTTGAAATATCTGAAATTTCAACATTTATGCCATTATTTTTCATCTCTTTTTGCAAAATTCCGTGAAAAATCAGACCAAAACCGACGCTAAGACTTACATAAGGTGCTTTAAGACCAAAGGTAAGTGCGACAGCAACGGCTCTGCGGTCAATTTTTAGCCTATTCATCAGTGGCAAAAGTGGCGGTATTAAAATCGGTATAAATGCGATATGAACTGGGATTAAATTTTGCGAAAAACACGCAATACCAGCGATAGTTAGTGCAAAATACGTCCGCTTATCGCTTAGCATTTTACTAACGCCGTTTATCAAAATCGCAGTTAAATTTGTATTAGCAATGGCCGCTGCTAATGCACCAAGCAAAATGTAGCTAAGCGAAGTTTCAAGATTACCCTTCATACCGCTAATTAGCGTATTTGTCGTATCAACGATACCTGCGCCACTCATCAAACCAGCCACAAGTGCTGAAACTAGGATCGCTAAGAGTATATTAAATCTTAGCAGACAAAGCACGCTCATAACGATAATGCTTATTAAAACTGGGTTTGTCAGCATTAATCTCTCCTTTTTGTGTTTTTTGGCTATTTTACAAAAATTCAGATTAAATTATTTGTAAATAATTATTAAAAATTCACGCTTTTTGCCTAAATTTAAAATGAGATTAGATAAAATAGCACGAAATTTTTAAAAAGGATAAAAATGAGAAGTGACATCATAAA
The DNA here is from genome assembly GCF_030249845.1 of Campylobacter gastrosuis. GTDB lineage: Bacteria > Campylobacterota > Campylobacteria > Campylobacterales > Campylobacteraceae > Campylobacter_A > Campylobacter_A gastrosuis. Next base: position 76,474 of record NZ_JANURM010000004.1, on the reverse strand, counting down.
AAAGGGCTACACACGCACTCCGCACCGCTCGCTTTTAAGGGCGACTGGACTAAGCGACGCTGACTTTGATAAGCCATTTATCGGCATTGCAAATAGTTTTATTGAGATTATCCCCGGGCATTTTTTCTTAAATAAATACGCTGAAATTTTAAAAGATGAGATCCGCAAAAATGGCTGCGTGCCGTTTGAGTTTAACGCTATTGGCGTTGATGACGGCATTGCTATGGGGCACGGCGGTATGCTTTACTCTCTGCCAAGTCGCGAGATCATTGCAAATTCCATTGAAACCGTGATGAACGCACACGCGCTTGACGCGCTCGTTTGTATGCCAAACTGCGATAAAATCGTGCCTGGTATGATAATGGGTGCTTTACGTGTTAATGTGCCGACAATCTTTGTAAGTGGAGGTCCGATGAAAAAGGGTTACACAGATAAGGGCGAACCGATCGATTTAGCCACGGCGTTTGAGGCAGTTGGCAAGTTTGAAAACAAACAAATTAGCGAAAGTGAGCTAAAAAACATAGAGTGCAACGCCTGTCCTAGTGGCGGTAGTTGCTCTGGTATGTTTACGGCAAACTCTATGAATACGCTTTGTGAGGCTATGGGCATAGCGCTTAGTGGTAACGGCACGATTTTAGCGCTTACGCCTGAGCGTGAAGAGCTGGTGCGCCGTGCTGGGCGTAGGATTTGCCAGATCGCGCTTGATGAGCGGTTTAAAATTCGCAATATCCTAAACGCTGATGCCGTGCAAAACGCACTTGTCGTTGATATGGCGATGGGCGGTAGCAGTAACACCGTGCTTCATATGTTAGCCATTGCGCGTGAAGCTGGGGTAAATTTGCAAGTTGGCGACCTAAATAAAATCAGCCAAAACATCGCTCACATCGCTAAAATCAGCCCGAGCCTGCCAAACGTACATATGGAGGACGTCGGCAGAGCTGGCGGTATGAATGCCGTGATAAAAGAGATTTCACGCCGTGATAATGGGCTTTTAAGGCTAGCTAATCTAACGATTAGTGGTGAGAGCTTGGGCGAGCGCGTGGGGGCGAGTGATATAAAAGATGAGAGCATAATCCACAAGGTAGAAAACGCCTACTCAAAGGTCGGCGGACTTGCGATTTTATTTGGGAATTTAGCAGAGCAAGGGTGCGTGATAAAGACCGCTGGAATTGTCGGAGAGCGCAAATTTAGGGGCAAAGCGGTTTGCTTTAATAGCCAAGATGAGGCGATAGCTGGAATTTCAGGCGGTAAAGTCACAAAAGGCGACGTGGTCGTAATCCGTTACGAAGGACCGCGCGGGGGTCCTGGTATGCAAGAGATGCTAAGCCCGACCTCGCTAATAATGGGCAAGGGGCTTGGCGCGGACGTGGCGTTAATCACGGACGGCAGATTTAGCGGTGCAACAAGGGGGCTAAGTATCGGACACGTAAGCCCAGAAGCAGCCGAGGGCGGTATGATAGGGATTTTAAAGGACGGCGATATCATTGAGATTGACGTGGATAGCTACTCAATAAACGTGCTTTTGAGTGATAATGAAATTTCACGCCGAAAGGCTGAGTTTAAACCGATTGATAAAGAGCTAAATTCTCGTTGGCTACGCCAATACCGAAAGCTTGTAACAAACGCAAGCAACGGCGCGATTTTGGAGGCGTAAAATTTTTATGCCCATTTTTTATAAAAAGGCAAAAGGATGAATTTTGACCATAATGATTTAGAGCAGATAGATGAAGAGATAAAAGGGCTCAATAAAGATTTTAAAAATTTTTACAGACATAGAAAACATATTTACTCAATTAATAAAAAAATAATTGAATTAAGAAAAAGTTTTTTAGAAAATGATGATATAAAATATTTTTTAGAAAAACTTGATAAATATGAGGGTAATGTAAATCAAGCTAAAAATTTTATCGAAAAATATCAAACACAAGATAGCTTTAAACGCCTATTAGAAATACAGCAAAATCAGATTTTACAAATAAAATTTGATTTAGATATTTTAAAAGAAAATGGCATATATTCAATAAAAAAAAGTATTTTTAAAAATCGTGTATTAAGAAGCTTAAAGATACTTAGGGTTTTAAAAGACCAAAAAAAACTAGTAAAACAGCATATAAAGAGCAAAAGTATAGACGAACAAAAAAGTTTAAAAATGCTCTTTTTAAAAAACGAAAGTATAATCTATGAAATATACAAGAGTTTTAGCGGTAAGTTGTATGCGAATTTTGATAAAAGATATATAGAGCATATAAATAATGCCATACAACTTGATGTTTTTAAGGCATATAATTGGATAAGAAAAAATATAATTTTATCATTTTGGATTTGTGTGTTTTTTGGTGCGTGCTTTTGTGTCCCATATTTTTTTAATATCGGTCAAATTCCGCAGACAGATTTAAGTAATATAATTTATCTGCTCTTTGGTATTAGTATTTTGGCATTTTTATATATTGGATATACAATTGTTTTTTTAATGGCTTATGGCTATGCTATTTTTAAAAATAATACAGAAAATAAAATTATAAGCTTCATATTTTGGATTATGCAAATTTGTATGTTAGTTATTTGTGCTTTGCCATTTGCTTACGATTTTGAAAAGCTAAAATGGATTTGCAATATTATATTAGAAAATTTTAATCAGGCTATATGTATATACATTTTATTGTTTGTTATATATTTTGGTTTTGGTGTTTATAAAAATAAAACATACAAAGATATCACAAGTCTACCCACTTTGTTTTTTAGTCTGTGTTTTGATTTTTTATTGATACTATTTGTTTATAAAAGATATCAAGATATCAACTTTTTATTTTTACTATTAACATTTTTTCTTTTGATTTTTATTAAAGCAATTGCCTGTTTAAAGACATTTGAATATAAGTACATTTTTTTGTTCTCTGTATTTGTGGGTTTTGCAATGATGCCAGTTCTTAGTTCCGACTTTGTAAGAATAATAAAACTCGCCAACTACAAAGACAGCTTCACTATAAAAAATGAATTTATGAGTAAAGAAATTTTAGAAAAAATCCCAGTTTGCCTTAACGACTACAACGCAACTTGCATAGACAAAACAACAAGCGATGAGAATAAAACCACAATAAACAATCTTTTGGTTAAAGTAAAATTTGATGATAGATACTATTTTAAAGCACATATACCAAAAGATGAAAATTTAACCACTGTATCGCAAAAAGAAAATAGTAAATCTTTTATTGAATTTAAAATCAAAAAAGATAATATTTTAAATTAAAAAAGGACAAAAATGATACTTTTAATAGACAATTACGACAGCTTCGTTTTTAACGTCAGGCAATACCTAGAAGAGCTAAGCGATGATGAGGTGGTTTGCGTTAGAAACGATGAGATAAGCATTGATGAGATAAAGCGTTTAAACCCCGATTTTATCGTGCTTAGCCCGGGACCAAAGCACCCAAAAGATAGCGGTGTTTGCCTTGAAATTTTAAAATCAGACATCGCCGTGCCGATTTTAGGCATTTGCCTAGGTCATCAGGCGATTGGACTTGTTTTTGGCGGAGCGATAAAACAGCTTGATACGCCACTTCACGGCAAGACCTCACGCATTAAAATAATAGACGCAAACCCCCTATTTAACGAGCTACCAAGCGAATTTGAAGTTATGCGTTACCACTCGCTTTATGTTGATGATTTAGGAGAAAATTTAGAGCCACTTGCTTATAGCAGTGACGGCGTTTTAATGGCGTTACGTGTGAAAAATCGTAACATTTTTGGAATTCAGTTTCACCCTGAGAGCTATTTTAGCGAATATGGTAAAAAAATCATTGCAAATTTCTTAAACATAAAGAGTAAAAATGATCAAAAAGAGCCTGAAATTTTGGACTTTAAAGAGTATTTAACAAAGCTTCAAGAAGACAGGGCGCTTGATGATAGGGATTTTGAGCAAATTTGCAAAATCATCGCCAGTAAAAGTTACGAAATTACACAACTTGCCGCCCTGCTTGTGCTAATTAGCGAAAAGAGCCTTTATCCAAAAAGCCTTGCAGGACTTGCTAAAAACATACTTTACTACTCAAACACATTTCGCGATGATAGCGATATGATAGACGTTTGTGGCACCGGTGGCGACGGCTTTAAGAGCATAAATATCTCAACGGCAGTGGCGTTTATTGTCGCAAGTTTTGGCGTCAAAGTCGCTAAACACGGCAACAAAGCCGTTTCAAGCAAGAGCGGTAGCTCGGACGTGCTTGGCAGTCTAAATCTAAATTTAAGTGGTGATGTAATGGCAAATCGTGAGCTTTTAAAACAGAAAAACCTAGCCTTTTTTCACGCTCCGCTTTTTCATCCGCTTGTTGGCGAGGTTCGTGAAGTAAGGCAAAGGCTTGGAATTCGCACGGTTTTTAACGTGCTTGGGCCACTTTTGCACCCAAATTTAGCGCTAAAATACCAGCTTGTTGGCGTTTATCACAAGCCAGTTTTAAACCTTTATGCGCAGGTGCTTAAAATTTTGGGCAGAAAACACGCTTTGGTCGTTCGTGGCAACGATGGTATGGATGAAATTTCAATTTGCGATGAAACTCGCGTGGTTGAGCTAAAAGACGGCGTGATAAGCGAATACTCAGTAACCCCAGAGCAGTTTGGCTTTAAAAGGGCACTGCACGATGAGATAAAGGGTGGCACTAGCGATGAAAACGCAAGGGATTTGGTGGCGATTTTACGTGGCGAAGAAAAAGGTGCAAAACGCGATATAGTCGTGCTAAACGCTATGTTTGCGCTCTATACGGCAAATTTTGTAAAGACGCCAAATGAGGCAAAAGAGCTGATTTTAGAGGCGTTAGAAAGTGGCAAGGTTTATGAGTTTTTCAAGTCCTACACAGCTTAAAATTTGTGGCATAAAAACGCCAGATGAGGCGGCTAAAATTTTAGCTTTAAATGTTGATTTTATCGGTGTAATTTTTGCAAAAAGTAAGCGTCAAGTAGATATGATGACGGCTAGGCAAATCGCAAATTTAGCCCATAAAAATGGCAAAAAATGCGTTGGCGTTTTTGCCAGTGGCAGCCAAAGCTGTGACGCAAAAATCACAGCCACCATTTCAAGTCAAAATCGCAACTCAAAGCCGTTACTTTCTTACACATTTGGCTATGAGAGTGGCGAGTATGAAGTGCCTGAATTTAATAGCTTGTCGCAAGGACTGGCTCTGCCAGTTCGCGAAGTCCATAAGGGGACCCCACTTGTGGGGACTTTAGGTGGGTCAAGGGAGTGTAACTCCTTGTCGCAAGGACTGGCTCTGCCAGTTCGCGAAGTCCAAAATGACTGCGAAATAATGGAGATAGCCGAGTTTTGCGGACTTGATTTAGCACAAATTCACGGGCAGATTAGTGAGAATTTATATCTAAATTTAAAGGATTTGGGTTGTGAAATTTGGCAGGCTTTAAGCGTTGGCGAAGTGTTACCAAATGTAACAAAATTTGCCGACCTTGCGCTTTATGACTGCAAGGGCGAAAATTTAGGTGGCAACGGCAAGAGCTTTAACTGGAATTTGCTTAAAAATTTAAAGCCTTTTAGCTTTGGACTTGCTGGTGGCATTGGCGAAGAAAACGTGAGTGAAGCACTGAAATTTAGCCCAAAAATCATTGACATAAACAGCAAAGTTGAAGATGAAAACCTGCAAAAAATCCCAGAGAAAGTTGAGAGAATTTTACAAATTATAAAGGCTTATAATGTTTGAAAATTTTTGTAAATTAAACGTGCAAGGAAAATGTTTTCAAAATGAAACAATTTTGGAATTTTTTAAAGAAAATCATCATAGATTTTGCTTAATTTACGGCAAAAACGGGAGTGGTAAAAGCACCATTTCACAGGCATTTAATGCATTAAAAACTAATGATCTAAATTTCATAACAAGCAAAATTTTAGATAATAGCAACCAAGAAATAGAGCTTACACAATATCAAAAAGATCAAATTTTTGTCTTTAATGAAAAATATATTGATGAAAAAATCAAAATTAAAGATGATGGATTAGACACAATAGTGTTAATTGGAGATGCCGTAGAGCTAGATACTAAGCTTAAAAAACTACAAAACATCTGTGATTTAAAGACAAATAGAAAAAACGAATACGAAAACAGGCTTAAAATATATAGCGAAATCCAAAACACCGATAACCCACAAAAATATGAAAATAAAATAATAGAAATTTTAAAAGCCGAATTTGCCGAAAGAGAAAGAGATATTTTAGGAAACAAAAATAAAAATTTACAAAATAAAACAATATATTTTGCAAAAGATATTTTTGAAAATTACGCCACACAAGCAGACAAAGAGCAACTAAAAGGTGAATTTAATAACAAACTAAGTGAATATCAAAAAATAAGAAACGATATAAGTTTTGATAATAAAATAGAACAAATTAATATAAATGACATTAAAAGGCTTTTGTCATATCAAGTAAAACAAACATCGCTTAATGAGGAGCAAGAACAAATAAAACAGGCTATACAAAATGAAGAGGTTACGCGAAACATTATGAGTAGCAATAGGGAGATTTGTCCATATTGTTTTTCAAAATTAACAAACGAATATAAACAAGAAATTTTATCTATTTTAGAAAATATCTTTAACAAAGATATACAAAATCATAAACAAGAGTTAGAAAATCAAAAAATTTTATTTAATAATTTTCAAATTCCAGAGCAAACGAATGAACTAGACGATAAACTATTTAGTGACACAAGGTTAAAACTAGAAGAGTTTAAAAAACAACTAAATTCAAAAATAGATGAAAAAATTAAAAGACCATTTGTGCCATTAGTCTTAGATGAAAATTTTGCAGATGAAATTAATCAAAAATTAGCGATTTTAGAGAAAAAAAGAGAAGAATTTCAAGAGCAAAAAGCAAAGTCAAATGAGTTAAAAACCAAATTAGAGATATTAAATAACCAATTAGCCTTTTTGCAAATAGAGCAAGACTTTAAAGATTATCAAGAAAAGCTAAGAAATAAAAATGATTTAGAGAGCAAAAATGCTCACAACAACAAACGCTTAGAGTGCATAAAAAAACTTCAAGAGCAGTTAAACTCACAAAAAGCACAGATAAAAATAGCACAAGAGCAGATTAACAAACATCTAAAATATATATTTTTTGATGAAAATAGATTGCAACTTGAAATAAAAGATGAGCAATATGTTTTAAAATCAAAACAAAAAAGCATAAAAGCAAAAGATGTATCTACTGGTGAGCGAAATGCTATTGCACTTAGCTACTTTTTTACTGAAATTTTTTCTAATGAAAGCGAAAGTGAGCTTTATAAAAAGCCAAAATTTATAGTGATAGATGATCCAATTTCTAGTTTTGATTTTGAAAACAAAGTTGGCATTATGTCGTTTTTAAACTATCAGATAAAACAGATCATCAATAGTTGCAATACAAGTAAAATGATAGTTTTAACACACGATTTAATGAGTGCATTTGATTTACAAAAAATTATTGGGGATTTGCCGTTTTGCCAAAAGGAGCTAAAAGAGCAAAAGATGTTTGATTTTGATAAAAAATATTCAGAATACAAAATGCTTTTGCAAGAAATTTATAATTATGCCAACAACTCAACCGACAACACCAGTAATATAAGTATCGGCAATATTATGAGAAAGGTTTTAGAGGCATTTGGGACTTTTAATTATCAGTGTGGTATAGATAAAATCGTAACAGATGAATTAATTACATCAAATTTACAACCAGAAGAGAAAAAATATTTTGAAAATTTAATGTATCGTTTGGTTCTACACGGCGAAAGTCACGCAGAAAACAGGACAAAAGCTCTTGATTTTTTCTCACACATTAGCCAAGATGAAAAGATAAAAACTGCAAAGGATGTTTTATCGCTTTTATATTTATTACATAAAACGCATTTGCAAAAATATCTAAGTGATTCACAAGTAGAAAATATAAAAGAGTGGTCAAAGTCGTGCAAAAATTAAGAAAATTTCAAATAAAATAGCTAAGCAAAAAGGATAAAAATGAACCCAAAATCATACTTCGGAAATTACGGCGGGCAGTTTGTGCCTGAAACTGCGATGTTTGCGCTTGATGAGTTAGAAAATGCGTATGAAAAAATCGCAAAAACGAGCGAATTTAAAGCCGAGCTTGATGATTTGCTTAAAAATTATGTCGGTCGCCCAAGCCCACTTTATCACGCAAAACGCCTCTCAAAGCACTACGGACACGAGATTTACTTAAAGCGTGAAGACCTAAATCACACGGGTGCTCACAAGATAAACAACGCCCTAGCACAAGCACTTTTGGCAAAAAAAATGGGCAAAAAGAAAATCCTAGCCGAAACCGGCGCTGGTCAGCACGGCGTTGCGACTGCGACTGCGGCAGCACTTTTGGGCTTAGAGTGCGACGTTTATATGGGCGCGGTTGATATCGCTAGGCAGGAGCTAAACGCCTACCGAATGAAGCTTCTTGGCGCAAATTTGGTAAGCATAGATGAGGGCTTAAAAACGCTAAAAGAGGCGACAACGGCTGCCATTCAGGCGTGGGTAAATGAGATTGAGAGCGTATTTTACGTCATCGGCTCAGCAGTTGGTCCGCACCCTTATCCGATGATCGTTAGGGATTTTCAAAACGTGATCGGACGTGAAACCAAGGCACAGCTAAACGAACACGGCGTCAAAGCCGATTACATCATCGCTTGTGTTGGCGGTGGTAGCAATGCGATTGGAATTTTTAATGAATTTTTAGCTGACACTAGCGTCCGTTTAGTAGGCATTGAAGCTGGTGGGCTTGGGGCGGACACGCCATATCACGCAGCCACGCTTACAAACGGCAGGGACGGCATTATCCACGGAATGAAAACGATCGTTTTGCAGGATAAATTTGGTATGATTGATGAGGTTCATAGCATTTCAGCTGGGCTTGACTATCCGGGCGTTGGGCCGCAGCACGCTCATTTACACACGAGTGGTCGCGTAAAATACGAAGCCATAACCGATGATGAGTGCATAAACGCCCTAAAACTTCTAAGCCGTTTAGAGGGCATAATCCCAGCCATTGAAAGCTCACACGCGCTAGCCTATCTTGAAAAACTCTGCCCAAATTTAAGCGAAAAAAAGACAATCATCGTAAATATTTCAGGCAGAGGCGATAAGGATATAAACACAATTATGAGCTATGAAAAAGGAAAAATTTATGGATAAAATCGCAAAAGCATTTAACGGCAAAAAGGCAAATATCGGCTATATCGTGGCTGGTTATCCAAGCGTTGAGCATACAAAAGAGTTTTTGGCAAACTACGATGAGAGCTGCCTTGACCTACTTGAACTTGGAATTCCCTACTCTGATCCACTCGCTGATGGCAAACTAATTGCCGAGGCTAGTTTTAGCACGGCCGCAAAGGGCGTAAATACCGATACGATCTTTGAAATTTTAGATGATTGCAAGGGTAAATTTCACAAGCCAATCGTATTTTTAGTCTATTTTAACCTTATCTTTGCTTATGGCACTGAAAATTTCATCAAAAAAAGCGCAGAGTGCGGTGTTAGCGGATTTATCATACCAGATCTGCCTTTTGAAGAAAACGGCGAAGTTTTTGAGCTTTGTAAAAAATACAACCTAGCTCTCGTGCCACTAATTAGCGTGACATCAGCTTACAGGACTGATGAAATTTTAACTCGTGGCAGTGGCTTTATCTATGCTATCGGAGCCATTGGCGTAAGTGGCTCAAAGTCCGCTGGGCACGAGCGTTTGGCTAAGTTAGTCGGCGAGTTAAAGCAAAAAAGCGACCTGCCAGTTGCCGTTGGCTTTGGTATAAAAAACAAAGATGACGTTAAAGCCGTAAAATCATATGCAAACGGCGCGATAATAGGCACACAGATTGTAAAATTAACAGCAAATTTTAGCGGCAAAGAGCTAAATGAAAAGATAAGTGAGCTTTTTGGCTAAATTTAGAGTGAATTTATAAACATAAAAGTATAATAAAAAATAAATCGAAACCCAAAGGGGAGAGTATGAAATCTATTGTAGATAGTGCGGTAAAATTTCTTTGCACCAAGACGCTAGGCTTTGAAGTAGAGAGCGCAAACACGCTAGGCAAGGGCTTTTATGGTTCAAGCATACCACTTTATAAAGACGGCGTGGAGTTTCATTTTTATCTATTTTTTAAAAAAGATACACTAAAACACTTTGCAAGGGCATTTTTTGGCTCAAAAGATTTGCAAGATGCCGATTTAGACGACCTTTGTAAAGAGATTGCAAATCAAATTGTCGGCAAGGCAAAGATTATTTTAAGCGAAACTGACGGCAGTAATTATAAGCTTGGCACACCTGAATTTTTAGGCGAAGTGGCAAATTTTAACGTCAAACTTGATGAAAAACTAATCTATAAAATGAAAAACCGCACATTTAGCATAGGATTTAAAAGGGTATGAACGAAGAAGAAGCGATAGAAACGCTAGGTCACATCGGACTTTTTAAGAGTTACGATGAGCTTATGGACATTAGCGTTGATTTTATAGCCGAGCTTGGCACGACCACAATAAGCATAAATGAGCTTTTAAAATTTGAGCCGGGCTCGGTCATTGACCTTGAAAAACCAGCTGGTGAGAGCGTGGAGCTATACATAAATAACAGAATTTTTGGCAAGGGCGAAGTTATGGTTTATGAGCGAAATTTGGCGATTCGTATCAATGAAATTTTAGACTCAAAATCAGTAATTCAATACTTCAAAAAAGAGCTTTTATGAGAATTTTCGCACTCGTTTTTATGCTTATCGCACCACTTTTTGCTACAAATTTACTCACTTATAACGTCTATGAGCGAAACGACAGGGTTGATATAATGCTAAGTTTTGATGCACCTTATGAGGGCAATATCTTTCAAAGACGCACAAAAGATAGAACCTCAATCGTGCTAAACTCCCTAAACTACGAGCAAAACATCAACAAAGCCATAAATTCGCCAATCGTGCAGGAGTTAGAAATTGAGCCGACCCAAAGCTCACTAATTATAAATTTAAAATCAAGCGATCAAATCATCGTAAGTGCCTCAAAGGCAATTGACGGCTTTGGTTTAAGGATTAGAGTCACACCAAATGCCGATTTGGCAAATATCCCACAAGCTAGTGTAAAAATAGAACAACAAAGGCAAAATAGCGATGAGAGCGTGATTGACACACGCTACATTGTGGTGCTTTTGGTGCTTTTTGGTCTGCTTTTAGCACTCTTTGTGCTTAAAAAATTCGTGCTAAATGGCAAAAAATCAAACTCAATGAGCTGGCTTACAAAAAACCAAAACGCAAAGGTTGATATACTTTATGAGCGATACCTTGATAGGCAAAATAAGGTCGTGCTTTTAAGCTATGAGAACCGAAAATTCCTAGTTTTAGTAGGCACCTCAAATGTCTTACTTGATAGCTTTGGCGAGGATAAAATTCAAAACGAAGAGGACTTTGCAACATTTTTTGAAGAGAATAAAAAGCGACTTGGCAACTACCTGCAAGACAGGCAAAACAGCATAAACAGCTACAAAGATAGATTAAACGTGGAGTAAAGCCGTTTGGCTTTACATACAATTATAAATTTAATTCGTGCTAAATGGCAAAATAAGCTAACTTATTTACATACAATTTTTGCAGGTTTTTACGCTAGCGACTATGTTTAGGCTCTCTACGATATTACCCAGCTTCTTTTCAAGTCGCTCCTGATACTCGCTAAGCCCAGCATCATCGTAAGATAGGTCGCTCACACAGCCACAGCCCTCGCAAACAACGTGGATATGCGGATATTCATAGATATCATATCGTGGTTTTTGATTTACGATATTTACCTCAATGACAAGCCCCTCATCTTTTAATGTGTTTAAATTTTTATAAACGGTGGCAAGTGAAACTGACGGGCTATCTTTTTTAATCTCGTCATAAAGCTCATCAATTGTCGGGTGCGTGTGCTTGTCTAAAATTTTTAAAACGCTAAGCCTTTGAGGCGTAACTTTAAGACCAAAACGTTTTAACAACGAAACGTGTTGCATCAAACTCCTTTTAAAAAATTTTCAAAATATACAAAAATAGTGCTTAAAAAGCTCTTTATTAATTAATATAAATTATCGTTTGTAATCTTATCGGCGATCTGCTCGGCTAAAATTCCAAGACTTTGCTCAACCAAATTTGCACTGCCGTGAGTGATAAATTTATCATCATACTCAAAACTTACAATTTTGACATCAAAAATTTTATGGGATTGTAAAAATCCAGCCAAAATTTCGCCAACACCGCCCTTTTTCACGCTGTCGCTGATGATATACCACCTTTTGTGCTTTTTGGCTAAATCAAGCAAAAGTGCCTCATCAAGCGGTTTAATGAAAACTAAATCAACCAAAGTCGTGCTAAATGGCAGAATTTTACCTACCTCGTTTGCCTTGCCAACGCCGTTGCCATAGCCGATTAAAGCGACATCACTGCTACCGCTGCTTAAAATTTCGCCCCTGCCAAGCGTGAAATTTTTAGCACCAAACTCCGCCTCATCAAGCAAAAACGCACCACGAGGATACCTAAATGCACTCACGCCCTTGTAATCGTAGGCAAACTGCATTGCAAGTTTTAGAGAATTTTCAGACCTTGGGGCAAAAAGCACAATATTTGGGATTAAATTAAGATAGCTAATATCAAAAACGCCCTGATGAGTTTCGCCGTCCTCGCCCACAATCCCAGCCCTATCCATAGCAAAGGTCATATTTAAATTTAAGATACAAGCATCGTGGATAATCTGGTCGTATGCACGTTGAAGAAAGGTTGAATAAATCACGACAAACGGCTTAAAGCCCTCTTTTGCCATTGCTGCCATTGAGGTTACGGCGTGCTGTTCGGCAATAGCAACGTCCCAAAAACGCTCTGGATAGGCTTCAATCAGTGCGTCCATACCAGTGCCAGTAGGCATTGCTGCTGTTACGCCAACGATATCCTTATGTTCGCCTGCCATTTTTAAAAGATGCTCGCTAAAAATAGCTGTTGGCGATTTTTTGGTGCTACTTTTTTTAATCACTTCGCCACTTTCTAAATCAAATGGCGATACGCCGTGCCAACTAGCAAAATGCCCCTCAGCCTTCTCATAGCCCTTGCCTTTTAGGGTTTGAGCGTGGATAATTACTGGCTTTTTCATCGTTTTTGCCGTCTTAAATGTGGCAATTAGGTCGCTTAAATCGTGCCCATTAACTGGGCCAATGTATTCAAGTCCAAGCTCCTCAAAGAAAATTCCGGGCGTAATAAGCCTAATGCCCTCCTCCATCCGCCTAGCCATATAGTTTGCAGAATCTGGCATATAGCTTAGAATTTTCTCCACTCCGCTTTTAAATTTCTGATACGCCTCGCCAGCCATTATATGACTTAAATACTTGCTTAACGCACCAATTGGCTTACTTATACTCATCTCATTGTCGTTTAAAATAATCACGCAAGGATATTTGCGGTCGCCAAGCTCATTTAACGCCTCATACGCCATACCAGCACTCATTGAGCCATCGCCAATTAGTGCGACTGGCAAGCGGTCTTCGCCCTTTAAATTTATAGCCTTTGCAGCACCGACAGCAAGAGATATAGAAGTAGAGCTATGCCCTGCTATGAAGTAATCAGCACTGCTTTCTTTTGGCTTTGAAAATCCGCTAATACCGCCAAACTGCCTAAGCGTAGCAAAACTCTCCCAGCGGTCAGTTAAGAGTTTGTGAGCGTAGCACTGGTGGCTGACATCAAAGATAAATGGGTCTTTGCTGACGTCAAAAACGTAGTGCATAGCGACGATTAGCTCAACTGCCCCAATATTTGAGCTAAGATGTCCGCCGTTTTTGCTTACGACTTCTAAAATTCGCGTGCGAATATTCTTGCAAAGTAGCTTTAACTCATCAATGCTGTAATTTTTAATGTCCATTTTAACCTACCAAATTTGTTAGCTTCTCAAATCGTGATAAAATCGTGCCGTCAATGTTACCAGCCTCGCTAGTAATGACTACTCCGCCCTTGCTTATGGCGTCATCGGCTTCTATTTTTATGTGATTTTTGCCTTTGAAATTTTGAGTTAAATACTCGCTATCGCTTGGATTTACACGAAGTGTGATGTCTTTTGCGTCCTTAATCTCGCCTAAAAGCGTCTTTGCAAGATTAAAGGCGATTTTTGATGAGTGCTGCGAAATTTCACTCTCAATAACCTGTTTTGCGACATTTATTGCTGTTTTAGCAAGCTCATCCTCGTTTTTAGCCACAAACTCATCAAGGGCGTCAAATTTGGCTGAAATTTTAGCCACAGATGAGTTAAACCGCTCGTTTAACTCGGCAATTTTTGCGTCAAAATTTGCACTTGCTTCGTTTAAACCCTCGCTTTTGCCATCCTCAAACGCACGTGAAGTTTGGGCTTCTAGCCTACGATTAAACTCGGCTTCTTGATTTTCTATTTGCATTTGAAGTTTTACGATATTTGTGCTAAGTTCATCGGTTTTTTTAAGAAGCTCCTCAACAAAACTAGCGTCAAACCCGCTGTTTTGAGGTGGCGGTGGTGGCTGGGTTGGCATTTGAGCATAAACTGGTGGCTCGGCTACAAATTCGCTTTTATTTGTCGGCTCATCATCGCTTAAAGGCTCATTTTCAGGCTCTGCTTGTCTAATCTCTGTGCCTAAAACCTTAAATCGGTAGTTTTCAACAAAGTGCTTTCTGACACTTTCGTTTGTAATTACGCTACTATTTCTCATTCTATCATCTCATCGGCTTCGCCTACTTGGAATACGCCCTGTTCTGCTAGGGCTTGAACGGCTTCAACAATCTTTCTTTGTGCCTCTTCAACATCCTTAACCCTAACAGCACCAAGATAGCCCATCTCTTCGTTAAACGCATCAGCAGCACGCTGTGACATATTTGCTAAAAATTTATCTTTTAGAGCTGGGTTACTACCTTTTAGGGCGACCATAAGGTCTTTTTTCTCCACATTTTTTAAAATTTCACGAATAGCAGCGGCGTTAAGATTGATGATATCTTCAAAGGTAAACATAAGCTCTTTAATCGTAGTAGCAAGCTTCTCATCGGCTTGTTCAATGTAAGAGATTGTGTCTTTTGATGCCTTTTGACCGAGCCTATTTAGCATTTCAGCAACAGCCCTTGGACCACCAACCTCAACCTTATACGAAGTAAGGCTTTCAAGTTTACCCTCTAAAACGGTTGAAACACGCTTGATGATTGAAGGGCTAATATCGCCTAAATTTGCCATTCTTATAACAACATCGCTTCGTAACTCATTTGGGAAGTAGCTAAGCGTTTCAGCAGCCCCAGTAGCGTCCATATGTGCTAGGATTAGGGCGATTGCTTGTGGGTGTTCTTTAACGATAAAGTCGGCAAGTTGTTGTGGTTTGATTTTTGTTAAATAGCCAAAAGATTTGGTGTTCTCCATACTTTTTGCTAATTTATCTAAAATTTTCTGTGCCGTTTCTGGACCGAAGGTGCGGTATAAAATCTCTTTTGCATACTCTAAACCGCCACTTCTCATATATTGATTTGACTGCATTAGAGCGTAAAATTCCTCCAAAATCGCAGCCGCAACCTGCTTGTCAATATTTCTAGCCGTGGCTATGTAACCTGAAATATCAGTGATGACATCAACATCCATATGAGAAAATAGCAAACTTGTTGATTCTTCGCCAAGCTGGATAAGCAAAATCGCAATCTTTTCAGGCATTGAAAGATCATCATAAATTAGCTTTTGCTGTTCGGTTAATTTTATTGCCATTAAAGCTCCTTGCGGACATTAAATTCGCTGTCGTTTTTAACCATATCTTGCAGTAAAATCGCAATCTCCTCGTTTCTCTCTTGGATTATGGTTCGCATTTTTTCTAAAAGCACGTCGTATTTTAGCTCATCCTCGTTAAACTCGCCAGTAAGTCCTAACTGCTCCTCAACCTTTTTCTTAGCCGCTTTAAATTTCTCTAAGCTATCTTCATCATCTACTTCAAGGTCTTCAAGCTGTTCGCCTAAATCCTCCTCATCTTCTTTGACATCTTCAAGCATTTTTTGCATAAATACAACGATGACTTTTTTGTAAAAAATGTAAAGCAAAATAGCTGCAAAAATGTATTTAAATATCGGCATAAACGGCGTTACATAATCTTGCATAAAGCCATCAACCTTTTGAGTGGTCGTGGTGTGATCTGTAACTTTAAACTCAAAATTATCAAGCGTGACCTCATCGCCACGATTTGCGTTAAAGCCAATTGCTTGCTTGATTAAATTTGTAATTGACGCCTTTTGAGCATCCGTTAAAGGCACGAATTCTAGCTCTTTTGTGGTAGCGCCGCTCTCATCTTTTTTAAACTGATACGCCCCATCAACCACAACAGCTGCTGAAACCCTATTAATCGTGGCAAACTGCCCCTTTACGCTTGTGATTTTCTTTGAAATTTCGTAGTTTGTTTGCTGTGAGCTTTTGTTGTATTGCTCGGTTAGTTTGTTATCATCAAGCCCTTCAACTGGGCCAATATTACTAACCGCACCCGGCACACCCTGAATGTCGTTTGCACTTCTGCCTTGCCTTTTTTCTTCAATATTGCTCTCGCTTCTAACGACGTTATTTGGGTCATAAACTTCGCTTTGGCTATCCTTTTTATCAAAGTCAAACTCAATATTTACCTTTGCGACAACCTTATCCACACCGCCGACAATCGGGGCTAGGACATTTATGATTTTTTGTTCGTAATTGTTTTCAAACTCACGCTTATATCGTATCTGTTGTGCGATCAGATCGCTATCAAAGCCCTCTCCTTCTTCGCCAAGCGCGATGCCATCACTGCTTACGATTTTGACATTTTCAAGGCTTAAATTTGTAACACTTGCAGCGACTAAATTTTTAATGCCAAAAATTTGCTTTTGCCCCAAAGCGCCGCCAGATTTTAGCTCAACAACAACCGAAGCCGTAGGCGGACTTTGGCGTTCGGTAAAAACACTCTCTTTTGGCAGGGCAATACGCACGCTAGCCTTGGCAATCGGTGCTAGGCTCTCAATCGTTCGTGCTAGCTCGCCCTCTAAGGCGCGCTGATATTTTACACGCTGTTCGGCATCAGTCGCGCCAAATTCCTGCTTGTCAAAAATTTCAAAGCCGATTTTGCTCTCTTTTGGAATTCCAAGCGTGGCAACGGCGATTCGCTCCTTATAAACATCAGCATTTGGCACTAAAATCGTGCCTTCGTTTGCAAGTTTATAACTTACGCCATCCTTGTTTAGCTGGTCAATTATTAACGCTGTGTCGTTTGGGCTAATGTTTTCAAAAAGCACGCTATAACCAGCGTAGCTGTCGCTTTTTGACTTAAACATCGTAAGAAATACCAAAAAACCCACGACTACGACTATTGAGCTAGCTATGACAATTTTTTGTTTTAGCGATAGCTTTTGGTAAAGCTGACTGATTTGATTAAGTAGAGCCTTAAAATCCATATTTTTACTTTAAAATTTCACGCAACTTGTTTAAAACTATCTCATTTTGTTCTGGTGTGCCAATCGTGATACGAACGGCGTCTAGCCCATAACTTGCTAAATTTCGTAAAATCACGCCCTGTTTTAAAAGTTTGTCGCAAATTTGTGTGCTATTAGCAAATTTTATCGTGATAAAATTCGTAAAACTAGGTATAAACGAAACGCCAATTTCATCGCAAAAACGCTCATAAACGCCCATTTGCTCAAAGTTATTTTCAAATGTTTTTTTAACAAAATCATCATCGCCCAACGCCACAATTGCCGATTTTAGGCTAAGCGTGGTGATATTAAACGGAGCGCGAAGTTTGGCTAGTTCATTTATGATAAACTCATCGGCAATGCCGTATCCAACGCGCATACCGCCAAGTCCGTAAGATTTAGAAAACGTGCCTAAAAATATTGCGTTTTTAAAATTTTTAATCAAATCGCTAGGATCTATCGCCTTTTTTGCGTCCTTAAATTTTGCAAAATCATTGTAAGCGCCGTCAATTACAATCAATGTATCTGGCGAAATTTCACGCATAAAAGCATAAACATCGCTAACATCTAAGCACTCGCCAAGCGGGTTGTTTGGCAAACACAAAAATATGGCTGCGATTTTGTCTTTGTTTTGCTTGTAAATTTCAAGCATTTGGTTTAAATCGTGCGTTTGAGATGGCGTTTTTATCGTTTTTGCACCTAGATGAGAGGCGTAAATTTCATACATTGCAAAGGTTATGCCAGCCGTTAAAATCGCATTTTTTTCGTTTAAAACGACGTGAGCGATAAACTCAATGATCTGATCGCTCCCAGAGCCGATGATTAGGTTTTTTGGCGTGACGCTAAATTTAGCAGATAGCGCCTCTTTTAGCTCAAAATAGCTATCATCTGGATAAAGATGAGCCTTGTTTGAAGCGTTTTTTAGGGCGTTTTTTACAAGTGGGCTTGTGCCAAATGGGTTTTCGTTACTTGCTAGTTTGATGACATCTTTTATGCCGTATTCTCGCACGACAAGCTCAATTGGCTTGCCAGCTTCGTAATTTTTTAAATTTTTTAAAACTTCGTTAAAAACCATTATAAATCTCCGTCAAGATAACTGCCAAGCCACTTAATCTCTATGCCTTGGTCTGTGGCTAAATTTATGGCGTTTTGCACGCTCTCATCATCAATGTGTCCGTCAAAATCTATAAAAAACATAAAGTCAAATTTACGCTGTTTTACTGGGCGACTTTCTAGTTTTGTTAGGTTTATGTTTTCATCTTTAAAAATTCTAAGCAAATCAGCAAGTCCGCCCGGTTTGTGGGCAGTTTTGGCTAGGATTGAGGTTTTAAAGTGGCTATTTTTGGCGTTTTTAAAGTCGCTTAGGATTAAAAATCTCGTGCGATTTGCAAGATTATCCTCAATCGTTTCAAATAAAATTGGCACGTTGTAAATTTTAGCGGCTATTTTTGAGCAAATCGCAGCTGAATTTGGATCCTTTGAAGCCAAAAATGCCGCCTCTGCTGTTGATTTTGACGGCACAAAATTTATATTACTTAAAAGGTGGCTTTCAAGAAAATTTCGGCACTGATTATAGCCTTGTGGGTGCGAATAAATGGTCTTTATGTCCTTTAAATTCTCGCTTTGGCTAACAAAGCTGTGATGAATATCAAGGTAAATTTCAGCCACGATTTTTACATTCTCAAAACTAGCAAGGCAGTCAAGTGTCGCCCCAACCGCACCTTCGGTGTTATTCTCAATTGGCACAACGCCGTATTTTACCTCTTTTTGCGATAGTTTTGTAAAAACTGAATTAATCGTCGCAAGTGGCAGATACTCGCTCATCGCACCAAAACGACTCTCTGCTGCTTGATGGGTGTAGGTGCCCTCAGGTCCAAGATAGGCGACTTTTTGTGGCATTTCAAGATTTCTTGAAACGGCAAAAATTTCAAGGTAAATCGCCTCAATTGCAGCCTTGTTTAAAAGTCCGCCCTTTACGCTTTGTAGGCGGTTTAAAATGGCTTTTTCACGCTCTGGGCGGTAGATTGACGCACCGCTTGATTTTTTTAACTCGCCGATTTTTTTGACAAATTTCATACGTTCATTTAGTTTTTCTAAGATTAAATCATCAATCTCATCAATATTTTTTCGTAAATCGTTTAACTCTTGCATTAGTTTAAAAACTCCGTTTCAAGTGCGATTAAATCCTCAAATTTCTCACGGCGGCGAATTAACCTGTCCTTGCCGTCTTCTATGCCAATCTCGGCAGCACGAGGGCGTGTGTTGTAGTTTGAGCTCATTGAAAAGCCGTAAGCACCGGCACTTTTAATCAAAATCAAATCGCCACTTTGACACTTTGGCAGGTTTAAATTTTTAGCCAAAAAGTCGCCACTTTCGCAAATTGGACCAACGATATCGCAAGGCGAGATTTGCTCATTTTTACCTAAAAATTCCACGCCGTGATGAGCATCATAAAGGCTTGGGCGGATTAAATCATTCATCGCTGCATCAACGACAACAAAGCGTCTATTTTTATTAAATTTCTCGTATAAAACGCTACTTAAAAGCACGCCAGCGTTGCCGACAATAAACCTGCCCGGCTCGCAAACTATCGTGACATCAAGCCCCTTTAACGCCGCTAAAATCCCCTGTGCGTAGTCGTATAAACTCACATTTTGCTCATCATCATAAACAATGCCGACACCGCCACCGACGTCAAAAAATTTAATGTCAATTTCAAGTGCTTTAAGCTCAGAAACGACCTTTGCGACGATATTTGCCGCCTCAATTATTGAGCTAATCTCGGTAATTTGAGAACCGATATGAAAATGCACGCCAACTGGCTCAATGTGAGCTGAATTTTTAGCCTTTAAATACATTTTTTTAGCACTCATCACATCAACGCCGAATTTATTCTCATTAAGTCCAGTTGAAATGTAAGGGTGCGTTTTAGCATCAACATCTGGGTTTATTCTAATGCTAATCCTTGCCGTTTTATTTAGCTCTTTTGCGATGGCACAAACCCTGTCAAGCTCGGCTTCGCTCTCTAAATTTAGCATTAAAATATTGCTATTTAGGGCAGTTTTTATCTCATCATCGCTCTTGCCAACTCCGCTAAAAATCACCTGATACGGCTTAGCACCAGCCATTAAAGCACGTTTTACCTCGCCTATGCTAACGCAATCAAACCCAGCCCCTAAATTTGCTAAATGTCTTAAAATGCTTAAATTTGAGTTTGCCTTTACAGCGTAGCAAACGAGAGATTTTCTACCGCTAAATGCGTTTTTTAGCTCATTGTAACGCTCTTTAATGTGGTTAAAATCGTAAATGTAAAGTGGGGTGCCATATTTTTGTGCCAAACCTTTATAATCCATAAAAAAAGCCTTTGTTTAAATGGGGTTTATTTTATAAAAAAAATGCCAAAATTTGGCTTAACAATGGCGTTTAAAAAGGTAAAAAGCGTAGATAAAAAGCAAAATAACTGGCAGCAAAATGCCAATCTCGGCAAAAATCACGCCAGAGCTTGAAAATTTTGCCAAAACAAATGAAATTCCCCAAAAAATCAGCGTAGCCAAAACGCAGATAAAACTTGAAATCGCAAGGTTAAAAAATCGCCCAGAAACTGGCAGATGATAGTAAATAATAAGCAGTAAAAGCGGCGCAAAGAGTGGCGCAAACACCAAAGAGTAAAGTGTTGATTTTGCCGTATTTAGCGAAGTGCCTTCATCCTTAAACGTGCTAATAAAATCAAGTGCATCAAGTGCATTTAGGCTGGTTTTTTCGCTGCTGTTTGCACTTACGATGCTTTTTGGCGTGAAATTTTTAAGAGTATTTAGCTCGGTTTTATTTGAAATTTCAAGTCCAGCCTCGCCGACCTTTAAAATTTTTGGCAAAATCGTAACATTTGCTTCGCTTAAACTCCACTCATCGCCTAAAAATTTAGCACTTTTTGCGAATGTAACGCCATTTAACTCAGTCTGATTTATATCAAAAATCACGACATCTTGCATAGTTTGATTTAGTGAGTTTAGCTCTTTTATGTAGATGAATTTTTTATCAAATTTCACGAAAGTGTCGTTTGTGTTTTGCGCGAAATTTAGCCCCTTAAAAATCAGCCTTTGATAGTTTTGAGCGTAGGCAAATGGTGTGAAATTTAGGGCAATCAAACAAAGCGTAATGATAATGGATATAAAAAACGGCGGTAAAATAAAGCTATTTTTGCTAATACCAAGCGCATAAAGGCTGACAAGCTCATTTTGCCTGACCATATTAATTTGAGCGATGATAATGCCAAAAACAAGCGAGATAGGCAAAACGTAAGAAATCGCCGTGAGTGCCGTCATACCGACATAAAGCAGTTGCAGGTTTGCCGATTTTGGCAGGTCTTTTAAATTTGTAAGCAAATCAATACCAAGATAAAAGAGCAAAAGCGATAAAAAAACAATCAAAAACGCCTTAAAATAGGCAAATCCGATATATCTAGCGTATAATCTCACCTTATGCCCTTGCGTGAAAATTTCTGATTTATCGTGGTAATATCGCTTTTTAAAAGCTCTAAGAGGGCTGTTTTTGTGTAGTTTAAAATTTCATTTAACAGCTCTTTTTCATCATTGCTAAACTCGCCAAGCACGAAATTTTTAGCCTCGCCGCCTCGCCCGATACCAATCCTAACTCGCTCATAATCAGCGCCGATTAGGTTGTCAATTGACTTTATGCCGTTGTGTCCGCCGCTACTGCCACCTTTTTTAAATTTAACCGCTCCAAAGCCTAAATCCAAATCATCGTGGATAACGATAATCCGACTTGGTTTATAAAAGTCATTTACCGCTTTTACGCTGTTGCCTGAAAGATTCATATAAGTTTGTGGTTTTAGGAGCAAAAGGTCTTTAAATTTGTAGAGTTCGCCCTGAAATTTTGTGCTAGAAACGTCTGTAAAATCTGTGGTTTTTAGCCTGTCAATTAGCATAAATCCAACATTATGCCTAGTATTTTCGTATTGTTTTGTGGGGTTTCCAAGCCCCACGATAAGCGTCATCAACTAGCCTTATCTAGCTTTGATAACTCCAAGAACAGCCACTCTGTCAGCCTCAACCATACTAACACCAGCTGGAACCTTAATGTCACGAACCAAAATCGTATCATCAATGTCAAGTTTGCTTACATCAACGTCAAATGAATTTGGTAAATTTTCAGCCGTGCATTTTACTGCGATTCTGCGTTTTGACTGGATTAAAACGCCCTTATTTTTAAGACCAATTGGTGTGCCAAAAGGCTTAACTGGGATCATATATTTTGACACAACGCCCGGTAGTGCTACTTTAAGATCCACGTGTTTTAGGTCGTTTGTTACAACATCTCTTTGATAATCAACGATAACAACGTTATAAACCTTACCGCCAACCTTTACATCAAACGCAAGGGTCTCTTTTTTTCTAGCCTCTTTGATAAACTCATTTACCTTAAAAGCGGCTGATATATTCTCTAATCCCTTACCATAAATGTTTGCGATTAGATAACCATCTCTTCTTAAAGCCTTACTAGACTTTTTGCCGATACTCTCTCTAACGATTCCTTCTAACATCGTCATCCTTTCAATAAAATAAGTCGCTGATTTTAGCTAAAAATTTATAAATTTTAGTTTAGTCCTCTAATGTTTTTAGGGCGATTATACCTTCAACTGGCTTGTTGTCGCGTCTTGTGCCGATTTCTAAGTCTGATTTTGCAAGGTTTGCATTTTTGATTTTTATCTCTAAATCGTTTGGTCGTGACGCCTTTTCAAGTGCCTCGTCTTTATCTATCGTGCCTTCATCGTAAAGTTCAAGCAGGTGCTGGTCAAACGTCTGCATACCATAGGTGTTTTTGCTATCTGCGATGGCTGAGAAAATTTCATCTTCTCTACCACTTGTGATGATATCTCTAATCCTGATATTTTTTATAAGCACCTCAACGGCGGCACGGCGTTTGTTATCCTTTGTGCGGACTAGACGCTGAGAGATGATAGCGGTTAAAACCGAAGCTAGGGTCATTTTTACGCGGTTTTGCTCTTCTTTGGCAAACATACCGACGATACGACCAATTGTCTCTTTTGCGTCAAGCGTGTGAAGCGTAGAAAGCACCAAGTGCCCAGTCTCAGCGGCGTGAAGTGCTGTCTCAATCGTCTCTAAATCACGCATCTCGCCGACAAAAATCACATCTGGGTCTTCACGAAGCGCAGCCCTTAATGCATCTGAAAATTTCAGTGCGTCCTGTCCGATTGAGCGTTGATTTATTAGGCACTGCTCATCGCTATAAACGTATTCAATCGGGTCTTCAATCGTGATAATATGGCGTTTTTTGGTCTTATTTATGTGATTTATCATACTAGCTAGGGTCGTGGTTTTACCGCTACCCGTCGGGCCAGTAACTAAGATAATGCCACGATGAGAGTTGTCGCAAATTTTTCTAATGATTTGAGGCAGTTTTAGCTCCTCAATGGTCGGTAGCTTTGTAGGGATCGTCCTAAAAACCGCTGAAACGCCGTCCATTTGAAAGAAAATATTTACACGAAATCGGTAATCATCGTTTAATTTGTGCGTAAAATCCACGCTTCTGTGTTCTACAAGCTCCTTAAAATTCGTTCTAAGTAGCTCTTTTGCTAAAACAAGTCCGTCCTCACGGCTTAAAATTTTATCGCTCATTATCTGCATTTCGCCATTAAATCGCCCACGAATGTGGCTGTTTGACTTAACGTGAAGGTCGCTACCGCCACGCTTTACAAGGTCTAGCAAGTAGCCATTTAGCTCATCTCTTAGCCTAAAATCCAGCTTTGAAACATCAACATCATAAAAACTTTGCATCAAAGCTCCTTTAAAATTTCATCAAAAGCCACGACAAACGCCTTTAATCCATCATCCATAAGCTCTTTGTAGGCTTTATTTATATCAATACCAGCCGATTTTATGGCACTAAAAAACTCATTAATCTCTGCTTCATCCGCTGGGTCTTTTTGATGAGAATTCTCTTTAATAAACGCCTTTATCGTATCAAGCGGGGCTGTGTTTATGGTGTTTTCAAACATCAACTCACGCACGTAATAATCGGCTCTAAGCTCGTTGCCTTTAACGCCGGTGCTTGCAAAAAGTGTGCGGACATTTGCTAGATTTGCCTTGCTAATTAGGTGGTAGATTTTGGTTGCGTTTAAAATTCCAACCTTTGCCGTTGGTAAATTTTTAGCCTTTAAATCTGCGTCTAATAATCTATCAAATCTGCTTACAAACACGCTTATCACGCCCTTTGGTAGCGGTGTGTCTGGCATAGTTTTAGCATAAATTTCACTGCCCTCTTTAAAGGCGTCAATACAGCCTTGTGCCTGTTCTGGGCTAAAAATAAGCGTGGCATTTACGTTAATGCCCTTTGCCATTAAGGCACTCATCGCCTTAAATCCAGCGTTTGTGGCTGGAATTTTTATCATCACATTTGGCATTTTTATAAGGCTAAAAAGTCTCTCGCCCTCTTTAATCGTGGCGTCCGTGTCGTTTGCTAAATTTGGATCAACCTCAATGCTAACAAAGCCGTCATCGCCATTTGCGAAATTTTTAAGCAGTTTATTTGCAGCGATTTTAATGTCTAAAACGGCTAGGGTTTCATAAAGTGCCTTTTTATCGCCAATACCAGAGTGCTTGGCACTTTGCTTGTAAATTTCACTGCTAAATGCAGATTTAAATATGGCTGGATTGCTCGTTGCGCCGTTAATCACGCACCTGTCAATCAAATCACAAAACTCGCCCTTTAAAAATTCACGCTCAATAAAATCGCACCACAATGAAAATTTTATGGCATTGTTATACATTTTAGCCCCCAATTAAATATATTTTAAAATTTCTCGCAAATCTTTTTTTTCAATGCAATAAGTGGCTTGTTTTTTTAAAATTTCATTTGCACAAAATGCGAAATTTAGCCTTGAATGCTTAAACATTGAAATGTCGTTTGCGCCGTCTCCAACGCACATCGTTTCGCTTTGTGAAATGTCTAAAATTTTTTGCAGTCTTAAAAGCATTTCGCCTTTTGAGAAGTCAAACATCATCTCGCCACCGACCGAGCCACTTAAAATCCCGTCCTTGTGATGAAGTATGTTTGCAAAATTTATGTCAAATCCAAGTCGCTCTTGCATAGCGTTTGTGCCGGTTTTAAAGCCACCGCTAAATACAACAACCTTAATCCCACGCTCTTTTAAATTTAAAATCAGCTCCCTTGCACCATTCATCTCTGGCAGGTCGCTACAAATCTCTTTTACTCTTGATAAAGGCATACCCTTTAAAAGAGCAACTCTGTGTGTCAAACTCTCGTAAAAATCAAGCTCGCCAGCCATTGCTCTTTTTGTGATCGCCTTTACCTCATCGCCAACTCCATAATCAGAGGCGAGAAAATCTATCGTCTCGCCGTCCATTAATGTGGAGTCAAAATCAAATACGCAAAGTTTTATCAAAATGCACCTTTAAATTTTAAAAATCACGCTTTAAAAGTGCTTCAACTTTTAAGATAGTAAGGATGTTTTGATCTCGTTTGCCGATACCATAAATCATACCCTTATCTTTTACCAAAGTCTCTGGTGGCGGGTCAATCCTGTTTCTATTTATGCGGATAGCCTCTGTTAGCCTATCAATGACAAATCCAGCGATATTTTCATTATCTTTCATAACAATATATCTTGTCGTGGCACTCTGTTTGCTTGCATTTAGCGAAAATCTCTTTCGTAAATCAATGAGCGGGATTACGTTACCACGTAGATTAAATACGCCTAAAACATACTCAGGCACGCTAGGCACACGAGTAAATTCTATCGGTTTAATAATCTCTTGGATATTTAAAATCGGTATAGCATACTCCTCCTCGCCAACGACAAAGCCGACAAGCTGGATAATATCCTCGCCGTTTCTTACTATCGGCTCTTCAATCTGTTTTTTCTGTTTTTGTAAGACTTCATTTAGTTTATTACTCATATCTTACTCCCTATGGTAACTTAATATTTTTTCTAACAACGTTTTCAAGGTATTCTGATGAGTATGGTTTAGTGATATACTCAGTCATACCGACCTCTACGCCACGTAATCTATCGGTCTTTGAAGTCCTTGAAGTAACGGCAATGAGCGGTAAATTTCTGTATTTTGAGTATTTACGAATTTCACCAGCAAGTGTGTAGCCGTCCATTCTAGGCATCTCAATGTCAATTAAAATCGCATCAAATGCGTGTTCGCCTGATTTGATGATATTTAGGGCTTCAACGCCATTTGTCGCCTCAATAATCGTTACGCCAGTTGGTTCAAGCGACTTTTGCATTATCGTCCTATCCATTTTTGAGTCATCAACGATTAAAACCTTATAATCGCTTGGTTTTTCTTTGACATTTTTAGCCTCAGCGTCCATTTCAGCCCTGATATTTACCTTAATATCCTTTGCCATCTCCATCATAGCAGCGACATCAATAATTAATGTAACGCGTCCATCGCCACGGATTGTAGCACCTGCAATGCCCGGTATATTTTGTAAATAATCGCCCATTGACTTAATAACAATCTCTTCTTGTCCTACAAGCGTATCAACGATAATGCCAAGCTTTGCTTCTGCAACACCGATGATAACGACATAGGTTTGATCTCCGCCGTCAAAGACTTTATTTACACCAAATACATCTGAAAGGCGGACAAGCGAAAGCACCTCATCTCTTAAACGAAGCACGTTTTTGCCGTCAATCGTGTAAATATCATCAATCGGCACACGAACGGTTTCAAGAACGCTAGCAAGCGGTATAGCATAAAATTCCTCTTGCGTGCCAACGAGCAATGACTGAATAATGGCAAGTGTAAGTGGAATTTTAAGCTTCATAACGGTGCCTTTGCCCACTTCGCTCTCAATGTCAATAATGCCGTTTAGCTTTTCAATATTTGTCTTAACAACGTCCATACCGACGCCACGACCGCTTACATTTGTAACCTTTGCAGCCGTTGAAAAGCCCGGCTTAAAGATAAGGCTAAACGCCTCTTTATCGCTCATAGCGTCCGCTTCACGCTCGGTGATAATGCCTTTTTCTATTGATTTTGCCTTTAACATCATCGCATCAAGACCCTTGCCATCATCAACGATCTCAATAACGATGTGGTTGCCCTCGTTGTAAGCTTTAAGCTGGACTAAGCCCTTTTCTGGCTTGCCTGCTGCCTTTCTAACCTCAGGGTCTTCAACGCCGTGGTCGCAAGAATTTCTAATAATATGCACCAGCGGGTCGCCAATCTCTTCAACAATTGACTTATCAAGCTCGGTTTCTTCACCTGAAATTTCAAGGTCAATTTGCTTGCCAAGCTCACGGCTTAAATCCCTAATCATACGTGGGAATTTGTTAAACACCTTTGCAATTGGTAGCATTCTGGTTTTCATAACGGCTAATTGAATATCTGTCGTAACTAGGCTTAGGCTTGAAACGACCTGATTTAGCTCTTCAAGGAATTTCTCGCCCTCATATCGCTCTTCAACATCATCGTAAATTTTTAAAAGCCTGTTTTTGCCAAGCACTAATTCGCCAATTAGGTTCATTAAGTGGTCAAGCCTTTTAACCTCAACACGAATTGTCTGCTCTTGTGCTACACCGCCTGCTTGTGCTGGGACTTTTTTATCGCCATCATCATCTTTTTTAGCTGGGGCTGGGCGAGGGGCTGGGGCTGGGGTAGGTTTAGGGGCTGGTGCCTCGCTTGATTTACTTGCACGTCTAGCCTGATCTTCTGCCTTTCTAACCTTTAAAAGCCTTTCAATCTCAGCCTCAACCTCATCATCGCTAAGGCTTGATAAATCCTCATCGCTTATCTCTTTTTCTGGCTCAGCTGGGGCTACTGGCTCTGGCGCTGGTGCTGGCTGGGCTGCTGGGGCTACGATATGCTCAGCGTCGCCTTCGCTAATTGCGGTTAGGCGTTTGCAAATATCTGAAATTTCAATGCCAGCGTCGGTGTCGTTGCCGTGATCTCTAATGCTGTGTAAAAGCCCTTTCATCATATCAACTGATTCAAGCACCACGTCCATAACCTCTGGCGTGATTTTTAGCTCATCTTTTCTAGCTTTATTAAGCACGTCCTCCATATGGTGAGTAAGCTTTGTTAAAACGTCAAAATTTAAGAAGCTTGAACTACCTTTAACGGTGTGTGCAACACGAAAAATTCTATTTAAAAGCTCCAAATCCTCAGGGTTTGCTTCAAGCTCAACAAGGTCGTGATCAATTTGCTCAATAAGTTCAAAGGCTTCAACTAAGAAGTCTTCCATTATCTCTCTTATATCATCCATAAATCACTCCTATTTGGCTGGTTTTGAGTGTGCTTCAATGACTTTTAGCACCTCTTGATAAAATACGCTTGCGTCAAATTTTGTAAGATAAGCAGCCCCGCCCGCCTCTCTGCTTTGAATTTCGCTAAATTCATTGCTTAAAGATGAGCTAAATACGATAGGGATTGACTTAAATCTCTCATCATTTTTTACATTTGAAGCAAAGTGATAGCCGTCCATTTGAGGCATCTCAATGTCGCTTAAAATCACCCTTAACTCTTTTGTGATATTATCGCCAAATCGCTCGTAAAGCTCTTGCAATCTTTCAAGTCCCTCAACGCCGTTTTTGGCCTCAGTAACGGTTAATCCCATTTTTTCAAGTGCGTCTTTAACGAGCTTTCTAGCTGTTGAGCTATCATCTAAAACTAGGGCTAAACCTCTTACCTTTTTATTATCATCAATGTCAAAGTCAATTTTTGGCGAGTAAATTCCAAGCTCCTCAACAATGCTTTCAAGGTCTAAAATCAGCAAAACTTCGTCATTTTCAATGCGAGTTACGCCGGTGATTTTGCCCTTATCAAGTGTGCCTGAACCTGAGCCAGAAGCAAAACTGGCTGGTTCAATATCCTTCCAGTTAATGCGTCTAATTCGCTTTGCTTCGTGAACGATAAAGCCGATTAAAATACCGCTAAATTCAGCGATGATAACACGTGGTTTTATGCTAACTTCGCTCGTTGGCTCAACGATATTCATCCATTTTGCCAAATTTATAACCGGTATAACAACACCACGAAGGTCAAAAATGCCCTCAATATACGCCGGGACACCCGGTAGCTCGGTTAGATTTGGCATCTTAATGATCTCACGCACCTTTGCAACATTTACGCCGTAAATGCCCTCATAGACCTTTTTTTCGGTCTTTTTAAAGATACGAAAATCAACAAGTTCCATCTCGTTTGAGCCCGTTTTTAACATTTCGTCTCCAAACATCAATGTCCTTTCAGATTTTTTTGCATAAATTCTATCTTATGATTTTGGCATTTTACTATAAAAAAGCTTTGCTCGCACGCAAAAGTAGGTAAATTTATATAAAATTTTTCGTTAATGTCAAAAATTTCGCCCTGATGATAGTGCCCTTCAATGACAAAATCAGCGTTGTAATGACGCATTTTAGGGGTTATAAAGGCTTTGAAGTTTTTAATTTTATAGTCTAATTTTTTCTTTGTTAGTGCTTTTAAGATTGACTTTGAAATTTTAAAATCAAGCAAAATATCAAGAAAATTCATAAATCTCAAAAACCATTTTAAACGCAAAAATAAAAGCGCGTATTTGCTAAAAAATGGCAAAAAATTATCGCCGTGTGCGATCTGGGCAGATTTTTTTTCATTCTGACTAATGATAAAAAATTCCACCGGCTGTTTTGAAATTTCATAAATTTTTACATTTTTAAAGAGATTTTTTAGCCTAAAATCGTGGTTGCCCTCAATGTAAAAAACATCTATTTTAAGTGCGATTTGCTCTATTAAATCTATGTATTTTGCGTAAAATTTAGCCGTGTAGTCGCCATAACCTGTTAAAAAATCAAAAATATCGCCCATTAAAAAAAGCTGTGTGGCTAAGATTTTATCGCTATTTATAAGCTCTAAAAAGCTTAGAAATTCCGTGCGGTTTTCATTTACGTGAGCGTCAGCTACAAAAACCGCGCCGTTTTTTATCTCTAACAAAACTGACTTACCACGCTAAGCCCTAAACTCTCGTCAAATCCGCACATTAAATTTGCGTTTGCAACGGCTTGTGAGCTAGCGCCCTTTAAGAGATTATCAATGGCTGAGTTTATGAAAATTTTATCGTCCTTAACCATTGCAAAAATATCGCAAAAGTGCGTCCCTGCCACGTTTTTAACGCTAACTGGCTCGGTGCGAATGCGGATAAACTTCTCATCTTTATAAAACTCATTTAGCACTTCAAGCGGATTAATCCTAGCCCTTAGCCTTGCGTAAGCTGAAATTAGCATACCACGAGTAAGCGGGACTAAGTGTGGCACAAAAAGCACATTTACGCTCTTACTTGCCGCTGTGCTTAGGTGCTGGGCTATCTCATCGGCGTGGCGGTGGGTTATTGGGTTGTAGGCGTTTAAATTTTCATTTACGCTTACAAAATGCGTGGTGGTGCTTGGCTTTTTACCAGCACCGCTAACTCCGCTTTTTGCGTCTATTATCACGCCAAAATCTGTATCAATGTATGGCAAAAACGGCAAAACCGCTAAGATTGAAGCGGTCGGATAGCAACCCGGATTTGCTAAAATTTTAGCGTTTTTTATGGCTTGCCTGTTTAGCTCAGTTAGTCCATAAACTGCGTTTTTTAGGTTAAGAGTGTCTAAATGTTCGCCGTAATTTTTCTCATAATTTGCTAAATTTAGCCTATAATCAGCCGAGAGATCAACCACCTTTACGCCGTTACTAAGCAAAATTTTAGCATACCCCATAGCCTCTTTGTGTGGCAGGGCTAAAAAGACTAAATCGCAAAATTTTGAGGCATCACTCGCATTTGCGACACTTACTTTAAAATCAAAAACGCCTTTAAGTGAACTAAAAATTTCATCTATCTTGCCCTCACTACTTGCGCCTAGATATGAGATCTCAAATTTTGGGTGATTTAGCAAAATTCTAATTAGCTCAAAGCCCGTATATCCGCTAACTCCGATGATACCAACCCTCATCTTAATCCTTGAAATTTATCTCTTTATAGCAAACACTTACGATCTCAACATCGCTAACGCCATTTGGCAGACTAAGTCGCACCTCATCGCCCTCGCTTTTGCCAATTAGCTGCCTTGCAAGTGGCGAATTTATAGAGATTAGCCCGCGCTCTAAATCGCTCTCGCTAATGCCAACAATCGTGTAGGTATGCTCTATTTCAGTTTCAACGTCCATTATCGTTACATTTGAGCCAAAGCGGACCTTGTCGTGCTCGTATTTGCTAGGGTCAATAACCTCTGCGCGTGTTAAAAGCCCTGATAACTCGGCAATCCTAGCGTCAATAAACGCCTGCTTTTCCTTTGCGGCGTGATACTCGGCGTTTTCTTTTAAATCGCCGTAACTTCGCGCGATATCAATCTCTTTAACTATCGCTGGACGCTGATTTTGCTTTAAATCTTTAAGCTCAGCTTCAATTTTTTCATAACCATAAATCGTCATTGGTTCGCTCATTTTATCTCTCCGTTTAAAATTTTTGCTACGTTTTGGCTACTGCCCTGACCTAGATACTCTCTTAGCTCGTTTGCGCCGTTTAAAAATCGCTCTTTGTCGCAATTTTTATAGGCATTTAGTAAATTTTGCCTTGTTACTTGCTCTTGTATAAGCTCGTCGTGAAGGGCGTTTTTACCCATAAAATCAAAGATAATGTTTGCAAGTCCGGCAAATTTTACCTTTACAAGCTTACGCGCTAGCCAAACATCAATGGCTTTTGCCTTATAACAAAGCACAAAAGGCGTGCCAATAAGCGCTGCTTCAAGTGTGGCAGTGCCAGAACAAATAAAGGCAAAATCACTATCAAACAACGCTTTTGGCGTATCATTAACAATCTCAAAATCGCTTACATCGCCGTAAAGTGTGCTAACTTCGTTCATTAAAAATTTTGGCACAACAAGCAGTTTTTTTGCGTCTATCTCTTTTGAAATTTCTTTATAAACTGGCATTAGCCTTGTTATCTCGCTTTTACGAGAACCCGGCAAAAACGCCACCACGCCGTTACTCGTAACACTTTGCTTTTTAAAACCAAGCTCATCAAGCAAGGGATGCCCTACATAAGTAGCGCGGTTATAAAATTTAGCGTCAAACGGCAAAATTGAGGCTAAGCGATCGCAGTATCTCTCAACCTTAGCGACCCTTTTTGGCTTCCACGCCCAAACTTGTGGCAAAATGTAGTAGGTTATGGGCGTTTTTACCCCTGCTTCTTTTATTGCGCGAGCTAGTGGCAGGTTAAAGGCTGGGCTGTCTATTAAAAGCACGGCGTCAGCGTTTTTTGCTAAATTTACCATATCTTTTATTGCCCTTTTTGCCTTAAAAATAAGTGGTAAAACCTCAACAAAACCCATAGCTGAAAATTCCGAGCTTTTCATAAATGGCGTGCCAAAACGCTCATCAAAAATACCCATAATTTGTGCGTTGCTTAGGTGTTTTAAGACCTGCTCTAAATGCAAATTTGCCGATGGTTCAAGAGATGAGATTAAAAGTTTCATTACTATCCATTAATTTTTGGCTGATTATAGCAAATTTTATTTACAAAAAACAGCAATGCCCCACCAAAGGCACAAAGCACAAAAAATAGCATAAAAAACTCATAAAGGCTTGTGATTTGTATGTTAAAAATTTCTGGATAGGCTGATGGCAAGGCGTTTGCCTTTAAAATTTCAAGCTCATTTGCGTCTGCTTTGCCACTTAAAACGGCGTTTAAATCAATGCCAATCTCACGTGCTTTGCTAAATTTATCAGCAGTTGGTGGCATAAGAGCAGCAAGTGTGCCAGAAAGTGCGTAACCAGCGGCATTTGCAAGATAAAAAAGTCCAAACATAAGCCCCAAAATTCGCTTTGGCGAAAATTTTGCAACAAGCGCAAAACCGATTGGCGAGATTAGCATTTCAGCGCAGGTTTGTAAAAAATAAAGCAAAATAAACCACTTTATATCAAGTAAATTTTGCCCTAAATTTTTAACATTAAGGGCGATAATTAGGTAGCTAAATCCCAGCAAAACAAGCCCAAAAGCCTGTTTATCAAGTCCGCTAAAATTTGGTGTTTTAATGTAAATCACGCAAAATACAAACGAAAGCAAAAGCACAAAAAGTGGATTAAACATCGCTATCATCGCTGGTGGGATATTAAAACCAAATAAATTTCTATCCATTTGATTATTTGCAATAAACACAAGCGACGAGCCGGCTTGTTCAAACGTCGCCC
This sequence comes from Campylobacter gastrosuis, assembly GCF_030249845.1. Lineage (GTDB taxonomy): Bacteria > Campylobacterota > Campylobacteria > Campylobacterales > Campylobacteraceae > Campylobacter_A > Campylobacter_A gastrosuis. The sequence continues at coordinate 42,813 of NZ_JANURM010000004.1, read as the reverse complement.
AAAAAAATACAATAAAAATCGCACTAGTAAAAATGAGCCAAACGCCCTGTTTTTCGCTTTTACTTAGGCTTTTATCAAGCAAAATATAAACCGCTAAACTAATGCCAAGCGAGTAAATGGCTGGATAAACGTAGCTTTTTATGAAATTATCGCCACTAAATGCCGATAATACGGCAAAAATTACAGCAAAAATCGCCGTGCAAATGATGAAATTTTTAGCGTTAAAATTTATATAAATTTCATCTTTTTTATAGCCCTCATCTTTGCTAAATAAAATAAAAATAATAAGCCCTAAAAGCTGGGCTAAAAATGCTGATAAAAAGCCCCATTTAAAGGCACTTATATCACGAACGCCCCCATTTACAACGTCCCCAAAAAACGGCACGATAAATGAGCCAAGCAAAACGCCAAGATTTAAGAAAAAATAATACGAGCTAAACACGGCATCAACGTTTAAATTTTGCGATTTTATGCCTAAAAGTGCCGTGATACTTGGCTTAAAAAAGCCGTTGCCTAGCATTACAAAAACCGAAGCCAAGAGCGATAAAAACGCACTTTTAACGCCACAAGCTGAGATAAAAAACAAAAGCTGTGAAGCACAAAGCAAGGCACAGCCTAAAATCACGCTTTTGTGATAGCCTAAAATTTTATCAGCGATAAATCCACCAAAAATGGGCGTAAGGTAACTAAACGCCAAAAACGCACCATAATAAATCGCAGCCTGTGCCTCGCTAATGCCCAAAAAATGCACCATAAAAAGGGCGAAAATTGAGCGCATACCATAAAAGCAAAACTTCTCCCACATTTCAGTGCCAAATAGCAGTGCAACTCGCTTCATTTTAGCACCTCATTTATGCTTTTTTTGCAAATTTCTACTGCCTTTTCGCACTCATCAATCGTGATATTTAGCGGTGGGTTAAAATACAAAACATCGCCAAGCGGACGCAGTAAAAGTCCATTTTTTAAGGCGACTTTGTAAATTTCATAGCCCAGCCTAAGCTTAGCGTCAAAACTCTGCTTTTTGCCCTTATCCTTAACTAGCTCAATGGCGTTTATAAGCCCGATACTTCGCACTTCGCCTACAAATTTATGATTACTAAACGCCCTTAATGTTAGCTCGTTTAAAACCTTTGCCGTGTCGTTTGCGATTTTTAGTGCGTTTTGCTCTTTAAAAATTTTCATCACACCAAGCGCAGCCGCGCAACCTAGCGGATTACCAGCGTAAGTGTGCGAGTGCATAAACGCCTTGTGCTCGTTGTAAGGCGCATAAAATGCATCATAAATTTTTTGCGTGGTTGCCACGACTGACATTGGCATATAGCCACCAGTCAGACCCTTTGAAAGCACCATAATATCTGGACTTATCCCAGCTTTTTCACAAGCAAACATAGCCCCAGTTCTGCCAAATCCAGTGGCTATCTCATCAGCGATTAAAATCACGCCGTAAAAGTCGCAAATTTCACGTAGTTTTTTAAGGTAAAGTGGCGGATAAATTCTCATACCAGCAGCACCTTGCAAAAGTGGCTCAATGATAATTGCTGCCGTGTGTTTAGCGTGTTTTTCAAACTCACGCTGTGCATAAATAAAGCACTCACAAGCACAATTATCCCTATTTTTACCAAACTCACAGCGGTAGCAATTTGGTGCTTTTATGCGGATCGTTTTAATTAAAATCGGCTTATAAATTTTGGCATATAAATCCATAGCGCCAACAGATAGCGCCCCCAAAGTTTCGCCGTGATAGCCATCTTCTAGGCACATAAATTTTGTTTTGTGTAAATTGCCAGTTTGCTGATGATACGCAAATGCCATCTTTAAAGCACTCTCAACAGCCGAACTGCCGTTATCTGAGAAGTTAAATTTAGTTAGTCCATTTGGCAAAATTTGGGCTAAATTACTAGCTAAATTTATAGCGCCTTCGTGCGTGAAATTTGCAAAAATAACGTGTTCTAGCTTTGTTAATTGCTCTTTTATGCTCTCATTTATCGTTTCGTTTAGATGACCAAAGAGATTACACCACCACGAGCTAATGATATCAATGTAGGCTTTGTCATTTTTATCGTAAAGATAGACGCCTTTTGCCCTTTTTATCACGATTGGCTTAAAGCTTTCGTAATCGTGCATTTGCGAGCAAGGGTGCCAAATGTGTTTTAAGTCAAGCTCAACTAAATCCATAAAATCCCCCTTAAAAAGCTGTTATTTTAGTATAATTTAGTCAAAAGGAGAAATTTTGAAAATTTTTATAACAGCAACAGGCACGGACGTTGGCAAAACTTACGTTAGTGCCTTAATCGCTAAAAATTTAGCACAAAACGGCGTAAATGTGGGGTATTTTAAGCCACTTGCAAGTGGGAATTTAAAAACGCAAAATGGCGTTTTAATCGCTGATGACGCAAAATTTGTAAGGGATTTTGCAGGGCTTAAAAGCGACATATTTACTATGTTTGGCTACGCTTTTAAAGAGCCCTACTCGCCACATTTAGCCGCCAAAATAGAAAATTTCACGCCAAATAAAGATGAGATAGTAAAAAAGATAACAGAACTTGAAAAGCACTATGAAATTTTAATCATTGAGGGCAGTGGCGGGGTGGTCTGTCCGTTTGGCGAGTTTATGCAAATTGATCTGATAAAAGAGCTAAACTGCGATGTTTTGCTAGTTTCAAGCTCAAATCTTGGAGCTATAAACTCTGCCGTTTTAAGCACGAGCTATCTTAAAAATGAGGGCATAAAAACAAAGGGGATAATACTAAATAATTTTAATGAAAATTTATTAATTCATAGCGATAACGCCGTGATGATAGAGCGTTTGTGTGGTGTGAAAATTCTAGCAAAAGTGGCAAATGAGAGTAAGGAGATTTTGGGGCTAAATTTATAAAAGCCCGACCTTTTTATCATCGCCAAAAGTGCCGTTTAGCTCACGAGTGATAACCGCCTTAAAATCATCAAAACAAAATATCGCATCATCTTTTAGCGCGACTTTTAGGGCTGTGTTTTTCATCACAAGCACGATTTGAGCGCCACTTAGATTAAACTTAGCTAACTCTTCAACGCTAAATCCGTCCTCAAAATCGGCATTTTGTGGTAGCACCTTTCGCCAAATGGCAAGTCTAGCCTTAAAATCTGGCTTTTTAAACTCAATCTTATAATCAAACCGCCTAGAAAAGGCACTATCAAGGCTCTGTAAAAAATTCGTAGTCGCAATTAAAACGCCCTGAAATCTCTCAATCTGCTCTAAAAAGATATTTTGCATTTGATTATGCATCTTATCAGCACCGCTACTGGTTTCAACTCTCGTGCTTAAAAACTGGTCAGCCTCGTTTAAAAGCAAGACCGGCTCGGACTTTGTCTTTTTGCAAATCTCTTTGTAAGTGTCAAAAATTTTTCGCACATTTTGCTCGCTTTCGCCGACATATTTGCTTAAAATTTTTGAGCAATCAAAGCTTAAAACCTGCTTTTTCAGGCTCTTTGCAAGGCTAATTGCCGACATAGTTTTACCAGTGCCAGCCTCGCCATAAAAGATAATCTTAGCGTCAATGCCCTTTCGTGATTTCACGCCCCAGCTATTTAGCCTAGATAGGACTTTTTTATCAACTTGCTTTAAAATTGAATTTAAAAGCTCCTTTGTGTTTTCGTTTAAAACCACGTCGTTTATGTCTGTTGTCGGCTGGATTAGCTCAAAAATTTCTTGCTCTTTTAAGGCATTTTCAATGCTGATTTTTTTATCAAAATTCTTATTTTTTGGATACATTATTGATTGTAAAATTTCATCATTTATGTAAAAACTTCGGCTAATGTTTGAGAAATTATTTAAGACCTCATCATACTCAATAAGCCCATTTTCAAGTAGTTTTGAGCCCTCATCAAGCAAGGCTCTGTTTTTAATCGCCTCAAACTCATCATCGCTAATTAAGGCACAAATCACGCCTAAATCTCTTGCGTTTTCAAAGTCGTTTGCATACTCTTGCTTTAAAAGCAGTAAAAAAATCAGCTGTTCTTTGTCATTTAGGGCGTTTTCTTTAAAAATTTGCTCTATTTTTATCTGAATTTTTGTTAAATTTAACCTATTTTTTATGTAGTTTTCAAGCTCGTTTATCTGTGATTTTATCCGTTTTTTAGCGTCATTTTTGGCTAAAAACATTGAGTTTTTCTCATAAAGCTCAACCCTTAAAAAGCAGTCTTTTAAATACTCTAAATGATCCTCATAGGGCTTAATTTCAGGCAGATTTAGCCCGATATTGCCCTCTTCAAGAATTTTTAAAAAGGCGTTTGAAAGGCTAATTTCTGCGTGAAGTAGCGATAAAAGCGTGGTTTGCGATGATTTTGCTTCGCTTTTAAAGACGCTAAATGAGTGCGTTATCCAGCCATTATCAATTAGCGTTTTTATATCTTTTAAGTGGTTTAAATGCTCTAAATTTTCGCCTTTAAAGACTGCGTTTAAAAGCTCAAAAACGCTTAAAAAGCCAACACCATCAACGTAAGCGCGGCTTAAATGCCTTAGAATTTTAAGCTCGGCTTCGTTTGCGTTTGTTATGGCTGCGATTTTGCTAGATTTTAGCTCATTTTGTAAAAAATCGTAAAGATACTCCACTAAATTTTATCCTTTATCTGCTCTTTTAAAATGCGTTTTAAAACCTTACCAGTGGCATTTCGTGGGAGTGCTTCTGAAAAATAGATATTTTTTGGGATTTTAAAATTTGCAAGGTGCTTTTTAAGGTAGCTCCTAATCTCTTTTTCATCTAAATTTTCGCCCTCTTTAACCTGAATAAACGCCACGACCTCCTCATCAGCGTGCTCATCGGCAATGCCAATCACAGCCGCTGCCTCAACGGCATTTAGCTGATAAATCACCTCTTCAATCTCGCGCGGATAAATGTTTATGCCCTTTGAGATGATTAAGTCCTTTTTTCTATCCACAATGTAAATAAAGCCCTCATCATCAAGTTTGCCTAAATCGCCAGTTTTTAACCAGCCATTTACGATTGTTTCATCATTTGCCATATTATGATATCCACGCATAACGCAGTCGCCCTTAACGATAATCTCGCCGACCTCGCCAAGAGGCAGCTCCATCATCTCGTCGCTTACAATCTTAACCTCATAGCCATCAAGTGGCAGTCCGACGCTTAAAAGCTTTTGCTTATCAAGCAGGTTTGAAGCCACGACTGGCGAGCATTCGCTAAGCCCATAGCCTTCAATTAGCCTTGCACGTGGGAATTTTATCTTAAAGTCATCAATGGTTTGCTGTGCGAGTGGGGCAGCACCGCAGATAAATAGGCGGATATTATTAAACCACTTAAAATACCAAGGAATTTTTGCCTTGCCAATTGCTGTGTAAATGGCTGGGACGCCTAAAAATATGGTCGCTCGTTTTAAGAGTGCCTGTTTTAGGACATTTGAGAATGGAAATACTGATTTTATCAAGATGATTGACGCACCAACGTGCATAGGTAAAATCACCATTGTTGTGAGCGTAAAGCTGTGAAACATCGGTAAAAACACGATAAATCTATCCTTTGCGTTTGCCTTAAAACGCTCGGTTACGCCAATTACGTTTGAGTAGATATTTTTATAGGTTATCATCGCTCCCTTTGGCTTACCAGTCGTGCCAGAAGTGTAGATAATGTGGCACAAATCATCAAGCGTGGCACTTCTAGCACCGCTTAATCTATGTGGGAAGCCAAGTAGCTCATCAAAATTTACGTGGCAGATATCATCATCAACCCCACTGCCAAGATAAAGGCTCTCGCCCTCATCATCAATCTCTCTTTGAAGTGGCGATGAGGCGATAAAACGGCTAGGCACACCGCCAACCCAGATGAAATTTCTAATGCCAGTTTCGTTTAAATTTTTAAGCTCTTTAAAAAGCTGGTTTGAGGCGATTAAAAGCTTTGCGTTACAATCTTTTAAAATGTAGCTAATCTCATCAAATTTTAAAAAGGTATTCATCGGCACCGCAACCGCTCCAAGTGCGACAACAGCGTAATAACTAACGATAAATTCCTGCGAGTTTGTAACCAAAATCGCAACCTTATCGCCAAATTTCACGCCGACACTTTGCAAATACGCTCCAACCTTATCCACGCTTGATTTTAGCGTGGCATAGCTGATTTTTTTATCGGCATCAAAAATTGCAATGGCGTTTAGGTTTTGCTCTGCGATTTTGCTTAAATTTTCATATAAATTTTGATAAGTGTAGTTCATTTTTCTGCCTAGAATTTATACTTTAAACCGCTTGAAATAATCCAAACATTGCCAGTGTCAAACTCGCCTTTTATCTCCTTTGGGGCTGGCACGCCTCTGCTTAAATCAGCGCCTTTAAGCGTTGCTTCGCTCTTTTTTCTATACTGATAAAGTCCGCCGACATTTAGCTCTAAATTTTCAGTAGCTTGGTAGTTTAAACCGAGCGAAAACGCATAAGCTTTGGTGTCAGGCAGGTCAAAACTAGCACTCCTGCTGTCTTTTGCAGCCTTTTCATCATAGACAAAACCGCCCATTATGCGGTATTTTTTGTTTAGATCGTGATTTACGCCAAATCTAAATGTGTTTGTATCCCTGTAATTTCGCTCAACCTTATCATCAAAAAGCCTTTGAAAATAGATAGTTTGTGGCTTGTTGCCAGAGTATTCAAAGTCATAGCCCTTAAAATCCGACCAAAATGTCCGCTCATAGGCAAAAAGCAAGGTCGTGTCGTTTATCTTATAAGATGTGGCTAAAACTAGGGCTGCTGGGAGTGGAATTTTTACGCTCACCGCACCGTCATAAGTGCCAACAAGTGCGTTAAAAGCTGCCCCGCCAGAGATGTGAGCGTCGCCTTTGATACTTAAATCCACTTTTGAGCGATACGTGGCTGCAAATGCTAAATTCTCAGTCGGCTTGTAGCTTAGGGCTAAATTATAGCCATAATCAACGCTATCGCCCTTTAAATGTCGGTCGCCTAGCCCATAGACTTCGGTTACGACCTTACCCTTTGTATAAACGGCTCTAAGTCCCACGCCAACGCCGATTGTATCGCTTAATCTATAAGCCACGCTTGGGTTTAGCTCAACGACTTTAAGCTTAAAAAGCTTACCAGTAAAGGCAGCGTCAGGGTCGTCCCAGCCAATGCCAATGCCAGCTGGCACGGCAAGGCTTAAACCAAATCGCCAGTCCTCATAAAAGCTTGGCGAAACGAAGTGAAATGTGGTCGCCATTGAGTCAAAGTCGGTTGATGTAATCTCTTTGCCGTCGTTTGCTTTAAATTTTAATCTATTAATGTGAAACCACGCCAAATCATTCTCAAAATAGTGTCTATAATCTGGCAAAAAGACCATATTTGCAGGGTTGTAATAAGCAGCATCTGGTCCAAAGCTGGTGGCTACGTTGCTTGAAAGTAGCGACACAGCGTCATTGCTCTGCTCTGGGACTTTGTATCCAGAAGCATTTAGTCCAATAGCCAAAACGGCACAAAGTGAAATTTTCTTTATCATTTATCTTTCCTTTTTGTTTTGTTTAAAATTCACGATTTTAGCAAGTTTTTTTAAAAATACAAAATTTTTATTCAAACGAGCGTAAAAGCGCGATCTCATCAGCCCAAATACTCTCATCAATCGTTTCAAGAATGAGCGGAATTTGTGCCGTTCGCTCATCTTTAATAATGTGGCTAAATGCCTCTAAACCAAGATGACCTTTGCCGATACTTTCGTGGCGGTCTTTGCGTGAGTTTAGCCCAAATTTCGTGTCATTTAGGTGCATTGCCATTAAAAATTCACGCCCAATCACAGCGTCAAACTCGCTCATCGTTTTAGCATAGCTTTTTGCGTCCCTAAAATCGTAACCAGCAGCAAAAAGGTGACAGGTGTCAATGCAAACGCCAATGCGACTTTTGTCATTTACTTTATCAATTAAATATGCAATTTGAGAAAATTCATAGCCTAAATTTGAGCCTTGACCGGCGGTGTTTTCAATGACAAGCTTAACGCCGTTTGTGCGTTTTAGCGCGGTATTTAGGCTATCTGCTATCAAATCAAGACAGGCGGTTTTATCTATCTCATTTAGGTGTGAGCCGGGGTGAAAATTTAAAAGCTCTAAGCCAAGCAGACTAACTCTATTAATCTCATCAATAAAGGCGTTTAAGGACTGCTCCCTTTTAATCTCATCAAAATGCCCTAAATTTATAAGATAGCTATCGTGTGGTAGGATATGTTTTGGGCTGATTTTGGCAATCTCGCAGTTTAATTTGAAATTTTTAATGCTCTCATCGCTAAGCGGTTTTGCACTCCATTGGCGTTGATTTTTCACAAACAACGCAAAGGCGTTTGCTCCGATTTTTTGGGCATTTAGCGGTGCATTTTCTACCCCACCGCTAGCACTTACGTGGGCTCCTATGTATCTCATTTTTGCTCTTTTAAAATAATTTTTACGTTTTTATCTTTAAATTTTAGGTCGTTTTTGCAAACTTCATAGCTAATTTCTTTGTAATTTTGACTAAATCCGCACTCGGTTTTTTCTAAATTTACGCCGTTAAAAAGCGGTTTTTTAAGCAAAATATCGCTTAAAATTTCATCATAATATGGCTGTTTAAAAAATTTGGCATTAAAGTCGGATTTGCTAAAACAGCCACGATTTATGCAGATATTGTTTGAAATTTTTATCTCTGCTACGATTAAAGCAAGGTTGTAAATTTGCAAACTAATATCATTTTTATACTCGTGCATAAAGCCAAAATCAGAAATTTTAATCATCGGCGAAACGAGCGTAACGTGGTAGCCTTTTGAGCTTTGTGGCGACTTTAAAGAACAGCCAAAAAGCAAGAAAAAAAGCGGTAAAAATAGAAATTTTTTCAAAAATTGTCCTAAAATTTAATGAATTTTTGAGATTTTAGCAATAATTTTTAAATTTTTTGCTTAATTTAAATAAATTTTAAGCGTTCGTGTATTATAATCCAGCTTTCAAACCGACCGAGTGGCCCATTCGTCTAGCGGTTAGGACATCGCCCTTTCACGGCGGTAACACGAGTTCGAGTCTCGTATGGGTCACCACTACTTTTAAATCCCAAAATTTTCACTTATCAGTTTTTTTACAACACTTTAAAAAGTAAATTTTTTCTATAAGAATTTCAAGGGGCAAAAGCCCCAAAATTATTTTATGAAATAATCGCCATCAAAGCTAACAAGCGAGTAGTTTCGCTCATTGCCAAGTGCAGTTTTTAGCTCATCAATGCTTAAAAATTCCAAGCTATCAGCACCGATATACTCACGCACCTGCTCTACATTTTTATTTGCAGAGATTAGCTCAGCAAAGCTTGGCGTGTCTATGCCGTAGCGTTCTGGGAATTTTAGCTCTGGACAAGCGACCCTAAAATGCACCTTATTAACACCAGCGTGGCGTAAAAGCTCCACGATTTTTTTGCTAGTCGTGCCACGGACGATGCTGTCATCTACCACAACCACGCTCTTGCCCTTTAAGACGCTTGACATTGGATTTAGTTTTAGCTTGACCTTTAAATTTCGTAGCTCCTGTGTCGGCTCAATAAACGTCCTGCCAACGTAGTGATTTCTCACAATCGCCGCCTCAAAAGGCAGTCCGCTCTGCTTAGCATAGCCAAGCGCAGCCGCTACTCCGCTATCTGGCACTGGGATTACAAAATCAGCCTCTATTTTGCTTTTTTGAGCCAAAACTCGCCCCATATTTTGCCTAATTTCATAGACATTTTTACCCTCAATCACGCTATCTGGACGCGCAAAATAGATATACTCAAAGGCACAAATTCGTGGGTCTGGGGTGAAAATTTGCTCACTTCTTATCTCGTTGCTACCACGCTCAAAAATGACCATTTCGCCCGGATTTATATCTCTAATAAACTCAGCCTCCACCAAATCAAAGGCACAAGTTTCGCTAGCTACGATATATCCGCCATCTTTTAAACGCCCAAGCGAGAGCGGTCTAACGCCGTATCTATCCCTAATCGCAAAGGTTTTATGTCTTGATTGGATTAAAAGGCAGTAAGCACCCAAAACCTTGCTGAGTGCGTAGATTATGCGTTCTTTTAGGCTTTTGCTCTTGTGTTGTGCGATTAGATGAACGATATTTTCAGTATCCATATTTGACCCAAAAATCGCGCCCTCTTCAATAAGTGCATCCCTTACCTCGTCTTTATTTACAAAATTGCCGTTATGAACGACTGAGATTGAGCCTAATGCGTAGTTTGCAGTTACTGGCTGTGCGTCAAGAAGTGAGTCACTGCCAGCCGTGGCGTAGCGGTTGTGTCCGATTGCCATATCGCCCTTTAAAACGTCAAAACTATCCTTACCAAAGACCTCAGTTACAAGCCCTCTGTCTTTAATCGTGCGAATTTTGCCATTTTCATCACAGGCACTAATACCACTTGCTTCTTGACCCCTGTGTTGCATAGCAAATAACGCATAATAGGCTGTTTTAGCCGCATCTTTTGAGTTTATCACACCCACAATCGCACACATTTTTTCTCCTTTAAACAAAAAGTGCAATTTTACTAAAATTAGTTTAAATTTCTATTTCAATCCCAACTGGGCAGTGATCACTACCTAAAATTTCAGGCATTATAAATGCGTTTTTTAGCCGATTTTTAAGCCCATTTGAGATGAAAAAATAATCAATCCTCCAGCCGACATTTTTAGCCCTTGCATTAAATCGGTAGCTCCACCACGAGTAAGCGTCCGTTTTTTGCGGATAAAAGTGCCTAAATGTGTCAATAAATCCGTGCGATAAAAGCTCATCTATCCACGCTCTCTCAATCGCTAAAAATCCGCTAGTTTTGGCATTTGCCTTTGGATTTTTTAAATCAATCTCGGTGTGTGCTGTATTTACATCGCCACAGATTATAATCTCCTTACCGCTTTTTAAAATTTCATCGCAATATGCCAAAAATGCCTTATAAAACGCCATTTTGTAAGCCAAACGCTCATCATCTTTTTGCCCATTTGGAAAGTAGATGTTAAAAAGCACGACATCGCCAAAATGGTGCTCTAAAACCCTGCCCTCACTATCATCAAAAAACTGCCCTTTGTGCGTTGTCATCTGAAATTTAGCTAAGCTCATCACGCCAGAATACCCAGCTCTAAGCCCTGAGTTTAGGCTAATCTCATTAAAACCGAGCTTATAAATTTCGCTTGGCACGTCAGCTTCTTTGACCTTTATCTCTTGAAGAGCCAAAAAATCGGGCTTTGCTTCACTAAGCCACGCAAAACCATCTTTATTAGCAACAGCCCTAAGTCCATTGACATTCCAGCTTATTAGTTTCATTTTAATCCTTTTTTGGCTAAAATTATAAGAAAATTTTCTAAATTTAAGGGCATTTTGTGCGAAATCAACCAAAATATCACTTTTTAAAAAACTGGGGTTATGCTATTAAAGGTTTTGCTGAAATTTACAAAAACGAGCAGAGTTTTAGGCTTGAAATTCTTACTTTTACGCCACTTTCAATATCGCTTTTCTTTTTTGATTTTGGCTATGTTTTAAACATTTTTCTGATTTTTTCAATGGCTTTTGTGCTTGTTGTTGAGTGTTTAAATTCGGCGATTGAGCGAGCTGTGGATTTAGCAAGCACCGATTTTCACGCTCTTGCAGGTGCTGCAAAAGACGCAGGCAGTGCTGCTGTGATGATAGCAAATATCATTACGGCGTCGCTTTGGTGCTTTGCTATATTTGGTAAGTTTTATGAGTGAGCTTGAAAGGGCGATTTTTGGGGCGTTGCTTGGGGATAAAAAGGTAGCCGTGATTGAGTTTATCGCAAAAAATGCAAACAAAAATGGCTTTTTAAATTTTACAATTGATGAAATTTCAAAAGAGCTAAAAATTAGCAAACCAACGGCGATTGCAACGTTTAAAATGCTACAAAACGCCGGAGTTTTAAAACGCATAAAAAATGGCGTTTATGAGCTTAGCCAAAAATCTCAAATTTACTAAACAACTCAGGCTCGTTTTTTACCACGCCTTTTTTGATTAGCTCATCAACGACCGCTTTGGTGCAGTCAGTCTGCTTTGGCCACTCTCTATTAAAGCCATCAATCCTGCCCTTAATACTTGCATCAACCAAAACTCGCCCATCTTTTACGTAAATATCACGGAGCGCGTCAATGTGATTTACCAAACGCCAAATTAGCATATAAAGGTTATTAAGTTGCACCTTTTCGCCGTTACATTCGCTAAAAAATATTAGAATTTTAAAATGCTCTTTAAACTCTAAAATTTCTCTAAAAATCTCATCTGCTCTGCGATTTTTTGAAATTTTAACCACGCAAACTGGGCTTTTTGTATCGGTTTTATATTGTTGAAGCCCCAAAATTTCATCACTTTTTGCCCTAAATTTTTCTAAAAGTAGCTCATCGCTTAAAATTTCAGGCACAAACTCGCAAAAATCAGCCGTAGCGTCAATGCCGAGCTTACCGCCAAAACAAGCATTAGGCGAGGCGTGATCAAGCTGGTCGCAAACCCCCTCGCTAATAAGCATAGACTTAGTCCCAAAGCGGTTTAAAACGTAGCTTGAAATAGCGTCAAAATCGCCTAAACTCGGAGCATTTTCATCAACAAAAATGGCGTGTTTTACAAAGCTCATCTGCCCCACGCCCCAAAATGCGTGCATTGCTTGTTTTGCGTGAGCTGGGTAAAGCACGTTTAATTTTGCCAAAATTAGGTTGTGAAAGACGCCATTTTCAGGCATATTATAATCAACTAGCTCAGGCACACTGGTGCGAAGCAGTGGCAAGAAAATTCGCTCGGTTGCGTGTCCCATAAATTTATCTTCAAGTGGCGGTTTGCCAACGACCGTGGCTGCAAAAATCGGCTCTTTTTTATGAGTGATCGCCGTTACGTCCATAACTGGAAACGGCAAAATCGGCGTATAAAAGCCAGTGTGATCGCCAAAAGGACCTTCAAGCTCAAATTTAGCAGTATCAACAAAGCCCTCAATGACAAAATCAGCGTCGTGCGGGACGTAAATGTCGTTTGTGAGCGATTTTACAAGCTTTGCAGGGCTTTTTCTAATAAAGCCATAAAGCAAAAGCTCAAAAATACCCTTTGGCAGTGGCGCCTGAGCGCACCAAATGTAAAGCGGGTCGCCACCGATTGCTACTGAAACTGGCATTTTTAGCCCAGCCTTTTTATACTCGTTAAAGAAATTTGCGCCGTCTTTGTGGATTTGCCAGTGCATACCAAGGCGGTTTTTGTCATAAATTTGAAGCCTATACATACCTAAATTTTGCAAATTCCCGTCAAGACTTTGAGTATAAACCTGCCCCATTGTGATAAACGCACCGCCGTCAAGCTCCCACGTTTTAAGCGCTGGCAGATCAAGCAAATTAACGCTCTCACCAAGATTTATAACCTCCTGACACGCCCCACGTCCGCTTAGTTTTTTGGTAAAAATTTTACGCATACTAAATAGATAGCCTAAAAAATCAATCTTTTCTTTAAAATTTTGTGGCTTTTTTGGCTTTAAAAGTGCTTCAATTTCGCCTGCTATCTCATCAGGCTTTTTGCCTAAAATTAGCTCCGTGGCGCGAAATGAGCCAAAGATATTTGTTAAAACCGGCGGATATTTTTTGCCATTTTTATCAACCACATTTTTAAATAAAAGTGCTTTGCTATTGGCCTTTTTAACCTCAATGTAACTTGCGTGAGCAATCTCTAAATCAATGTCAGTTGGCTCATTAATCTCTCTTAAAAGCCCATTTTGGCGTAAAATTTCTATGTAGTTCATCAACTAATCCTTAAATTTTTGTATGATTATAATCAAATTTTCTTTTTCTTAACAAAAAAGTTATAAAATCGCTAAAAATTTTAAAGGACAAATAATGTTTAAAAAATTACTTTTAACCACGCTCTTGGCAAATTTTGCATTTTGTGCACAAAGTGCCAATGTTACGGCTGTTGGCAAGGTCTTCTCTAACGGCTTAAAGCTTGATGAGATAATCATAAAATATGACGCCCCGCTTGATGATAAATCAGCAATTTCGTGCGATTTTAAGGTAAGTGATGAAAACGGCGAAAGAGCGATAAAAGATATGAAAGTAGCTAATGATAGCGTGATTTTAACGCTTAAAGAGTTATCCTTAGTTGATAGCTCGGTCGCCCCAATAATTAATGAGTTCAGGCAAGAAATTTCACGAGCAACGGCATTAGCCTAAACTACAACCTTTTTGTGCCAAAGGATTATGATAAAAACAAAAGCTATCCGCTAATTTTGTTTATGCACGACGCTGGGGTAGTTTCGCCAGATATTAACGCAACGCTATTTCAGGGGCTTGGAGCGGTAAAATTTGCAAGTGATGAGTGGCAAAAGGACAATCCAAGCTTCGTTTTAGCGCCACAATTTGACAGGGTCATCGTTGATGATAATTTTAACACCAGCAAAGCCCTTGACGTGGTCGTAGAGCTAATAAAATCGCTTCAAAATAGATTTAACATAAACGAAAATAGAATTTACAACACCGGTCAGTCAATGGGTGCGATGAGCTCGCTTGCGCTTGACGTAAAATATCCAAATCTATTTGCTGCTTCTTATATTTTGGCTGCAAAATGGGATACGCAAATTTATAAAAACGTGGCAAATCAAAACCTTTTCATTGCCGTTTCAGACGGCGATACGAGTGCAAGAAATAGTATGCAAGAGCTTGTTAAAAAGATAGAGAGCTTGGGTGTTTGCGTCAAACAGGCTAAATTTAACGTAGATGAAAAAATTTAGCAAATAAAAAGATAGATGAGCTAATAAACAACGACTGCCACGTGTATCTAACTATTTTTGACGGCGGTTCTCATCGCCACACTTGGCTACACGCCTATGAGCTAAATAGTGCGTTAAAATGGGTATTTACTCGCACGAAGTAAAGATAATCTTTTATCAAAAATTAACCTAAATTTCACTAAAATGGGCTAAATTTTTAACAAGGAATTTTTCGTGATTAGGTTAATTTTTGCCCTATTTGGGCTGTGTGCGTGGCTTTTTGGTAGTGTTGGCTCTATCGTTTCACTTGACGGAGAGGCAAAAATCATAAGAGATAATCAAGAGATAAAGGCGATAAACGGCATAGAGCTTGAAGAAAAAGATATCATCTCAACAAATGCAAAATCAATCGCAAAAATCGTATTTAACGACAAAACAATCATCACGCTAGGCTATAATTCAACGATAAATATCAAGGATTACGTATTTGATGAGAAAGCCCCAAAAGCAGAGTTTGAGATCGCAACAGGTGCATTTCACGCTATCACTGGGCAAATTGGCAAGATAAATCCAAACAGATTTAAGCTAAAAACAAAAACAGCGTTGATTGGTATTAGAGGGACTGAATTTTTAGGCGATGATAGCGTGGTTATTTGCACGAAAGGCGCGATTTTTATTGAGTCAAACGGCGTAAAAGTAGAGGTAAAACAGGGCAACTACTCTCAAACCACGCAAAATCAACCGCCAACACCAGCAAAGGCGGCCACCGAGCAGGTTTTGGGCGGATTTTTATCAAAAACTGGAATTTCAGCAATTACTAGCATTAGCGTTTTAAGCGAACAAAAAAGCGGTGGCAGCGGTGCTGAGAGTAGCTCATCTCAAAGCCAAAACAGCGTAAATAGCACACCGCAAAACGCAGAGCAAAGCCAAAATTCAGGGCAAAGCCAAAACTCACAGCAAAACAGCCTTAGTGCTGATAATGCGAATTCTTGGGGTTACTGGGCAGTTTTAGCCAACGCCGAAGCCACAAAACAGGCACAAATTAACGCCCAAAACGAGATAACAAATGCGAAAAATACACCTGAACCAAATCCAGCACCAAATCCGACACCAGCACCAAATCCGACACCAACACCAACACCGACGCCTACGCCACCAGTAAATCCAAATCCGACGCCGACACCAAATCCACCGGTAAATCCGACACCAACGCCAACACCGCCAAGTCAGAGTCAAGAGCCAAGATTAAAGCCGACTTTTGATGTTGGCTCAACATATATCCAAAAGCTAAAAAAACTAGCCGATGAAAGTCCAGACGGCACGATAAAATTAAGCGGTATGTTTAAGGATACAAACAGCAAAATCAAAAATGGCTTTATTGATTTAACGATAAAATTTAACGGCGAGACACCACAAATAATAGACGGCAAATACTTCTTTGCTGACCCTAGCACGACTGGCGGTTTTGGCGAGAATTTAAACGGACAAATCGCCCAAGTAGTAGGCTCATCGCCTGATACAGCGACGTTTGAGATAAACTCTCCAATCAGACTTCAAGGCACATTTGATGAGAGCTCAATTGACGCTGGGGTCGTGATAGACGGCATTGAATACGGCGGATTTATAAAGAGCAAAAACGGCGTTAGCTTCTGGCTTGACACAAACGACGCCTTTAATAACACAGCCATATCAAACTACACGCCAACTGGGACGCTCTCATTTTTTGAGACTGCCGATTCACTTGCTAATCTAATAAAAAGACTAAATGTCAGCGACACAAGCACACTTATCGCTTTTGATAATAATATGCAAATTACCGACTTTGGCGGACTAGATTTAACTGGGGCGACGATTGAAAATTTAAGTATCTCAATCGGCTTTGGTGCCACACCACAAACACAAACGCAATATAAAATCACACTGGCTGACGGCAAAATTTTTAGAGATACAATCATAACATCAGGCCCATCAGCATTAGTAAATGGACAAATAATAATAGAGGGCAACACCTTTAAAATCACAAGCCCAAAAACAACAATCATCGGAGAATTTTTAGGCAACAAACGCACAATTGACGGCTTAAAAGGCACGATAGAGATAAACGACCAAGGCTACACGCTAAAAGGCAATATCTCAGACAACGCCGATATCATCTCATACGTTCGCCAAATCATAGACGCACAGCAAAACACCCTGCTATCATTTAGCGGAGCGGTAAATAACGTAACCGAAAATGGAGCTGCCGTAACAAACAACGCAAGTTCAATCAGATTTGACGTAAATTTTGGCAACGAAAGGGCTAGTGTGCAAAATGGCGTGCTAAATTTCAAATACGATGGCAGCGATATAACGCGAAATTTCAGCGGTGGCAGCGTGAGTGCAAGTGGGATTGAGATCTCAAACAGCAATGACCAAATCAGCGGTAAATTTATAGGCACTAGCACACAAATTGACGCCATAAAAGGCACGGCACAAACGATTGAAAACGCAAAATCAATAAAAGGCGACTTTAACGCTCAAAGACAATGAAAAAGCTGATTTTTATCTGCCTTGTGGCTCAAATTTTAACTGCAAACGAGCCACAAGAGCTAGAATTTTCAAACGAATATGAAAAGCTAAACGAACAGCTAAAAAATTCGCCTTTAAACGACGCTGACACCTTTAAATACGCAAGAAGTGCGGACAAGCTAGGCAAATACAAAGAGGCGTTAAATGCCTACGCATTTTTGCTTAAAAAAGAGCCAAACAACGACAGATTAAAGCTTGAAATCGCTCAAATTTTAGAAAAAATCGGCAACACAAGCGAGGCCGCTACCCTTTATAGCGAGGTCTTAAAAAACCCAAATCTACCAAACGAAGTAAGAATAAACATAAATTTAAAGCTATCCGCACTAAGTAGGCAAAAAAGTCCGCACAGCCTTGGCGGGCTGCTTGGGCTCGGATATGGCTTTGATAGCAATGCAAATAACGCAGCCACCGCTGATTATATCTATTTTGGGATAAGCAAACACAAAAACGAGAGAAAAAGCGACCACCTAAACGAAGCATTTAGCGCGCTAAATCACAGCTATAAATTTAGCGACACGCTCACGCTAGATAACCAAATAGTTGGCTTTACGCAAAACTACCGCAAGTTAAAAGAGAACGACGTGGGGCTTTTGCTCTTTGGCTCTGGGCTTACTAATTACGGCGACAAATATAAATTTTATGGTGGCGTGGAGGCAAATAGAATTTGGCTTGATGATAGCGGTTATCTAAATACCTACTCTTTGCTTTTTAAGCTTGATTATAAAATAAATGAAAAAATCATCAGCAAAAGCAAACTAAGAGTGTCAAAAAAGAGCTTTATAAGCTCAGATGATAAATACAAAGATGCCCTAAACTACGCACTTGAAACGGCACTAGGATATGATAGCGACACCTTTGGTGTAACGACACTTGGGCTATTTTTTAGCCGTGAGAATAAATTAAAAGGTAAGGCTCATCCAAACGTGGATTATGGCTCACTTGGCGTAAAACTTCAAAATTTATACCAAATCACGCCAAAAACCACGCTAATTACTTCGGCTGAGTATCACAACGAGCGATACAAGGCGGAGAATTTCTTATACGACACAAAGCGTAAAAATGACAAAACCGCCTACGAAGCCGGACTAATGCATAATCTTGGCAAAAATTTCGCACTTGGGCTAAATTTTCGCTACACAGATGTAAAATCAAATCAAAGCCTGTATGAATACAAAAAATACACGTTCAAAACAAATCTGTATTATAGCTTTTAAAACTCATCAACCTGCTCTGGCGACAGCTCGTCTTTTACATACTCCCTTAGGGCGTCGCTTGATTTAAAAAATTCAAGCATTTGCTTATCTATCTCATTTCTATCAGCCATCGCATCAAGTATGCTAAACGCCTCTGAAAGCTTCATCGCACCCTTATATGGGCGTGAGTGAGATGTCAGTGCCTCAAAAATATCAGCTAGAATCATTATTCTATCTTCAAGCGTCAAATCAGCCTCGCCTAGCCCACGTGGATAGCCCTTGCCGTTTAGCTTTTCGTGATGATTTACAGCGATATGAAAGACGTTTTGGTATTTTTTAGGAAACGGCAGGACTTTTAGCATATCTATGCTAAGCTGGGCGTGCGAATTCATCACGTCCTTCTCCTCTTTTGTGAGTGTGCCTTTTTCTATTAGCAGATTATACCGCTCTTGCTCTGAGAGCAGATATGCCTTTATGCCCTCTCTCATATATGTGTATTTTGACATTAAAATTATGCGTTTTGTATCCTCAACTCGCATAAACTCAGAGCCTTTATTTACCTTTTGGATAAATTTCATATCATCATCAAGCTCTTTTATATCAGCGTCAAACTGCTCTTTTGAAATTTCGTTTTTTAAAAACAAAATCTCCTTATCTCGTTTAATGATTTCAAGCCTATCCTTAATCAGCTCAATGCCGTCAATTACCCTTTGAAGCTTGGTTGCTTTATCCATTATCGTTTCAGGCATTGAAATTTTGCCTATATCGTGAAGCTTGGCAGCTAGCTCTATTTCATCCATATCGGCTTTTGAGTAGGTTACATCTTTATAAATTGTCTTGTCGTTGCTAATTGATTTTGCGATTAATGGGGCAAGTTTTGCCATTTTTGTAATGTGATTTATCGTGTGTTTTGACTTTGCATCAATCGCACTTGCTATGGTTGAAACAAAGGCATTTAAGAACTCTTCAAGGCTTAAAATCAGCTGGGTTGTCGTTAGCACCATACCAGCTTGGCGTGAGAAAATTCTAGCGATTTTTTCATCAGTTTTGTTATAAATTGTCGCCTTGTTTTTACTTGAAATTTTATTTATCAGCTGAATTACACCAATAACTTCGTTTTCGTGATTTACCAGCGGTATTGTTAGCATTGATGATGAGTTGTAACCGTATTTTTTATCAAATGCCCTAACGCCCTCAAAGTCATACTCATTTGAGCCATAAACATCAGAGATATTTATCACTCGGTTTTCAAGGGCTGAAATTGAGGCTATCATAGCGTGATTTGGCGTGCCATCATCTGTGTAAAGTGGCAGAGAATCCCAGAGCTTTTCGCCATTGTGTCCGCTTAAATTTATGCCTAAACTCTCATTTTCAATGACCTTAAAATCAAGGAATTTTTTATCCGGCGAAATCATATAAAGTGTGCCGCCGTCGCTGTGAGTAAGCTCTCTTGTGTAGGTTAAAATCATCTGCAAAATTTTATCAAAATCCTCTTCATCGGCTAGCTCTAAATTGATATTTAAAATTTTCTCAAATTGTGCCTGTGCCGATGTGAAGGGCTTAACGACGCCTTTTTTGACATTTATCTCATCGCCGTCTTCTAAAATTTTATCATTTGCCCCCAAAAGCTCTTTTAGCTCGTGCCTAATCTCATCTAAATATATCGGTTTTATGTGATAGATAAATAGATTAACCTTGCGGTTTAAGCCCAAAACTAGGCTAGTTAAAAGCTCTGGCGTAAGGTGTGAGCTTGACTTTGCAAGTGCGCCTAGGCGGTTTGAAAACGAGCATTCAACGATTAAAGAACTCACGCTTAAATCATCATTTATGGCGCGAACTAGCTCATCATTTAAATACGTATCGCCACTAATTATGTAGCTAATCTCGCCGTCGCTGACCTTGTAACCAAACGAGCCTTTCGTGTGATTTGCAAAAATCGGCGTGATAAAAAGTCCGTCAAAATTTAGCGTATCAGATTGTGAAATTTCGCAAAAACTAAGCGAAATTTCTCCATTTGGTAGTCTTATTTTTGAAAAATCAGGCCAAATTTCATCGTTAAAAACGTGCGTTTTTATCGCATTTATCGTATCTTTTGAGCCGTAAATCATAAGCGTTTCTTGGCGTTGCTCAAAAAATCCGTCAATTAAAAACGGCAAATCAGTAATGTGGTCAGCGTGTGCGTGAGTGATAAAAATGTGATTTATCTCAACCGCCTCATCGCCGATAGCCTTTATGACATTACCAGCATCAATCAAAACACTTTGACTTATCCTAAAACACGTTGAGCTTGACCCCTGCGTTCTGCTGCCGCCAGAGCCTAAAATTTTGATATTCTCCATAAAAAACCTTTAAAAAACTGCCCTATTTTACAAAAAATCAAATAAAATTTTAGTTAGTTTAGAAATTTTAGAATATAACGCATAAAAACCAGCCATTTACAATGGTGGATTTTGAGGTATTTTACTGCTTAAAAATCGGCAGTTTTATAATTTTAGAAATTTTAAAACTGCCCCAATAATAAAGGGCAGTTAAACGCTTTAAAATTTATACCTTAGACCTATTGTGCCGTTGTAATACTTCTCGTTACTTCTAAGCTTAGCACCAAAATTAATATTTGTGCTAAGACTTTGTGTGATAGCAAAATCAGCACCGGTTTGAATACCAAAATATGTGTGCTTTTTATCATCATTTTCTATAAAAATATTTTGATTTGAGCCTAAAAATCTCACATTCGTATCATCAGTATCTTTATATATCTCACGCTCAATATTTGGGGCAATGTAAAGATAATTTGTCTCATTTACATATCCTCTAAACTCAGACCCAAGTTTAATACTTAATGATTTTGTCTTTGTGCTATCAAAGTGTAAAGGCAACACTCCATTCTCATTAAATGCCTTATTTTTAAGGTAATTGTAGTTTAAAGAGGCAAATGGTTTTATAAACATTGTCTTGCTTAAATCAAACACATAACCATACCCAAACTCTGTGCTAAAAAAATCCGTGTCATATTTACCACTAGCATTACCTAGCACATTGTATCTATCTAGCTCATTTTTAGCTTTGCCAATTGAAATTTTAGCATCAATCTCAGAGTTGCCAAAATATGCACGTGAATATAAGCCAAACTGATAATTATTTGCCTCGTTTTTTGCAGCATCTGCTTTTATTTTTGACTTAGCCGATGTTGCAAACACACCAACTATGCTATTATCAAACGCCTTATCGTAACCTATGCTAAATCCATAAAGGCTAGGTTTGATATCTCCTTTTAGCTTACCTTTTGAGCCAAGCACATTTGCCCAAAGATTATGATCATAATTAAAGCGGTCTGTATATGCCTTTACTACACTTGAAAGACTATCGCCACTATCTGCAAATTTTTCGCCTTTAAGCTCAGAAATAGCATAAGCTAGGGCTAGGTTATCATTAAATGGATTTGATAGCTTTGCAAGGCGGGTGTTAGTAGAAAGGTCTGAGCTAAATTTTACAATATCAGTCGTAATGCCAGTATTTAAACTCTGATTTGCTGTATCAATGGAATTTGTAACATCCTTAACAATTTGCGAAAACTCGCTCACGCTATCACTATCAAGTGCGCTAACCAAAGCTAAATTAGAGCTAGTTAAAGCATCTGAAATTCCCAAAGCTACGCTTTTATCAGTCGCTAAAAGTGCTGTGTTTACACTATTGTTTGCAATGGCTTCTATTTTAGCAGCAACTGCTTGTGTGTAGTCCTTTTGTGCCTTGCTTAGCTCACTTTGTGCTTGTGCTTTCTCCTCATTTGTGGTATTTTTATTTGCATTTAGCTTGGCAAGTTTAGCAGAAATAGCTGCAAGTCCAGCCTTTTTTTCTGTGGCAGTTTGAGTAGCTTCTAGCTCAGCTTTTGCTTGGTCTAGGACTTTTTTAGTATCATCGCTTAGCTCTTTGTCTAAAATTATCTCCTTAAACAGCTTTTCATTTTTTACTAAATTTTCAGCAACAACCTTAACCACATCTACGTTATTTTCGTAATTTTTCTTTTCAGTCTTAACTATGCCTAAAATTTTATCAATGTCTGTGCTTTCTGTGATTACGCTACTAAATCCATCGTAAGTTTTATCATTATCTACGCCGATTTTTACTCCGTTATCACTCATATAGCTATTTAGCTCTGAAATTTTAGCCGCTTTATCGCTTTGGCTTGCATTTTTTACGCTAGTTATTAGCTCAACTAGCCTGCTTGTTTTAGATAGGGCATTTTGTGTGGTTTGTATATCTTGTGTAGCTATGTTTTTCATCTCATCGTATGAGCTTATCTTGTTAAACTCATTCATTAAATTCTTAAAATTTTCACTCTCTCTAAGCGTTTCATCATTTATAGCACTATAAATTAATTCACGAAAACCATCAATAATCAAAAATTTTTTAAAGTAGCTAACTCTATCATCAATAACACCTTTTAAAAGTGCATTAATAGCATCTAAATCGCTTTTTAATAGCCCATCATTATTGGCTAAAATAGAATTTTGACCATTATTTTGGGTGGTTAAAACTAGCGTGCCATCGTCTTTTAAAGCAATGTAGTCATTAGCACTATCGCTAACATCACCATAAATTTTAATACTATTTTTACCATAAGTTATTCTAGCTTTACTGCTTTCTGAATCGCTAAATTCCAAATATTGTTTATCCTCAACTTCTACCCAGCCACCGCTATCTTCTTCACTCTCATCATCTACGTTCGTGCCGTAATCTTTGTAAGAAAAACCATTTGTATCACTAGCATTCATAGCACTCATAAGACCTTTTAGCAAATCGCCAAGCGCCTTATCTTTGCCATTATTTAGACTATCGCTTGTTACATTTTTAATGCCGTCATTATAGCTACTTAAAACTTCGCTAAAATTTGAAACATTTTTTTGTAATGTGCCTACAAAAAAGTTATTGTAAGCGTTTAGATTCTTCTCTACTGCTTCGCTTAATGTCAAATTAGCAGCACCAAGAGTGCTAAAACCAAGCAACACACCAAAAAGCGTAGAACAAACCACTCGTGAAAATTTCATCAATACTCCTTTTAAGAAAATAAAATGCTATTTTACCCCCCCCCCCCTTGAATTTAAGCTTAAATTTTGTTAAAAATTTTTTATTTTTTGACAAACACCGATTAAAATCGGCGTTCGTAGGTTTTTGATTGAAATTTTTAATGTATTTTATGTAGTTTTTTCACTAAATTACAAATTTAGCTATTTTTTTCTTTTAGCAAATCTCTAATTTGTGTTAAAAGCTCAATGTCGGCTGGGGTTTTTTCAGGTTCGCTCTCTTTTGGTTCTGGCTCACGTTTTAGCGTATTTATCGCTTTTATCGCACAAAAAATACAAAATGCAATAATCGTAAAATCAACCATTGTTTGAATAAATGAGCCGTAATTTATCGTAACAGCAGGGACTTCGCCGACCGCCTCTTTTAGCGTAAATTTATAATCTGTAAAATTTACCCCACCCGTTAAAACGCCAACAACTGGCATTATGACATCGCTTACGAGCGATGATACGATTTTGCCAAAAGCACCGCCGATTACGACGCCCACAGCCATATCAATGACGTTGCCACGCATTGCAAATTCTTTAAATTCCTTGATGAAACTCAAATTTTATCCTTTTGTGTAAATTTTAAAAACGCAGATTTTACAAAATAAAGCTTTATAAACGCATAATGTGATATAATTTGCGATTAAAATTTAGCAAAAAAAGGACACAAATGTATCGTTTTGCGCCGTCGCCAACAGGCGATATGCACATAGGCAACCTACGTGCAGCAATTTTTAACTATATCTGTTCGCTTAAAGAAAATAGTGGCTTCATCTTACGCATTGAAGACACCGACACCGAGCGAAATATCAAGGGCAAAGAAAAAGAGATTATTGAAATTTTAAGCCATTTTGGCATAAAACCAGCTCACATCTATATCCAAAGTGAGAATTTGAAATTTCACAGGGAGTTAGCCGCAAAGCTGTTAATAGACAAAAAAGCGTTTGCTTGTTTTTGCACTGAAAGCGAGCTAGAAGCCAAAAAAGAGAAGGCAAAAAGCGAGGGCGCACCTTACCGATATGACGGCACTTGTGAGCGTTTAAGCAACGAAGAGGTGCTAAATAACGACAAGCCATTTGTTATCCGTATGAAAAAGCCAAAAAGCACGATGAGCTTTACAGACGCCATAAAGGGCGAGCTTAGCTTTGAGCCTGACGCGATTGATAGCTTTGTGATAATGAGAGCTGATAAGACGCCAACGTATAACTTTGCGTGTGCGGTTGATGATATGCTTGAAGGCGTGACATTTGTCATTCGTGGCGAAGATCACGTAAGCAACACGCCAAAGCAGGATTTAATTAGGCAGGGGCTTGGCTACACGCAAAAAATGCAATACGCTCACCTGCCAATAATTCTAAATGAAGACGGCAAAAAGATGAGCAAAAGAGATGACGCAAGTAGCGTAAAATGGATGTTGGGTATCGGTTTTATGCCTGAGGCTATCGCAAACTATCTCGTGCTTTTGGGCAATAAAACGCCAGTTGAAATTTTCACGATAGATGAGGCTGCAAAGTGGTTTGATATAAGTAAAATTTCACGCTCGCCGGCAAAATTTGATCTAAATATGCTAAAACACGTAAATCGTGAGCATATCAAAATCGCAAGCGATGATAGGCTAAAAGAGCTTGGGCTTGATAAGCCAAATTTGGCTAGATTTTACACACAAGAGGCCTCGCTAATCCCAGAGATAAAAGAAAAAATCGCAAAAATTTACAGCCCAAAAGTGGCGCCGGACGAGTATAAAAATGAGTTTGAGATAATAAAAAGTGCCATTTTAAGCTTAAAGCCCTGCCAGAGCTATGACGAGTTTAAAAACGAGCTAATTAAAGCCACAAGCTTAAAGAGCAAAAGCTTTTTTATGCCACTTAGAATGCTGCTAACAGGAGAGCTTCACGGCCCTGAGCTTAGCGAACTTTATCCGCTTATAAAAGATGATTTAAAGGAGATTGTAAGGTGATTTTATCTACGTTTTTAATGGCAGTTGCTAATATTTTACATTTAATTATTCAAATTTATATTTGGGTTATTATCATCTCAGCACTAATTAGCTGGGTTAGACCAGATCCATACAACCCAATCGTCCAGCTTTTAATGCGTCTAACAGAGCCAGTTTATGAAAAAATCCGCCGTGTAATGCCAACAAATTTTAACGGCATTGAGATAACGCCAATCATCGTGCTTTTAGCACTTCAATTTATTGATCTATTTTTTATAAGGCTTTTAGGTGAATTTGCGGCTTCTTTGTAGCATTTTAGCCCTAATTTTGGGCGTTTTAGATGCTAGGGTTTTAAGCTTTGATGAGCTAAAAGACAAACCAAAAAGCCTTGCAAAAGACTACTACATAAACCGCCTAATAAACGAAGTCGGCGTTAGCAAAGAACAGGCTAAAATTCTCTCAACCCAGCTTTACAGAAATGGTGGTGCTGTAAAAAAAACGCTTGATAAAATCCTGCCAAAAGCCCAAAAAATCGGCATTTGCGACCGCTTTGGGCTAAAAAATATACTTGATGCAAATCTAAGCTGTCAAAACGCCTTGACAACTATAAATTTTAGCCTAAAACTTGATGAGAAAACTAGGCACATTTTAGCCCTAAATTTAGAAAAAAGCTACCCTAAAAAATCGCAAATTTTACTAGCCCTAAACAGCGATGATAAGCTAATGACAATGGCAAAAATCGGTGCTGTAAGCGAGTTTATCACGCTTTTAAAAGATAGCGATAAAGCGGTTGATTTGCCCTTAAATTTTATGAACGCACTTTATAACGCAAAGGGATTTTCAAGCCTTTTAAACTCGGCGATTTTTGAGAGAAAATTTGAAAATTTTAGGAGTAATTTTTTAAAAATAGACCCACAAATTACTGCAAAAAATGACGCTTTTTTGCTTGGTTTAAACGCCCTGATTTTAAAGCAAAACAGCATAGCAATGGCGTTTTTTAAACAAGCAAGTCTAACTTTTGAGTATCAAAGCCAAAGGGATAATGCTAAATTTTGGCTCTATCTTTTAGGGCAAAAACAAGCACTAAATGAGCTAGCAAACAGCACTGATATTAACATCTATTCGCTCTATGCAAAGGAGCTTTTAAACGCAAAGCCGTTTGAAATTTACGTGCCTAGCCCAAGCGTGAAAAGTGCTGATGAGCCAAACATAAAAGACCCATTTACGTGGCAAATTCTTGCAAATAAGGCAGAAAATTTAAGCAAAGATGAGCTTTTAAAACTAGCTAGTAAATTCTATACAAAAGAGAGCGTGAGTGCCTATGTTTATTTTATGCAAAAGGCGACTGGCTGGGGTAAAAACTACTACATAATCCCGCAAAATGAGTCGCTTGATGAGCTAGACGCACAGCGAAAAACGCTGATTTTTGCCCTAGCAAGGCAGGAGAGTTTGTTTTTACCAGCCGTAATTTCAACCTCATACGCACTTGGCACTATGCAGTTTATGCCGTTTTTAGCAAACGCTATTGGCAAAAAAGAGCTAAAAATTGAAAATTTTGATGAAACGATGATGTTTTTGCCAAGCGTGGCTTATAAATTTGCAAATCATCATTTAAATTATCTTGAAAAATTCCTATCTCATCCGCTCTTTATCGCTTACGCTTACAACGGCGGTATCGGCTTTACAAAGCGTTTGTTAAAACGAGATGATATGTTTAGGGGTGGCGAGTTTGAGCCGTTTTTATCAATGGAGCTAGTCCCTTACGCTGAAACCAGAAATTACGGCAAAAAGGTGCTTTCAAACTACGTTGTTTATAGCTCGCTTATGGGTTCCAATATAAAGATTTCGCAACTTTTGCAAATTCTAAACGAACCTCGTGGGGGCTATCATTTTGAGAAATTTTAAGCACTAAAACGAGCTTTTTGCTATCTTTTGTGGGTGCGATTAGCTCGTAATGCCTTGCCCAAGGCAGGTTAAATCCAGCTTTGTTTAATCTCTCATCTTTATCTGAAATTTCGCTAAATTTCACGTCAAAATCGCCATTTACACTGGCATTTAGGATTTTAAAATCGGCTGGATTTATTGAGATTATGAAATTTTCATCATCTGATTTTTGTATCGGATTTGTATAAGTCGCTACGATTAAGGCACGCTCATTTTGGCTGATAATCTCAGCCTTTTGTGTGTAGGCTAAAATTTCATTTTTTATTGGCTCGTGGATTATTTCTTTGCTAGAACAGCCCACAAAAAACGCCAAAATCACCATAAAATTTATAATTTTTCTCATATTTTTACCCTAAATTTTTGGTGTATTTTATCGTAATTTTTGTCTGTTTTGGCTATAATCAAAGCTATTTTTACAAAAAAGGTTTTTATGAAACAGCTTGCAGTTGCGTTTTCTGGCCCGTCAAATAGTGGCAAGACTACGCTTATTTTAAAGGTTACACAAAATTTCATAGCACAAGGGCTAAAAGTAGTCGTCATCAAGCACGACCCGGGCGATAAGGCGCAGTTTGATGTAAAGGGCAAGGATAGTTTTAGATTTAGCGAGGCAGGTGCCGATGTAGTCGTGCTTAGCCCAACAAGAACTACATATTTTAGCAAAGAAAAGTCAAGCCTTGATGATGTCATAAAAATGCTTGGCGAGTTTGACTTGCTCTTAGTTGAGGGCTTAAAAACGCTTGATTTACCAAGAATTAGTGTATTTAAGGATAAAATAGATGAGAGCTATTTGCCGTTTTCAAACGCCATAGCGACCTATCAAAATAGCACTAATTTTGATATCACAAATATAAATTTAGACGACACGAACGCCATTTGCGAGTGGATTTTAAAAAATGCAAAAAAAGTTTAAGGGGTAAAGATGAATGAAATTTTAAACGCAATTAAAACAGCGGTTATCAAAATCGCAGATGAGATAAAATACGCCGATTTAGGCTACACCACACACGCTAACGCTACTGGCGACACACAGCTAAAACTTGACGTTTTAAGCGACGAGATAATTACAGAGACGCTTGGCAAAATTTCAAGCATAAAGGCGTTAATTAGCGAAGAAAAAGATGAGCCACTAAATTTAAATGAAAACGCAAAATTCATAGTCGCCTACGACCCGCTTGATGGTTCAAGCCTTGTTGATGTAAATTTTGCAGTCGGCTCAATTTTCGCCATTTATGAAAACGAACTTAGTCCAAAAGCCCTAAAAATGGCGGTTTATGCAGTCTATGGGCCACGCTTAGAGCTTGTGGTTTGCAGTGGCGCTAAACCAGAGCTATTTAGGCTTGATAGGCAGGGCGAGTTTAAATTTATAAAAGAGCTAAGCCTAAATGAAAAGGGCAAACTAAACGCAAGTGGCGCGACGCAAAAGGGTTGGAGCCCCACTCACGCAAAGTTTATAAAATCGCTATTTGAAGAGGGTTACCGACTTCGCTACTCTGGCGCAATGGTCGCTGACTTGCACCAAATTTTACTAAAAGGCGGTGGACTATTTAGCTATCCAGCCACGAGTGACGCGCAAAATGGCAAACTTAGGGTGCTTTTTGAAGTATTGCCGTTTGCGTTTATTTATGAAAATGCCGGTGGCGCGGCGATTGACGGAGCTAAAAATTTGCTTGATATAAAGGTAGAAAAAACTCATCAAACAACGCCTTGCTTTTTTGGCTCAAAGTATGAAATCACGGCACTTTTAAAGGCTTATAATGGTTAAAGATGAGTTTGAGTTAAGGCTTGATGAAATGGCTAAAATTTTAACTGACTGCCAAGCACAAAAGGGGCTAAGCTCTTGCTTTAACTGCGAGCTGATTTTTGAGTGCGAAACTCGCAAAAACTACGTAGATGCCGCCTACAACTCAATGTCAAAGGGCGATTCTGGCGGATTTGAATTTTAAAGGATAAAGATGAAAAAATACTTCACAACACCAATTTATTACGTAAATGACGTCCCACACATCGGACACGCCTACACGACTATCATCACTGACACCTTAGCGCGTTTTAGCCGTTTAAAAGGCAATGAAACCTACTTTATGACTGGCACTGATGAGCACGGACAAAAGATAGAACAAGCCGCAAAACTAAGGGGCAAAACCCCAAAAGAATACGCCGATGAGATAAGCGGTAAATTTCGCTCATTGTGGGACGAGTTTGAGATAAGCTATGATTATTTTATCAGAACAACCGACGAAACACACAAGCTAACAGCACAAAACGCCTTTGCTAAAATGTATGAAAAGGGCGACATTTACAAGGGCGAATACGAGGGCTTTTACTGCGTTAGTTGCGAAACATTTTTTACCCAAACTCAGCTACTTGATGATAACTGCTGTCCAGATTGTGGGCGAAAAACTAGCGTTGTTAAAGAAGAAAGCTACTTTTTTAGACTATCAAAATATGAAAACGCCCTTTTAAAATGGTATGAAGAAAACGAAAATTGCATCGTCCCAAAGGGCAAAAAAAACGAAGTTGTAAGCTTTGTAAAGGGCGGTTTAAAAGATCTCTCAATCACTCGCACCAGCTTTGACTGGGGCGTAAAACTACCAGAAAATTTAAACGACCCAAAGCACGTTATGTATGTTTGGCTTGATGCGTTAATAAACTACTTAACGACGCTTGGCTACTCACGAGATAACGCTAAAATGGACTTTTGGAGCGACACGACACACCTTGTTGGCAAGGATATTTTACGCTTTCACGCTGTGTATTGGCCAGCGTTTTTAATGAGCTTAGAGCTACCTTTGCCAAAATGCGTAGCAGCTCACGGCTGGTGGACTAGAAATGGCGAAAAAATGAGTAAAAGCAAAGGCAATGTCGTAAATCCAAAAGAGGTAGCAGACGCTTACGGACTTGAAAATTTTCGCTACTTTTTGCTTCGTGAAGTGCCATTTGGGCAAGACGGCGATTTTAGCCAAAAGGCACTCATTGAGCGGATTAACTCCGAGCTTGGCAATGGGCTTGGTAACCTTTTAAGTCGTATAATTGGTATGAGTATGAAGTATAGCAACTTTGAAATTTCATCAAAAAATGTGGTTAAATTTTATAAAGCAGAACTAAATGAAGCAGATGAGTATCTAAAAAATGCCATTAATAATTTAGAAAATATCGCGCCAAATCGCTATTTAGAAGAGCTTTGGCGAGTGATAACACTTGCAAATACGGCTATTGCAAAGTATGAGCCTTGGACGCTCATAAAAGAGAATAAAACCGATGAAGCCAACGCTCTTGTGGGGCTTTGTGCAAATTTACTAGCCAAAGTTGCACTGCTTTTAAGCCCAGCTATGCCAAAAACTTGCGATAAAATCGCAGCCGCTCTTGGCTTTGAAATTTCGCCAAAAAATTACGAGCGTTTGGTTAAAAATGCAGAGCTTTTAGACTTTAAAGCCGTTAAAACCGAGCCGTTAATTACTCGCATTGAGGGTGAGTTAATGCCAAATCCACAAATGAGCGCACCACAAAAAGATGAAGAAAAAAGCGAGATTATTAGCATTGATGACTTTGCAAAAATCGTCATAAAAGTCGGCGAAGTTTTAGAGTGTGAAAGGGTTGAAGGTAGCGATAAACTGCTTAAATTTAAGATTGATCTAGGCGAAAATGAGCCACGCCAAATCCTTTCAGGCATTGCTAAATTTTACGACCCAGCCACGCTTATTGGCAAACAAGTTTGCGTTTTAGCCAACCTAAAAGAGCGCGTGATGATGAAAAAATATGTCAGTCAAGGTATGATTTTATCAGCCGATGACGGCTCGCTCGTGCTTCTTGGGACTCACCAAAAGGTTAAAAACGGAGCGGTTGTGGGCTAGATGAGAGTTGAGAGTTTAAGTCGCCTTTTAAATGGAATTTTGCTAAATAACCCTGTAATTTCGCAGGTTAGTGGCTTTAATTTTCACGCAAAGGCGATAAAACGTGGCGAAGCGTTTATCTGTCTAATGGCAAATCAGCTAGACATTGATGAAGCCCTAAAAAACGGCGCTTACGCCATAATAACTAGCGAAAGCGTGAAAATTTCTGATGAAGAAGTCGCATACATTAAGGTTGAAAATATCCAAAGTGCGCTGTTTAGACTTATGCGGTTTTTTATCAGCCAAAATGGGCTTAAATTTTTTTACGTAAATGCCGTTTTAATGGCGATTTTAGGGCGTATGAGCGTGAAAAATGCCACGCTTTTGCCCACTCAAATTGACGAGCTTTTTAAAAGCGTCTATTTTGCTAGGAAGGGCGAGATTTTTTTTAGCGATAAGAGCTATCTTTTAGAGCAGCTCTCGCCCATTTACGAGTGCGTTTTTTCAGACCCAAATGCGACTTTAACGACCAAAGGCTCAATGTTTTTTATAAACACAATTTGTGATGGCGTTTATTATCAAAATTTAAACATTTCAGAAGTTTTTTTAGGCGATTTTTGCGGTTTAATTAAATTTTTAAACCAAAATAATATCTCGTTTAAAATTTCAGATTTTAAAAATTTAGGGCATTTTGAGCCGATTTTTATTGATAAGGATTTTCAAGCTACAAGCTTTGGCTCAACATTTCGTGCCGTTATAGTTGAGAGCGACTTAGAGCTTTTAAAGCTTGAAATAAGCTATCTTAGTGAAAATTTTAGCCAAGATGATTTTATCATCGCAATCCCAAAAAGTGAAAATTTTAAGGTAAAAAACGCCTTTTATTTTGATAATGTTTCTGAAATTACAACGCTTAAAAATTTTCGCTACATTTTAGTTTTTAGCAAAAAACTAGAAGTTTTAAACGCCCTAAATCAGCAAAAACCACAAGAAAATTTATTTTCTCATTTACTTTAAGCCGTTTTTTTAAATAAAATACCTTAATTTAACAAAGAAAAAACAAAATTGAATTACAAAATTTAAAGCAAAAAGAGTTAAAAAATGAGGTTAGACAAAATGGTGCTGACCTTGAAATTTTTGATATGACAATGGTTAGCAAGGATGAAATTTTTAGCTTTTTAGAATTTACGTTTATGACTTAAACCGAGCAGTCTTTGCTCTCTCGCTTCGTATGGGTATAAAATCGTATGAGTTTAGCTATGAAACGCAGTCAAAAGAGCATTTAAGCACCAATTTTGGTGCTGATTTTAACACAGAAGCAAAGGTAAAAGGCGTCGGTGGAGAGCTAAATGCCAGTGCAAATTTAAATAAAAACAAAACACAAACACAACACACTCATCAAATACAAAAGCACGAAAATATGAATGAAACGTCAGTTAGCAGTGATGAGCTAAAAAAATTTATTAAAGATGAGGAAATAAATTTAAACGCTCTGCCAAGCTTTTTTGGCGAACGAGTGAAATTTTATTTAAAAACAGGGCAAATCTCTGGCAAGATAGAAAATTGCGAGAAATTATCATCATCTCTTAAAGAAAACACCGAATTTTTAGCATCTTTAAACGCTCAAATCACGCTTTTACCTAGCTTTATCAGTGCTAATTTAAATATGAATTTCGCCCAAAAACGCACCTACGAATTCGCAAAAAGCATAACCTACAAGATAAAATTTTAACTATTTTTATACTTTTCATTAACTTTAAGTTGTTTTTTTTTGAAATATAATGGTGTAAATGGCTTTTAAATAGCCAAAAAACATAAGGTTTTACAATGATTTTAGCAACTTTTAAAAGGCGTGATGGCACGAGCATAACTACCAAAAACGCCCAAATTTAAATGGCGAGGACGAGCAAAACGCCATACACGAGATAATTAGCACCATTAACGCTCACGGCGTTATGTGCCGTAGAAAGCAAGAAATCAGGCGTGCTGGGGATAAATTTGTGGCGTTTTTAGACCCAAATTTTATGAAAAAATAGGGCTGTTCGCTCATTATTTTATACGATAAAAACAGCACAAACGATGAAATAAACGCCACTTTAAGGGCTCTTGGCGTTGATAATTTGCTGTTTAAAAAGGCTTTAAGGCGTTACAGGCTGGTGCAAATTTCAAAGCTTATTTTTGTGCTTGTGATTCTTGTGCTTATTTTATTTTTGTTAAATACTCATTAGTTTTTAAAAAATAAAAACGTGAAATCAACCTGCTTGCATTTTTTGGTTTTGATTTTTTAAAAATTTGTGTGGTTTTGTATGTTTTTGCATTTTGTTTGATTTTTGGCACGAGCAAAGCGGATTAGGATCATCTCTTGTCTTTGCCATAATTTGAAAACAAAATTTTTATTTGAAATAGAACGTTGGATTTTATTTAGAGCGTCGCTCACTTTATTTTAAGGGAGAAGGGGGGGCTTCTTTTGCGTTCTGCTTTTAGAACGAGCAAAGCGAAGTAGGGTCGCCCCCTTTTCCCTTAACTATAACTCGCAGACCACAAAAATGGTATCGTAATACCATTTTTGTGGTCGTCTGCTCCCCCACGACAACGCTTCTAAGGTGGCGAACACTTGCCGATTTTCAATCGGCGTTCGCAGTTTGGATTTTTTTTACGTTTTAGCGTTTTTAAATTTTGCATTTTTCACAAAATTTTCGCCATTTACCAAGTAACAAGTTAGCTTTACATTTAGAAAAAATTTATAAACTACACTAAAATTTTAATCCAAAAACGCCTTTTATTCTTTTTAATATAATTAAAATAAAAACTAAACGACCCTAGCTGGGACGCCGTAGGCTTTTTGGTTGTCAGCTATATCTTTTACGACCACGCTGCCAGCGCCGATTATGCAGTTTTCGCCGATATTTACGCCTTGAATCACCGATGAGCCTATGCCAACGTGCGTAAAGTCGCCAACTTTAACGGCTCCAGCGATCGAGGCATTTGGACTAATGTGAGCAAACTCACCCACCACGCATTCGTGCTCTATCACGGCTGATGAGTTGATGATTGCGCCCATTTTTATGACGGCTTTTGCGTTGATTACGGCGTTTGGCATTACAAGCACACCTCGTGCTAGGGCGACACTTTGGCTAATGACTGCACTTTTATGCACGAGCGAAACTAGGCTAAATCCAGCGTCAAGCACACGTTTTGTTAGCACCGAGCGAGTTTTGTTATCGCCAACGGCTATAAAAATATCGGCTTTTGGCAAATTTGGGCTAAATTTCATATCGCTTTTATCGTCTAAAAACACGATCTCATCGTATCCCACGCTACTTGCCACGTCAGCACAAACAAGCCCGTGTCCGCTACCGCCATAAATGTAAATTTTTGCCATTTTTGCCCCTAATTTTTGCCGTTAAATTTCTCGGTCGTAACGTGTCCGTCTTTGCTCACGCCCTCTTTTTTAATGACCTTTTTTATCGTTAAAAGCGCGATTTTAACGTCTAGTAAAAAGCTAAGATTATCAGCGTAAAACACGTCAAATTTAAACTTCTCGCCCCAACTTATGGCGTTTCTGCCGTTAATTTGAGCTAGTCCAGTAATGCCCGGACGCACGTTGTGGCGGCGTTTTTGATAGTCGCTATAAAGTGGTAAGTATTCAGGTAAGAGTGGGCGTGGCCCAATAAAACTCATATCGCCGTTTAGCACGTTAAAGAGCTGTGGCAACTCATCAAGGCTTAAAGCCCTAATTTTCTTACCAAACTCGCCAAGCCGTAGCTCATCAGGCAAAAGTTCGCCATTTTTATCACGCTCATCACTCATCGTTTTAAACTTGTAAATTTTAAAAATTACGCCGTTTAGCCCCGGTCTGGATTGCGTAAAAATGGGGTTTGTGTTTAGTTTTTTACGGATTAAAATCCACAAAATCGCCATTAGCCAAAATGTTAAAAAAATCAGCACCAAAGCACCTAAAATGTCAAAAAATCGTTTAAAAAAATGCCTATACATCTATAAAATTCCTATAAATTTCTACATATTTTTTAGCAATATAGCGCTCATCAAACTCCCTTAATGCCCACTCTCTGCCGTTTTGCCCTAATTTTTGCGTTAAGCTTTCATCATTTAGTAAAATTTCTATCTTTTTTGCTAAATCTAGCGGATTTTTTACCTCACAAAGTAGTCCGTTAAAGCCGTCAATTACCGCTTCATTGCACCCCGTTACATTTGAAGCAACGACCGCTCGTCCCATACACATCGCCTCTAAAATCGTGCGAGGAAAGCCCTCTTTGTAGCTTGGCAAAACCAGCATAAAACTAGCCTTTAAAAGCTCTGCTATGTCATCTCTTGCCCCAAGATAACGCACGTTGCCACCTTTTAAAAAGACTAAATCCGCTGTGCTTTTGTTGCCGTCAAACCCCTCGCCAACATAGACAAACTCGCAGTCCATTCGCTCTTTTAGGATGTCGGCTGCTCCGTAAAATTCCCTAACGCCCTTGTGCCACATAGCACGCCCGATCATCAAAATGACCTTTTTATCGCCTAAATCTGCCTTTTTTGTGGTATCTGGGTTAAAATTTTGCGTATTTACACCAACGCTTTTTACCTTAAAAATTTTCTCACTTTTTATTAGATTCTGGCTTAAAAAATACGCTGGGTCGGCATCATTTACAAATATACAGCCCTCACTTAGATTTAGGGCTTTTTTGTATAAAATTTCAAGCACCCATCTAACGGCACGGCTTTTTAAATCATCATCAATGTAAAAACTGCCAAGCCCTTCAACCAAATTTATAACGTGACCAATCCCAGCCTTTTTTGCAGCAAATGTGCCAAAAATATTTGATTTGTGAGCTGATGTTTGAAGCAGATCAAGGTTTAAACCCTTTAAAATTTCGGCTAATTTTGCCGTGTTTTTTAGCACCACAAGCGGATTTAAACTAGCCCTATCAAGCTCGTAGGTTACGACATTAAACTCACTTTTTAGCCTAGATACAAACGCTCCGTCTGGACAGATCGCAAAGACTTCGTGCCCTAAATCACGCAAGGCTCTCATTATTGGGGAGCGAAAGAAGTAAATGCTCATATCAGCGTGAGATAAAAATCCAATTCGTGCCATTAAAAATTAGCCTTTTTTAAAAATTTCGCTAATATTCGCTCAAGGTTGTTCGCAAAGTCTTGTTTGTTCGCCAAGTCGCAGTGATAATTTGTATCACTGCTTAATTGGTTCGCAAAGTCGCAACGACAATTTGTGTCGTCGCTTTGTTTGCTCATATCAGCGTGAGATAAAAATCCAATTCGTGCCATTAAATTTTTAGCCTATAAACCTTTGCAGCGCCTTGTAAAATCACTGGCTCAAAGAGTTTTTCATCGTAGTTTTCAAAGACAAAAAGCTGGATAAATGTGCTATTTAGCATACTCTCATCAAGCACCAAAAATCGCCCATAATCACGCATAAAAACGACAAAAATGTTTGAGTTTGGGTCGTTTTGAACGCTTAGTGTTACTACTTTGTCGTTTTCATCGGTTTTAACTTCAAAAAATGTGTTTATGCTTAAATTTATGCGGTTTATTAGGATTGTTGAGAAGTCGTTTAAAAGGATATTACCGCCGCCAAAATCTATGCCTTTTTCGTTTTGAGCGTAGCTTTCAAAGACCAAAAATAGCGGGTCGCCCCAGCTTTTGCCACTATTTAAATCAAGGCGACTAAACTGCAAAATCGTCGGATAAATATAGGTCATTCTATCTGGCAAATAGTAGTAAATTTCGCGTGTTTTTGGCGGTATTTTTACGCCGTTGCCAAGCGTATTTAGGTATTCATTTACGTTGGTTGCGTTTGCATCGCTCATCATTTTGGCTAAATTTACCCCAAAACGCTCCTTGAAATTTCGCTCGGTGTATTCAACTTCAAGTCTAGCCATATCGGCTGATTTTGCCTGATTTTGCGATAAAGCGTAGCTTACAGCAAAGTTATCCCTGCCAAGGTGTTTGCCCCCGTCAATTAGCGTTTTAACATCTGAATAAAAGCGTATCGGATAGCCATAATCCCACCAAGTTAGCACATAATCCTCACGCCCAGCAATGCCTTTTAGCTGGTTTAAAATTTCAACTTCGCTTTTAACAAAAACGGGCGAAATTTTATACTCTTTAATGTGATTTTGTATCGGATAGAGTGCTAAAATGGCTAAAAAAACATAAAGAATATTTGATAAAAGTCTATCTTTTATGTTTAAAATTTCTAAAATCCAAACGACAAAATAGCCAAAACCCATTGCCATAACTGGCACGGCGTAGATTGTAAATCTAAGTCCGCTTTTAAACGATAAAAATCCAAGCAAAATCATACCAAGCGAAATACAGAAATTTTTATGTTTAAAACACAAAAGCAAAAGTCCAAAAAACGAGATAAAAAACACCACCAAACTACCGCTAATTCTCTCACAAAACAGGCTAAAATCAACCATACCAGACTCTAAAATCGTCTGATTTACGTTAAAAAATTTAAAGCTAAGTCCGTTTAACTCGCTTACATCTCTAAAAACGTAAAATTTTAGCTGAAAAATAATCGGTTTTAGTCCGCCACAAAGTGCAAAAATCGCCACACAAAGGGCTAAAAAGCCAAAAATAAAGCGGTTTTGCCATAGATTTTTTTGCGTTAAACTTAAAGTGTAAAATGCCAAAATTATTAAAATTTTTAGGTAGAAATTTAGATTTGCAATTGCGATTAAAAGCAGGGCGATTTGTGCGTAAAAGAGCAGATTTTTTCGCTCAAAGATAAGCGTATAAAGCGTAAAAATCGCTATTGTCATCGCTAGGAGCGAAAATCCGCTTAAATACCACCAGTTATAAATTAGCACAAAAATCACGGCGATGATTAAATCGGCTTTTTGCCTGTTTTGTGCCAGTCTAATTAACCCCCAAATGATAAACATCGGCAAAACGATTACTAGCATATCGGTGTCGTAATACCCAGCCATTGTGCGGTTATAATAGCTATTTGCCACGCTTGCAATTAGTGCTGCAACAAAGCCGATTTTTAGGTTTTTATACTCATTTGCAATTAGCAAAATCGGCACGACAATGAGTGAGCTAAAAAACACGCTCATATAAAGCATTGCAGTTTCAAGCTTAATGCCAAAAATTTTAACGATATAAAACGTGAGCGTAGAGAGCGAGCTACCAAAATAGCTAAGGTCGTTTTCTTGATGAAATCCAGCTAGCATATCACGCGCCCCCTCAGCAAAGGCATAGCCATCATTTGTGCTAATCATTAGCGTATTATCCCAAAAGAAAATCGCAAAATTACTAGCCCAGCTAACCCAGTAAAAACGCGCTAAAACGCTAAAACTAAATGCGATAAAAATTAGCAAAA
This sequence comes from Campylobacter gastrosuis, assembly GCF_030249845.1. Classification (GTDB taxonomy): domain Bacteria; phylum Campylobacterota; class Campylobacteria; order Campylobacterales; family Campylobacteraceae; genus Campylobacter_A; species Campylobacter_A gastrosuis. The sequence continues at coordinate 4,242 of NZ_JANURM010000004.1, read as the reverse complement.
ATAGGTGAGTTGAGAGGTTGAAATTTTTAATGTAACTGGTTAAAATTTTAAAACTTTTATCCACGAAAAATCCTAAAAATTATTTGTAAAATAAAGTCGCTTATTATATCTAAAAATCCAAATTTTACGCTAAAATACCAGCAGTATAACCAAAATACTTGGAGAATTTATGAGTTTTAAAAACCTACCGCAAATTGATAAAATTTTAAATGTAAAAAGCTTTAAAAGCTATTTAAAGCCAGTTTTAGCTCAAATTTCAAGAGCAGTTTTAGATAAGCAAAGAGAGCTTTTAAAGTCTGGGCAAAATGCTTTAAATTTTGACGAGATTATCGCTGAAATTTCAAGGCGATATGATGATTTTTTAAGGCTAAGTTTGCAACCAGTAATTAACGCAACTGGCGTTGTAATGCACACAAATTTAGCAAGAAGCGTCATTAATGATGAGCTTTTAGAGCGCGCCAGGGGCGTGATTACTGGCTATTCAAACCTAGAATTTAGCCTAGCTAACGGCTCTCGCTCAAACCGCTATGATTACGCCTCGTCTTTGCTTTGCTCGCTCTTTGGTTGCGAGGACGCCTTGGTGGTAAATAACAACGCAAGTGCCGTATTTTTGGTGTTAAACACCTTTGCAAAGGGCGGAGAATGTGTGGTTAGCAGGGGCGAGCTTGTTGAGATTGGGGGTAGTTTTCGTGTGCCTGATGTTATGGTCGGAGCTGGGGCGATTTTAAGGGAGGTCGGCACGACAAATAAGACCCGCCTAAGCGATTATGAAAACGCAATAAACGAGAACACAAAGATGATTTTTAAGGCACATAGATCAAACTTTGAAATTGTCGGATTTAGCCAAAGTGTTGAAATTTCAGCCCTTCACGCACTTGCAAAAGAGCGTGGTTTAATTGATTATTACGACCTTGGCAGCGGTTATTTTGGGGTGTTATCGCACGGACTTAGCAAGGACGAGCCAAATGTGCTAAAAATTTTAAATCAGGGTGTTAGTTTGATTAGTTTTAGCGGAGATAAGCTCTTTGGCTCGGTTCAATGTGGCATAATTTTAGGCAAAAAATCGCTAATTTCACGCCTTAAAAAGAGTCCGCTTTTAAGAATGTTGCGTGTTGATAAGGTAATTTTATCAATTCTTTGTGAGAGCATTAAGGCGTATTTAAACAGAGAATTTGAGCTTATTACCACGCTAAAACTGATAAATAAAAGCGAAAATGAGCTAGAAAATTTAGCAAATTTTATAAACCAAAGGCTAAAAAAACCGCTTGAAATTTACAAAACCACGACCTTTGTTGGCGGTGGGAGTTTGCCAAATAAATCCCTGCCAAGCATCGCGCTAATCATCAAAGGCAACCCAGAAAAAAACGAAGCAAAATTTAGGGCAAAAAATATCATCGGACGCATTGAAAATGAGCGATTTTTGCTTGATTTAAGGGCGATTTTGGATAAAGATATCACAAATTTAATAAAAATCATAAACGAGTTAGAAAATGAGTAGTTTAATAATCGGCACCGCCGGACACATTGATCACGGCAAAACATCGCTAATTAGGGCGATAAACGGCTTTGAGGGCGATACATTAGCACAAGAAAAAGAGCGTGGCATAACAATAGATTTAAGCTTTTCAAACCTAAAAAACGGCGATGAAAATATCTCATTTATTGACGTGCCCGGACACGAAAATTTAGTAAAAACGATGATTAGTGGGGCTTTTGGCTTTGATGCTTGTTTGCTTGTGGTGGCTGCAAATGACGGCGTAATGCCCCAAACCATTGAGCACGTTAAAATTTTAAACCTGCTTAACGTTAAAAGCGTAATTTTAGCCATTTCAAAGGCTGATTTAGTTGAGAGTTGGCGTTTAGATGAGGTTTTAACTCAGGCAAAACAACTGCTTAAAATTGAAAATTTAGAGCTTTTAAACCACTTTTTTGTAAGCATAAATGATAAACTAAGCATAAACGAGCTAAAAAATTATCTCTTTACCTTAAAGCCAAAAAAACGCGATGAGAGCGGAATTTTTCGCTATTACATTGACAGGGCGTTTAGCATTAAGGGTATTGGCTCGGTCGTTACTGGTAGCGTTTTAAGTGGCTCTGTTAGAAGTGGCGAGAAGCTGTTTAATTACGATTTATCAAAAGAGGTCTTAGTAAGAAGCGTGCAAACTCACGAAAACGATGTAAAAACGGCTGGGGTTAGCACAAGGGTGGCGCTTAATTTAAGCGGAGTTGAGTTTAGCGAGCTAAAAAAGGGTCAGCTTTTAAGCAAAAAAGGCTTTTTTAGGGGGAATTTTGAGGCTGACGTGATTTTATTTGCAAACGTAAATCACAACGAGAGCGTTACATTTTGCGTCGGAGCTAAGCAGGGCGTGGCAAAGGTGCTAATTTTAAGCGATGAAAAGCACAAATTTGCGACTTTGAAATTTAATAAAGAGATGTTTTTGTGCTTTAATGAGCCATTTGTTTTGCTAAAAGATGGTAGGGTTGTTGGCGGTGGCAGGGTGCTAAATGCGATAACTGAACCGCTTAAAAAGCAGAGCAAAATCGCACTTTTAAACGCCCTAAATGAGCTAAATTTCAAAAGGGCGTTTGAAATTTTAAAGCAATCTCACAAAAATGGCTTTGGGCTAATTAGTGCCTTTCAGCGCTTTAATCTAACCCACGAAGACGCCCTAAAAATCGCAAAAACGCTAAGTAATTGCTTTGTTGATGAGGCGGCTTTAAATGTTTATGATGATGAGGCGATTTTAAGAGTAAAAGAATTTATAAAATTTATTCTTAGCAAGAATGAATTTGCCCTTTTTTCAGCGACTAGCATTAGTTTAAAGCTTACTTGGGTGACGCAAAATTTAGCCCAAAAGGCACTAAATGAGTTAGAAAATGAGAGATTTATTTGCAAAAATGACGGCGTTTATATGAAAAATGGCGTGGATTTTTCAAAAATCAAACTCCGCCTTGAAGATGAAATTTTAAAAATCTTACAAAACTCATCTCTTACGCCAGATGCACCTTATAATATCTACGATGAGCTTGATATTGATAGGATTAGTGGCGATAATGCGCTTAAAAAACTAACCGCACAAGGCGTGGTAAAACGCCTAGCACACAACCTTTTTGTAACGCAAAAATCGCTTGAAATGGCAGTTGGTTTATTAAAAGAGATTATCAAAAAGGACGGCTTTGTAAATGTGCAAAATGCAAAAAATGAGCTAAATTTAAGCCGAAAATTTGCCCTAGCTTACCTTGAATACCTTGATACCCTGCCAGAAATTTCAAAGGTCGGACAGGACAGGGTTTTTAAAGAGGTTTAAAAGCTGTTTAAAAGTTTAAAATATAATCGTTAAAATTTTTAAAAAAAGGATAAAAAATGAAAAAAATTTTACTAACAAGCGTGATCGCTTCAAGTGTCGTTTTTGGTGCTTCAAACGAGCAAATCATTGGCTTTTATAGCCAAATGCTACCGCCTAGCGTGAATGTGAAGGTTGATGAGCGTGTAAAGCTTGAAAATAGCAATATTGAAGGCGTGGTAATCACGATGAGCGACGGCAAAAATAGCGAAAGCGACATTGTCTTTACAAGTGGCGACTTTATCTTTCCAGATGTTTTGGATTTAAAAAACAACAAGAGCCACAAGGCTGAATTTGGCGAAAAAATGCTTACAAAAAAGCTCTCAGCAGTCTATAAAAACGAGGACGCTAAAAACATAATCGCAATCGGCAACGACCCAAAAAAGCCGACAAAAGTAATGTTTAGCGACCCTGAATGCCCTTACTGCCGTGCCGAGCTTAAAAACATTGAAAAAACGCTAAAAGATGAGAATTTAAAGATAATCCTAACCCCAGTTCACGACATTAGCGCACTTCAAAAGTCGTTTTTAATTTACAAAGACGTAGCAAACGCAAAAACCGACAGCGATAAGGTAAAAATTTTACGCAAATACTTTGATGAGAGCTACAATGTCCCAAGTGGTAGCGTGACAGACGCACAAGTAGCACAGATGAACGAGCTTCGCCAAAAATACTTCGCTGCTGGCGTAAGAAGCGTGCCAAAATACGTTGATGAAGCTGGGCTAAAATAATTTAATAGCGTGAGACTAAACTCTCACGCCTTTATCCTGCTAAACATAAATTTCACAAATCCACCCTTATACCAGTTTTTGCTAGCCTTTATAAACTCTTCGCCTAGTTTGTATTCAAGGCTATCTTTTATCTTTAAAGCCTCTTTGTAATCTGGATAATCTTGCAG
>NZ_JANURM010000039.1 GCF_030249845.1 Campylobacter gastrosuis | reverse complement strand
GTTTGTGGTATAATGTCATCATTAGCCTTTACAGAATATGATTTTTCATCAGCCTTGCCCAGCGATATTTTTTCGGACTGGGGTGCAAAGTGCGGCGCCTTTGCCTGTAAAGGCTCATTGTTCTTTTGTAATCTTGCTAACTCATTTTTATTTGAGCTTATTGTTGCGTGTCCGATTTTGCCGCTATCTTTTGCTACTGCAATTTTGCCTATTTTGCCACTTTTTAGCTCTTTTGCGATTAAAGCCATATCATCTCGGTTGTTCTTAAAAAAAATGCGTTGGATTATCTTTTATCTCTTTTATCACTCTAAAAACGTCCGCTTCGCTTTTAAACATTTCGGGGTGCTTTATGGCTAGGCTTTTTAAATTTGCTACCCATTCATCGTTTAATACGCCACTTAAATCATTAATCCACTGCTCGGCTTTAAAGTTTTGCTCTGCGTATTGATATGGCTTACTCTCGCTTACGATATTAAAATTTTCATTTTGTCTTTGCAGTGCGTTTAGCTCGTCAAGACTTGGATTTTTATTTACACTTATGGCGTTTTGTGCTTCTTTTGCTCTTGTTCTGTCGTCTCTTTTACGATTTGTCTAATCTCTGGCACTATCTCATTTTTAAAAATTTCAAGCTGTTTTCTTGTTAGCGTGTCGGTGCTTTGTGGCGGTATATCATCTAAATTTTTAATTAGTGCGTTTAAGTCGCCTGAGTTTTTTAAAGCGTTTGCGATATGATTTAATAGGGCGCGATTGTTGCCATAGTATGGTATGCGTGATTTTATCTTATCCATTAGCCGATTTGCTACCATTACTTCTGCTCTACCTACTACCTTTTTACCTATGCCTTGCGATAGCTCATATTGTTTTGGTGACATTTTTTTAAGGCGGGTTAAAATCTCGCCTGAGTTGTTTAATAGCCCAGCATTTGCGTTTAATTGCTCTACCGCATTAAGTGCTTTTTGCGTTCTAAACGGCATTTTATTAAGCGTGTCAATTGCCCCTTTAAAATCAGTTATGCCCTCATTTGTAAAACTATCAATTATATTTTTAAAAAGTGAGTTTTCTATCTGCTCTCTGTTAGCCTGTGGCATTCTGCTTAAAATTTCATCTAAATTTAGTCCGCTTTGATTATCAACTGACTTTATTAGGGCGTTTGTTAAGTCGTTTGTATCTTTCATTGAGCCAGTCATTCGCTTATAAAGGTCGCTATTCGTTACCTCTTTAAGGCTTTTATAGTCGCTTCTTGCTGTGTTTAAAAGCTCCCTTGCACTTTCGCCGATTTTTGGGTTAATCTTTTCAAATTGGTTTAGGGCTTCATCTACTGCGTTATCAATTACGCCTTTTGCGTTATCAAGCTCTAAGCTCCTTTGAAAGCTTATAGCGTCGTCTGCGTTTGCTATCTTGCTTTTTGTTAGATTTATAAAAGCCCTTGCGTCTTGTAAGCCCTTTAACCCACCACTATCAATTGCGTTATTAATCCTTTTTGAAATTTCGCCGTTGTCGCTTAGCACATTTTTAAGGGCATTTTTTACATCTGCATTAAGCGCGCTTAAATCAATCCCAGCCGTGCTAAACTCGCTATCAAGCGTCTTTATAACTTCGTCAAAATCGCCCTTTACCTGAGTATCAAAATTTTTTATGCTCTCAATTGCATTTATGCTATCTTTAAAGGCGTTATCAAGCCCAGCTTTTTGTGAGCTGTTTAGTTTTAATAGCTTTTGCATCGCTACGCTAAATGCCTGAGGGTCGTTTGCTACCGAGTTTAAAATAATCTTTGCTCCGTTCTCGTCGCCAAGTGCTGAAAGCAACATATCGGCTTCTTTCTCGCTTATGTTTTCGCCTTGCAAAACCCTTTTTACACCTTTTTCTATCGGTGCGATAACATTATCATTTAAAAAATCCACGCCCTTATTTAGCGTATTAAACGGCGTTTGCGGTATTTTATAGGTTTCATCCGCATTTACAAAATTTTTATAAGCGTCTTCATCAAGTGCATTTTTAGCACTATTTAAAGCCCTCTGCACCGCTTCATCGCCGCCTAGCGTTTGGCTTAATTGCTTTTGTGCTCCGCCCATATTATCGTTAGCTATTTGTCTAAATCCAGTGGCGATTAATGAGTTATCTAAAATTTTACCGCCTAGCTTTAAACTTGGTTTGCCTAGTTTTAAAGTTGCTGCTAAGGCTCCTGCGGCGGCTAAATCATCAACTGCCCCCTCGCCCATTCGTTTTAATAAACCAGCCGTATCTACTTCATCGCCTAATACTTGGGCTTTGTGTTTATAATCAATGCCACTACCTAAGGCGCTACCACCAGCACTACTTAAAGCACTTACGACAGCCCTGCCATAGCCCGGATTTCTTGTAAGTGCTCCTATTGCTCCACCAGCTAAACCGCCTATAATCTCGCCCTTATTAGCCCCTATTTGATTTCTTATGCTTGGCGTTGCGTCTAGGGTGTAAATTTTGCCGTCATCGCCCATTTTGCCAAAGTAAATTTTATCATTTTCTACAACCGCCCCTAAGTCGTATCCGTTGGCTCTTGCGATTTTATCATAATCGCTTTGTAGTTTTAATGCGTTCTCTTTTTTTGCTTCATCGCTAGAAAGTAGCGAGCTTATAAGCCCTTGATTATTTTGTGCCTTTGCTATATCGGTTTTTATATGCTCGGCTTTGTTTGAGTTTGTGCCATAAGTGCCAAAAATGCTATCATCCCACACGGCTTTTGCTGTTCTTTTTAAATCACTCCCAAACCCCGCAATATCATCAAGTATGCTTCGCTCTTTTTGTGCGGTTTCGTTAATCATCGGTGCTTTTGGTATTGCCCTGCCGTCAAGTCCTACATTATTTGGCATTTGCGGTCGTTCTTGCCCTATTAATTTAATACCTTGTAGCTTATCATCGTCAATATCTATACTTAACCCGCCGTTTTCATTTTTAAAAACGCCCTGTCCGTTAGCTCTTAATTTTATAGGTTGGTTGTTTTTAAAGCCGATAATTATTTCATCTTGTCCGTTAAAGTCAAATTTCATTTTTAGCCTTTTAGTTTAAATAAATTACGCCGTTTTCATCTATTTGGTCGTAAGGGTCGCTAGCAGATTTTAACTTTTGATTAAACTTCTCATTTACCCGCTCAGCTTCGCTTTTTACCGCTTCATCTTTGCTCTTGTATTTTCTGCCTGTCGTGGTTTCATATCCTTTTATGTAAGTATCTAGTTGCTTTTGTAGATGATTGGCTGCCTTATAATTGCCTTGTTTGCTTAGCGTTGTTATAATGTTGTTAAAATTTTCAATATTTCTTAAATACTCTCCGCTTATGTTTGCGTTTAAAACGTCCCCACTTACTCTAAACGGATTTAATTTCTCCTCAGCGTTGTATTTAGCGACATTACCGCCACCCTTTGTCTGCTCTCTTATCGTGTCGCCATAAGCTTTAACCCTTGCCATAACGTCGGCATTGCCTGCGCTTGGTATGCCTAGATTATAAGCGGCAGCACCCATTAAGGCGTCGTAAACCCCAGTCGTATTATCTTTATTATTTACTAAGGCTTCATTTGCAACGCCATTAATGCCGTCAAGTAGCGTGGTGGCACTATTTATTTTATTTAACGTCCCAACTGGCAGATTTTTAAGAGGGCCTAGCTCCTCCTCTTTTGCTTTTGCTTCTTGTATCGCTTTTTTTTCATTTATTGCTTCTTGCTTTTGGGCTAAAATTTGGTTTTTATAAAAGTTATTAAACGCCTGTTGCTCTTTTTTTAGTGCTATTTGCTCGGCAAGTTGCCTATTTCTAAAATCATTATCTGCGTTAAATTTATTTACGCTAAATTCATACTCCCTGTCTGCGTTTGCTTTTTGGATATCACGCCACGCATTATTTGAGGCTAATTGCTCGGCTGCGTTATTTTCTACCGCTTCATTATGCCTTTTTGTTTCGCCTAAATTTGCCATTGCTTGATTTTTAGAAACGTTTGTTTTGTAAATATCCCAAAGGGCGCCTCCTAACGCCCCACTAGCTCCAATCACTCCGCTATCTGGTCTAAAATCAACTCTTTGAGGGTTATAATATGCCATTATTGCTCCTCTTCATC
>NZ_JANURM010000038.1 GCF_030249845.1 Campylobacter gastrosuis | reverse complement strand
AACGCTACCAAGACGCTCAAAATTCAAGCATCAGAAAGCCAATAATCCACCTTTCACAGCTTGTAGGTTTAGCACTTGGACTTGACAATAAAGCACTTGGACTTGATTTAAATATTATTGATGCTACGAAATTAATCTAAATTTAGGGGCTAAGCCCCTAACTCTTTTGCCATTTTGATAAACTCAATCTCTAAATTTGAGAGTTTCTTATCCTTTTTATAAGCAATCACAAGCGTTTTAGTAAGCCCACTATCGCCTAAGTCAAATAGCTTTATCTTATCCTTTTTACCATCTTTTATTAGCTCGCTAATCGTAAAAGTCGCGCCAACGCCACTTGCAACTATTTGGTTTGCTATATCAAAGGTTTCAGTTTCACATAAAATTTTAGGCACAAACCCAGCCTTTTTAAACATCAAATCAATGCCCAGCCTACTTCTTTGAGTTGATTTTGGCAGGATAAATCTCTCATCTTTTAACTCAGAGATTGAAATTTTTGGTAGCTCTTTGCCCTTAAATTTTAAGGATAATTCGTGCATAAAAGAGAGTGCTAAAAAGGTATCACTACTTTTGATAACTTCGTATTTTAGGTGCTTTGTGTCAATTGGCAGTATCAGCATACCAAGGTCAATCTCATCATCATAAAGCATTTGTTTGATTTTTAGAGTTGAAAAAATTTGTGAAATTTTAATATCAGCACCGCTAAAATGTTTGCAAAATTTTGGTAACAGACTGGGCAACATATTGTAGCCATTTTGTGAAAAGGCTATGCGGATTTTACCGCTTTTAGCCCTATTTAACGCTGAAATTTCAGTATCTAGCTCGGCTATCATATCATTTATCAGATTTGCTTTTTTAAGGTAAATTTCGCCAAATTCGGTTAGCGTTATAGGATTTGTGCTTCTGTTAAAAAGCGTGGTTTTTAGCTCATTTTCTAACGCAAAAATACTTTGAGATAGCGATGGTTGCGGTATTTTAAGTTCATTTGCAGCCTTTGTAAAACTCTGCAATTTTGCCACCTTTAAAAAGAGTTGCATATGTCTAAAATTCATATTTTGCCTTGAAATTTTGCTTTAATTATACCTTTTTGTTAAGAAATTTTTACAAATTCGCTCAAATTTCTTACTTTTAATTAATAAATTTTACATAGTTTGTTAATGCGAGTGGCTTAAAATTTCACAAAAATAAAGGAGAAAAAATGAGAAATGTTTTTAAAATTTACAAGGCAAAAAGTAGCCACTGGGTCGGAGATGGCTTTAAGGTTCAGCCACTTTTTAGCCATATGGATGAGGATAAAGGCACAAATCCATTTTTAATGCTTGATTACGCTGCCCCTCAGTTTTACGAGCCAAACTACGGCAAACCTCGTGGCGTGGGACAGCACCCACACAAGGGTTTTGAAACCGTTACTATCGCTTATAATGGCGAGATAGCGCACCGAGATAGCTCGGGTGGTGGCGGCGTGATAAAGCCGGGCGACGTGCAGTGGATGACGGCTGAGGCTGGGATAATCCACGAGGAGTTTCACTCAGAAAATTTTAGCAAAAGTGGTGGCAAGTTTGAGATGGCACAGCTTTGGGTAAATCTGCCAAAAGCACACAAGCTAACACCGCCAAAATATCAGCACCTAGCAAAAGAAAATATCCCGGTAGTGGAGTTTGAGGGTGGATTTGTGCGAGTGATAGCTGGGGACTTTAACGGCACGAAGGGCGCTGCTAGCACATTTAGCGTCCTAAACGTCTGGGATATCGTCATAAATGCGGACAAAACGGCAAATTTTAGCGTCCCAAGCAACCAAAGTCTCTCTCTTGTCGTGCTTCGTGGCGATTTGGAGATAAACGGCAAAGATAGGGCGACGCAGGGCGATTTGGTGGGATTTGAGCTAAATGGTGGCGATATAAGCATAAAAACGCACGGCAAAGACGCTAAAATTTTACTGCTCTCAGGAGAGCCGATAAACGAGCCAATAGTGGGCTATGGACCATTTGTGATGAACTCAGCTAATGAGATAAGAGAGGCGATAAACGAGTTTAACAGCGGTAAATTTGGAGCGATAAAGTAGCGATTTGCTAGATTTTGCTTGGCGTAAAAGGCGAATTTGGCTATAAACTTTAAAAAACGGCGTTTTTTGATTTAAACTTTCAAAAAACGCTAGAACGTAAAAATCTAAACTGCAAACACTGACTTGTCGGCAGTTAAAACCTGCAAAAGCACAGCAACGATAGAGTGTCGCCATTGGGAGCAGATGGCAACAAAAATGGTATTACGATACCATTTTTGTGGTCTGCGAGTTATGGTTAAGGGATAAGGGGCAACCCTGCTTTGTTTTTCTCGTGATAAAGCCGTATAAAATTTAGCTTGTAATCTTTGTCTTTTGACTAAAAATTGAAAAACGCTAGAATGTAAAAAGACTAAAACTTGCGAACGCCGATTGAAAATCGGCAGGTGTTCGCACGAAAGAGCGTTGTCGGGGTTGTGGGTTGTTAAGGGAGAAGGGGGCGACTTCGCAATTCAAGCCCCCTTCTCCCTTAAATAAAACAAACGACACTTTTTAAATTTCAAGCAACGTTCTACTTCAAACAAAAACTTTGTTTGTTAGTTATGGCAGGAGCGACCCTACTTCACTTTGCTCGTGCTAAAAGCCAAGCAAAAAACATTTTTTAAAAAATGACACTTTTTAAATTTTAAGCGAAGTTGTTATCAAAAACCACGTGAATTTTTATCAAAAACCAAAATTTTAATGATTAAAAGAATTTCTAGCAAACCAAAGTTTGCTAGAAATTTGTAGTTATTGTAGCAGTTTTAGGACATTTTGTTGCACTGAGTTTGCTTGGCTCATTGCATAGCTGCCTGATTGTGCCAAAATATTTCGTTTTGAGAAGTTTGCACTCTCAGCTGCAAAATCAACATCTCTGATTTGGCTCTCTGCTGATTTTACATTTACCTGAGTTACGGTTATGTTGCTAACGGTTGCAACGAGTTGGTTTTGGACTGAGCCAAGGTCTGAGCGAATGAAGTCAAGAGTTTTTTGTGCTGATTCAGCGATATTCATAACTGCCATAGCACCACGAAGTGTCATTACGCCAGCGGCTTGGTTTGAAGTCATTTTTCCACCATTTTGATAACCCCTTTGAAAACCCATAGCAGCAGCAACAGTTTGGTCTATCTGACCACGAATATCACGAAGTGAAACTGATTGTTCAGCACCGCCGTTACTATTATCTTTGCCTGCACTAAATGCGGTTGATATATTTAGTTTAGCTGCCCCACCTGAAACCTTAATATCCCTGCCATCAAGTCTTACTAAATTTAGACGACCAACAAAAATAGATGATAACGCACCGCCCATTTTTGCAAGGTCATCACCTTTTGTGCCATAACCAAAAACAGCTGATAACTTATCATTAGCTTGTCCGCCAGTTCCAGCCGTTGCTTTAATCGCACGTCCATCACGGCTAGTTAAAACCATTCTGCCTTGTGTATCAACAGAAGCTTCAACGCCGGTTTGATCTTTTACTGAGTTTATCGCATTTACCAAAGCACCATTACTATCACCTGCTTTTACGGCTAAGTCGCCAATTTTTACACCATTAATCTCTAAATCTTTTAAGTTACCTGCACCGATTGCGGTTTTAGAAACCCAAGTTACATCAAATGTCGCCCTAACACCAGTTTCGTTTGAAACTTTGTTAATATTTTCTGCCAAAGCACCTAAACCAGTGCCAAGTCCAGTTGAAATTGTTGCTGCTGCTACTTTTACGTTATTTACGCCGTCCACATTTATAAAAGTCATACTTATTTTTGCAGTAGCCGTAAATAAACGAGAGCTTTCAAACCTAGTTAATCCAATCTTATCCGAAGTCGTAGCACCAATGCTTGCTTTTACTACTTCGTTTGAGTAAGCACCTATTTGAAATTCTTTATTTGAGAATGTGCCGTTTAGGAGTTGCTGTCCATTGAAACTTGTTGTGTTGCCGATATTATCTAGCTCCTCCATTAGGCGGACTATGTCAGCTTGAAGTGCTTGGCGTGATTTAGAAGTTTGTCCGTCTTGGGCGGCTTGGGTGGCTTTTACTTTGATTGTATCAAGAATTT
>NZ_JANURM010000037.1 GCF_030249845.1 Campylobacter gastrosuis | reverse complement strand
TGTGTTTGGTGGCAAAGTGCACAGATAAAGCGTAGTTGTGGCATTTGTTTCAGTGGCTATGGCTAGGTTATTCTTTTTAAATACGCATTTAAAGCAATATATTTGCGTTCCACTACAAGTTCTTACCGCTTTTATGCAGTTTTGCAGGGTTGGTTGGTGTAATAAAACATAAGCTAAATCATAAGCATTTATGCCGATACTACACATATTAAACTCGGTAAGTGCATTGCCAAAATAAACATAAGAGGCGTTTTGACAACGAATGGCTTCGTTTAAATTTTCAAACTTACACTTATCAAAAACAATGCCTTGACTAAAACCTGAAATTCTTATGCCGTTTGTATTTACGCTATTAGTTGCAGCAGCTGTTGGTCTAGCCCCACTATTTGGTAGCCATCTACCTTTAAATGTAATGCCATAAAATAATGGTACTTTTGTGCCTAAATCAAAGAAAAATAAAAAGTGATTAGCTGGTAAATTAGGTCCTGCTATAATTTTAAAGCCATTATCTGCTGTCGTTCTGCCACCATAAATCCTAAGAAATGATAAATCACAACAATTAATATATATTTGCTGATTTATCACTATGTCGCTTGTAAGATGAAGCTGGATATATCTATCAGTATGTGTAGCTTTGCGGTATTTAAGTGCTTCGGTAAAGACGGCATTAAAATCTGTAAAATGCTTAACTGCTCCTTCTTTTTGCGTAGCTCCTATGCTCCAAATGATATGGTTTGCAAAGGGAGTTCGTTTTTCTGCGTTATATGTTGCTGCGTCTAACTTGGTGTTTAGCTCGGTTTTGGTAGCAAATGTTGGTTTATCGGTGGTGTAAGTTGCTAGTGGTAGCTTGGTGTTATCAGCGATTGTGATGTCTCTTGTTCCGTCAAAGGCGACGCCGTTAATGGTTCTTGCATATTCTAGCTTTGAGGCACTGACGGCGTTTTCCGTTTTGCCTAGTTTGGTTGTAATATGTTCTGAAAATAGAGTAATCTTTGCGTCAATTATATCTCTTGTTACTTCTTGCATTATTTGAGCTTTTGCTGTGTTTATGGCGTTAGTTGTGTAGTCTTGTGCCGAGCTTAGCACTGCTTGATTTTTTTTAATTATCTCATCTGCGATTTTTGACGAGCTGTATGTTTTGTTTGTTTTTGTTTGTGCGTCATCTATAAAACCACTACTTACCACGCTTTGGATATTTCTTATCTGCTCTAAGCCTTGCGTAATATCGGTGTTTTTTGTGTCAAGCTCCCTTAATAACTCGCTACCTTTTGTGTCAAGTTGTGCTAATTTTGCATTAACTTCATCGGCTTTTAAACCATAATCTAGCTTTGATTTTTCATATTCACGCTTTGCGTTGTTGTAGTCTTGCGTTAGTGTTGGTAAATTATTGCCTAGATTTTCATAAACTGCGAAATTTACATTAAATCGCTGTAATTTTTCGCCAAAATCGGCGATTTTTTGACTAATCTCGCCCTTTTGGGCGGTTAGATTATCACGTGCTAAAAATATCTCGTTTTGTATGCTCGTAGCTGTTTGCTTTAAAGCGTTTAGCTCGTTTTTTAGTGGGTCTATTGTGCTAAAAATGCTATTTATGGCTTGAAATTTTAAATCGGCTTGTGTTTGGCTATTTTCAACTTGTGCCTTTATCGTTTCAACGGCTAGTTTTGCGGAGTTTATGTTTTTCTCGGCTTCTTTTATATCCGCTCCTAGCTGTTTAACCTCTCTTAAATCTAAAATTTCAAAAGCACGTTTTAGCTCATCAATTTGCACGAGGACAACATTAAGAGCTTCTAATTTCTCCTCTGCTAATTTTAGGCTGTAAATATCTATCATTTAACCTCTCCTCTAAAAACAAAAGGCATTATTTCGCTTCTATCATCCATTGCTCTATAAGCAAATTGCCTTATGTCCCATAAATCCTTTGCCATTTTTAAAAATAGCTCATATAAATTTATGGCGTTAATTTTTTCTAATATCATCAATGTCTTTGCCCTCGTTTGCGTTATAATCTGCTATGATTTCTAATGCTCGTGTTTTAAAAAACGGCTCTTTATTAAGCAAATAAAGCGTTTCATAAAGCACGGCGTAAGCTAAGTCCTCGTTTATATCAATATGCTTATATGGCTCTCCTAAAAAATCAGGAGTTTTTGGCATTCTAATAAAACACTCATTGCCTACGTTTCTAAAAACCTGCATATTTGGCGATTTGTAGCGTTCTAATAGGTCGCTAGGGACACACTTTGAGGCGACTGATAAAATCGCTTCAACGACTAAATCGCCTAACATATCAGGCTCGGGGAGTTTTATTCCCCCTTTGTTTTTTAGCTCCATAAGCCGTAAAAACCTAGCTGCTAACACTTTAAGCCTTTAAGCCAACTCCGATAGCAAAAGCGTCAGGCACTCTTACTTCTAGGCTACACTCTGTGTAATAGCGTTTTTGTTTTGCTGTTTTGCTGGTTGCCACGTCCTCAATGGTCGTAGGGATTAAAAGTCCGTTTTTAGCGTATGAGAAGTCCCCAGCGATTAGGACGTCATCAAGTCCGTATTTTTTACTTAAAAAGCGGTGCATTCTAAAATTTACCTTGCCAAAATCCGTTTCAAGTGTAACCACTCTCGTGTTTATAGCTTTATCGTTGCCAAATTGCCTAGTTGCGATTTTATTTATCGCTTTTTTTAGTGTTGCTCCGATAAATACGTCCTTTGGTGTAGCTCCACTATCCCAGATTTGCTGTAAAATTTGGCTTAGCTCGTTTTCGGTTAATGGTGTTGCTGCGCCTTGCCAGTTGCCAGTGCTATCAAAGGCTAAAACATTGCCACGCTTACCACTGCTAAACGCCCCCACGCCCTTTGCTACGTAATGAAATAGTCCCGCCATTTCAGCAGCACTGCTATCAGTCCTTGCCGTTGGCTCTTTAAACACTGAAAGCTTTACGTTGCTATCTCTGCCAAGTCCTAAAAGGGCGTATTCTATATCTAACTTATGCTCTTTGGCTGCTTTTGAAATTTCGTGTTCTAGCTCTTTACCGCCATAGGTTTTAACCGCTTGCATTGTCTTTGAGACCATAACTTCGGTCGTAAAAATCTGCGTGTTGTTTGATAGCTCTTGCTTTGTGCTTTTTTTAGCGCCCGTAAAATCTGAAATTTCAAGTTGTGCGTTTTTCTTTGGCTCGGCTAGGGTGTCGGTTATCCAGCTGTGCTTTGTGCTTGTGACCTTTGAGCCTTGTCCCATTAAAGTAAGCAGGGGAGTTTCATCTGCTCCTATTAATAGGACTTTATCATAAACTGAGGGTGCTAACCCAACTCTGCTCGTTGCTGGTGTTTGAAATCCAGTTGAAGTAATTGCCATTTTTTGTATCCTTTTTTGTAAAATATGGCTTAATTTATCAAAAAGGGCACTCCAAAAACTAGCCCATTTTTGGAGTATTTGATATTTTTGTCAAACTACCAAGAAAATCTTGGCAGTTCTTACCTTAAATTTCGCTCTAACTCTTTAAGCTCACTATCTCTGCCACTTCTTAGCATTGTGCCTAAAAGTTCAGGGTTAGTTTGTGCCATTTTTGGGTATTTATTAGCGTATCCCATAAACTTCTTATAAAGATTTGGAGCTGATTTTTTAAGCCCAGCACTTGCTAATTTTGCCCCAACAGCCCCACCAAAAAAGCCCTTTATGAAGTCATCAAAGTTAAGGCTAACGTCGCCGTTTTCATCACGACTAACGCCGTTTAAAGCTCCGCCAAAAAGCCCTCCACCGATAACTGGGTGTGAGAATGGGATAAAATCATCGCTATTTTTTAAAGAAACTTCGCCTTTGGCTTCGTTTTGTGGTATAATATTATCGGCGGTTGAGGCAGGTGTCTTTGCCTCTTTAATTTCAGCATAAGCAGAAATGGTCTTGCTGTCGCCGCTACCATTCTTAAAATTTTTCTTTTCATACGCTGTTATAACCCACTCATTTTCGCCATTGCCGTGCCACCCTTTGCTTAATCCAACCGCATAAACCTTATCTTTGTTGTTATAAAGTATCGTTTTTACGCCGTTTTTATCTGCCACTTCGCCATTTTTGATTATCTCATTTAGTCCATTTGCTAGTTTTTCATAAGGTGTAACCCCGTTAAACTCCACAAAGTCGCCTAAATGCTTTTTTGCGATTTTTTCTAGCCCAAAGCCGTTTAGCTCATCGTTAGTTTTACCCCAAACCAAATCAATATCGCCTAAGCCGTATTTATAAAAAGCCCCAGCTACTTGCCCTTGTTTTTCAATTAAAAGCTTTTTAACCGCTCCTTTGCCGTCGTGATAATACTCTGCGTAATTAGTGCCAAACTCTTTAATAGGAGTTATGTTGTATTCTTTTTCTATTATAGCTCTTAGCTCTGCCCTTTGCGTATCGGTTAATTTTTTACCGCTAAAATGCGACCTTAGCTGTGCCTTTGCACTCTGTGCACTCTCTTTTTTCGGTATCGCTTCATCTGCTACTTTGGCTAAATTTTGCGGTATTTCATCATCAAAAGGATTAAAAAGTTTGTAATCATAGCCTAAATACTCACTAGCTTCTAAATCATCTTTTAGCCTTTGTAATTGCTCTAAACTCGCCGTGCCTTTTTTTATTTGTGCGACG
>NZ_JANURM010000036.1 GCF_030249845.1 Campylobacter gastrosuis | reverse complement strand
GTTTGTGGTATAATGTCATCATTAGCCTTTACAGAATATGATTTTTCATCAGCCTTGCCCAGCGATATTTTTTCGGACTGGGGTGCAAAGTGCGGCGCCTTTGCCTGTAAAGGCTCATTATTCTTTTGTAATCTTGCCAACTCGTTTTTATTTGAGCTTATTGTTGCGTGTCCGATTTTACCGCTATCTTTTGCTACTGCGATTTTACCCATTTTGCCACTTTTTAGCTCTTTTGCGATTAAAGCCATATCGTCTCGGTTGTTTTTAAAAAAATGCGTTGGATTGTCCTTAATCTCTTTTATCACTCTAAACACGTCCGCTTCACTTTTAAACATTTCGGGGTGTTTTATGGCTAGGCTTTTTAAATTTGCCACCCATTCATCGTTTAATACGCCACTTAAATCATTAATCCACTGCTCGGCTTTAAAGTTTTGCTCTGCGTATTGATATGGCTTACTCTCGCCTACGATATTAAAATTTTCGCCTTGCCTTTGCAGTGCATTAAGCTCATCAACGCTTGGATTTTTATTTACGCTTATGGCGTTTGTCGCTTCTTTTGCTTCTTGCTTTGGCGTTAAATCATCACGTGCGGTTAAAAATTTAGTTAGCTCCGCTCTTATGCTATTTGGCGTATTTGGGTCAGTTGCGATTTTTGTTAGGTTGTTTATAAAGCCGTTATAGTTTTTTGATTTTAAAATCGCCTGTTCTACGTGGTGGATTAGTGCTGGTTGCCTACCGATTATCGGGGCAAATCTTAGGGCTGTTTTTATTGTGCGGTTTGCTAACATCGTGTAAATTCTAGTGATAGGATTTTGGCTTATGCCTTGACTTAATTTTTCGCCGTTTTTGTAAGCTCCCATTGCCTTTGCTAGGTTTATGTCTTGTCCGATTAGTGGCTCTAATTTATTAAGCAGATTTATAAAATTTTTTGCGTCGCCACTTCTAAAATTGTGATTACTTACGGCTTTTATAACTTTTTTTATGTCTAGCACTTTGCCATTTGTGCCTAATTGATAAGTGTATTCATTTAAGGCTTTGTCTAATAAGCCAAGCTCTATTTTTGCGATATCTTTGTCGCTATGCTTTGATAAAAAGCTATCTACGCTATTATTTGGGGCTTTTTCGTCTGTTACCTTACTTATGGCTTTAATGACGCTATCCTCGCCCTTATCTGTATTTTGTGCTGTTTTAAACCACTTGCTATCTGCGATTTGCTTCATATCTTTATACTCAGATACCATTGTCTTATAAAGGTTTTTTGCTTCGTTTTGTAGTGGGGATTTTGTTAAAATATTGTCTAAAATGTCGCTTTCTACATAATCTTTAATGCTTCTTGCTATGCGTTTTACGCTGTTTTGCTGGGTGTCTGCTATTAGGTCGTTTAGCTCAGCCCTTAGCCCATTTACTCCACTTATATCTATCTCTTTACCATTTGCTAAATTTTCTAAGATATTTTTTAGCTTTGTGTTAGCTACACCGCCCCATTCTCTTGCTTTTAATTCAGCGATATTATCTAAAAACTGCCCGCTAGTTGGTATCTCATTAAGCGTCGTTTTTATATCGCCTATGCTATCCTCTAAGGCTTTTAATCCGTCGTTAAATTCTTGCTTTACCCTTGCTTCGTAACTTGTCGCCATATCTTTTACAGATATGTCGTCCGCTCCCTTTAATGCATTGAACTCATCTAAAATTTTATTTGCGTCAGCTGTGATTATCTCATTCATTCTATTTGCTGCCGTTGCGTTTGAGCTTAGTGCGTTACTTGCGATTTGTGCTACTCTTTCATTAGCTCTTGCTGCGGTTAAAAAGTCGCTTTGGTTTTTTGTTATCTCATCATTTTTAAAAAATATATTTTGTGCTGTATCTACGGCGTCTTTTGCTAAATTTACGCCTTTTTGCGTCCATTCTTTGCCCTTTTGTAGTAGCTCATTATTAGCGTTAAAATCATCTACTTTTTGCCCTGCTTTTTCTAGCTCCTCTTTTGCTACACTAGTTAAATATGAGCCGTCATTAATATCTACTCTTACGCCCATTTCGTCAGCTTGTCTTAAAAGCTCGTCTAAATTTTCTTTGCCGCCGACTTGTTCCTGGACTTCTTTTAACGCTCCGCCTACGTTTTGTTCTCTTAATGTCTTTAAAATAGGCATATAATCAGCCACTTTGCCTATCGCTTCGGCTGAAATTTTACCAGTCGCTTTAAAGCTTTTAATAGCAGGACTTAAAAGCTCAGCAAGTCCAGCCCCTAAGGCTTCGTTACTAGCTCCGCCAATAACTGCTTTTATCGCTTCATCTACTTTAAAATCGCCGTCTGTGTCGGCTATATTTCTTGCATAATCCGCTCCCGCTCCTACTCCGCCAAAACCTGCTCCATAAGTTAAAGCTCTTGCTGTTGCTGGTGCTAATAAGCTTCTTACCGCTCCCCCTGCTACCGGGCTTTTTGTAGCAAGTGCGACCGCTGTGCCACCAAGTGAGCCTATTAATTCGTTAGCATTTGCTCCCAAAAGGTCTAAAAAATCGGGCGTAATATCTTTTATCTCGCCATTTTTTAGCTTAACGCCGTATTTTATCTCGCCGTTATGATTTGCCATAAATGGCTCATAACCTAGCTCTTGTGCTGTTTTTATAAAAATATCTTTTGTTTTTTCTGCGTCCGCTTTTCTTTCATCATCGCTTTTAAATAATCCGCCTAGTGCGAAAGTGCCGTTATTTAAGGCTTCTTGTGCCGATAATGTGCGATTTATTTTTGATACGTCTTGCTGTGTTTTATAGTTATCTCTTACTTCATTAGTGCTTTTACCAGTTATGGTCGCTACTATGTTATCGGCTGCGTATTCAATAGGCGAGGTTATATCTTTATAAAAGCGTTTGCCGCTATCTATCACGCTATCAAACCAGCTTTTATTTTCGTGCGGTTTTATTTGGCTTAAATCAGGGGCTTTTGGTGCTTCATTTGTAAAGCTAACCACATTTTGGACTTGATTATTAGCTAAATTTTTGTTTTTATTTAATAAATGGCTGTTTATCTCATCGTGTGAATATCCAGCGTCTAGCGCCCCTTTATAATTAAATCCTAAATAGTTATTTATCTCATCATCACTATATCCTGCTTTTATAGCTCCGTTATAATCAAATCCCATTTTTCTTATCCTTTAAAAATTAAAATTATCAAGTGGTGGTCGGCTGTTTGTATTAGGTTTTGTAGCTGTGTTTTCAAGCTTATTCACCCCTTGCCACGAAATTTTACTTTCGCCCTTATCGCTAGGCTTATAAATAGCGTCCATAATCTCATTTTTTTGGCTGTTAAGAGTTTTTATTTTTTGATTAATTACGTATCTTTGATAAGGGTCTTTTGTGGCTTCTTTTTTGTTTGTCAAATCGCCAATTGTTGTATCAAAAATCCGCTCACTTAAACGCCTAGCCTTTAAAGCCGTGTCGTTATCAAAGAAAACGCCGTTTAAACTTACGCCAAGTTCTTTTGATAAATCTTGTATCTCTCTATCAGCCCTGCCCATTTTTGCTAACTGCACTCCTGCATTTGTTAGCATTTGCGTTAAATCCCTAGCTGACTGCGAGCCGTTATCTTTACCCCTCATCTCTTGCCACCAGTCGCCAACTCTGTCAATCAAGCCGTCAAAATTATCTAGCTCTTTGCCATAAGATTTAAAATTTTGCCCTGCTGTATTTAGCTTATTAGCCCCCTCTAAAATTTGGCTCATCTCTTTATCAAAGCCGTCATCTTTATTTAATTTGTCAGTGATATTTTTGCCCCACGTCTTATTTGTATTTACGTAATTTGCAAAATTTCGCATTGCCTTGTTTAAATCCACCTGCCCAGTATTCTCATCAAGTCCGCCAAAAATTGCCATAAATTGCTTGTTGTCCTTGTTGTTATTAAAATATTCAAGTGGGCTTAATCCGCCGTTAGCTTCGTTAATCTCTTGCTGTTTTGCCTTTATCTCATCTTGCTTTTGTGCCAAAAGTGCGTTTTTATAGGCGTTATTAAAGGCGTTTTGCTCTTGTCTTAACTTTATTTGCTCGTTTAGTTGTCTATTTTTAAACTCACTATCAGCGTTAAATTTATCCAAGTTAAATTGATACTCTCTGTCTGCGTTGTCTTTTTGCACTTGTCGCCACGCATTATTTGAGGCTAATTGCTCGGCTGCGTTATTTTCTACCGCTTCATTATGCCTTTTTGTTTCGCCTAAATTTGCCATTGCTTGATTTTTAGAAACGTTTGTTTTGTAAATATCCCAAAGGGCGCCTCCTAACGCCCCACTAGCTCCAATCACTCCGCTATCTGGTCTAAAATCCACTCTTTGAGGGTTATAATATGCCATTATTGCTCCTCCTCATCATCTTTTAGCCGTGCGTCCTTAAAAGCCTTGCTAAGTGCTGAATTAGCCCACGCATTTTCTAAATTTTGCTGAGCACGATTTTCTTTTTGTAACTCTCGCTGTGATAGCATTTTGTTAAAATCGTAAGCGTCCTTTTGCAGGGCAAAATTCTTTTTAGCCATTTTATTTTGCTCGTAGCCATTATAAAGCGCGCCTAGTGTGCCAAGTGCCGTTAATGCGTTACTTGTGCCGTTGTTGTCCGTGCCTTTTAGCCACTCCCATCCACTCTTTAAGCCGTTGCCAATAGCACTGCCAAGAGATGATAACCCACCTAAAAAATCCATTGTTACTCCTTGTTTTTTTTGTTTTTATAAAACCCAATTTTAAAGAGCGGTAAATCGCAAAGTAGCGTTAGGCTTAGGCTAGGCGTGGGCGAAAAATCAAACGGAGCGACCG
>NZ_JANURM010000035.1 GCF_030249845.1 Campylobacter gastrosuis | reverse complement strand
TCATCAACGTCCCTGTGTTCGTAACAATACCGCCTAAACTCCCATATTTCGCCGTGTTCGTTTAGGTCGTTATATAAAAAATTTTCCATTTTACACCTCCGAAATTTTTAAAAATGTTATGTTTTTTTATTAGTCCGCTGCGTGGCTTTAAAAGCCTAAATAGCTTTAAAATTAGTCTTTTCATTTTTCTCCTTTACCCTAAAAAAGGGGCGCCAGACAATGGCAGTAAAAAAAAGAGAATAGATTTTTTTGGGCTGTAATTTCAAAGGTTCGGAGTTTGAGAAATTTCTACTGCTAACGCCCCCATTTTAGGGTAAAAATGTGCGTGTTTTTGCTCCCGTGAAACGCACACAATCACGGCTAACGGCTTTTACGTAGCTTAAAACCTTTTTTTAAAAAAAGGCTCTAAGTTTAGCCGTTACGCTTCCGATTAAAACCAGATTTAAACCTAACTCGGTTTAGGCTCTGTCGGTCAAAGCATTTTATGCTATCCAGCCTTTTGTTTGGATAGCGTAATGTTAGCTTAACTTACTTTAAAAAATACTTAAAAATATAAGTTTAACTAACATTTTCTAAAAAATTACGTGTGTAATACCAAAGTAATACTAAGGTAACACCAAAATAATACCATTGCAATAAAAACAAAATATTGACAAAAATATAGATAAAACTATATAATCTGCATAAAATTCAAGGAGTTAATATGCGTGATAATGTAATGGTATCTTTGCCGAGTGGGCTAAATGCAGAGCTTAGCAGTATAGCAAAGGAGCTAGGAGAGAGCAAAAGTGCGATAATTAGACAGGCACTTGATTATTACTTTGATATTATGGATTTAAAAATCGCAGAGCAAAGAGCCAAAGAGAGCGGCAAAACATATACGCTAGATGAAGTAGAAGCGATGATAAAATGAATAAATGGCAACTTGAATTTAACGAAAAAGCCTTAAAAGAGCTTAAAAATTTAGAAAAATCGGTGGCTAATTTTATAATATTGGGGCTAAAAAATTTCATCTTGCATTATAATCACGCTTATGAGCAAGAGCTTTTAAAAACGCAAAAGATAAAGAAGCTAAAAGGCTCACTTGACGGCTTTTATCGCCTAAGACTTAGAAGTTTTAGAGTGATATATCAAAAGCTTGATGATAGGCTCGTGATATATGTTTTAAGGGTTAGTGATAGGAAAGACGCTTATTAAAAAATTTTGGCATTAAAGCATAAAACTATACGCAAAGAGTTTTAAAAAGATAGGACGAAAAACTTTATAATCAGGGACAACGCCTGATTATAAAGTGCTTTTTATATTTTATCCAACTTATTTTATTTTTATAAAACCAGCCTCAATAAGCTTTTGCGTTAAATTATCATCTTTTTTAAGTTCATTTTTAATCAGCTTTGCCTCTCTTTCTTTGAGTTGTTTTTGCAAATTTTCTTTTTCTATTTGCTTTCTTGACTTTATAAACTGCTCAGGGTTAGCGTCGCTTATTTTTTCTATCGTTGGCACATAGTTTTTATTAAATAAATTATTTAACGCCTCTTTTGCTTTTAGCGTCTGCTTTTTACCAGTGATAAACTCATCGCTTATATCATCATTTGCTAACGTTTCTAACATAGCCACATAAGGTTTTAAACATTTTTTTATTTTTCTTAGCTCATCGTTAAAAAAGCGGTTATGAGAATTTTTTCTACTTGCGTCTAAGAGTGGGTCATATTTATTTCCTATCACATAGTAACACTTTTTGGCTACTATTTTTATAGGGTTTTTAACTATTTTTTTAAAATCATCTGTCATTGTTACGGCTCTGTTTTCTTGTGTTTTTATAGCACTTTCATAAAATTCTGCTAAAAATTCTATAATCCCACTTGTCCTTTCTATTATGCAGTCAGTCAAATCAGAAGTCCTTTTTAACACATCTGACGCCTCCCAAAAACGCTTATGCCAATCTTTTGTTACAACGCCGTGTCTTATAACATCTGCTCTAATTTCATACATATCTGAAAGTGTCTCATCATACTCCGAAGCGCCATAAAAAGGTTTAGAGTATAAAAACTGATAGCCATAAAAAATATTTTTTATGCCATTTAAATAATAGCAGTTTTCATCATAGCTTTGATTTAGGTTTTCTATCTTTTCAGAAAAACAACCGCCAAACATTAAAAATACAACTGAAAAAATAATTTTTTTTAGTAGCATATTATCTCCTTTTTACTTTATCCCAGCGTCATCAAAGGTTAGACCCTTGTAAATTTCATAGTGTATTTTACCACATACCTTGCCTAGTATCTCGCACTCATAACCCTCTTTGTGTGGGTAAATATCGCCATATTTTGGGTTTAGACTAATTAGTTTTAACTTACCTTGCGGTAAAAACTCAACCCTTTTTATATACACCACGTCCCCCATAAGCACCACATAAATGCCACCGATTTTTATAAAATCATAGCGATGATTTACCATATCAACGATAACTATATCGCCCTCAGCATATTCAGGGCTCATACTATCACCCACTACTTCAAAGAGCTTTAAATTTGCTGGGTTTAGCCCTTTTATAAAGCTTTTATCAACGGCAACTTTTGAGGCGGTATTAATTAGCTTTAAATCAAAAGTCCCCTCAGCCCCAGCACCTACAAGCATATCTGCCTTATCAAGATAAATGATATTTTTAGGCTGATACTCAATAGGAATAAATTCTGAATAATTTGCAAAATTTGTCATTAGCTCTTTTTTTACAATGTTATTTTTAACTTCGTATTCATCATCAAAAAAGAAAAGCATATCAACTTTACAAGCATCAGCAATTTTCTTTAAAGTATGTATAGTGGGGATAAACACATCTGTTTCGTATTGTGCGATTGAAGCCCTATTTACTTCTACAATCTCAGATAGTTGTAGTTGCGTTAGTCCAGCTAATTTTCTAGCCTTTTTAATTCTACTACCCAGCATTTTTTATCCTTTCAATAAAAGTAAGATTTTATAACATTTTATGTTAGTTTAAATATCTTTATTAAGTATTTTTTAAAGTAAGTTAAGCTAACATTAACGTTATGAAAAATCAAAAAATAAAATTAATCTATATTGCAAATGCAACAAAAAAAACACATTCGGCAGTTAGTCAGTGGCTTAATGGTGTAACCACGCCTAGCATATCCGACATAAAAATAATGGATGAAAAATTTGGCATACCACCAACCGCTTGGTATGACATCTTTTCTTACATAGACAATAATAGCGAACGTTTTGGGGCTATTAAAAGATTACGAAGGCAACACAATGGTAATACAAAAGTATGACATCTCAAAAACCTTTAAACTCTCAGCTCAAAATATCGTAAGTTTAAGCGAGATAGAGCAAGAAAAGGGATTTAAAAGCGATAGTGAGGCGATTAGATTTTGTATAAATTTTACAAAAGTTGCCATAAAAGAGGGGCTAGACTTAGTAACCATAAGCACGTTGCTTGAAAAACTAGCCCAAAGAGGCTAAAAATGTATGAGATTATCGTTTCGCTGATGTTTTTAATTTTTAGTGTTATGTCGTTAAGGTTTTGGAGTGATAAAAGGTGGGAGCAATGGGCTATTTTATGCTTACCTTGCTTTTAAATTTAGTCCTTGTGGCACTGCTTTTAAGAGTGATTAATAGCGATTTAAAGGAGGTTAAATGAATACGCTATTGCTACTCTTAATGTGCCTATTTGTGGCGTGGGTGATGACGCTTGATTATAGTTGCAAATAGATTTGATTAAACCTGCCCCCGCCTCCTTTCTGTTTAACTTGCACTTTGGGGGTAGATTTAATCAAATTTAAACAAAGGAGCAAAAGTGCAGAATTTAGACTTTAAACCCCATTTTGAATACAAAGCTAAACAAAGCAAAATCTATCAAGACGTCGCCATTATTGACTTTATAAATAAAACTATCACGTGCAGGGTGTTTGAGGACGCCTTTACTACTTACAACGATTTTAATCCGAAATTTCTAAGGAGCAAGACAAATGAGCCAACGTTATTTTAATCAAAATTTTGATGACTTTGTAAAAATGGCTAAGCGTGATAAAAATTTAGCCGTGCCAAAGAGCGTAAAAAAAGAGAGCGAAAGCGAAGCAAAAGCCGAACCTACAAAAACCGAGAATAGCCCTTTAATCATCTTAAAAGTAGATAGGGCGACACTTCAAAGAATAGAAAGGGTGGTAATAATATGAGTGCATTAAAATTATTAAATGAAAAGCCCATTGCGTTTTATCCGATATATGCAAAAATAAGCGGCAGCATAAATGCTGGGGTGCTGCTAAGTCAGCTTATGTATTGGTTTTCAAAGGCGAATAACGACACGATTTTTAAAACAGATAAAGAGCTACAAGATGAAACTACGCTAAGCAGAAATGAGCTATTAGGGGCTAAATCAAGGCTAAAAGAGTTAAGCTTTTTAGAGATAGTCATAAAAGGGCTGCCTGCTAAGACCTACTATAAAATAGACTGGGATAAACTGGCATTAGCATTAAAAAATTACTCTGAAAATGAAGTAAAAAACGATGATGAAAACAATAAAAACGAAGCTAAAATTTTAAAACCGCAAGAGAAAAAAGAGATAAAAAATGCTGTTTTAAGTGATAATGTCAATCAAAATGAAGCAACTTTGCCACGCAAAAAACACCTTTTTAGTGACGTAAAAAGCTATCCAAAAAGGGCTGAAATTCAAGAAACTTATGGCGGAAATTCAGATAACAAGTTGTCGGAAAACCTGCAAACTTATGTCGGAAATGCAGATAACAAGTTGTCGGAAATTCAGACAACAGGTCGTCAGGAAATCAGACAACAGGTCGTCGCAAAAGCGGACAACAGGTTGTCGGAAATTCAGACATACGCTTACTATAATGCAGAGAATACTACAGAGAATACATCAGAGAATACATCAGAGAATACATCAGAGAACTCCTTTGCGCGTATGTGCGAGCACACACGCGTGGGGGGAGATGGGAGCAAAGCAGAGCAAGGAGCGATAATCGTAAAAAGTCC
>NZ_JANURM010000034.1 GCF_030249845.1 Campylobacter gastrosuis | reverse complement strand
CCAAATTTCATTGTTGTTTATGAGTTTGTAGGGGTTTAGAGTGCGTTTTTTATCGTTATAAACGCACGAAATTTGCCACCTTTTAATGATACTAGCACTAATCTCGTCAAACTCACGGCGTGAAATTGCGGCGTTTGGCAAGGTTAATTTTAGAGATAAGAATATTATTTTTGGCTTTGGAGCAGCTACCGCTTCATTTGTGTTCTTTTTCACACTCGGATACGCTTCAAGAGTGCTTTTACCATTCTTTAAAAAGCCAATTTCGTGGAAAATCTTAGAAATTTTCATCGGATTTTTAATGATGTTCTTAGCATTTTTACTACTTTTTAGCAAAATTTAATCTGTTTCTCATATTTTTATAAAATTTATCTAACAATAATTTAAATCACACCCCAAATAAGATAGGTAAGATAAAAATATCTGAAAACTAAAATTTTTAACCATAAAAAGATAATCTTAATTACACGCGCCAAATCCGCCAAATCCGCCAAATCCGCCAAATCCGCCAAATCCGCCAAATCCGCCAAATCCGCCAAATCCGCCAAATCCGCCAAATCCGCCAAATCCGCCAAATCCGCCAAATCCGCCAAATCCGCCAAATCCGCCAACACGATAAAAATATTCAAAAACTAAAATATTTAGCTATGAACATAATTTTAATTAAGCATATAAAAAAACATAATTAAAATTACACGCAAGATTTCAAGATTTCAAGATTTCAAGATTTCAAGATTTCAAGATTTCAAGATTTCAAGATTTCAAGATTTTAGGGTTTTAGGGTTTTAGGGTTTTAGGGTTTTAGGGTTTTAGGGTTTTAGGGTTTTAGGGTTTTAGGGTTTTAGGGTTTTAGGGTTTTAGGGTTTTAGGGGTGTTTATGGGCGGGGAGCACCAAGCCCACCAAATCACCAAGTTTTACTAATAATTCCACTAAAAACCAGACAATTAATCACTAAAACGCACAAAACATATCAAACACAAACAAACAATCTTACAAATTGATTTAATAAACACCTTAACGGCAAAAAACTATCTTGTTTTAGAATTATTTTAACTAAGAAATTTGCGGTTTTAAACTTACAAAAGCAGATAAAATATTAGGCGGTAGGGGTGCCCATTTCCTACACCCCGACTAAAAGCTTAATGTCGGCTTGGGCTGGTGCATAGCACATTCGCCTAACGGCAAATTTCACGCAAAATCAGCAAAAATTTCACAAAAACGCCACTGGGTCAATATCAACGTCAATAAACTCGCCCACACAAGCCTTTGCAATCGCTACAAGTGGCTTATGCGAACTCGCCCTTAAAAGCACCTCATATCGGTATTTTGAAGCCAAAATTTCAATCCCACACTTGCCATAGCCAATGATTTCAAACTCCAAATCCAGCCTTAAATGCTCAATCTTTGCCACGCACTCGTTTAAAATTCTACTCGCCTCACGCTCATTTTTATGCGAGATTACAAGCCGTAAAAGCCTAGCAAACGGCGGATAAAGTGGATCACGAAAGCCCACCTCATCGGCTAAAAACCCATCATAATCATCTAAAAATCGCCTAAAAAAATCATCTTCAAAGGTTTGAAGCACCACCCTGCCCTGCCCCTTTCGCCCAGCCCTGCCAGCGACTTGCTTCACCAGCGAAAGCGTGCGCTCCCTAGCCCTAAAATCCGGATACGCCAAAAGCTCATCAACGCCCATTATCACGGCTAAATCCACGTTGTGATAGTCGTGCCCTTTGCTTAGCATTTGAGTGCCTACAAGCAGGTCAATCTCGCCCTTATTAAACGCATTTAACGCCTTTTTTAGGCGATTTTGCGTGGTGATCTCATCTCTGTCAAATTTTGCCACCCTAGCGTTTGCAAACTCACGCTCTAAAATCTCAACAAGCTCACTTGTGCCAAGCTTTTTTGCCTCAATCATATCGCTACCGCAACGCCCACAGCTACTTGGCACTGCCATTTTAAACTCGCAGTATTGGCACTTTAAAACCTGCTCTTTTTTATAAAAACTCATACCGACACTGCAAAATGGGCATTTTATCCGCTCGCCACACTGCACGCAGGCTAAATGCCTAAAATTCGCACGCGTAGGCAGACAGATGACGGCTTGTTTTTTTGCCGACAAGGTTTTTGAGATTTCATCTTTTAAAATTTGGCTTAATCCAACCTCGCTTTTATCAAAAATATAAGTTTTCTCGCTCTTAAAAAATGTCCCTTTTAGCCTGAAATTTTGGAGTTTATGAAAGGTCGTAAGGCTTGGCGTGGCACTGCCTAAAATGACTTTTATGTTAAATTTCGCACCCAAAAAAAGTGCCAAATCACGCGCATTGTAGTGTGGCTTTGAAGCGCTGTTTTTGTAGCTGTCATCGTGCTCCTCATCAACGACAATGAGCCCCAAATCATCAAGCGGTAAAAACAACGCCGACCTTGCCCCAGCGATTAGTTTAACGCTTTTGTTTTTGATATTTTTTAGAATTTCAGCCTTGTTTTTTGGCGTGATTTTTGAGTGCCACACAGCTACACTCTCACCAAAATATCGCTCCAAACGGCTTTGCATTTGTGGAGTAAGCGAAATTTCAGGCATTAAAAATAGTGCTTGTTTGCCCATATTTAGGGCGTCTTTTATCATTGAGATGTAAATTTCGCTCTTACCGCTACCAGTGTCGCCAAAAAGCAGAGCGGTTTTGTTTTCGTTTAAAAAATCAAAGGCTTTTTTTTGATTTTGGCTTAAATTTGGAGCGTTTAAAAACGGCTTATTTGTGAAAATTTTTGAAGCATTTTTACTCTCATAAAAGCCAAGCTCTTTTGGCAAAAATAGCGGTAAAACCGCATTAAAAGGGCTTGTGTAATAGTATGCTATAAAATTTAAAAGCTCGGTTTGAATTTTGTTTAAACAAAGTGGTAGAATTTTTGTAACATTTAGGGTTTTAAAGCTTGGTTTTTCGCACTCATTTACAATGTAGCCAAGCGTGTCTTTGCCCTTTAATGGGGCTAAAACAGCATTAAAAAGCGAGATTTTAACCTCGCTTTGATAGGTTAAAATCGCTACATTTAGCCCACTAAATGCGACCTTGTAGTAAAACACAAAGCTACTCTAACTGAGAGCAAAGTGCCCCAGAACAAGTCATTTGTCCGTTGTTTTTATTATACGTAAAAGTCGCTGTTTTACCTGAGAGTTTTATCACATAAGTTCTCTCGCCCGTTTTAGACCAGCCACTTTTATTGCTTACTTTTATACCACCCATAGGTAAAATACATTCAAATACAGTATTTGTGTTATCTTGACCATTGTTGCAATTACCTTCTAAATAGTTTGGAAAACCGGGTGCACCAGATAAAAGCTTATCATTATAATAAGTCATAATCCCAGACTTTATGGATTGCAGCTGCACCCTAGCGTTTGAAATTTCAGCCTCGCCTCTGCCAAAATTTATCTTAGTAATGCCAACACCAGCTAAAATTCCAATAATAACAATAACAAAAATAAGCTCCAACACCGTAAAACCACGTCTCATCGCACTACCTTTTTACCTTTAAAATTCTATCTATATCTTTTGAAATATCTCTTAATACACACTCATCAGAGTAGCTATCGTAGCACTTTTGCACGAATGCATCAAGTAGCTCTTTTGGGCTTAAAAATTTCTTATCGCCCACAAAACCGCCAAGATCACGCTCTAAAACCCTAGCAAATTCCTCATCATCAATCGTGATAACATAGTCGCGTGAGGCGATTGTTAGCGTGATCTCTTTTTTCATTATTTATTTAAAACTGCTTCAATCTTTTTAAGCACGTCGTCAGTTTCGTTTGTCTTTTTATTTAGCTCCTCTTCAAGACGTGCTATTTGGTTGCTTTTTGCCTCATTTTGAGCCTTTAAGGTTACGATTTGATTATGTAGCTCCTCGTTGTCCTTACAAATCTCCTCATACCTTGCAAGTAGGTCATTTACCTTGCCAGTTAGCGTAGTTAGCACTTTATCATCTTCAAACATTTTAAACCTTTATGAAAAAATTAAATGGCGTATTTTAGCACTCAAAGGCTAAATTTGTGTTAAAATTAGCCAAAATTTTTAATATTTAAGAAGTAAAAAATGTCAGAGTTTAAAATTTCAAGCAAATTTAGCCCAAGTAAAGACCAAGCCAAAGCGATAAAAGGCATAGTAGAGAGCATAAAAAGTGGCAACCACTATAACACTCTGCTTGGCGTAACTGGTTCAGGTAAGACCTTTACAATGGCAAATGTGATAAAAGAGCTAAAAATGCCAACTCTAATAATGACACATAATAAATCACTCGCCGCACAGCTTTATAGCGAATTTAAGGGCTTTTTCCCGCAAAATCACGTTGAGTATTTTATAAGCTATTATGACTACTACCAGCCAGAAGCCTACATACCTAGGCAAGATCTATTTATAGAAAAAGATAGCTCGGTAAATGACGAGCTTGAACGGCTTCGTTTATCAGCTACTGCAAGTTTGCTTAGCTTTGATGATGTTATCATTATCGCTAGTGTTTCGGCAAACTATGGCTTAGGCGATCCAAGCGAGTATCAGGGTATGGTGCAATACTTAAACATAGGCGATGAGATAGCTCAAAAGACGCTTTTAAACCGCCTTGTAGATATGGGCTATACTAGAAATGACGCCTATTTTGACAGGGGGAATTTTAGAGTAAATGGCGATGTTGTGGATATCTATCCAGCTTACTGGGGCGATGAAGCATTAAGGGTTGAGTTTTTTGGCGATGAGATTGAGGCGATGTTTCATTTTGAGGTGCTTGAAAATAAAAAGATAAAGGACGTGTCAAAATTTACCCTTTATGCGACAAGTCAGTTTATCGTGCGTGAAGACCGCTTAAAATCGGCAATAAAAGGCATTGAAGCTGAACTAGATGAACGGCTTAAATTTTATAAAAATGAGAATAAATTAGTTGAAATGCAACGCCTAAAACAACGCGTGGAGTTTGACCTTGAAATGCTTAGCTCAACTGGCGTGTGCAAGGGTATTGAAAACTACGCAAGGCACCTAACTGGACTAAAAGAGGGCGAAACGCCATTTACGATGTTTGATTATTTTTCGCTCTTAAATGACGGGAATTTTTTGGTTATCGTTGATGAGAGCCACGTGAGCTTGCCACAATTTCGTGGTATGTATGCAGGAGATAGAAGTCGTAAAGAAACCCTCGTTGAATACGGCTTTCGCCTGCCCTCAGCCCTTGATAATCGCCCTTTGAAATTTGATGAGTTTATAAACAAAAAAGCAAATTTTTTGTTTGTTTCAGCCACGCCAAATGAGCTTGAAATTAAGCTTAGCGAAGGGCATATTTATGAGCAAATTTTGCGTCCGACTGGGCTTCTTGACCCGATAATTGAGCTAAAAGATAGCGACAATCAGGTTGAAATTTTACACGATTTAATAAAAGAAACGACCGCAAAAAATGAGCGAGTTTTAATAACAACTCTTACAAAAAAAATGGCAGAAGAGCTAACTCGCTACTACACGGAGCTTGGCATAAGTGTCAAATATATGCACTCTGACATTGACGCCATTGAGCGAAATGAGCTAATCAGAGGGCTTAGAAAGGGTGAATTTGATGTGTTGATTGGCATAAATTTGCTTCGTGAGGGGCTTGATTTGCCAGAAGTTAGCCTTATTGCCATAATGGACGCTGATAAAGAGGGCTTTTTACGCTCAAAAACAAGCCTAATTCAAACAATGGGCAGGGCAGCAAGAAATGTAAATGGCAGGGTTGTGATGTTTTGTAAAAAGGTTACAAACTCAATGCAAGAAGCCATTGATATAACGACACAAAGGCGAAAACTCCAAGATGAATACAACAAAGCAAACGGCATAACGCCAAAATCTGCAAGTAGAAATATAGAGGATAGTCTGCACGAAGAGGACGTGAGCGAGAGCTATCAAAAGGGCAAAAAGCTTGAAAAAATGCCAGCAAGCGAGAGAGCAAAAATCGTAAAAGAGTTAAGAAAAGAGATGTTTAAAGCTGCCGAGGCGTTAGAATTTGAAAAAGCAGCAGCACTTCGTGATGAGATAGCTAAGATTAGACAACTTTAATTTAAGTTTTGTTGTGATATTATTGTGAAATTTTAAAGGAGAAGCGATGAAAATACAAAAATGGGGGGGGTATAGCAGCAAATTCATAAAAACCCTGCGTGAAAACGACATAAATTTCATCTACCACATTACAAAATTATCAAATTTAAGCTCAATTTTCAAACTCAAAAGTCTTTATAGTCGCCAAAAATTGATAGCTAAAAAAATATATTTTAAACCACAAACAAACGATTTATCAAAAAATTTGTTTTTATACAATCAATAAATAAAAGGAGAAAAAATGGGGTTCTTTCAGGCAATAACAACGTGTTTTATTAAGATTTTTTCTTATGGCGGCAGAGCTACAAGGGCTGAATTTTGGTGGTTTTTCTTGTTTCATATACTCAACTTTCGCACATAAAACCTAACTCTTTTTGAGTGAAAGCACTTATCACTGCAATAATTTGAAGTAAATCTTTATTATCCTTGACAACATTTTGGATTTCAGAGATTTTTGTAAGTATTTGAA
>NZ_JANURM010000033.1 GCF_030249845.1 Campylobacter gastrosuis | reverse complement strand
GCGTCCCTTTTGCCACGCAACAGCTTTACGCTAACAATTGCCCCAATTGTGGCATAGAGTGGATAGATTACAAAAATTACTCGCAGATTATAAGCGATTTAAAATATGCCTTTGAGTTTTTATCAAAAAGTGGTAGAGCAGATATTAGTTTAACGATAAAGGCAGAGAACCAAGAGAAAACGCAAGGCTAGATCAAATACCAGCTTTTATGGATGCTAAAAACTTGCAAAGCCTTATTTCATCGGACTTACAAGCTTTGATCAAGCGAGTACCATATCTAGAAAAAACACGAACAATAAAACCCAAAAGCTACTATTAATCACTTTTTTAATAGAATTTAGGAGGTTTATAAAAATCTCTAAAATTAAAAGGTTAATATTATGATTAAAACTATTTTTAAGCACTTTATGGATAAAATTACGGCATTCAACTTAGTGGCTACGGCTACTAACCGAGCCTCTAACTTTTAGGGGCTTGGACTTTATGCGGACAAATGCTTACATTGATGGGTTTAATCTTTACCACTCTATTTTATCATTTAACGACCAACGCTTAAAATGGCTAAATTTACGCTCACTTTGCGAGAATTTTTTGCGTGATAATGACGAGCTAAACGAAGTTTATTTCTTTTCAGCATATCTTACGCACATTCAAGATAAATTCACACGCCATTTAAGTTACGTAAAAGCCTTACAAAGCGTAGGCGTTACGCCGATTATGGGTAAATTTAAAAAGAAATTTCCACATTGCAAAAATTGTAACACCGACTACCAAACCTATGAAGAGAAGCAAAGTGATATAAACATCGCAATCACCCTTTTAAGAGATGCTTTTTTAGACAAATTTGATAAAGCTTTTTTAATTACCGCCGATACGGATTTGGTTTCAACGATAAAGATGATTAAAGAGCTATTCCCAAAAAAGCGTATTATTTTACTTATTCCGCCAAAACGCAGAAAATATGCAAGTGAGCTAATACAGACGGCTAACGCTAATTTTGAGATAAAAAAGACGGATTTATTAAACTCGCTTTTGCCTGATACTATCTATTTAAAAGATGAAGCGATAAAAATACCAGATGAATATTTATAAAAGGATTAAAATGAGTGATGAAAATTTAATAAAACAAACCTGCAAAGAGCTAGGCTTAACGTATAAGCAATTAGGCGAGGCAATAGGTGTTAGCGAGGGGCGAGTAAAACAACTTGCTATCGGCGAAGTTGGCGAACAAGTGCAAAAAGCTTGTGAAATGCTACTTAAAATAAACAGGCTTGAAAAACAACTAACCGAGCATAATCAACTAAAAACACTCCTTAAAAACTTCATTTCATAACCAGCTCATTTTTTTAGCTGGGTAATCACGTAAAAGTATAAAAACATAACTATTTTTTTTAAAAATGTTTATATAATTATACTTTTAGTCTTGACAATAGTTCGTATTTATGTTATAATTTCGTCATAAAGGTTATAAAACATAACTTTTAAATAAGACGAAAGGAGACAAGATGAAAAGGCTAAGATTAATCGCACTAATCTTACAGATAGCGTTTTACGTTATCGCCTTACTTAGGCTGTTTATTTAGCCTAAGTAGCCCCCAGTGCGAGGGGGCTTTCATCTCGCTTTAAAATTATACCATAAAGGAGCAGTTATGAGTTTAGATTTTATTTTAATCATTATTTTGTCAGCGTGGGTCGGAGTGCAAGAATTACGCATAAGACGCCTAGAAAAGGGGCAAAAATGAAGCCCCAAAGCCTACAAAAAGAGAAATTCGCAAAGTATTTAGAGCTTTATAAAATAGAGCCAACCGACAGCGATGAAGTAGCAAGTTATAAAGTGCTTGATTGTGCGTTTGACTTGTTTTGTGCCTTAGACGCATTAACAAAAAATCATAACGCAATAAAAGCTAAAATTTTAAACATATTAAACCCAAAAGGAGAATAAAATGAACGAGTTAATACCTATTGGTAAAACTAAACTAAATGGTGCTGAGATAAACTCAGTCAATGCAAGAGATTTACACGAAGTTTTGGAGAGTAAATATCAGTTTGCCGACTGGATAAAAACAAGGCTTGATGAAGTAGATGCTATTGAAAATATCGACTACATCATCGTTTCAGAAAAATCTGAAACGATGAGCGAGGCTGGCAGAAAGGCGAGTATCAAAAAAGAATACATCCTAACCATAGACATCGCAAAAGAAATTTCAATGCTAGAACGAAACGAAATCGGCAAAAAAGTAAGGCGGTATTTTATAGAAGTTGAGAAAGCTTACAAAGCCCAGTTTGCTATACCTAAAAATCTAAGTGAGGCGTTACGATTAGCCGCCGACCAAGCAGAGCAAATCGAAGCCCTAGAAGCTCAAAGAATAGCGTCCCTGCCTTATGTTACTTATGCAAAAGCCGTTGAAGCTAGTGCCACAAGTGCATTAATAGGCGATTTTATAAAAACTCTTTGCGACGAAAACAATGTAAGCGTAGGGCGAAATAGAATTTTTAAGTGGTTAAGAGATGAAAAATACTTAATGAGCGATAATATGCCATATCAAAAGTGGCTAGACGCTGGATATTTTGAAGTAACTCCGCAAATAATAGTAACACCAAAAGGCAACAAAGAGCGTTTTACGACACGCATTAGCGCAAAAGGGCAAGTGGCTTTAAGTGCTAAAATTTGCGAAGTTTTTAAAAGAAAAGTAGCCTAACCTCGCACATTAGGCTAAACACTTCCAAATTATACACAAACAAACTTACGGCGGAGTTAATCCGCCACTTCTTACAAAAATAAATTTTTAAAAGGATAAACAATGCAAATCACACAAAGAGAGAACGAAGCAAGAGCGATTATTAACGCTAAAATGGGGCAAATTAGCACGATTACAGCAGGAGATAAGGCAAAAGCCTCCGCCTTTGCTAGTGCGATGATAAACCTAGCAAACGACGCAAACCTAGCAAAATGCAAAGTTGAGAGCGTGATAAATACCGCAATGCAAATCGTGCAAATCGGCTTACACCCAAACAAGCTTTTTGGTCAAGCTTACGTAGTCCCTTATGGCAACACAGCTCAACTGCAAATCGGCTATAAAGGCTTAATCGCCTTAGGTATGCGTAATGGTTGGCGATTTAGAGCCGTAGCCGTTTATAAGTGCGATACGTTTAATTTAGAGTTTAACGGACTTGACGATAAAATCCACTTCGTGCCAAATTATGATGAGCGAAACGATGACGACGGAGCGTGGGTTTTTAATAATCTAGTAGGCGTTATCATATATGCAAAAGATAGCATAGATAGCGTATTTAGCGACTTTGTAAGCAAGAAAAAGTTAGAAAAACTTCGCACCGCAAGTCCAAATCAAAAAGCAGGCGTTTTAAGCGGTGTTTGGGCTACTTGGAGCGAAGAGATGTATAAGGCAAAAGCCCTTAAATACGTAGCTACAAGACTACCGATAAATGATAGATTAACCGAAGCCGTAAATATGGAGGACGAGCCATTTAGACAAAACACGCAAGAGCTACAAATAAAAGAGCAGCCAAAGGATTTAAACCAAATTTTAAAAGAGCAAAAGAGCCAAAAAGAGCCTGAAATTTTAGATTACGACGCAACAACCGGCGAAGTTATGACGCCAAACCCTTATGATTTATTGCAAGATGAGCTTATAAGGCGTGGAGTGAGTGAAAATAGTGCCGAAAATATCGTAACAAGATACAACACCGAGCAGGTAAATGCTTTTTTAAGCGACCCTAGCAGCATTGATAGCCTAGCTGAAAATTAAAGTAAGATTTTTGCCCCTTTTTTATAAAATTTAGGGGCAAAAAACAAAGGATTAAAAATGAGTGATGAAAACAAAATTTTAAACATAAAAAAGCTAAAAATAGTCTGCTCCAAGTGTAAAACCGAGATAATAATGGATTTGGGGGCGACGGCTTATTCTTGCCCTGTTTGCGGACAGAGTTTTGTCGTTAGGGGCGATATGAATTATTTTATTAGGCTTTACGAGCTACTTTTAGAGCTTAAAAGCAACCCTGCGGCAGAATTTAGCCTAATATGCGAAAGGGAGCAAGAATGAGCGACACACGAAAAAACAAGCGAATTTAAATATACATTTTTAAGTATTTTTTAGTCTTTTTTAGTGTATTATTGTTATCCAACAAACTACAAAGAAATACAAAGGAGACACGATGAGCGAAGCTATAAGATACTTTATGCTTGGTTTTAGAAATGCGTTTTCTCCGATAAAACTCAAAACTACAAAAGATTTGGGGCAAATTTCAGTAGAGCTTTTTGAAAAAAGGAGAGTTTTGCTTGAAAAAGAAAGAGATAAACGCAAAGTTACAAGAGATAAAGTCTAGTGAGCCTTTACCGCAAGACCTTAAAGCTATTGTCCAAAATAATGTAAGTAGCGTAAATGTTGAAGTTAATCTCTCTGAGCTTGGCGGACTTGCTAAGACAGACCCACAACTAGCAAAAGAATACCTAGAAATTATCAGAGCAAACCAGGCTCATATCCAAAAAAATGGATACCGAAGGAAGAGTAATGGTTGAGTTCTTAGGAGCATTAATATCGCTATTGATGATCGTCGCTGTTATAGCAGGCTTTATCGCATACCCAGAAGAAATCTTTAAATTTTCTTTACAGGGTATATTTTTTTTAATTATAGCAAGTATTGTTATGCCTATCGCTTGGGCTATAATAAAAGCGATATTTAAAGGTTCAGTGGAAGTTGGCTGTATAGTATTTAAGGGCTTAGCAAAGATTGCAGAAGCAGTTTTTAAACCACTCGAGCACCTAACGGGCATTTTAGACACAATATATAGTAAAAAAATAACCAGCATTTTATTTTACGTATTTTATATATTGTTTTTGCTTTTTATACTTTCGCTTTTTAAATAATAAACAAGGATAACTGATGGCAGATGATAGCATAGTAAAACGCGTATGCAAAGAATTAAATATCACGCAAAGAGAGTTGGCGGAACGGATAGGTATGAGTGCAGATAGCTTACGAACATTAAGTGCAAAAGGGCAAATCAGCTCACAAACCGAAGCCGCTTTAAATTTAGTGCTTGAAAACGAGCAACTGAAAAAAGAGCTAGAAAACTACAAGGTACTTAAAGTCGCCATAAAAACAATGATTGATTAATGGTAAGGATTTCTTACCATTAAAATATTCACATTTTTTAACCCCAAATGTGAATAATATTTATAAAGCCTCTTGACAAGTATAAATAATATTGCTATAATTTCGCCAAATATTTAAATAATATCCACAAAAGGGGCGAATAAATGCAAAGTTTATTTACAACACAACCAACAGCACAAGTTGAAATTCTAAATTTCCAAACCTTTACCACCGAATATGTCGCAAAGCGTTACGGCACTTCAGAAGCGAACATAAAAGAGCATAAACGCGAACATTCAGATGAAATTTTAGAAAATATACATTTCATAATTGAGTCAAATAGGCTAAACCGCCCACTTATCAAATGGACGCTTCGTGGTATCATCAAGCTTGGTATGTTTATTCGTAGCAAAGAGGCTAAAAATTTCAGACTTTGGGCAGAGCAAGAGCTAGAAAAGAGCATAAACGCCGAGCTAGAAAACGCAAGGCTAACACGTGAGCGAAATTTAGCACTAGTCAATAAAATCTCCGCCCTTGAAGCAACGGCGATACAAAATAAAAAACACCACACAAACCAAATCAACGGTTACAAAAGCCAACTAGCAAAGCACAACGAGCAAATAAAGCAGTTAAAAGCTAAGCTTGTATTGGCTAAGAAAAACGACCCATTCGCAGAGCTTGACCTAAGCGACCCTAAATATCAGCCATTCTCGGCTGGACGACCTAGCTACAAAGAGCTATGGCTGGAAAACATAAGCATCAGAGGCAACAACAACGCTTTAAAAGTAGCCATAAAAATGTATAAAAAAGATAAGGATAAAAACAAACAAATAGCATTAAACCTAGCCAAAATTCAACAAGAGCTAGAAAAAAGTTATACAGCCATTGGTGCGGTTATGGCGTATTGCCACGATGATGACCGCTTTTTTATAGAAAATAATGAGATATTAAAAGGAGATAAAAATGTTTAACAAAGTAATTTTAGTTGGTAATCTAACCAAAGACGTCCAGCAAGGCACCTCACCGCAGGGCATAGCATACGCAAAATCCGCCCTAGCCGTATCACGAAAATATAAAACACAAAACGGGCAAATCGCCGATGAAGTGTGTTTTATTGACCTCGTATTTTTTGGCAACACTGCAAAAATTGCAGGGCAATATTTGCAAAAAGGCAGTAAAATTTTAGTTGAAGGGCGTTTAAAATTTGACACGTGGTGCGATGATTATGGCAACACTAGACAAAAGCACAGCGTGCAAGTTGAGAGCTTAGAAATGCTAGGCAGTAAGCAAGAGAGCGAAGCAACAAACGCTCTTAAAGCACCGCCATTAAATCAAGCAAACGCCTTTAATCCGCCACCACAAAATAACGCTTTTAAAGCACCACCCCAAACTTTCACGCCGCCGCCAAACGAGCAAATATACGATGAAAACGGCGATGAAATACCATTTTAATTTAAAGGAAAAAATATGAGAACAAATAGATTTAACATAGGCGATATCGTTTATATTTGTGTTTGTGGCACAACAACCACTCTAATAACTCGCGCAAAGGTGCTAAATATTTATGATAAAAATGATGGATTTTATTATGATTTTGGTATTGCAAAAGGCAAGCATTTAGGCGGTGGGTATGAGGATACAAAATATCTTACCGAGCCGATAGAGGAGTTTTGCCTTTATGGGCTAAAAGAGTATAAAAAGTTTAAGGAGGACGTAAATTTCTCTCTTAAAAGAGCATTAGGAGAAGTAAAAAATGAGTAGCCCATTAAGAGAAAGGCAAATAGAAACATTAAAGAAATTTAGCGACTTTGCAGAAATACACAACAAAAAAGACATTACAATTAAAAAAATCATCAAGCGACTTTATAGACTAAATTTAGATGAGCTAAAAAGCGTAAAAAATTACATAAAGGGAATAAGATGAACGACACTTTTATCACAAAAAAAGAAGCATTAAAAGAGCTAGGATTGTCATCACGCACACTTTATTCGCTAGTGCAAAGCGGAAAAATCGTAGCGAATAAAATAAACGCAAGGCTGATTTACTACTCGCTTAACTCAATTAGAGCCTTTAAAGCAGGCATAAACTCATAAAATTTTAACATTTTTTTTAATTTACTCCAAAAATGGGCTAGTTTTTGGAGTGCCCTTTTTGATAAATTAAGCCATATTTTACAAAAAAGGATACAAAAAATGGCAATTACTTCAACT
>NZ_JANURM010000032.1 GCF_030249845.1 Campylobacter gastrosuis | reverse complement strand
ACCAGCTTGATACAAAATTTTGTGCATTGCCGTTTAAAATCACACTGCCATCATCATTTTTAAAAACATCATCACTGCCAAAAACACGATTTATTGTGTTTAAATTCTCATCGCTTAGACCGATTTTAAGGTGCCTATAAATCGTTATTTTTGTCTATTGTGAAAATTTAGAATAAATGAAACGGCTATAAAATCAGGGGTTGAAATAAAATCCAACTACAACTTGCTATATATTTTTAGTGAAAAGCTAGAAAAATATAAGTAAAATTATAATTAGTTTTTTTGTGTTAAATTTAGGTGTTTTCTTAGAATATATTCAAAGAAAACTTAAAGGAATTTATACGTCTAAATTAATAGTTTATTAAAATATTTTGTAATACATTTATATCATATTTTAAGTATTTAAAAAATTATAAGCAAAACCAATACAATTTGATTATTACACTTCCTTGTAATCACTATCTGAAAATAAATTTTGTGATTTTATATTATTCTTAAAATTTGTTTTTTTTCTTATTAAACCTTTGTGTGTAGATATCCAATCATTAAAAACATCTCGTTTGATTTCATAAACTTTCGCAACTCTGTAAGTTTTATTTTTGACTTCATTTCCAAAATCATCATATGTTTTTGTTATGTACAATTGACAATTAATAAACGAACCATTTCCAAAATCATACCTGCCATTTATAATATCATCTTTAAATTTGCTATCACCCATACTAAATTCTATATTTTTACCATTATAAATTCCACGCCACTTATATCTACCTTCTTTTAAAACAGGAGATATTAATTCTATATTTGCTTCATCATCTATTTCTGTTTCTTTATCGTCAATTAGTATAAAATTTTTAAATTCACTTCTTTGAACAATATACTCATTATTTGTTGTTTCTCCAAAGCCAACAGCCTTTATTTTCTCATATTTTTCTATTTTTGTATAATAATTTGAAAGAGGTCTCGCTAATTTTTGCTTTAATTGGTTGTTTATATCCATTGTGTTTTTTGTATTTTCTTGTTCTAATTTTAAAATTTCTAATTCTAATTTTCTATTTTCTAGTTCGTTTCTTTTATGTTTTCCGCTTAAAAAGTATTTTACTATTTCCACAATTTGTCTAATTGTATATGCAGTGGCTGATGCTATTAATGTGGATGAAACAGGATGATTTTCTATGATGTCTAAAACTTCAATATAACCACCATTTTGTGCTATTTTGCTTTCTAGTGTTATGTTTATATTTAATTCATAATTTATGGTGTTAATAATATTTAAAAAGTCCTTTTCTATTCCATTTTTTATAAATGTATTTATTGAATGTGTTTCATCTATTAAATAGTAATGAATTATAAATTGATGTTTTTCTACTGCTTTTTCTTTCATGCTATCACCTTTTTTAACATATTTTATATATGTTTTAATTTTAGCAAAATTATTTTATTATCACAAATAAATTATGAGCTCCACAACACTTACTAGATATAATACGAATTATTATTGAGACACTAGATAGTTTAGCTATGGCTTTATGTATAGACTTTAAAATATTAAAATCTCTCTTTTTTAAATTTATCAGTTGCAAGTTTTAAAATTCTTAATTTTTTTAATTTAATTGATTGTGTTTTTAGAGGCTAACAAGAACTAATCCTTTAAAACCCCATTTTATCGCTATTTTAAAAATTAAGCTTTCAATACTGCTTTAAATAATGACTTATTTACTTTTCTTTTGCAAATTTGCTAAAAAATAACAAATTTAGGTTTTGCTTTAAATACAATCTTTTAAAAGTGCCATTTTTCAGGCTTTTAAACATAATTGCGTTTGTTTGCAAAGAACCGAAAAGAATTATATATAAAAACAACTATAAAATCAACAAAAATTAGCAATTTATAGCAAAATTTTTAAGCCATTCATTTATTGCTTTTCTGCTATAAAGTATCACTTTGCCATATTTGTAAAATGGTATTGAGTTTGGTTTGCCTTGATTTATTCTCATTCTTGCTTTTGCTTGTGCGTTTTTGGATATGCCATATTCTAATTCTAACTGCTCTATATTCATCAAATCATCATTTTGGATTTGTTTCATTTTTTCTCCTTTATTTTTATTTTTTTGATTTGGCAACATTACTCAAAGTTAGCCCAAACACAGCTTAGAAAATTGATATATAAAAATCGCTACTAAATATGTATGTATTGATTTAAAATTTTGCCAAAAAAATAATAAATAATTTAAAATAAAAATATTATTTGAAACAATTTTTTATAAAAATAAGAGTAATGAATAAAATAAATTTTTTATAACAAAAACATAAAATTATACTTTTGTCATTGTTAATTTTTTTTGGCATATTTTATTTTTTTAATTTGATATTTTGAGTGATTAAATTTAAAAATTTTCATTTTACTTTTTTTAAAAAAATTTTTTATTTTTTTTCAAATATTTTTTATTGAACTAAATTTGTTTTTCTTATTAAGTTTTATTTAAGGGGAGAGAGTTTCTAGTGAGCAGGTTATGCGTGATTGGCGAAAGGATTTTGGCACGAACAAAAATTCACGTGATGCTTGGCATTTAGT
Source organism: Campylobacter gastrosuis (assembly GCF_030249845.1). Classification (GTDB taxonomy): domain Bacteria; phylum Campylobacterota; class Campylobacteria; order Campylobacterales; family Campylobacteraceae; genus Campylobacter_A; species Campylobacter_A gastrosuis. The sequence goes on along the minus strand of NZ_JANURM010000032.1, from coordinate 5,287 downwards.
CTTTTCAATTAATGAGCGTGTGAGCGATGAGCGAAATTTAAGAGCTTTGCAAAAAAGCGTTGAGCAGACTTTGAGTAATAATTTTTACGGACACAAATATGCTTTAATAATGCACACTCATCAGAACAATCCACACATTCACGTTGTGCTTAATAAGCGTGATGATTTTTCAAAAAAGAAAATTCATTTTAACACTCGCTCTGAGATAAAAGAGTTTTTTGATGATGTCCGCACAAATTTTGCCAACTCTTTAAGACTTCACGGATTAAATTATGAAAACAAAAATTCTTTACAAAAGGATTTAAAAAGCGAGTTTAACCGCATAAAAAGGAGTGTCAAGCTAGAAACTGAGGACTACACTGCAAAGGATTTTGTAAGCGAGTATTATTTTAAACTACAAGAGAAAAATCAAGAGATGCATAAAAATTTAACGAGAAAAATTGAGCAGAGCTACAACGAGCTTAATGTGCTTAAAGGCAGAGAGGATGAGCTTTGGCACTATCTTTTAGATTTGAAAAAAAGAAAAAGCAAATACTATTATAAAATCGCAAAAGAATACAAAGCTCAAAGGCAGGTCTGTGATAAAAAAAGAAAGGATATTTTAGCTGATATTAAAAAGGTTGATTATCTTTCTTATCAGGCGATACAAATTAATAAAATGCATCTTGATAATTTTAAAGACCGCTCATCTGGACTTGTTTTGCTTGAAAATTTTACATATAATTACAAGCAAATTTTTAACAAAACAAGCCCTTTAAAGGCTAGTAAGTCCGATTGGCTAAACTATCACAAGGCGCGTCGTGCCATTGCCATTCATCGCAATAGAAACGATGAATTAGCAAAAAAATATTTTGATGATAGTTTGATTGCTACTCGTTTGCTTGGGCGTAATGAGAGCCTTTTTGCTCTTGATAAAAAGCTAGAAATTTTAGATAAAAATCTTTACATTTTAAACCACTCAGAGCTTGGCGATGATGATAAAAATGCATTCAAAAAACGGCTAAATGAGAATAAAGAATTTATAAATAATATCGCAAATAAACGCTTTGAGTTTGTTGCGAACAAGCTTTTAAAGGCTGAAAGCCTAAATCCAAATGACTTTTTATTTAAAGAATATTTTAAAGGCGTGGATTTGCTTGGCATTAAGCTTGATGAGAGAATTTTAAGAGCCAAAAATAAACCTTATGTTGAAATTTTAAAGGATAAGGGCGTAGAAATTTCAAAATCCCACACAGCTATAAAAACTAATAGCACAAAAAATGAACGTGGGGTTGGTAGGTAGTGATTTTAAAAGATGTTTTTATACGTGTGCAAGTTCAGATTGCGTTAGCTTGGCTTCATTTCTTGCTTCTATAAGAGCCATTATGAGCTCATACTCATCTTTCAATGAGTCATAAATTTTTTTAACTTCTTCATTTTTTAAAATATCATTTTTGACATCTTCAAATTTTAAAGATTTAGTTCCTATTTTCATTTTTCCATTCCTTTAAACGTTTTAATGCTAAGTTTATTTTGTCATTTGGTGTTGGCAATTGTGGCATTTAAAGCTATCTCTATTGGCACAATTGATGAAATTTTATTTTTAAGCAAAAATAGTTCATCATCATCTAAACTCTCTAAATAAAGCTCACTAGCTTCTTTTATGTTAGTTAATGCTTCTTCGTAAGTTTTGCCTTGCGAAACACAACCTTGCAAACTAGGCACGTAGGCAAAATAGCCATTTTCATCTTTTTCAATAATAGCATTTAAGAACATTTTTATCCTTTTTTATTTTAATCTTTTTTAAAAGTTGTTCTGATATCAATTTTTCGCATTAGTCATCACTCATTAGTGCTTTTTTTGCTTCTTCAAAAGTATTAAAGATGCCGATGCTTTCTGAATTAAAAGATTTTAATGTTTCTTCGGTTGGTATTAAATTCTTGTTATAGTCAGTATATTTTACACGCACTTTTTTATTCTCATCTATTGGCCCTGGGATTTTGCGTCCAGCTTCTATGGCGTATTCTAAATAGCTTTTAAAGGCATTTTGCAAATTATCTATGGCTTCGTTTGGCGTTTTGCCATCCCCACTCATTAGCACGAGTTTGTTTAACCTTGCGTCTGCGTATTGTGCGTAGTAGTCGCCATCATCAAGTCGCACGATTTTGATTTCATATGGTAAATTTAGATAGTAATTTATGTCTTTTTTCATTATTCGCCCCTTATTTAAAGTATTAGTTTTATGGCATTGTTAACGTAAATTTCTTTAACTGGTTTATGGCGTGGCACGACTATTGCATTTGGGCTGTTTGAAATTTTGTCTAGGATTTTATCATATCTGCCCATTTTATGCCTTTTATACACAATATTATACACAAAAAACTAGAAAGAGCCTATTTTTATTTTTTAATAGATAAAAATTCTATTCTTTCCCCTTTTAAATTTAAATCGCCAACGGCGATACTACTATTTTTTATTTTTGAATTTTAATAGAATTTTACAGAATTTTAACGGCTTTAAAATTCTGTAAAATTCTAAGTTATAAAAATTGCTTTTCTTAATGGATAAAAGCCCTAAAATATAGTTGTTTTAGGGCTTTTTATGTGTAGTTTTTTTAAAGTGGATAAATGATAAAGGCGTTGTGATTATTGTTGCGAACAAATTTAAAAGATTTATTTTCAAACTCTTTAAGCAGTTTATAAAGTGCATTTGTCCCACAAATCTCTACTTCATCAATCTTGGCTCTGCGTTTTATCTGATTTATAAGATTTTTCATATTGATGCCATTTTTGCAATACGTTAAGCGTTGGCATTACGACTTCATCGTAACTCATTGAGCTACTTATAAAATTTCTAATGCTATCAAATATTATAAGCGTATCCTTACAACTCTCATTTGCAAATGCCGATAGGCTAAATATGAGTGTTTTTGGGTCTATGTCTTTTGGGGCTTTTTTAGCTTGGCTAAGATAATGTAAATCAGGATATTTTTTTAAAATTTGCTCCAAGCCACGATTTTTAAGTGTGCCAAGTCCATTATCCATATCTAAATAAATCACTTTTTTAATGGCTTTGATTTCAAGCATATAAATAGCTAAATAAAGGGCTGTTATACTCTTGCCACTACCGGGCATTGCGTATAGACTTATTAGCTTATTTCGTTCTGCAAAGCCGTTTATGAGCCATTCTGTTTTGTAATCGGCTAAATCCTTTGGCGTAAGCACCAAATTTGACATTTCTATATTAAGTTTTTGATTTTGCATTTTTGCTCCTTTGTATTAAAATTACCCTTTAAAAGGGGAAGGGTTCAAGATTATTTAAATAATCACCATACCATTGCATAAGCCTTTTTAGCTGTTCGTTTGTCGCTCTATCTCTCTCATAAGCAAACTTAACCGCATTGCTTTCTTTGTGTGCTAGGGCTGTTTCTATCACTTCATCGCTTATGCCCATTTGTAAAAGCGTGGCTTTGTTTTGTGAGCATATCGTGCAAAATGTCGCCCTAAATCCGTGAGCTGTAATCTTGCCTTTGTATTTTTGGTTGTTTAAATTTATGATTACTTTGTTTAGGCTGTCTTTGTGTAGGTGGTTTTGTTTATTAAACGCAGCAAACACAAAGCCATTATCAAGTATGCAAAAGTTTTGTTGCTCTTTTAAAATTTTAATCGCATAAGAGCTTAGGGCTATTTGGTGTGAGTAGCCCATTTTCATTTGGTTTGCTGGGATTAGCCATATTTCTTTTTGAAAATCTATATAATCCCATTTAACGCTTGTTGTGTTTATGGGGCGATTTACGCATAAAATTTGCAGATAAATGGCTCTTTTTGTTTGTAAGTCCATTTTGTCATCGCATTTTAAGTCGTGTAAAAACTCAGCTAGGGTTTTATCATCGGTAATTGCTGCAAGCCTGCTGTCTATGTTGTGTTTTTGTTTAAAATTGCGTGAAGTGGGGAATTCTTTCTTTAAATTATTGATAAAATTTTTATCTATATGTCCATCATAATGGGCTATGCTAAAAATTTCATTTATATCATTTATTAGGTGTGAAATTGTGTCAAGTCTGCTTTTATATGGGTCATTTGGATTAAAAATCGCATTTAAAATTTCTTTGATTTTGCTGTATTTTATATCTTTTATCTCCATTTTGCCAAAAGCTGGTAAAATATACTTTTTATTTCTAGAAATAACCTTTGATAAAGTGCTCTCTTCTCTGCCATTTTTTCTTTTGTGTTCTATGATTTTATAAAAGAGATTTTCATATATATACTTGCCTGTTTGTCTGCCTTTTAGCTCATCTATGCTTTGTTTGCCACTATTTAGCTCTCTTAATATCTGTGTGGCTTTTGTTCGTGCCATATTGGCAGTAAATATACTATCTCGCCACTCGCCAACCTTGATAAATTTGTTATCAAATTTTAGCGTAAAGGTCTTTGTGCCTTTTGGATTTACTTGTATGTAAAGCTCTTTTGGGTTGCCGACAACCCGCCTGTATTGTGATGGTTTTGGTGCGAGATTTTTTAATCTGCGTCTTGTAAGATTGTGATTGCAGTATTACTCATTTTTATCCCCTTTTTTTGGTAATTTGTGAGCAATACTGACCTAATAAAATTTTAAGTGCCTAATTAATGTCTTAAACTCATAAGAATTAAGAGCAATTTAAAAACATAAAAAAGCAAATAAAAGCAATTGGGTATTGCTCCCTGCTTCGCAAACAAGGGCAAAAGAAGTAAATAAAAGTGATTATTTGAAACTGAAAGAAAATTAAAAAAAGGTTAAATGGTGGAGTTAAGCTCTACCAAAAAAAATATACATTATCCCAATAAAACGTATCTTATAAAAAAATAATTTTTTATAAAGTCCGTAATAAATCCGTTTTATAATTTAAAAGAAATAAAAAAAATATATATTTTTTAGAAAAGAAATTTGCATAATTTTTAAAATTTTAAAACAAAAGGCAACAAATGCAAATTTTAGATTTGTTTAGCGGTATCGGCGGTTTTTCGCTTGGCTTTGAAAGTGCAAATTTTAAAGATTACGATTTTAATAAATTGCCGTCCGAGCAAAAAAGCGTAAATGACGGCTTTTTTAAAACGGCTGCGTTTTGTGAGATTGATACAAACTGCCATAAAATTTTAAAAAAGCACTGGGCGGATGTGCCTATTTTTGATGACGTAACCAAAATCACAAAAGATGATTTAGCCCCGCTTGGTAAGATTGAAATTATCACTGGCGGTTTTCCGTGCCAGGATTTAAGCTGCGCTGGTAAAAGGATAGGTTTTAATGGCACTAGAAGCACACTATTTTCTGA
>NZ_JANURM010000031.1 GCF_030249845.1 Campylobacter gastrosuis | reverse complement strand
AGACCTTTTATAATGATGTTAGTGGTAACGTAATTATATTAAAAAGTACCTATTTATGGGCTTTGTTTATCAACTTTAGTTCATGAATTTAGTGGAATCTATATGCGAAAGTTGAGTAAGTATCTATTTAAAAGGAGTTAATAAATATGCGGCAAGGTATTCTTAAATAAACTGTCAATTTGATAGTGGGAACAAATAATTGGATGTCCTTTTTTAGGAGGGCTTAGTTTTTTGTACCCAGTTTAAGAATACCTTTATCATGTGATTCTAAAGTATCCGGAGAATATCTGTATGCTTTGTATGCCTATGGTTATGCATAAAAATCCCAGTGATAAGAGTATTTATCACTGGGATTTTTATGCCCTTTTGGGCTTTTGAATGGAGGAAAATCACATGAAAATTATTAATATTGGAGTTTTAGCTCATGTTGATGCGGGAAAAACTACCTTAACAGAAAGCTTATTATATAACAGTGGAGCGATTACAGAATTAGGAAGCGTGGACAAAGGTACAACGAGGACGGATAATACGCTTTTAGAACGTCAGAGAGGAATTACAATTCAGACGGCGATAACCTCTTTTCAGTGGGAAAATACGAAGGTGAACATCATAGACACGCCAGGACATATGGATTTCTTAGCAGAAGTATATCGTTCATTATCAGTTTTAGATGGGGCAATTCTACTGATTTCTGCAAAAGATGGCGTACAAGCACAAACTCGTATATTATTTCATGCACTTAGGAAAATAGGTATTCCCACAATCTTTTTTATCAATAAGATTGACCAAAATGGAATTGATTTATCAACGGTTTATCAGGATATTAAAGAGAAACTTTCTGCGGAAATTGTAATCAAACAGAAGGTAGAACTGCATCCTAATATGCGTGTAATGAACTTTACCGAATCTGAACAATGGGATACGGTAATAGAGGGAAACGATGACCTTTTAGAGAAATATATGTCCGGTAAATCATTGGAAGCATTAGAACTCGAACAAGAGGAAAGCATAAGATTTCATAATTGTTCCCTGTTCCCTGTTTATCACGGAAGTGCAAAAAACAATATAGGGATTGATAACCTTATAGAAGTGATTACGAATAAATTTTATTCATCAACACATCGAGGTCAGTCTGAACTTTGCGGAAAAGTTTTCAAAATTGAGTATTCGGAAAAAAGACAGCGTCTTGCATATATACGTCTTTATAGTGGCGTACTGCATTTGCGAGATTCGGTTAGAATATCGGAAAAGGAAAAAATAAAAATTACAGAAATGTATACTTCAATAAATGGTGAATTATGTAAAATTGATAAGGCTTATTCCGGGGAAATTGTTATTTTGCAGAATGAGTTTTTGAAGTTAAATAGTGTTCTTGGAGATACAAAGCTATTGCCACAGAGAGAGAGAATTGAAAATCCGCACCCTCTACTACAAACGACTGTTGAACCGAGCAAACCTCAACAAAGGGAAATGTTACTTGATGCACTTTTAGAAATCTCCGACAGTGACCCGCTTCTGCGATATTATGTGGATTCTGCGACACATGAAATCATACTTTCTTTCTTAGGGAAAGTACAAATGGAAGTGACTTGTGCTCTGCTGCAAGAAAAGTATCATGTGGAGATAGAAATAAAAGAGCCTACAGTCATTTATATGGAAAGACCGTTAAAAAAAGCAGAGTATACCATTCACATCGAAGTTCCACCGAATCCTTTCTGGGCTTCCATTGGTTTATCTGTATCACCGCTTCCGTTGGGAAGTGGAATGCAGTATGAGAGCTCGGTTTCTCTTGGATACTTAAATCAATCGTTTCAAAATGCAGTTATGGAGGGGATACGCTATGGCTGTGAACAAGGATTGTATGGTTGGAATGTGACGGACTGTAAAATCTGTTTTAAGTATGGCTTATACTATAGCCCTGTTAGTACCCCAGCAGATTTTCGGATGCTTGCTCCTATTGTATTGGAACAAGTCTTAAAAAAAGCTGGAACAGAATTGTTAGAGCCATATCTTAGTTTTAAAATTTATGCGCCACAGGAATATCTTTCACGAGCATACAACGATGCTCCTAAATATTGTGCGAACATCGTAGACACTCAATTGAAAAATAATGAGGTCATTCTTAGTGGAGAAATCCCTGCTCGGTGTATTCAAGAATATCGTAGTGATTTAACTTTCTTTACAAATGGACGTAGTGTTTGTTTAACAGAGTTAAAAGGGTACCATGTTACTACCGGTGAACCTGTTTGCCAGCCCCGTCGTCCAAATAGTCGGATAGATAAAGTACGATATATGTTCAATAAAATAACTTAGTGTATTTTATGTTGTTATATAAATATGGTTTCTTGTTAAATAAGATGAAATATTCTTTAATAAAGATTTGAATTAAAGTGTAAAGGAGGAGATAGTTATTACTGAGATTCTACGTCAGTACTTTATAAACCACCCTCAAAGCATTGATAAATATACGTTCCTTCAAAATTCAGCTTTCACCCATTGGGTGAAAGAAAAATGCTCAAAAATGTGTTGAATTATCAGCTTTTATGAGTCGATATATGGTACAATAATAGTAACAAAAGCAGCAGAAAAAGGGGTTTAAATTATGATTAATAAAATTGATTTCACAGCTAAGAATCTAACATCAAATGCAGGTCTTTTTCTTCTCCTTGAGAACGCAAAAAGTAATGAGATTTTTGATCTAGTTGAAGATGACCTCGTATTTGATAATGACTCCACAAATAAAATCAAGATGAATCATATAAAGACGATGATCTGTGGTCACTTTATTGGTATAGACAAGCTAGAACGTCTAAAGCTCCTTCAAAATGATCCACTCGTTAATGAATTTGATATTTCCGTAAAAGAACCTGAAACAGTGTCACGATTTTTAGGAAACTTCACCTTTAAGACAACCCAAATGTTTAGAGACATTAATTTTAAAGTCTTTAAAAAACTGCTCACTAAAAGTAAATTGACATCCATTACGATTGATATTGATAGTAGTGTAATCAACGTAGAAGGTCATCAAGAAGGTGCATCAAAAGGATATAATCCCAAGAAACTAGGAAACCGATGCTACAATATCCAGTTTGCATTTTGCGACGAATTAAAAGCCTACGTCACCGGATTTGTAAGAAGTGGCAATACTTACACAGCTAACGGTGCATCTGAAATGATCAAAGAAATAGTAGCCAACATCAAAACAGATGATTTAGAGATTTTATTTCGAATGGATAGTGGCTACTTTGATGAAAAAATTATTGAAACGATAGAATCTCTTTTTATGGAAGAAGTTTTAATTGATGATAATATGGTTTTTGATATTGATAATTTAAAAGGATTTCTTAATGATACCAGTTCATTTGGGTTTATAGCTAAAGAAAATAATAAAATTATAGGATTTGCATATTGCTATACACTTTTAAGACCTGATGGAAAAACAATGTTTTATTTACACTCAATAGGAATGTTACCTAACTATCAAGACAAAGGTTATGGTTCAAAATTATTATCTTTTATTAAGGAATATTCTAAAGAGATTGGTTGTTCTGAAATGTTTTTAATAACTGATAAAGGTAATCCTAGAGCTTGCCATGTATATGAAAAATTAGGTGGTAAAAATGATTATAAAGATGAAATAGTATATGTATATGATTATGAAAAAGGTGATAAATAAATGAATATAGTTGAAAATGAAATATGTATAAGAACTTTAATAGATGATGATTTTCCTTTGATGTTAAAATGGTTAACTGATGAAAGAGTATTAGAATTTTATGGTGGTAGAGATAAAAAATATACATTAGAATCATTAAAAAAACATTATACAGAGCCTTGGGAAGATGAAGTTTTTAGAGTAATTATTGAATATAACAATGTTCCTATTGGATATGGACAAATATATAAAATGTATGATGAGTTATATACTGATTATCATTATCCAAAAACTGATGAGATAGTCTATGGTATGGATCAATTTATAGGAGAGCCAAATTATTGGAGTAAAGGAATTGGTACAAGATATATTAAATTGATTTTTGAATTTTTGAAAAAAGAAAGAAATGCTAATGCAGTTATTTTAGACCCTCATAAAAATAATCCAAGAGCAATAAGGGCATACCAAAAATCTGGTTTTAGAATTATTGAAGATTTGCCAGAACATGAATTACACGAGGGCAAAAAAGAAGATTGTTATTTAATGGAATATAGATATGATGATAATGCCACAAATGTTAAGGCAATGAAATATTTAATTGAGCATTACTTTGATAATTTCAAAGTAGATAGTATTGAAATAATCGGTAGTGGTTATGATAGTGTGGCATATTTAGTTAATAATGAATACATTTTTAAAACAAAATTTAGTACTAATAAGAAAAAAGGTTATGCAAAAGAAAAAGCAATATATAATTTTTTAAATACAAATTTAGAAACTAATGTAAAAATTCCTAATATTGAATATTCGTATATTAGTGATGAATTATCTATACTAGGTTATAAAGAAATTAAAGGAACTTTTTTAACACCAGAAATTTATTCTACTATGTCAGAAGAAGAACAAAATTTGTTAAAACGAGATATTGCCAGTTTTTTAAGACAAATGCACGGTTTAGATTATACAGATATTAGTGAATGTACTATTGATAATAAACAAAATGTATTAGAAGAGTATATATTGTTGCGTGAAACTATTTATAATGATTTAACTGATATAGAAAAAGATTATATAGAAAGTTTTATGGAAAGACTAAATGCAACAACAGTTTTTGAGGGTAAAAAGTGTTTATGCCATAATGATTTTAGTTGTAATCATCTATTGTTAGATGGCAATAATAGATTAACTGGAATAATTGATTTTGGAGATTCTGGAATTATAGATGAATATTGTGATTTTATATACTTACTTGAAGATAGTGAAGAAGAAATAGGAACAAATTTTGGAGAAGATATATTAAGAATGTATGGAAATATAGATATTGAGAAAGCAAAAGAATATCAAGATATAGTTGAAGAATATTATCCTATTGAAACTATTGTTTATGGAATTAAAAATATTAAACAGGAATTTATCGAAAATGGTAGAAAAGAAATTTATAAAAGGACTTATAAAGATTGATTATATAATATATGAAAAGCTATTATAAAAGACATTAGTATTAAATAGTTTAAAAAAATGAAAAATAATAAAGGAAGAATCTCTTGGTTGCAAATATTTAATTAAAGCCAAAAGTTATTCTACGCTTGCATCCCAAGCAACGAATTCATCGGTTGTATTCGTTAAAGGTGAAGAAGGCAGAGAAACTACAGAACTGTTTACAAAATTAGATAACTGGGAGAAAGACAGAAGGTTTGTTGTGTCTCGCGTACTGAAACCAGAAAAAGAAAGAGCACAAATATCACTTTTAGAAGGCTCTGAGTACGAATACTTTTTCTTTGTGACAAACACTACATTGCTTTCTGAAAAAGTAGTTATATCCTATGAAAAACGTGGCAATGCTGAGAACTATATTAAAGAAGCCAAATACGACATGGCGGTGGGTCATCTTTTACTTAAATCATTTTGGGCAAATGAAGCGGTGTTTCAAATGATGATGCTTTCATATAACCTGTTTTTGTTGTTCAAGATTGATTCCTTAGAGCCTTCAGAATACAGACAGCAAATAAAGACCTTTCGTTTGAAGTATGTATTTCTTGCAGCCAAAATCATTAAAACCGCAAGAACTGTAATTATGAATTTGTCAGAAAACTATCCGTACAAGGAAGTGTATGAAAAATGTCTGGTATAATAAAGATATCATCTTGAAAATCGAGTGTTGCTCTGTGGATAACTTGCAGGGTTTAATAAGTATCTTTACTCAAAAGTTGCAATCAATAATTTATTGAAAAAGATTGAAAGGTGGTGGTAAATAATGTTACAATGTGGGAGTATCAGTTTAAATTCTTCGTGAAATAGTGTTCTTTTAAGCTAATAAAAAATGCACGTGGAATTTAGGTTATATTAAATATTTACCCTCAGGCAGAGTCTCTGATACCTCGTGCAAGATTCTACGTGAGTACTTTTGCTATACAGGAGGCTCTTTTCGGAGTAGAAACGGGTGATAAAGAGGCATTTTATTCCGGGATTGCCCCCTACCTATAAGCTGCATTTATAATATTAAATAGAAATTTATGTTTTGTTAAGATATTATATAGACGAAAGAAAACTTCAGCATACCTATTAATATATTGGGAGGATTATATGAGGACCGAGAAGGAAATGATGGATTTGATACTTGATATAGCACGGCAGGACAGCCGTATCAGGATCATGACATTAGAAGGGTCGCGTACCAATGTGAATATTCCTAAGGACGAATTCCAGGATTATGATGTCACATACTTCGTAACAGATGTGGAATCCTTTACTTTAAAGGATGAATGGCTTAAAAGCTTCGGGAATATTATAATGATGCAAAAACCGGAGGATATGGAACTATTCCCGGCTGAAGAGAAAGGCTACTCCTATATAATACTTTTTGATGATTATAATAAAATAGACCTTACCTTATTGCCCCTGGAAGAGTTGGGAAACTACCTGAATGACGATAAATTGATAAAGATTATTCTGGATAAGGATGGAAGGATTCAGCAAGCTGTAGTTCCGACCGACATGGATTATCATATAAGAAAACCCAGTGCCCGGGAATACGATGACTGCTGCAATGAATTCTGGAACACCACTACCTATGTGGTTAAGGGACTGTGCCGTAAGGAAATTTTATTTGCTATTGATCATTTTAATCAGATTGTTCGCCATGAGCTGCTGAGAATGATATCATGGAAGGTCGGCATCGAAACAGGCTTTAAATTAAGTGTAGGCAAGAACTATAAGTTTATTGAAAGGTATATATCCGAGGATTTGTGGGAGAAACTTTTGTCCACCTACCGGATGGATTCCTATGAAAACATATGGGAAGCATTATTTCTATGCCATCAATTGTTCAGGGCGGTATCCGGTGAGGTGGCGGAAAGGCTTCATTATGCCTATCCGGAGTATGATAGGAATATAACAAAATATACCAGGGACATGTATAAAAAATACACTGGTAAAACCGGCTGCCTGGATAGCACATATGCCGCTGATATAGAAGAGAGGCGGGAACAGTGATTACAGAAATGAAAGCAGGGCACCTGAAAGATATCGATAAACCCAGCGAACCATTTGAGGTGATAGGTAAGATTATACCGAGGTATGAAAACGAGAATTGGACCTTTACAGAATTACTCTATGAAGCGCCATATTTAAAAAGCTACCAAGACGAAGAGGATGAAGAGGATGAGGAGGCAGATTGCCTTGAATATATTGACAATACTGATAAGATAATATATCTTTACTACCAAGACGATAAATGCGTCGGAAAAGTTAAACTGCGAAAAAATTGGAACCGGTACGCTTATATAGAAGATATCGCCGTATGTAAGGATTTCAGGGGGCAAGGCATAGGCAGCGCGCTTATCAATATATCTATAGAATGGGCAAAGCATAAAAACTTGCATGGACTAATGCTTGAAACCCAGGACAATAACCTTATAGCTTGTAAATTCTATCATAATTGTGGTTTCAAAATCGGCTCCGTCGATACTATGTTATACGCCAACTTTGAAAACAACTTTGAAAAAGCTGTTTTCTGGTATTTAAGGTTTTAGAATGCAAGGAACAGTGAATTGGAGTTCGTCTTGTTATAATTAGCTTCTTGGGGTATCTTTAAATACTGTAGAAAAGAGGAAGGAAATAATAAATGGCTAAAATGAGAATATCACCGGAATTGAAAAAACTGATCGAAAAATACCGCTGCGTAAAAGATACGGAAGGAATGTCTCCTGCTAAGGTATATAAGCTGGTGGGAGAAAATGAAAACCTATATTTAAAAATGACGGACAGCCGGTATAAAGGGACCACCTATGATGTGGAACGGGAAAAGGACATGATGCTATGGCTGGAAGGAAAGCTGCCTGTTCCAAAGGTCCTGCACTTTGAACGGCATGATGGCTGGAGCAATCTGCTCATGAGTGAGGCCGATGGCGTCCTTTGCTCGGAAGAGTATGAAGATGAACAAAGCCCTGAAAAGATTATCGAGCTGTATGCGGAGTGCATCAGGCTCTTTCACTCCATCGACATATCGGATTGTCCCTATACGAATAGCTTAGACAGCCGCTTAGCCGAATTGGATTACTTACTGAATAACGATCTGGCCGATGTGGATTGCGAAAACTGGGAAGAAGACACTACATTTAAAGATCCGCGCGAGCTGTATGATTTTTTAAAGACGGAAAAGCCCGAAGAGGAACTTGTCTTTTCCCACGGCGACCTGGGAGACAGCAACATCTTTGTGAAAGATGGCAAAGTAAGTGGCTTTATTGATCTTGGGAGAAGCGGCAGGGCGGACAAGTGGTATGACATTGCCTTCTGCGTCCGGTCGATCAAGGATATCGGGGAAGAACAGTATGTCGAGCTATTTTTTGACTTACTGGGGATCAAGCCTGATTGGGAGAAAATAAAATATTATATTTTACTGGATGAATTGTTTTAGTACCTAGATTTAGACATCTAATCTTTTCTGAAGTACATCCGCAACTGTCCATACTCTGATGTTTTATATCTTTTCTAAAAGTTCGCTAGATAGAGTTCTATATTAGAGATGTAAAGAGTTTTGGTGAAGAGGTTTGTGAGTATGGCTTTTATAACCAGGGTGCAATGAGAAGCACTAACAGCAGCTAGCTTAAGAACGCATAGGATATACTTTTTATGGAAGTCACAGAGGAGGAATAAAATTTGAACTTTTATACTCTTGATAAGCTGCTGCTATCTCCTCATCAGAAAGGCTCTTAGATGTCTCTTTTTATTAAAAATATACTTTTGGGATACTATTTGTTAGTGTCTCAAAACTCCTACTTTTTGAAGCAAACGAGGGAATAAATCACGAATCGGGGCCGTATACCGACTGATGGGGTTTTGGGTTTAGATAAAAAATAAAGGCTAAAACTATTTCATAGTTTTAGCCTATCAGAATATAAATTTCTTATACTTTTCCGCCTACACCTTTAAATTTTTCTACAAATGCAGCTATTTTTTGAAATACTGTTTGTTTTTTTGTTAAGTATTGAGGATTTAACGGACTCATTTTCGGTAAAATCTCGTTAAGTTCTGTACCGTTTTCACTTGCATACTCTCTTTTTAATGAAGAAACTATATATCTTTTTGCTGCTTCTTCATTAAGTTTTTCTTCATTAATTAACTCTTCTACCTCTCGTTTTTGTTCTGTTTGAGCAAAAGAAAAGAATGCATCAATAATAGTTGCTTTATCTTGGATTTTATCTAAATCAGTTTGGTTTATAAAATCAACTACTAAGCTTTCTTTTGCACGGTTTCCTACACTTGAACGGATTAAACGACGTACTTCCTCAACCAAGAACCCTTTATCTTTTGTTTTTTTATTATTTTCAAAAATCAGTTCAAGAATATAATCAAGGTTTATTTCTTGTGATTTTAAAAGGTCTACTTCAAAGACAATATCATCCCAATCAACAGATGAATCCTCCTTTTTTTTCCCCACTATTTCACGACGAAGCCAATCTCTAATGTCATTATAAGTTGAACGGTAATCTTGAATTGTTCTCTCTTCAGGTACCTTTATTTCTTTCATAGCGGCTATCTCTTCATCACCTATGTAATAAGTAGCCTTATACTCTTCTAATGCTTTTGAGTCTGTAATATCTATATTTTGTAGAGCCTTTAGGCTTACAAATTCATCATAATTTTGTAATATGTTTTCTACACGTAAATATTCCCCGAATAGTTTTGAAAATTCTTTTTTATCTTTTTCAGTTACAATTTCATCTACATTCGGGAAACGTTCTTGCAGTTCTTTTACCACATCAACATAACCACGGTAAGCTTCACCCGTTGCCACATCTTTAAATCCTTCCATATATTCTTTGTAGCTTTTTTCCAATACAACATTTTTAGTATTTTTATCACCAAAGAGAGTAATAGCATCAATAGTAGCTTGTTCTAAGTCTCTAAAGGTAACTATATTTCCAAAAGTTTTTGTAGCATCATAAATACGGTTAGTTCTTGAAAAAGCCTGCATCAAACCATGATAACGAAGATTTTTATCAACAAATAAGGTATTCAATGTTGGAGCATCAAATCCCGTTAGAAACATCCCAACTACAATGAGAAGGTCTATCTCCTGTTTTTTTACACGACTGGAAAGGTCTCTATAATAGTTTTGGAACTCTTTACTTTCAACACTAAAATTAGTCTTGAACAGAGTATTATAATCTTTAATTGCTAAAGTTAAAAACTCTTTGGCACTACTATCCATTGCTGTTGGTTCAAAGGTTTCATCAGGAATTTCTCCTATGGCACTCTGTTCTTCATTGGCAGCAAATGAAAATATAGTTGCAATCTTCAACGGTCTTTCGGTTTCTTTTTGTAACTTGTTCAATGTCTCATAGTAAAGCTTTGCCGCATTTACACTGCTAACTGCAAACATTGCATTAAACCCTTTTCCGCTCCCTTGAGAACGGTGTGTTTTCTGCTTAAAATTATTTAAAATATATTGAGAAATCTCTTTACTCAACTTTCGCATATAGATTCCACTAAATTCATGAACTAAAGTTGATAAACAAAGCCCATAAATAGGTACTTTTTAATATAATTACGTTACCACTAACATCATTATAAAAGGTCT
>NZ_JANURM010000030.1 GCF_030249845.1 Campylobacter gastrosuis | reverse complement strand
CGGCAATATCATCAGCCGAGCTTATGCCTTTTGGACAGCGGTCAGCACACTCTTGACAATGCACGCACTTCCAAAGACCATTTGCAATGGCTGGTTTTAGGTGAGTTAGCGGGTCTTTTGAGCGTGAGTCATAAGCTGCCCTAAATGCGTGAGTAAATACAAAAGGTTGCATATAATCGCTTGAATCAGCAGCTAGTTTATTACACTCACTAGCACAGCTACCGCATAGGATGCAGTCCCATTGCTTGCTTATCCTATCAAATTCAGCCTGAGTTTGCTTACAGCCTTTCTCAGCTGAGAATTCGCTCTTAGCGATGATTGATGGGCGGATTTTGCGTAAATTTTCAATGCTTGGCTCCCAATCAACTACAAGGTCAGAGATCACTCTAAAATTGCCAAGCGGAGAAATTTTAATCTCATCTGGATTGTCATATTCTGCTAAAAGCTCATTCATCTTTGTATCACAGGCAAGATATGAGTGTCCATTTACTCTAACCGCACAAGCTCCGCAAATCGCCGAACGGCAAGAAGCTGTAAAATTTAGCGTAATGTCTTTTGTTTGTTTGATGAGTAAAAGCACTGAAAGTAGGGTTTTACCCTCTAACTCTTTATCTGTTAGCTCATAAGTTTGATCCCATTGTTTTTGACCATTAAAGCGTTGTATTGTTATTTTCATTGTGGTTTCCTTCCGTCTAGGCTAAATTCCGTAACCACTACGTCTTTGTATCCTAGCTCTAATTTATCGTCTTTTAGCGTTACGATGCTGTGTTTTAAGAAATTTGCGTCATCTCTTTTTGGATAGTCCTCACGTGTGTGAGCGCCACGGCTCTCTAAGCGGTTAATAGCCGCTAAACAAGCGCAACGAGATAGTAAAATAAGGTTACCAAGCTCAACGTAATCGGTAAATGCCGTATTCATCACTAGGCTTGGGTCTGGAATTTTAAGCTCGTTGTAGCGTGCCTGAATATCATCAAGGGCTTTTGCTAGTTTTTCAAGCTTTTCGCCGGTTCTAAAAATTCCCATATTATCCCAGTTTTGGCGGCCTAGCTCTTCACGAAGTGCATACATTTGATTTGTTTCTCCGCCAGTAGTTACGTTTTTAAATCTCTCTTGCCATTTTTTAGCTAGTTCTAAAACGTTTTTGCCCTCTAAAAATTTAGCGTCTTTTGCGTAGTTTGAAGCGCCCTCTCCTGCTAGTTTGCCAGTTACGACGGCGTCAGTTAGGCTATTACCACCTAGGCGATTTGCGCCGTGGATAGAGATACATCCAGCCTCGCCGCCTACATAAATACCCTCAATTTTCGTGCTCATATCATCAATCTTGCTAACTTCAATGCCACCCATTGAGTAGTGAGCTGTTGGGCGAATTGGCACTGGCTCTTCAATTAAATCTATGTTTTGAAATAAAAGTGCTGTGTGGCGAATTTTTGGTAGTTTATTCATAATCGTATCTTTGCCAAGATGTCTAACATCACAAAGCACGTATGAGCCAAGCCCTTCGCCATAACCCCTGCCTTCTCTGATTTCTATCTCAATCGCCCTAGCGACCACATCTCTTGGCGCTAGCTCTGCCTTTTCGTGGTAGTTTTTCATAAAGCGTTCGCCCTTGTTATTTAAAAGGTATCCGCCCTCGCCACGAGCCGCTTCGGTAATTAACGTGCCTCCATTTTGAACGCCGGTCGGGTGAAACTGAATCATCTCAGGGTCTTCAAAGCCTAGACCCGCTCTAAGTGCCGCTGCTACGCCGTCGCCAGTAGCGATGTATGGGGTTGAAGTTCTGTTATAAAAAATTCTCGTATATCCGCCAGTAGCGATAACTATGGCTTTGCAAAGCACTGGGTGAATGTCGCCGGTTTGGATATTTCTTAGCACGACGCCCTCGCATTTGCCGTTTTCTACGCCGATATCAAGTAACTCGTGATCCATTAAAAATTTCACACCAGCCGAAATAGCGTCATCAAGACAGGCGTGCATAATGATATGACCTGATTTATCGGCTGAGTAGTTACAGCGTCTTTTGCTAGCGCCGCCCATCATACGCTGAGCGACGTCGCCATCTTTTGTGCGTGAAAATAAAGCACCGTTGTAATCAAGCTCGTGGATAGCCTTTGTGGCTAACTCGCAAAATTTCAAAGCGGCGTCTTGATCCACTAAATACGCGCCGCCCTTAATCGTATCATAAGCGTGAAGCTTGTGAGAGTCGCCGTTGCTAAAATCTGTAACGCCGTTTATACCGCCTTCTGCCATACAGGTTGCGTTGCGTGACGGCATCATTTTTGTAGCGACTATTACGCTTAAATTTGGATTTAGTTTTCTAGCAGCCACAGCAGCTCTAAGTCCAGAACCGCCTGAACCGATGATTAAAATATCGCAAGACGGCAAGCCACTTGTGTTAGTTTGTATGCCCTTGTTTTCGTTTGCAAAAGCACTGCTAATGCCACCACTAAGGCTTAAAGCACCAACACCGATACAGGCTGACTGCAAAAAGTCGCGTCTGCTAAAATTTTGTTCGCTCATATTTTGTCCTTATTTTTGGTTTTTAAATTTCAAGTCGTTTGTTGGCTAAAAATTCAAAAAGCCGCATTTTATCCACAATTTACTTTAAAAAATCTTTATATTCTTATAAAATTTTTAAAAATTTTTATTAAATTTATATTTAAAAATAGTTGGCTTTTTTTAAAAATATTAAGACTAAAAAAGCCTTTTTTAGGGTTGTTTTTGATTTTTAAAAGCTTAAATTTTCAAAATTCACACTTGACAAATAATACTTATTTAAATACAATAACACCAAATAAATTTTAAACAAAATCTACAAAAGGGCTAAAATGACTAGAAAATTTCTCTTTTTATTTGGAATTTTATGTAGTTTTATGTCGGCTGATACGCTAAAATTTGTAATGTCAAAGAATGTTGGCGAACTAAATCCACACCTTTATTCGCCAAATGAGATGTTTGCACAAAATTTAGTCTATGAAGCACTCTTTAAATATGATGAAAACGGCGAAATTAGCCCAAATTTAGCCAAAAGTTATAAGGTTAGCAATGACGGCAAAAGATACATTTTCACACTTCGTGATGATGTCTTTTTTAGCGACGGCGAAAAATTTAACGCAAGCACGGCAAAGGCGAATTTTGACGCCATTTTAGCCAACAAAGACCGCCACGCTTGGCTAACACTTGCAAATATCATCACAAACACCCAAATTTTAAGCGAATACGAACTAGCACTTGATCTAAAAACGCCCTACGAGCCAACGATAAAAGAGTTAAGTTTAATCCGCCCATTTCGCTTCATCTCGCCAAAATCATTCATAAATGGTGGCACAAAAGAGGGCATAAAAAGTCCAGTAGGCACTGGTGCTTATATGCTTGTTAAAAGCGAACTTGGCGTAAGCGACACATTTAAGATAAATCCAAAATTTTGGGGACAAAAGCCAAAAATTGATACCCTAATCGGCAAGGTAATCCCTGATTCAAACACCAAAATCATCGCGCTAAAAACTGGCGAAATTGACCTGATTTATCTAAGCGAACAAATCCCGCTTGATGTGCTAAATGAGCTAAAAAAACGCTTTAATATTTCAATTTCAAAGCCAAAAGATACGCTTGTTTTAGCCCTAAACTCAAATAAATTCCCAACAAACGACAAAAGCGTGAGATTAGCCCTAAATATGCTTGTAAATAAGGATTTGCTCATTTCATCGGTCTTTTTTGACACGCAAAAAAGGGCAGATTTTTTATTTAGCAAAGACCTGCCAAACTGCGATATAAACGCCACGCCTTATGAATTTAACACGCTAAAAGCAAAAGAAATTTTAGACGCTGATGGCTGGGTTTTAGGCAAGGATGGCGTGAGATATAAAAACGGCAAACCGCTGGTTGTTAAGCTATCATATATCGGTAACAACGCCGCTTTTAAGTCAATTTCACAAATCATTCAAGCACAAGCGGATAAAATCGGCATAAAAATTGAGCTAAATGCCGATGAGAGCAGTATTTTTTATAAAAGGCATATAAGTGGCGATTTTAATATGATTTTTAACAGCACTTGGGGGATACCTTATGACCCTGAGATGTTTTTAGCATCGTTTAAAACCCCTTCTCACGCCGATTTTATGGCACAAAGTGGGTTAAAAAATAAGGGTGAAATTGACGCAAATATCACAAAAATGCTAACGACTTTTGATGAAAAACAAAGAGAAATTTTAATCAAAAACGTGCTAAAAACGCTCCACGATGAGGCGATTTATCTGCCTATTTCGTTTGAGACAAATATCGCCATAAGTAGTCCAAAACTTGGCGGTGTTAGCTCAAAAAATTTAGCCGAAATTATCCCATTTGAAGATATGTATTTTATAAAATGAAACGATACGTTTTTAAGCGAATTTTGCTTATTTTGCCGTTGCTTTTAGTGCTTTCGTTTATCATTTTTTTTATGCTTAGGCTAAATGGCACGGACGCTGTTTTAAGCTACCTAACCGCCTCTGGCATTGCCCCAACCGATAGTGCTATAAAAAACGCAAGAGAAATTCTAGGGCTAAATAAGCCGATTTTAGCCCAATATCTAGCTTGGCTTAATGGTGCGATTAGCCTTGATTTTGGCGTCTCTTTTATCACTGGCAGGGACGTTTTTTCAGATATGATTTACTACTTCTTAAATAGCCTAAAAATAATCGCTTTGGGGCTATTTTTTACCATTTTTGTTTCGCTTTTGCTTGGGGTTTTAAGTGCCATTTTTAAGGATAAATTCATAGATTTTGCGGTCAGATTTATATCATTTATTGGCGTTTGTGTGCCAAATTTTTGGCTCGGATTTATCTTAATTAGCATTTTTTCGCTCAAATTTGAGCTTTTACCACCATTTGGAGCTGGGTCGTTTTTGCACCTTTTAATGCCAGCCTTTGCAATTAGCTTTATGTCAATTGCAATTAACGCTAGGCTAATTCGTGCAAATATGCTTGAAAATCTAAATTCTCGCCACGTTTTGTATGCAAAAATGCGTTCAGTTAGTGGGGCTAGGATTTTATTTAGCCACGTTTTAAAAAACGCTCTAATCCCCATAATCACGGCACTTGGTATGCATTTTGGCGAGCTTTTAGGGGCTGCTATTGTGGTTGAGAATGTCTTTGCTTATCCAGGAGTTGGCACTTACATTATAAATGCAGTCGTTAGCAACGACTATCCTGTGATTTTGGCGTTTATGCTACTTATGGCTGTGGTTTTTATACTTAGCAATTTAATAATTGATTTAATCTACGCCCTAATTGACCCACGAATCAGGCTTGGCTACAAATGAGAAAATTTGCCGTTATTTTTGCCTATTTTGTCATTTTTGCAATGATTTTTTTAGCCGTTTTTGCGCCTTTTATCTCGCCATTTGAGCCAAATGCCATAAATTTAAGTGCGAAATTTTTACCCCCAAGTCAAACTCATCTGCTTGGCACCGACCATTTAGGCAGAGATGTGCTTTCACGCCTTATTTTTGGGGCTAGGATTTCGCTATCTTGCGTGGCTGCTACGCTGTTTTTAATCGTGCTTTTTGGTGGGGTTGTTGGCAGTGTGGCTGGGTTTGTTGGTGGCAGGGTTGATCAGCTTTTAATGCGAATTTGCGACCTATTTTTTGCAATGCCGACCATTGTTTTATCGCTGTTTTTGGTTGGAATTTTTGGCGTTGGCGTTGTTAATATTATCATCGCAATCGCCCTAACTCACTGGGCGTGGTATGCAAGGATTATTCGCTCAATCGTGCTAAATCTAAAAAATAGAGAATACGTTTTAATTAGCAAAATTTCAGGCGCCTCTGGCTTTGAAAATTTTAAAAAAAATATGCTAAATCCAATCATCTCTCAATGCGTCATAGTCGCCACGCTTGATATCGGACACATTATGCTTCACATCTCTGGACTTAGCTTTTTAGGGCTTGGCGTGAAGTCGCCAACGGCTGAATGGGGCATTATGATAAGCGACGCAAAGGACTTTTTATTTACCACGCCAGAGCTGATTTTTTATCCAGGCGTTGCACTATTTTTGTGCGTGATGAGCTTTAATATTATCGGCGATAATTTAAGGGACAGGCTTGATAAAAACGGAGCGTTAAGATGAGCGAGTTTGAGATTAAAATTGATGATTTTGTGGATATAAAATTTAGCCTAAAACGCTCAAAAATCACGGCTTTAATTGGTAAAAGTGGCAGTGGCAAAAGCCTAAGTGCGGCTGCTATTTTTGGTTTTACTCCGCCAAATTTTAAATCAAGTACAAAAATTGGCGTTAGCACCGATAAAATCGCAATGATTATGCAAAATCCACGCACGGCGTTTAATCCGCTTTTAACCCTTTACACTCACGCAAAAGAGAGCGGTGCAAGCAAGGCTCAGATTTTAGAGGCATTTAGCGACGCCCAGCTTCAAGAAGCGGTGCTTAAAAAGTATCCATTTGAGCTTAGTGGCGGTATGCTTCAAAGGGCAATGATAGCCCTTAGTATTCTAAAAAAGCCAGAATTTTTAATCGCCGATGAGCCAACAACCGATTTAGATTTAATCATGCAGAGTAAAATTTTAGAGCTTTTGCTTAATCTAAGGGCAAAAAAGGGGCTTGGAATTTTGCTTATCACGCACGATTTTGGCGTGGTTTATAAAATGGCTGATGAAATTTTAGTAATGAGTGGTGGCAAAATCGTTGAGCGTGGCAGTAAAGATGAAATTTTTAATGCCCCAAAAACAGCCTACACAAAGGAGCTTTTAGGCTCATATTACGCATTTAAGGGCTTTTGTGAATATAATTGAAGTTAAAAACCTAACCTGTGAATTTAGCAAACGCTCATTTTTAGGTAGTCAAAATGAGTGCGTTTTAAACGGCATAAATCTTAGCGTAAAAACTGGCAAAGCCCTTGCATTAATGGGTGTTTCAGGCTCTGGCAAAAGCACACTAGCAAACACAATAATGGGGCTAAATCGCCAAAAAAGTGGCAAGGTGCTTTTTAAGGGCGAAATTTTAGATTTAAGCAGCCTAAAAAAACGGCGTGAGTTTTATAAAAAAGCACAAATCGTATTTCAAGACCCGCTAGGCTCAACAAGCCCAGCTTTTAGCGTCTTTGACGTAATAAACGAGCCACTTTTACACCTTAGCGATTTAGATAAAAATGGGCGTTTAGAGCGTGTTAAAAAAATGTGTAAAAATCTGCAAATTAACGAAAATTTTTTAAACAAACGAGCCATTAGTTTAAGTGGCGGAGAGCTTGGCAGAGTCTGTTTAGCACGTGCTTTGGCGATAGAGCCAGAGCTTTTGATTTTAGATGAAGCACTCTCATCCTTTGACCTTGTTTTGCAAGATGAAATTATAAAATTTTTAAACAGCCTAAAAGGGCAGATGAGCTTTTTATTTATCACTCACGATTTGCGTTTAGCACGTGCTATTTGCGATGAGATTGCACTCTTAGATAGTGCTAAAATTTCTGAGATTATTAGCGTAAATGAACGCTTTAAATCAGAGCTTGGTTTGGCATTAGAAAGTGCGGTTTTATAAGATTTAAAGCACTAAAAAGCGATAATCGCCTTTAAAAAAAGGGGTAAAATGAAATTTAGCGACTTTAAAAAGGCAAAGACTTTAAGTCTTGCAAACCTACTTTCACGCTCAAACTACGCACTTGCAAATGAATTAAAGCAGTGCGATTTTAAATATATCTCGTGTTTTTATGATGAAATTTTAGGCAAAGAGAATTTAATTAAATGCGAAATCGGCTCAATTAGCTACGTTTTGGCTTTGATTTGTAAGAATTTTGGCGTTAAAAACGAGTATTTTGATGAGCTTGATGAGGGCTTTTTAAGTGGGGAGTGTAGCGTGGGCGAAGAGGAGTTTGTTTGGCTTTCAGAGTGGCTAAAAGACGCACAAAATATCATCATTGACGCTTCGTTTTTTACGCACAAAGACGCTAAAATGCTCTTTGAATTTTTAGAAATTTTAGGCTTAAATGTCATCGTTTGTGATAGCGACATTAAAAGCTACGAAACAAATGGCGATTTAAGCGAGTTAAAAGAGCTAAATAACTTTGATGGTAGCGTGATTTATCAAGAAATTTCAGCCACGCCTTACATTAAAGGCGGTGCTAGTTTTATGGCTGCTTCAAAGATAAAAGATGGCGATTTGGTTGAAATTTCAAATGGCGATTTTAAGATGAGTGCCAATTTCACGCTTGATTTAAGCCAAAGTAGCACGGTTGCATTCGTTGGCGTTAGCAAGATTAGCGGATATAATTTTAGACAAGTAATGGTCAGAAAGATTTAGTTTGAGAGCGATTTTTGCCCTATTTTTACCGATTTTTTTGTTTTCATTTACACTTAGTTTAAATAACGGCATAGAAAAGGGCAAACCTTATAGCATTTTAGAGATTAGCGACACTAAAAATTTTGAGTGCGTGGAGCAGATTTTAGCCTACGATACGAAGCGATATGCTTGTATGCTTGATGATGATGGCATTTTGCAAATGCAAGATGTTGATCTTGATTTAATGGATATTCGCTACAAAAAAGAGGGCGATAAGCTGTTTATTGTCGTTTTGCCAAAGGCAAATTCACGGCTAATTAACACCCAAAATGCGCTTTTTAGCGACCAAAATGTCAGCCAAAATCTAAGCAAAATTTCAAAGCGATTTAACATAATCGTTGATCCAAATTTGAGAGAATTTGATAAAAAACAGCCAAACGGCATAAATTTTAACCCCATTTTTAGCTCGCTTCTAACCCCAAGTATCGGTGCGCTTGATTTTAGCAAAGCCCCAATTAAAGGCTTTGACAGCAACGACATTGACATTTACATAAACATAAAAAAAGCCTACGAAAGAGGTGCGTTTAACAAGGTGCTAGATGATACAAAAATCGCCATAGAACGCCACCCGCAGAGCATTTTTGCAGGGGAGTTTTTGCTTTACAGGCTTCGTGCTATGGATAAAATTTTTGCCTCAAACACACCGCTTGAAGACCTAAGTCCAGATGATGTGATAAAAGAGGGCAAGGCGTGGATTAGAAAATTCCCATCAGATGATAACTACGCCGAGGTGCTTTATATGATAGCTCGTGCCTACATCAAAGAGAGCCTTTTAAGCGATGCAAAATATATGATTGATATACTTTTAAACGAGCATAAAAACTCAAAATTCACTTGGCTTTTGATGCTTGATTATGCCGATGAAATTTACAAAAACGGCAGAAGCAAGGACGCCGTAAAACTCTATGAGGACGTGCTTTACTCAACAAGCGACATTGATATCGCATCTCGTGCCGCGCTTGCGTTAGCTGGACTAAATATCCAAAAAGAGAGCCTAAATGAAGCCAAAAAATATATCCTAAAAATCACAAACGCAAACGAGAAATTCCTGCTAAATGATAGGCAAAAAGCCAATGAAATGGCAGCGAAATTTCTAGCAAATGATATGGCTGACATTGCGGCTAGGATTTATGAAATTTTGGTTTTAAACAGCAAAAAGGCCGATGAAATTTATGAAGTAAGCCTTAAAAATTTAGGCATAGCACTTGCAAAAAGTGGCGAAATAAACAGGGCTTATGAGTATCTAAACCGCTATGAGAGCGAGTTTAAATACGGCGATTATCTAGCAGAAGTAGGCACAGCAAAGGACGGACTATTTTTTAGTCTTGGCGAAACTAACTCAACAAAACTTCACGCTCACTACAAAACGCTCATAGAAAAATACGAAAAATCAGATATCGGCGTAAAGGCGATAATCGCCGATATGAAGCTAAATAACGATGAGCGAAAATTTAGCGACACGTTGGGCTATACAGCAGTGATTAAGGATTTAAATCAGAGCGAGGGATTTATGCTTTTAAACGCTGCCGCGCTTGAACTAGCCAAAGAAGCCGTGCGTAAAAACGACTGCCAAAGCGTGATAAATTTAAGCGAGAGCTATGACTTAAACCGCCTTGAAATTCCGCAGTTTAAGCTCTATGAGTGCCAGATTAGGACGGCAAGATACAAGGATGCAAACGCCCTAGCACTCGCTCACATAAAAGATGAAAATTTAGAAGATAGGGTGGAGTGGCTAGTGAATTTAAGCCAAAGTAGCTACCTTTTAAATGATTATGAAAACAGCGTCAAAGCCGCAAATGAAGCCATTTCGTTAGCTCAAAGCGTGGAGCATTCAGACCCAAGTCCAGCGCTTTTTTATAGGTTTTACTCACTTTTAAAGCTGGATAGATTTAGCGAGGCGATGCAGACGCTAAACGCCACAATCACGTTACGCGGGCAGGAATTTAAGCTAATTGAGGCATACGACACCCTAGCTAGATACGCCTACTCAAAAAATGACTTTGCAAATGCTGGAATTTACGCAAAAAAGGCGCTAGAAATGCAGACAAACGCCAAAATCAACTCATACACGCCAAGTCTAAATTTCATCTACGCAAGTGCGAATTTGAAGCTAAATGAGCTTGATGATGCGCTTGATGAGGCAAGATATATTCTGTCTTTACGGCTAAAAGCGGACGAGCGAAGCCGTGCTTTGGCGCTAATCTCTGATATTTTCATCGCCAAAAAAGAGCCAAAAAACGCCCTGCCATACCTAAACGAATGCGTCAAATCCAACCTAAACAACGCCTACACCGCACTTTGCCGCTCAAATTTAGAGCTTGTGAATTTAAAATAAACCTATTTTTGAGCATTGCCCTAACAAAACCGATGAGATTATAAACTCACACAAATACAGATACATCAAACCACGTAATAAGCGATATTTAAAGCCAATACCGCTGATATACGATTTTGAATATTTGAAATTTGTATGCGCGATTTTGGGTTAAAATTCTAAAAAACGATAAAACGTAAAACTAGCAAACGCCGACTTTAATTGGCAGATGTTCGCATATTAAGAGATTTATTGTTTTAGAAGAATTAAGCTTGCAAAAACACAGCAACGATAGAGTGTCGCCATTGGGAGCAAACGAAAATCAAAATAATGTTAAGACATTATTTTGATTGTTTGCAAGTTATAGTAAAAAAAGTGTAGGTGGGTAACCCCTGACTTTGTTTGTGCTAAAAGCCAAGCAAAAAACATTTTTTCTAAAAAAACGACACCTTTTAAATTTTAAGCGAAGTTGTTATCAAAAACCACGTGAATTTTTATTAAAAAAACCAAAATTAAAGAATTAAAATCCATAGGTTAAACCTATGGATTTTGTAGTTATTGTAGCAGTTTTAGGACGTTTTGTTGCACTGAGTTTGCTTGGCTCATTGCGTAGCTGCCTGATTGTGCTAGGATATTTCGTTTTGAGAAGTTTGCACTCTCAGCTGCAAAATCAACA
>NZ_JANURM010000003.1 GCF_030249845.1 Campylobacter gastrosuis | reverse complement strand
GCACCGCTTTTATCCTATTAACCGCCTTTTTATGTAGTGTTATCTTTTTAGACACGCTAAAAATCAAGGGGCTAGATAATCAGATTAGCAAATTAAACAGCGATTTAGCCGTGTTAAGAGTGCAAAATGATATCACAAACGCCGATTTAATCACGTGCAAGGCAAACATCACAAAGCAAAACGAAGCCTTTAAAGCCCTAAGTGTGAATAACGAAAATTTAAGCCGTGAATTAAAGAGCCTAAACACAAAATATCAAAGCCTAAAAACGCCTAAAAAAATCACTTGCGAAACAAAAAAAGATTTTTACGAAAAACTATTTTTGGAGCTGTCAAAATGAAAATTTTAGCCATATTTTTACCACTTTTTTTAATGGGTTGTGCTAAGCAAAGTGTTAGTAAAACCGAGTTTGTAGAGGTTATTAAGCCCGTAAAATGCGACGCTAAAATCCCAGAAAAACCAAGCTATAACATTAACGATTTAGAAACGGCAAAGGCATTAATGATTTATCATAAACAAATAGAGCTAATTTTAAAGAGGTGCGTAAATGACAAGTGAAATTCAAGGATTTGTAACAACCGCTCAAAGTGCTGAAAAGTTAGGCATTGTAGGCGTTTTATTTTTGGTGCTTTTAGGGCTGGTGGCTTATAACTATTTTATTACAAGAGATATAAAAAGAACGCTTGAAAAAATAGATAAGACGCTAGAAACACAAAGCGAAATTTTAAATTTGCAACTCTCATTTTTTAAAGAGCATTTAATCACTGATGTAAAAAGAGAGATAACAGAGTTAAAAGGCAACGTTAAAGAGCTATTAGAGCATTGCAAAGAAAACAATGCAATAAAATATGGGCGTCGTTTAGGCGATAGCGTTTAAAAATATTTTAAAAGGACAAAAGATGATTTTAAAAATTGAAAGATTTAAAGAGATAGATGACGGCACTATCGGGCGTTTTACGCTTTTAAAGGACGATAAAATTTTACTTACTGGCTTTACACTTGAACCAGCAGGGAGCGATGAAATACGCCCTAACTTAGATAAAAGAATACCGCAAGGCGATTATAGCGTGATATGGCATAAAAGCCCACGTTTTAAGCAGGTATTGCCACTACTTTATAATGACTTAGTAAGCCGTGAGCGGTTTATCTTAATCCACGCTGGGAACTATCCAAAGCATACTGAGGGCTGTATCTTGCTAGGTAGCATTTATACAGATAAAGGCGTATTTAACTCAAAAGCGACATTAAATAGGTTTTTAGAGCTAACAAAAAATCAAAATTTAAAAGTAAAAATAACAAATGGGGGAGCATAAAATGACAGAAAAAACAACACAAACAATCCAACAAACAATCAAAGCCGAATTTTACGAACACGTGGTAAAAATCTTAGAGCTAACAACAAATCAAAACTCGCCATATTCAGAGAGTTTAAGATACCTAGATGGAAAAATCAACGATTTTAATATCCCTGAGGCTCAAAGGGTGCAAATTTTAACCCAGCTTTTGCCAAATATGACGCTTTCATTTACAAATACGGCACTTCAAACGGCTTTGGCGTTAATTGAAACGATACGAAGGGCAGAGCTAACCGAAACACAAAACCGCTCGGCTATGCTTAGCTTTGAAGTAGCAAGGCAGACAGCAGAAGCAGAAAGGGACTTGCGGATAATAGAAAGGGAAATTAAAAATTCACAACTTGCCGAACTAAACGAGCAAAGACCACTTAAATTAGAGCAGTTAAGACAGCAAAATTTAGCAGTTGCTGAGAATATTAAGAATATCACAGAACAAACAAAGGGGCACAAAGTAAAAAACGATGAGCTAAACGAGCAAAGACCACTTAAATTAGAGCAGTTAAGACAGCAAAATTTAGCAGTTGCTGAGAATATTAAGAATATCACAGAACAAACAAAGGGGCACAAAGTAAAAAACGATGAGCTAAACGAGCAAAGACCACTTAAATTAGAGCAGTTAAGACAGCAAAATTTAGCAGTTGCTGAGAATATTAAGAATATCACAGAACAAACAAAGGGGCACAAAGTAAAAAACGATGAGCTAAACGAGCAAAGACCACTTAAATTAGAGCAGTTAAGACAGCAAAATTTAGCAGTTGCTGAGAATATTAAGAATATCACAGAACAAACAAAGGGGCACAAAGTAAAAAACGATGAGCTAAACGAGCAAAAAAGCGATAAGCTACTAAATTTAAAAAAACAAGGGGTTTTGCTAGACGCACAAGCAAAAAAATTAAACACGGACACCACCTTAATCGCAGCACAAAAAGAAGCGATAACAAAGCAAGTAAGAGACAATAGACTAATAAAGGCGGTTTCTACTATGGGGGCTTTTATTAGCGAAAACCACGCAGGGGGGATGATAGTGCCTGAAACAATGACAAGATATTATTTTAGCCTAATAAGAACATTAACACACGATGAAATGCTAGACATAGGCGATATCCCGAACGTTTTTGGTATGTCAGAAAAGCCGTCCGCTGCTAAAAATCATCCTGTTTTTGGTAGGTAAAATGTTTGGGTATATTGCCTTTATTGACACCATAAATATAACGGCAAGAAGCAATGATGACACGTTTGCTTTTATGGCAGGGGGACTGCTTGATAGCACCCTTGCAGGGGGCGATAGGTTTTCTGCCTTTTCTGCCCCTAGTGCAGATTTTAGGGCTATCGGCTTAAATGCTCCGCTGTCTTTAAGTGAGGTTATTGCAGAATATGGGGAAGATTTTGCAGAATTCGCGCTTATGCCTATGCAAATTTTAACTAATCAAGAGAACGTTTTTGATATTGTGGGAATGGTTAAAGCAATGGATAAAATAAACGAAAAAAAACAAGAGGCGACTGATATTATATTACAAGCCCAAAACAAAGAGCGGTTAAAAGATGGCGGCGTAGGGGTTGATAATTACGGCAACTATAAACAAGATAGGGATATAAATAAATCATTGCAACGTGGCTTTGAGCGTTTTGCTGCCGAAGTGAGAGCCGACTCGGCTTATGAAAATGCTCTTGAAAGAGTGGCAAACTCTTATATGGGTCCGATAGGCTCAGCGTTAGCAGGGTTAGCCTATGATGCCCTAACAAAAGAGCAAATAAATATAGGCAATGTCCCTGAGAGTATATACAGCGAACTAAAATCAGCGGTGGTAAATACCACCGCAAAATTAGCAGTGACAGCGTTTGGCGTTACTTCGGTGGTTGGCATGTTTGGTATCGGATTGGCTGTTTCAGCTGCAATAGATGAGGTATTTGAAATGGTGACGGGGCTTGATAATCATTTTGGCTTTGGTGGGAGTTATGCAGGAACAACAGAGACAGGCACAAGACTTTACGAGCGACCACAGAGCTTTTTTGAAGGAATTAAAGGGATGTTTGGCTTTACGGACGGCGTAGGGCTTATTTCAGATATAGAAGGCTACAAAAAAACAGGGCAAATAGAGGGCTTTAAAAACGCCGCAGGTACTTACGTGGGGCAAATTAGCGACCATTTGGTAGAGATGAGCGACAGAATGAGAGAACGTATGGGGCGAATAAGCGAACGAGCAAAAGCGGACGCTGATTATATGGGCAGAGAGCTTGACAAAAATAACAAGGATAAACGATCGCTAGGCGACGCATTAAGAGAGTGGGATAAAAACAAAGATAGAAACGGCAGAGAAGGTGGCGGTTTTGGAAGCGCTGACGCAAAGGGCGAAACGGAGCGTGGCACAAGAGCGGGGCTAGGCGCTAGCGGTGGCAGTTGGGCGTAGCTCAGCCCTTGCTTTTGCCCTGCCCTGCTTTTTTGATTTGCTCGTGCTTTTGGCTTTGATTTTTGCTCTGCCTTTGCCTTACCTTGCCCTACTTTCTCTTTACCTTGCTTTTAATCTTGTTTTGCTTTTCATTTTTTTGCCTTAATTTTTGTTTTGTTTTTTTAAAATTTGCCCCTTTTTGCCTTTTTTTAGCTTTTGCTTTTACTTTTCTTGCTCCCACTCATTATTTTAGCTTTTGACTTTCGCTTTTTCTTTGCCTTGCTGTTGCTTTTAGTTTTTGTGCTGTTTCTTGCTCTTGCCTTTCTTTTTGTTTTTGCTTTTTTACTTAAAATTAAAAAAAATCCTGCCTAAATTTACGCCTATATTTTGCAAAACAAAACGGACAAGATTACGGACTTTTTTAACCGAAAAATCACATAAACACCACAAAACCAAGGGGTTTAAATATACTTTTGGTAGTTGGTGAACCCACCACTTAACCTTTTTTTAATTTTATTTCAGTTTCAAATAATCCTTTTTATTTACTTATTTTGCCCTTAATGTTATAAAGCAACGCAAATTTTACTAGATTTAAATAGTAAGAAATTACGGCTAACGATTTTAGGGCGACACTTAGAATCATCTACTCTTTAAGTAGGCTAAACTTATGCAACTTAAAGTAAGTAAAAAACGATAGAAAACGCACTAGCCCACACAGAACCAAACGCCGTAAAATACGCCTACGAAAGACAAACTACTACACTAGAACAAATAGAATTTAATGCAATGGTATGCAGATTATCTAGGCTCTATTGTCAAATCTATAACTAAAAATACCTTATTTAAATGCAAAAAAGACTAGCAAAAAAACGATGAAAAACCAAGTAGTTTCTTATAGTGCATATGTTATAAATAATTAAATTAAAAGAATTTAAAAATGGCTAGTATAAATTTTAGAGATGTTTTACTAAAAAATACTGATTTCAAACGAAAGTATGATGCACTAGAAGATGAGTTAAAAGTAACCAATGCACTTATACACAAGCACAACTTACTCAAAGAATGAACATTAAGTAATCTAGTAGAAAGTGAAGTTTTAAATATATAACACAAAACTTTTCTTTGTTATTTACGAGCTTGTGGAAAAAGTATGACAATAATATAAAATTTTTCATATTTTTATATCTATTGCATAATTTAATCATATATATATATATATATATATATATATATATATATATATATATATTGATAAAATACTAAAAAATATCTATCATAAAGGTATATAAAAATGACAAATACCAATATAATTTTTAAGCTTGGAGAAAAGCTATTAGTTTCTAAAATAATTGATATACTTAATGTAGATAGTAAGCTAATAGGTGGTTTTGGACACGATAGTGCATTTTTAGATATAAACATAAACGATGATGAAGTATTACTTTTAAATACCGATAGGAGTGGCTTAAATTTAACATATACTTTAAACATAAGCGATGCAAAATGCGTAGGCGACTTTGCTATATCACATTCTATTAGTGATATATTAATCTCTGGTGGCTCACCAATAGCCGTTAGCATAGCATTACTTTTACCAAAAAATACCAATTTTGAGTTTGTAAGGGACACGATGCTTGGTGCTCAAGAAGCGGCAAAAAAATATGGTGCTTTCATAGCATCTAGCGACACTAAAAATAACCATAAATTTGCCATAGTAGTTACAGCTATTGGTAAATGCAAAAAAGATCAAATCATAAGTCGTAAAGGTGCAAAAGTCGGGGATTTAATAGTAGCCACTGGATATTTTGGCACTATGATTAGTGGATATCTTGCAATTAAAAACAATCTTAAAATGTCAGCTAAAACAAAAAAATTATTTTATCAAGCCTTAACACATCAAAATCCTCCTTACAAAATAGCCAATAAAATTTCACAAGCTAAAATCGTAAATTCAGGTATAGACAACAGCGATGGTTTATCTAGCTCTATTTATACATTATGTGAAAATAATAATTTAGGAGCAATTATATACAAAGACTCATTGCCTATAAGAGATGAGAGCAAAATGGTAGCTAAAAAGCTTAATATAGATGAATTTTTATTGTGTCTTGCAAGCGGAGATTGGCAGTTTATATACTCAATCCCAAAAGAAAACGTGCAGCATTTTATGAAAATTAACCAATCAAATAACACGAAAGCAACTATTATAGGCGAATTTATTGAAAATTCTAATGTTTTGCTAAAAAGTGATAATTCGTATCATATATTACAAAAAATACAAAATGATAGATTTAGCCAAAACAGCATATTTGACCAGATATCAAAAAACATAAATTATTTAGGATAAAAAGGCATATTATGAGTGATATAGTAGTAAAAACTATCGGTGAATGTTGGTTAAGAAGTATTTCTAAGGTAATGCAAAATGGGAAGCAAAATTTTGATGAAGATGTTGAAATAATGGAATTATTAGGACTTAGTGTTAAAATTTTAAGTCCCAAATTGCAAGATGATATAGTGGATAAATTTGGTGATAAGGATATCGTTTCTCACACCTTGGATAAATTTAAAAAAGGTGTTATTATGCCAAATCGCCCTTTTACATACGCTGATCAAATTTATAATAAAAATGGTATTGATCAGTTTGAATATCTGATTAAGAGATTAGAAAAGAAGAAAGAGAGCAAATCTGCCACAATCTCGCTTTTGAGTGAAGGAGTAATGGATGCTAATTTGCCGTGTTTAAATATTATAGATATTAAAATAAGAGATGAAAAACTAAATTTACAATTTTTCTTTAGAAGCCAAAATATACTTGGGCGTCAATATGCAAATTTGCTTGCACTTGCAAAATTTCAAGCAGATTTAGCAAAAAGAGTATGTATTAAAACAGGTTTTATAGCAGGATACATAGCTTCGGCTCATATATACGAATACGACTATGAATATGCAAAATCTATAATTGCAAACAAAAACATAACTATAAAAGATAAATTTTACACAGATGGACCAAAGTCAATTAGGGAAAATTTGCAATTTAAAGGCAATTAATGCACACAAAAGATAATTTAAATAATTCATTAAATAGATTTCAAAAAATAATTAGTAATAGAAAAATTTATATAGATACAAGTAGTTTATTAAATTTTGCTTTTGAGCGTTGGCTTAATAGGTATTTGCCTATTTTAGAACAAGAAAACAAATGCTTAACCATTCTGCCAAAAGTATATGATGAACTTAAATTAAATATTAACAATAATGATTTGAACTTAGCAACCACAACCAAAAATGTTATTAAAATATTATCAGATTTAGAAAACAAACTTCTAGTTAAATTTGAACAATCCGATCTTGAAAAAACAAATGCAAATTACTTTAACGATTTTTTTTTAAAGGCAAAAAGCCAAGATTACTTACTAATAACAAATGACTACGACATATATAAAAATATTTGTTGTTACATTGGTGTTTATCGTATTAATAAAAATAGTGATATGAGTAAATTTGGAGATGATGATATCTCTAAAATTGATTCAAGAATTTTACGCCTTAATCAATCTGCCTTTAAAATATCAAAAACAATAATAAGCAGTGACGATGTAGTTAATAAAATTAGTAAAATACCCACAAAAGGCTCAACAGTATATGATGAAAATAAAAATGCAATTTTAATTTTAGATGAAATTTCAGCGGGCGGAGAAGGAATAATTTATTCAACAAATACCGAATATGTAGCTAAAATTTATAAAAAAGAACACAACACTCAACATAAATTTCAAAAACTTAAATTAATGCTAGACACACCATTTGATTGTTTTGGTGTTTGCTATCCAACTAGCCTAATATACAATACTAATTCAAAAAGCGAATTTGTTGGCTATTTAATGCCAAAGGCAAATGGCACAGAGCTTCAAAAAAGCATATTTATAAAACCATTATTTGAAAAAAATACAAAAATTGGAACAGAGTTGATTTAGTAGAACTTTTAGTAAATATTTTGCACAAAATCGTATATTTGCACTCAAAAAATATAATAATTGGTGATATAAACCCTGCAAATATTTTATTTGTTTCGCCAAAAGAAATTTATTTTGTAGATACAGACAGCTATCAAATAGGACCCTTTCCTTGTCCAGTAGGGACAATAAATTTTACAGCACCAGAAATTCAAGGTATTCACTATGGCGACTTTTTAAGAACCATGGAACACGAAAATTTTGCAGTTGCAACACTTTGTTTTATGATAATGATGACAGGAAAAACACCATATTCTCATCAAGGCGGTTCAGATCCAGCACATAACATAAAAAAGATGTTATTTCCATATCGTTTTGGTGAGAACATAACAAACGAAGTCCCTGATGGTATGTGGAAATACATTTGGTCTCATTTGCCATACAAGATAAAAGATGGATTTTATAATACTTTTAATCGCAATGGAAGTCATTCTAAGCCAAATAAACGTCTAACTTCTAGCGAATGGCTTGATATATTCAAATATTATTTAAAATTATTTAAGCGAGGTAGCCTACAAGAACAAGACAATATGAGTATTGATATTTGGCCAACTAGAGCTAAAAAAGTAATAAATAAAATTTTTTAATCTTAAAAAAAAATAAAAGGAGAATATATGAAACAAGAACTTATTAGTTTAAAGGATTTAATTGATAATCCTACACCAAGGGTTCCAGTTTGTTTGTGCCTTGATACAAGTGGTTCTATGATAGGAGATCCAATTATGGAGCTAAATGAAGGTGTTAAGCTTTTTTATGAAGCCATAAAAGAAGATGAAATAGCGCTTTTTTCAGCAGATATTGCCATTGTTACATTTGGCTCTAATGGCATTAGAGTCATAAGAGATTTTGCAGGACTAAGCACAGATGATAGTTTGCCTATTTTGGATGCAAATGGCGGGACTCCTATGGCAGAAGCAGTAAGTCTAGCACTTGAAATTCTAGATAAAAGAAAAAACGAATATCAAAACAAGGGTGTAGATTATTATCAGCCTTGGCTAGTTTTAATGACCGATGGACAGCCAGATAGTTTGCAAAATCTAGAAGAACCGATTGCTAAAATAAATGAACTTATAAATAATAAAAAACTTACCATATTTCCAATAGGAATAGGAGACAACGTAGATATGAATATCTTAGCAAAATTTTCACCAAAAAGACCGCCACTAAAATTACAAGGTTTAAAATTTAAAGAATTTTTTGCTTGGCTTAGTCAAAGTGTATCAAGAACATCACAATCAACTCCCGGTGAAAGCGTAAAGCTTGATATTGATGGTATAAAAAGCTGGGGTGAACTGTGAAATACAATATCTGTGGCTTTGCGTTACAAGGCAATATGCATATTAAAAATAACACTCCTTGTCAGGATAAAATCAGTTATATTAATAAAGAAAATTTAAGCATAATTGCATTAAGTGATGGGGCTGGATCTGCAAAGCTTTCTCATCTTGGAGCAGAGAATTCTGTAAATTTTGTATGCAATGAATTTGCTCAGAGTTTTGATTATTACTTTGAGCAAACAGATGCATCCATTGTAAAAACAAAAATCATAAATAAAATAAATGACAATATAACACAGCTTAGCAAAAAGCATAATTGCGATATTTCAGCCTTTGCCCACACCTTGCTTTTTGTGGTAATCAAGGATGATAATTTTATACTTTTTCACATTGGCGACGGTGTAATTGGATGTTTAAAAAATGGCAATATAGAAGTAGCCTCTAAACCAACAAATGATGAATTTGCAAATGTTACGGTCTTCACTACTTCACCAAATGCTATGCAAAACACAAAGCTCATCAAAGGCAAAATGCTTAATATAGATGGTTTTGTCTTAATGAGCGATGGTAGTGAGCGAAGCTTTTATGATAAAAAATCCAATAAACTTGCAAAAATTTTAGAAAGACTCTTAATTTTAAACTCTATTTTGCCAAATATGGCACTACATAAAAAACTTATCAACATTTTTAAAAATTCTGTTTTGAATAAAACAAATGATGATTGTAGTTTTTTAATGATAAGCAAAAAAAGCAAATTTTCAGAAATTACTGATGAGCAGAAATTTAAAATTTTTGGTTCTTGCAACAATAAAAATTACAAAAAACGATCAAGCTTTTAATTTTTTTACAAACCCCAAAAAATATATCTCAAATTGAGAAATTTATGCATATAAAAAATATTTTTATTAAAAAAGATCTAGATTTTTTAATAAATTTACATTTAGTACAATCATATAACAACTTATATCACTCAATGATAAAATAAATTTATTTTCTATATGTTACATTTATGCAAATGCTTTACTTTACAATTAAGACTAACACAAGAAAAATATTCAACATATTTAAATCAACCATCTCAAAAATTTAATGTAATAACTAAAAAGAAAACTAACGCAATCTTATGAAACCAATTTGAAGATACAAAAGAGAGAAAGATAATAGGAGCTAGAAAGAATTCGCATTTGTAAATAACGCTAGTGTCGCTACAAGTAGCAATGTAAGCGAGTTTATAAATTCAGGTGCAGCCGATAAAAAAGATGAGAAAAAGAGCAATGCTGGTCGCCCAAAAAAAGATGGCGAAAAACCAGTGATGGTCGCTATATATCTAATGCCAAGCGAAAAAGAGCGACTTGAAAAAGAGGCAAAAGAGCAATTTATGAGCTTATCAGGGTATTTGAAGCAAAAGATTTTGGTGTAAGCAATTAACTCTTAAATTTTAGATTTATAATCATATTTTAAAATTTGATAAAAATAGACTTTGGCTAAATTTTTATAGCAATATAATTAAAGTATTTCCCAACTACCATTATTTATCTTGATGATATTTGGTAGTTTTTCATCGCTTTGGGTTTGTTTTAAAATTTGGCGAGTTAGATGCCTGTCTAGTCTAATGCGAGTTTTTTTGATAAATTTCAAATCTCTTTTTAGAGAGTTTGGGCAACGCAATTTTTTACAATAAGAAAAATCTTTTGATTTCATAAGCTAAAATTGGGGCGAAAACCCCAAGAATTAAGCAGCTGGATAAACAGAAACTTTTTTTCTGTTTTTATCTTTACGCTCAAATTTAACGTATCCGTCAATAAGAGCAAAGATAGTGTGATCTTTGCCAAGACCTACGTTGCTACCAGCGTGTGTAGCTGTGCCACGCTGACGAATGATGATGTTGCCCGCACGGACAAACTCGCCACCAAATTTTTTAACGCCTAAGCGACGACCGATAGAGTCGCGATTATTTTGGGTTGAACCCTGACCTTTTTTGTGTGCCATATCTTATCTCCTTAGCCAGCTATGCTTACAACTTTAACACGTGTATATTGTCTTCTAAAACCGCGTTTTAGTTTTGAGTCTTTTCTTCTTCGTTTTTTATAGATAACGACTTTTTTTTCTTTACCTAAATTTACTACTTCTAAGACAACTTTTGCACCCTTAACAAATGGCACACCTACCTTTACTTCGCCGTCATTAACGACTAAAACATCTGTAATCTCAACAGATGACTTTGGCTCAGCCTCAAAGCGATCAAGGTTTAAATACTGACCTTCGCTCACTCTATACTGCTTTCCGCCGTGTTTTATAATAGCATACTTCATTGCTATCCCTTCTTTTGGTAAGTTAGTAAAAAGCACTTTGAAATTTCAAAGATTTATGGAGCTTTGTTACTTAAAAAGTCGGATTTTAGCTAAAAATTTATAAAAAGCAACTTAGGAGCGAGTTTTTCGCCCCTAAATTTTAATAATCAAGCTCTGGTTTTGAGGTTTTATCCGTTGATGCTGGTAGCATTGGATACTCAATTTTTGGCATATCGCCTGTTAGCGATTTTAAGAAAATTCCGATGCTATCCGCCTCTTTATCGCTTATATCAATACCAAGCTGGACGCTACCCATAGTCTTTATCGCCTCTTTTAGCGACCAAATCGCGCCATTGTGAAAATACGGTGCTGTTAGTTCAATGTTGCGTAAAGTTGGGGCTTTTACCATACCATTTGCGTCTCCTTTAAAGTCGCCGACATCTGCAAACTGATACTTTGACGCCACCTCAAAAGGTTGAAGTGTGCCACCTAAATTTACGCCGTTGTGGCAATTTACACAACCCTTATCAATGAAAATTTTAAACCCAGCTTTTTCATTTTTATTTAGTGCATTTTCATCGCCGTTTAGGAATTTATCAAATCTTGACGGAGTTACTAATGTCCGCTCAAAAATGCCAATTGCAGTCGTAACAAGCTCAAAATTTATCTCACTATCAAACGCCTTTTTAAACTCATAAACATAAGTTGGGATTGATTTTAGTCTATCTACGACAAGTTCTGGGGTTGAAGCCATTTCAGGCTCTGCTGTCATCGGACCAGCAGCTTGTGCGGCTAGATGAGCTGCCCTGCCATCCCAAAATTGCACAGAATTAAATACTGAATTATATACAGTTGGGGCATTAATATGATGCGGATTTGGCGTCCATTTGTGCCCTGTTGAGGCGGGAATTCCATCAGCTCCACCAAGCCCTAAATTGTGACAGGTGTTACAGCTAATTATGCCTGATTTTGATAACCTAGGATCAAAATATAGCCTTTTGCCAAGCTCAATCCTTGCCATTGTAGTCGGATACGCCTTTGCGTCTGGCGAGGCGTCATCTATCATCTTAGCAAGTGCCTTTGCGTCATTTGGCAGTGCGACTAGACCGCTTTTTAACGCCTCATCTCTTAAATCGCTAGCTGTTAAAAACGAAGCTAGTGCCACTGATGAAAGTAAAATTTTTCTCATAAATCCCCCTTGATAAAAAAATTAGATTAGAATTATAATTTAAGCTAAATTAAAAATTAATAAAAATTCTCACATTAAAAAAGCTAAAAATTTTCGCTATAATCTCGCTTAAAATTTCAAAAAACGGACAAAAATGGCTGGCGAAGACGAAGAAAAAACCGAAGAAGCGACCTCTAAAAAGATTGAAGACGCCAAAAAGGACGGCAACGTCCCAAAATCTCAAGATATTAGCGGATTTATAACCCTGCTTGTAGCGATTTTAGTTTTGCTTTTTATGCTTGATTTTATGCGTACTCAGGTGATTTCGCTTTATGAGTATTATCATAGTTTTATTGGGGTTGAGATTACACTAAAAGTGCTTCATCAAATCGTCATAAACACGCTTGGGCGGGGGCTTTTGATGATTTTGCCTATTTGCATTTGCGTGGCGATTGCTGGAATTTTTGCAAATGTTATGCAGTTTGGCTTTATCTTTACGACAAAGCCGATTACGCCGGACTTAAACAAGATAAATCCACTAAAAGGGCTTAAAAATTTATTCTCAATGAAAAAGCTAATTGAGAGCGTTAAAATCGTGGCAAAAGTCAGCGCGGTTTTTGGCGTGGCGTTCTATTTTTTTTGGCAGTTTATAAAGGAGCTACCTGAGACGATTTTTTTAAGTATGTTTGCACAGCTTGGCTGGTTAAAAGATAAGATGTTAATCTTAGTTGGCGTAATGCTTATCGTGCTTTTAGTTTTGGCTTTAATTGATATTTTTATCGTTAGATTTCAGTATTTTAAAGATTTAAGAATGAGCAAACAAGAGATAAAAGATGAGTATAAGCAAATGGAGGGCGACCCACAGGTAAAGGCTAGAATTCGCCGTGCTCAAATGGAGGCTGGTCGGCGTAGAATGATGCAACAAGTCCCACAAGCTGATGTCGTGATTACAAATCCAACTCACTACGCAGTCGCACTTCGCTACGATAAAACTCGCGAAAATGCACCAGTGGTTTTGGCAAAAGGTGTTGATGTTATCGCCCTTCAAATACGAAAAATCGCCACCGAAAACGGCGTGCAAATCGTAGAAAATCCGCCACTTGCACGTGAGCTTTACAAGCTTTGCGATATTGATACAAAAATTCCTGCAAATTTATTTAAAGCCGTCGCCGAGGTGCTAAGCTTTGTCTATATGGGCGATCAAAAAAAGTTCAAAGATAGATTAAGATAGGGCGAAAAATCGCCCTAAATTTCATAGATAGC
Source organism: Campylobacter gastrosuis (assembly GCF_030249845.1). Lineage (GTDB taxonomy): Bacteria > Campylobacterota > Campylobacteria > Campylobacterales > Campylobacteraceae > Campylobacter_A > Campylobacter_A gastrosuis. Next base: position 167,222 of record NZ_JANURM010000003.1, on the reverse strand, counting down.
CAAAAAGTCCGGCAAAGATATAACCAAAAATACAAGATACGATAACGCCAAGAAGTCCTGGGATTATGAAGCTATGGTTGATTACAAATTTACCAATCCTTGTCGTGCCTGAGCGGTCAAACTGAATTGCAGCAAGGTCGCTTGGATATGTCGGTAAAATATAATATCCATAACAAGCCGGTGCAAACGCCAAAATAACGGCTGGGCTAACGCCAATACCAAGTGCAAGTGGCACGAAAGCAACAAGCGCGGCTGCTTGTGAATTTACAAATTTTGAGATTAAAAGTAGCATTACAGCATAAGTCCAAGGATGCTCTTTAACCACACCACCAAGGGCTTCTTTCATCATCGGAGTATGCACGGCAAACATAGTTTCAGCCATCCACGAAATACCAAAAACAGCCACAAGTGCTATCATACCTGATCTAAAAATTTCATTTTTGCTGATTTTGCTAGCATCAGTTTTTGTAAAAATAATGATTAACGAACCAGCTAGGAGCATAAAAATTTGGATAACATCAACCATACCAAGAGCGTTGCTTTGTAGGCGAAGTTTAGCGTCGTTAAACTCCTTAATTTCGCCGTTAGCATTTGTATAAACAACAACGCCGTTATTTTTTTGCTCTAAATTTGAAGTGCTATCTTTGGCTTTGATCGCGACATTTACGCTCTCGTTTTTGCCGTATTTTATCTCGCCTTTAACGACTGATGCGTCCTTTTCTTTAAGGCTTAAAGTCGCACCTTTTATGTTTATCGTTTCAAGTAAATTCCCACTTAAAGATACGATTTTTACGCTATCTGCCTTCTTATCAAAGCCCCAGCTTGGGCGTAAGTCTTTGTAGTAGCCAAGCACGGCAACAACGGCGATAGAGCCTAAAAATATCCACATAGCAAGCCACTGAGAGCCCGGTAGCTTTTTGCCTAAAAGCGTAGTTGAGTCACCATAAACATATTTTTTAAACTCAGGGTCTTTGATTTTTTCGTTAAATTCTGGATCTTTATCAAGGTCTTTGCCTCTAAACCAGCTAAAAATTCCTATCGCTAAAACACCACAAAGCGTAGAAGGTATCGTAATTTTTAGCAGGTCAAGATAGCCGTCAAAGCCTGCTAAATGGCTCTTTGCGTCAATTAAATATGTCGTAAGCGTAACGACAGCGACTGAAACTGGACTAGCGATGATGCCCATTTGAGAGGCGATTGAACTAGCTGCCATTGGGCGTTCTGGGCGAATGCCGTTTTTAATAGCGATGTCATAAATAATAGGCAACATCGTATAAACAACGTGTCCCGTGCCACATAAAATCGTCAAAAAGCAGGTAACAAAAGGCGCTAAGATACTTACGTATTTTGGGTTTTTTCTAAGCACTTTTTCAGCGATTTGAAGCATAACATCAAGTCCGCCGCTAGCTTGAAGCGTAGCACTTGCAACAACGACTGCCAAAATGGTAAGCATTACCGAAATTGACGGCTTGCCCGGCTGAATATTAAAGCCAAAAACAAGCATAATAAGACCGATACCGCCTAGCAAACCAAGTGCGATACCGCCCTTTTTTGCGCCGTAAAACAGACAGATTAAGACAATTAAGAGCTGCACGGCAAACTGCGTGCCCTCACCTAGACTTGTTAGAAATTCCATTATTTCTCCTTACACGTTTTGGAATTTAAAATCAAAATGTAACTTTTTATAAATTAAAAATAAAAATTTAAAATTAGATTATAATTGCAAGTGATTAAAAGTTAGCTTAAAAATGTAAAATTTATTTTTTAGATTTGTTTAAAATTTAAGGGCTAGGCAAAAGCCTAAAAGCCCTTTAAATAATTTGTGCGTCTATAATTTTGCCCATCTGCATTAATTTTTTAAACTCTTTTTTCTTTGCTTCTAAATTAGAAATTTCAGCGCTAATCATCTCTATACTCCTTAAAAATTCCACGTAATTCTTAAAGCATTCATTTATAAAATTCTGCTTACGCTAATTGATATTGAGCTTAAAACTAGTGTTAAACGCTTATCTTTGGCATAAACTTTTATAAATTTCTCATATTTTTTAACAAAATTACTCTTAGGTAATTTTCAATAATTGTTGATTTATTAGCGTTTGCTTTGCCCTAAAATGCAATTCATAAAGTGATTTATAAAGTTTTTTGCTACTAATTGCTTTTTGCTTCTTTTGATTTTTTACTCTCGTTTTTTTATTATTTAAAAAGTGATATTACAAAAAACGAATTGTAAATATAAAAATAAAATTTAGCTATTTTTTGCTAGTGATTTTATCTCATCAAGCTCTAAGAATCTGGCGTTAAAATCATAGGCTACATTAAAGGCTCGTGGTAGCAATAAAGCCTTGTCGTGCATATGTCCGTGAAGGTGGATATTGCTACGAAAAAAGCCATCCCACTCAAAAATCGGGTAGTGAAAAAGCACTAAATTTGGCTTGTTTTTTAGATACAAATACTCCTGCCTACTGGCAAAATATGCGTCAAATTTAGGGCTTTTAAGCCTTTTGTCGTGATTGCCAAAAATTAGGTGGTGTTTGCCATTTAGTCGCTTTAAAATTCTCTCCGTTTCATCATCATTTGCAAAGGCAAAATCGCCTAAATTATAGACAATATCATCTGGCTTTATCGTATCATTCCAAAGTGAAATTAGGTATTCATTCATCTCTTTTACGCTCTTAAAATTCCTAGTTTTTGGGTAAATTTTAAGCATAAGTTCGTGCGAAAAATGCAGGTCTGAGATGAAGTAAGTTTTTGTCATTTTTTTACTTTTTTAATATAAATAATCGTGATAATTAGCACAAAAATTAGCAAAATTGCACTGATTAGATAAAGGACATTTTTTGATGGATTTTGCCCCAAAAAGTAGCCCACGCCAAGTAAAATCGCCACCCAAATTCCAGCTCCAAGCGTGGTAAAAAGGCTAAATCTAAACACATTCATCTTGCTAAGCCCAGCTGGCAGGCTGATGTATTGCCTAATGCCAGGTATCAGCCTACAATTAAAGGTTGAAATTTCGCCGTGTTTGTTAAAAAACGCTTCAAATTTTGCCATTTTTACCTCATTTATACCTACAAATTTGCCGTATCTCTCAATCAAGCCACGCCCAAAAAAGTAGCACAAATAGTAGTTAAACAACGCCCCAGCTAGCGAGCCAGCCACACCGCATAAAAACGCCAAAACTAGGCTCATCTCGCCACGACTAGCTAAATATCCAGCCGGTATCATCACAATCTCGCTTGGGAATGGGAAAAACGAGCTTTCTAAAAACATCATCACAAAAATGCCAAAATATCCCCACTGACTAACGACTGAAACAATGAAATTTATAACTTCGCTAAGCATTTTTACTCCGTAAATTTTAAGATGCACTCATAAGCGATAGCGAGTGAAAAGCCGGCGAAAATCACGGCGCAAACGCTATCAAGCAGGATTTGGTTGTTAAAGAAAATTTCACGCGCCTTTTTGGTAGAAAATAGCCGACCGATAGCTAAGAAAAACAGCATACTCTCAATGCTAATAACGGCGACTAGAAGCGAAATTTCAGCAAGTGAGCTCGCCTTATCTAAAAACAGAGCGAACACGCTAGCAAAGTATAAAACCGCCTTTGGATTTGATAGATTTGTAAAAAGTCCGATGATGAAAAATCGCCTTTTTTTACCGCTTAAATCGGCTGTTTGAAGCGATAAATTTTTAGGATTTTTAGCCGACTTAAAAAGCATAAAGGCTAAAAACATAAGATAAATCGCACTTAGTCCCATAATCACGCCTTGAAGTGGCGGCAGAGCGATAAAGATCGCCTTTAAGCCAAAGGCGGCTAAAAAGACCCAAGCGACAATGCCAAGCCCTATGCCAAGCGAGGCTAGGACGCTACTTTTATACCCAAAAGCAAGAGACGTCCTAAGCACCAGCAAAATATCGGGTCCTGGCACCGCCAAAACCATAATATGAACGCCCATAAGCGTTAAAAGCAGGTAAAAATCCATAAAATTCCTTAAAAAAATGCAAATTATAGCAAATTTTTAAAAGACTGGTAAAACCGCACCTTTGTAACGCTCATTTATAAAATTTCTAACCTCATCGCTGGTTACTGCCTTGCTTAAAGCCTTGATTTTTGGGCTGTTTTCGTTGCCACGTTTTGTTGCGATGATGTTTGCATAAGGGCTGTTCGTGCCTTCAATAATTAGCGCGTCCTTGCTCGGATTTAAGCCCATATCAAGCACGAAATTCGTGCTAATCGCCGCTAAATCCACGTCATTTAGGCTTCGTGGGATTAAAGCGCCCTCAATCTCAACGAATTTTAGCCCCTTTGGATTTTTTACGATATCGGCTGGGGTGGCTAAAACCGCGCTCTCATCAAGCGTGATAAGTCCGGCGTTTTGCAGAATTCTAAGCGCTCTGTTGCCGTTTGTCGGGTCGTGCGCGATTGCGATTGTGGCGTTATCTTTTAGCTCGTTTATGTTTTTGATTTTGTTTGAGTAAAAGCCAAGCGGTTCAAGATGGACGGCTACGACCTTAACTAAATCGGTGTTGCGATTTTTGTTATGCTCGTTTAAATACGGCTCGTGCTGAAAGAAATTTGCGTCTAAATCGCCGTCGTTTGTAGCGATATTTGGGATTGAGTAGTCTGTAATCTCGCTAATTACAAGCTCATAGCCTTGCTCTTTTAGCTTTGGTTTTACAACCTCTAAAATTTGGGCGTGTGGCACTGGCGAAACGCCGACAACTATGGTCTTTTCATCACTTTTTGCGTTTAAGTTTAAAGCCGCTAAAAACGCTATGGCTAGTTTTAAAATTTTCATATCTGTCCTTTTAGATTTCGCACAAAAGGTTAAAAGCCCTTGTGTTTTTGGGGCTTTCGCCCCATTTGTTAAAACGCTGGTAAAATCGTGCCGTTGTATTTTGATTTGATGAAATTTCTAACTTCATCTGAGTTTATAGCCTTATCAAGCGCCTTGATTTTTGGGCTATTTTCGTTACCTTTTTTAACGACGACGTAGTTTGTATAAGGGTTGTTTTCGCCACTTTCAAGCACGAGCGAGTCTTTTGTCGGATTTAGATTTGCATTTAGCGCGTAGTTTGTGTTAATCACCGCAACCGCAACGTCATCAAGCGCGCGTGGAGTTTGAGCCGTTTCAACCTCTATAAATTTTAGATTTTTTGGGTTTTCTGTAATATCAAGCGGAGTTTTTAACGCATTATTATTTAGCTTAATAAGCCCAGCGCTAGCCAAAACATCAAGCGCTCTGCTCTCATTTGTCGGGTCGTTTGGCACAGCTACGCTATCGCCGTTTTTTAGCTCGTTTATGTTTTTAATTTTCTTTGAATAAACGCCCATTGGCTCTAAATGAACGCCAGCCGTATGCACTAGCGTCGTGCCTTTGTTTTTGTTAAATTCATTTAAATATGGCAGGTGCTGGTAGAAATTTGCGTCAAGTTCGCCGTCTTGTGTGGCTAAATTTGGCACGACATAGTCGTTAAATTCCTTAATCACAAGCTCATAACCCTCTTTTAAAAGAATCGGTTTTGTAGCTTCTAAAATTTCAGCGTGTGGGATTGGCGTAGCGCCTACTACGATTTTCTCAGCGGCATTTGCTGATATGATTAGGCTTAGAGCAACTAGTGATGATTTAAGTAGATTTTTCATTTTTATCCTTTTATAAAATTTGCTAAATCATTTAAAAGGATAGGTTTAAAATTTCTTTTTAAATGTTTAGCTTGTGCTAAGCACTTAAAAAGAAATTCGTGCTTAGCGGTTAGTCTTTTGACACCTCTTTCTTACAACGGCACATATCGCACATATCTGATTTCATTGCTGTCCTTTCGTTTTAAAATAATTCGCTGATTGTAAGCAAAATTTATTTAAATAAAAATAAAATTTGTTAAAATTGCGTAAATTTTTTAAAGGATTTGTGTGAAAAGTAAAATTTTAGCCACCGCTTTGGCGTTTTGGGGTAAATTTGGCTACATAAATAAAAGCGGTAAGTTTGTGAAATTAACAAAACGCAAGATCTTAGTGAAAATCGTGGCTGGATAAACTATAAGAAATTTATGTTTTTAATAGATGAAAATGCAAATTTTGTGCAAAAAAGTAGCTGTATGCATTAAAATTTTGCCTTTGCTAATTTTAAAATAGTTTAAATAATTTCGTTAAAATTGCCCAAATTTCAGATAAAGGTGGCAAAAATGAGTAAAAATTTAAGGCTTTTATATCCACAATGGCAGGGTGCTTATGGTATAGAGAGCTTTTTTGATGAGAAAAATTTAAGTGCTGATGAGATAGCAAAAGGCTATGTTTTAGGCTGTGAAATTTTAAATTTCTTAGCCCCAAAAAACAATGACATAATCGCCAAAGTGCCAGTAAGCAGTGAGCGAAGTGAGCTAAAAAATGGCGTTAATTCGCAAGAGATTATAAAAAATCAGCTAAAAATAGCGTTTGAAATTTTAAACTCGCATAAGCCAACAAAAATAACCACGCTTGGAGGCGAATGCTCTGTTAGCGTGGCACCATTTTCATATCTAGCAAATATTTATAAAGATGAAGTTGCGATAGTTTGGATAGATGCTCATCCTGATTTATCTGAGCCAAATAAAACTAACTATGCTGGATTTCACGCGATGGCTTTGGCTCAAATTTTGGGTTACGGCGAGTTTAATGATGAATTGCCAACCTTTGTTAGCCCAAAAGATGCCTTGATAGTAGGGCTTAGAAGCTTTTCGCCGCCAGAGGCAAGGGCGACAAAAGAGCGTTTAAATGTCGCAAGTATCAGCTGTAATAGCGTAAATAAAAGTAGCGATGAGGTAATGGCGTGGCTAAAAGAGCGTGCTAAACGCAAAATTTTGGTGCATTTTGATCTTGACGCACTTGATCCAAATGAGCTTAGAATTGCAGTGGGAGCAGATCCAAATGGGCTAAGTATAAGTGCTGTTACTAAGCTGATAAAAGAAATTTCACAAAACTACGATATAGTAGGGCTCACGATAGCAGAGCCAATGCCAGTGCAAATGATAAAGCTACGTAAAATTTTAAACGATATAATGTAAAAAAGTAGCCTTTTGGGCTACTTTTTCGTGTATTTGTAGGCTAAATTTCCTAAAATTTGAAAGATCTGCACCATAATTATTAAGATTACGACCGTGTAAAACATAATATCAGGGCGAAATCTCTGATAGCCGTAATTTATCGCCACAGCCCCAAGACCGCCTCCGCCAACAGCCCCAGCCATCGCCGAAAAGCCGATATTTACGATAAGTGTAAGGGTAAATGCCGAGATGATTGAGGGCAGGGCTTCAACAAACATAATGCGAAAAATTATCTGAAAATTACTCGCTCCAAAGCTTTTTGCGGCTTCAATAATGCCCTTATCAACCTCCTTAAACGCGCTCTCAATGAGCCTTGCCACAAATGGAGCGGCGCCGATCGTTAAAGGCACGATAGTTGCCGTCGTGCCAATGCTAGTGCCAACAATAGCGCGAGTTACTGGGATTAAGACGATGATTAGGATTATAAACGGGAAGCTTCTAAGCGTGTTTATGACAAAGTCAAGCACCAAATAAAGCTTAGCGTTTGGCTTCAAGCCGTCTTTATCAGAGATGATTAGCAAGACCGCTGGTATTAAGCCTATTACAAAGGCTAAAAGCGTTGAAACCACGCTCATATAAAGCGTTTCGTTAATTGCGGGCAGTAAAATCCGCGAAAAAATATCTGCAAATTTCAAAAAGTCAAACATCACGCTACCTCCCATAAAACGCCACTTTTTGCGATGTAGCCAAGCACGGCGTCCTTGTCCTTTTCATCTACGTTTATTACTAGGTTGCCAAGCACGTTCTCATTTAGGCGTTCAAGTTTGCCCCAGACGATGTTAAAATCAATGTCAAGTGTCCTTGCCATATGCGTTATGACGCTATTTTGCGCCACCTCTTTTGGGAAAAATAGCCTGATATTTACGCCACTTTTGGGCAAAATTTCATCTTCGCCTAAAAATTCCTTCATCTTTAAATCCGGCTTTAAAAACAGCTCTTCAATCCTGCCCTGACCGATAATAGTGCCTTGTTCAAGCAAGACAGCGCGATTTGCCACGCTTTTAACTACGTCCATTTCGTGAGTTACAAGCACGATCGTGATGCCAAGCTCTCTGTTTATCTTGCTTAAAAGCTCTAAAACGCCCTTTGTCGTGTTTGGATCAAGTGCTGATGTCGCTTCATCGGAGAGCAGAATTTTCGGATTTAGCGACAACGCCCTAGCGATTGCCACACGCTGTTTTTGACCGCCTGAGAGCGAGTTTGGATAGGCGTTTTTCTTGCCGTCAAGCCCGACAAGGCTAAGCAGTTTATTTACTCGCTCGTTTATGTGGCTCTCGCTCTCGCCCCAAAAGCGAAGCGGTGTGGCTACGTTTTCAAAGACGCTCTTTCGGCTCATTAACGCAAAGTGCTGAAAAATCATACCGATATCTTTGCGAAATTTACGTAACTCATCGCCGTTTATCTCGCTTATCTCTTTGCCAAAGACCTTTACGCTGCCACCCTGATAGCTTTCAAGTCCGTTTATACAGCGTAAAATCGTGCTTTTACCAGCACCACTATGCCCCACAAGAGCAAAAATTTCGCCCTGCTTGATACCAAAACTCACGTCATTTATCGTGAGCGTATCGCCGTAGAATTTCTTTAAATTGTTGATTTGTATCAAATTTTTACTCCAAATTTTGCTAACTCTGCATTTACATTTTTGAGTTGATTTTTGGCGTTTTCTAGCCCTTCTTTGTTGGTTTTTATGACCGCTTCTGGGGCGTTTGCTACGAAATTTTGGTTATTTAGCATATTGCTTAGCTTTTCTATCTCTTTTAAAAGTTTGTTTTTTTGCCCCTCTAAACGCTTTACAATCTCGCTTGTATCAATGCCAGAAAGTGGCACAAACGAGCTTAGATTAGCACTGACATCAACGCAAGAATTTGCCACTTCATCGCTTGTAAGCTCTATCTCATCGCACTTTGCAAGGGTTTTTATGTATCTTAGATACTCGCTACTTAAATTTTCATTTAGCTTTAAAAACGCCTTTGCGATTTTTGCGTTGCCTAAATCCACACTGGCTTTTGCGCGGCGAATGCTAATAATGGCTTCAATGATTAGCGAAAATTTCGCTTCAATGTCTAAATCGCGCTCTAAAATTTCTGGATATTTACTTATCATTATTGAGCCGTTTGCAATATCAGTCCCGCCAAGCTCGTGGTATAAAAACTCCGAAATAAACGGCATAAACGGACTAAGCGCCTTCATCGCCTCTTTAAAAATGGCTCCAAGCTCAGCGACGCTTGATTTATCCGCCTTGCTAAGCTCAATGCCCCAGTCGCAAAACTCATCCCATAAAAATTTATAAAGCGCGTTTGCGGCGTCGTTAAAGCGGTAATTATCAAGGTTTTCACGCACGACTGCCACGCATTCGTTAAAACGGCTTAACATATATCTACCAAGCTCCGTTTTTACCTCGCCTAAATCGGCGAAATTTTGCTCGTTCATCAAAAAATATTTGCTTGCGTTATAGAGTTTGTTTGTAAAATTTCTAACAAGCACGAGTTTTTCTTCGCTTAGGCGAATATCACGCCCTTGCACCGCTAAAATCGCAAGAGTAAATCGCAAAATATCAGCCGAATACTCATCAATCTTATCAAGCGGATTTATGATATTACCGCTACTTTTGCTCATCTTTTTGCCGTCTTTATCCTTTACGAGCGCGTGAAGATAGATATCTTTAAATGGCAGCTCATTTAGGGCGTTTTCGCTTTGAAACATCATCCTAGCAACCCAGAAAAACAAGATATCAAAGCCAGTAATTAGCATCGTATTTGGGTAAAACTCAGCTAAATCGCTCTCAAACCACTTGATATTTTTTAGCTCCGCTCCGTTGCCCCAGCCAAGCGTAGAGATAGGCCAAAGTCCGCTAGAAAACCACGTATCAAGCACGTCTGGATCTTGCCTGAAATTTACCCCGCCACACTTTGGACAAGCCTTTGGCTCATCGTCCTCATCAGCCCACTCGTGTCCGCACTCGCAGTAAAATACTGGGATTTGATGTCCCCACCAAAGTTGGCGAGAGATACACCAGTCTTTAAGCTCTCTCATCCACGCATTAAAGCTGTTTATCCAGTGGCTAGGGTAAAACTCGCTGCCACCTTCATTTACCTTTCGTATCGCTTCATCGGCGATCGCGCTTTTTACAAACCACTGCTTTGAAATGTATGGCTCAACGACATTTTTACAGCGGTAGCAGTAGCCTACTTGGTTTTCATAGTCCTCTATCTTTTCAACGTTGCCTAAATTTTCTAGCTCTTTTACAACGATATCGCGAGCTTCTAGGCGTTCAAGTCCGGCGAATTTACCGCAATGCTCGTTTAAAATGCCCTTTTCATCAAATATAGTTAGGAATTCTAAATCGTGGCGTTTGCCGACCTCGTAGTCGTTTGTATCGTGCGCTGGAGTAACCTTAACTATACCAGTGCCAAAGCCCATATCAACGTGCTCGTCGGCGATGACCTTTATCTTTTTATTTACAATAGGCAATACAACGTTTTTGCCGATAAATTTTTTATATCTTTCATCATCAGGATGAACCATAACTGCCGTATCACCAAAATATGTTTCAGGTCTTGTTGTAGCTACAATTAAAAACTCATTGGAATTTTCAAAATAATATCTTAAATAATAAAGCTTGCCTTTGTTTTCTTTATGCTCAACCTCAATGTCGCTTAATGCTCCGTCGTGCGTGCACCAATTTACCATATAGTTGCCACGCACGATTAGCCCTTTTTTGTATAAATTTACAAACGCCTTTTTAACCGCCTTTTTTAGCCCAGCATCCATCGTAAATCGCTCTCTGCTCCAAGCGGGCGTGATACCAAGACGGCGCATTTGATAGACTATCTCGCCGCCACTTTGCTCTTTCCACTCCCATACTTTTTTGATAAACTCATCTCGCCCAAGCTCTTCTTTTGTAACACCCTTTGCTAAAAGTTGCTTCTCAACGACATTTTGCGTGGCGATACCAGCGTGATCAAGCCCCGGTTGCCAAAGGGTTTTATATCCGTCCATTCGCTTAAAACGTGTCATAATATCTTGAAGCGTAAAAGTGAGTGCGTGTCCGATATGAAGCACTCCGGTAACGTTTGGTGGCGGCATCATAATGCAAAATGCTTTGCCATCTTTTTGAATATTTTTATTGCCGTTAATCTCAAAATATCCTTGCTCTTCGCAAAATTTATAATACTTTTCTTCAATCTCTTTTGGGTTGTAAAAATCTGCCATTTTTATCCTTTATGAAATTTTCTTATTTTTTGGGCGAAAGACCTTCATCTTGCTCTCATCTGTCTGTATGTAAGCCCCTTCAATTAAATCAATGCAATACGGGATAGCGCTAAATACCGGCTCTAAGCACTCTTTTATAGCTTTTGGGTTGCCCGGTAAATTTACAATTAAGCAACTACCACGAATTCCAGCCGTTTGACGCGATAAAATTGCCGTTGGGACATATTTTAAGCTCTCGCTTCTCATTAGCTCCCCAAAGCCAGGCATCATCTTTTCACACACCGCTTCTGTCGCTTCTGGCGTAACATCTCTAAGCGCTGGTCCAGTCCCACCAGTCGTTAGCACCAAATCACAACCAAGCGTGTCAATAAACTCAATCAAAGTCGCCTTTATAAGCTCAAACTCATCTGGTATTACCTTATAAACATACTCTCTCTCGCTTACTATCCACTCATCTAATAGCTCACGTATCGCCTTGCCAGAAAGGTCATCATAAACGCCTTCGCTAGCCCTGTCGCTTAGTGTTAAAATCCCAATTTTTACTACTTTGCTCATCTTTTATCCTTTATTCGTAAGTTTTATTTAAAATTTCTGCTAAATTCTCTTTATCAATGCTCTCGTTTTGATAGATAAAGCTTGAAATTTCAGCACTTTGGCGTGTCATACCGCTTAAAAACTCGCTCACTTCATCTTTTGCTTGGTTTAAAATTTTATCAATATCGGCTGGATTTGGCACAAAACTCTCGCCCATACCATACTCAAAGACCATTTTTGTAGCGATCTCTTTTGCGATATTTAGGTCAAAATTTGCGTTTGAAAATGTGTCGCTAAACTCCATTTCAAGCTTGACAAGACCGGCTAAATAGACCTTTATGCGTGAGAGCATTTGAGATTTTGACTCAATCTCACGCTCAACGCCAACAAACCTGTCCTCAACTAGCGAAATTTTCTCAAATTTCACATCAAACCAATACGCACTTAACGCCTTTGCACCCTGATAAATGGCTTGTAAATTTCGCTCATCATTGCTGTAACTTAGCACCTTTTTTTTACCAAGCAGGACTTTGTTTAAAACGGCGTTAAAATCTGAAATTTCAATCTCATTTTTGTTCTCTCTTAATGCATTTATCGCCGCTTCATTTACCAGCGTAGCAAGGGCAGCACCGCTAAATCCAACGCACATATTTGCGATATCTTCGGCATTTACACTACTTTTTTTGCCTTTTAGATAGGTATTTAAAATCGCAACTCTATCCTTAAAACTAGGCATTGACAAAAATATCCGCCTATCAAATCTGCCAGAGCGAAGCAGTGCCTCATCAATCATCTCAATGCGGTTTGTAGCCGCAATCACAATCACACCAGAGCTATCTACAAAGCCATCCATTTCGGTTAAAAGCTGATTTAGCGTGGCTTCTCGCTCATCATTTCTGTGTCCGCCCCTGCTCTTGCCAACAGCGTCAATCTCGTCAATAAACACAATTGAAGGGGCGTAGGCCTTTGCCTTTGCAAACAGCTCACGAACTCTTTTTGCACCTACGCCGACATAAATTTGCACAAAACTCGCACCATTTTGGTAAAAAAACGGCACATTTGCCTCACCAGCGACAGCCTTTGCAACTAGCGTTTTACCAACACCCGGCGGCCCTACCATTAAGACGCCCTTTGGCATTTTTATGCCAAAATTTCTATATTTTTTTGGATTTTTTAAAAAATCAACGATTTCGCTTAGCTCAATTTTAACATCATCAATCCCAGCGACATCGCTAAATTTTACGTTTGAAATCACTGGCGTAACGTTTGAACTTAGCAAATTTTCAATATCATAAGATGTATTTTTTGGCTCGTTTTGGCGTTTTAGCCTTGCAAAAACGGCTAAAAAAACAAACAAAATCACGAGCAAAATTATGATTGTAAAAATTTCATCAAGCATAATGTAATTTTTCTTAACTTCAATCGGCACACGCTTGATTAGCTCCTTAATATCAACGCCGTCCTTTATCATTTTATAGCGTGAATTTTGGGTGTAAAAGATAATCTCATCGCCATCAATAACGGCTTTTTGAATTGTCTTTGTGTTTAAAAATAGCTCTAAATTCTCATAGCTTATGCTCTTTGGCTCAATCTTATAAAACGCAAAAAATAGCGCAATAGCAAGTAAAACAAAGGTGCTAATGGCTATATTTTTTTTATTTTTAAAAATTCGCATAATTACAATCGTCCTTTATCTCATACTCATTTAGCAAAATCCACTCTTTTGTAATGTCAGCTTTGGCTAGAATTTTTACCTTATTGTAAAACTGATCAAAGCCCTCAAAAAAGCCATCATTTTTTTGCTCAACTAAAATTTCAAGCGAAGTTTTTGCCATTTTTTGGCGAAATTTTAGGTTGTTTTGCACTACGATTTGCTTTAAAATTTTAAGCCTCTCTTTGGCGATTTTGCCATTTACATCAATTTTTAGCGTGGCTGAGTGGGTGTTTTGGCGTGGCGAATAGATAAATGCGTGAAGATGAGTGAGTGGGAATTTTTTAAAATTCTCTAACGCCTCTGCCCAAATCTCATCGCTCTCGCCCGGGTGTGCTACGATAAAATCAGTCCCCAAAGCAAAGCCCTTGCTGGCTAATTCGCTAAAAAGCTCTAAGTCACGAAAGGCGTTGTTTCGGCGTTTCATAATCGTTAGCATTTTTTGGCTGGTGTGTTGAAGTGCGATATGTAGGTGCTTTTCAAGCCACGCTTCGCCTAAAATCTCCCTAAAACTATCATCAATCTGACTTGGCTCAATACTACCAAGTCTAATGCGTCTTATGCCTGAAATTTTGCCTAAATTAGCAAGTAAAGCCCCAAGCGAAGTGCCACTATCCTTGCCGTAGCTGCCGATATTTGTGCCAGTTAGCACCAGCTCATTATAGCCATTACTGGCTAGAATTTTAGCTTCGTTTATGATAGCACTTTGGCTCATACTTCGTGATTTGCCACGCACACTTGGGATTATGCAGTAGCTACACGAAAAATCGCAACCTTCTTGAATTTTAATAAACGCCTTCGTGTGATTTTCGTAATTTGTAACGATATTTTTATCAATGCTATTTAGGTTGCCTAGCTCAAAAAAGGGCTTTTTGGCATTTAAAAGCTCGTTAATCTCTGACTTTTTGCTACCGCCTAAAACGCCAAAAACGGCACTTTTATCAAAAAGCTCCCTGCCCTTGCTAACCGCACCACAGCCCGTCAAAATCACCTTAACTCCACGCTTTTTAACGCTGTTTATGTAGCTTCTAACGCCACTATCGGCTGAGTTTGTCACGGTGCAGGAATTTATGACGATAATATCGGCTAAATTCTCATCATTTACAATCTCATAATCCTTAACATAGCTCTTTAAAAGCTCGGTGTCATAGATATTTGTGCGACAACCAAATGTCTTAAAAAACAGCCTATTCACGGATTAAGTCCTGATCTAGCTCGGAGTGTGCTTGTGGATTTTGTTTCTTGCTTAGATACATTGTTTGGGTTGGGTAGGCTATCATTATGTCGCTCTCTTTATTAAACGCCTCTACAAGCTCGGCACTTATCGTGCTTCTAAGCGTGAGCGTCGCATACGAACTAGCCATAAACCAAATAGAAATACAAATGCCGTGAGGCTCAAAAAATGTGAAAATTCTAGGCTCAACGTTTGGATTTTTTATGCTGTATTGGCTTCTTAGCCTTGTCATTTGGCGTTTTGCGATATCAGTGTAGCCCTTTGAGTATTTGCGAGTGATTGTTTTAGCGATATGCACAGCTTTTTTGTGGTTGCTATCAAAAGTTAAAACCACGTCAATGCCGTCCCAAACGGTCTTCATACCTTGATGAGTGTAGTTTGATAAAAGCTCGGTAAAAACGTAGTTATTTGGGATAAAAACAATCCTACCTGCACGGCGATTTTGATGATAAGTAGCAAAGGTTACGTCTTCAAAAATTGTCATTCTTAAAATAGAAATATCAATAACATCGCCGACATAAAGCAGTCCATTATGCATTACTCTAATCCTGTCGCCAACGTGGATAGAACCGCCAAAAGTGATGACAATCCAGCCAAGCATTGACATAAACATATCCTTCATCGCAATGGCAATACCAGCTGATGCAAAACCTAAAATCGTAACAACGTAGGTAATGTTTTCAATGTAGGCAAAAAGCAGAGTTAGGATTATTAGGATAAAGTTTATGAAATTTATAAATTTATTAACGGTGTAAAATCTGTCGTTATCGGTTATCGTTTTTTTGGCAATAAATTTAAAAAAAAACGATAAAACAATGATGACAATGATAAAAATGGCAATGTTTGCGGTGCTAAAAATTTGCGATTTTATGTCGTTTTTAGCGATACTTATGGCTTCATCAGCCCTCTTTTCATACACATCAAAGGTCGTATCAGCAATCTGCTTTGCACCCTCAAACTCGCCAATTTGCGTTCTTAAATTATAAATTTGATTTTGCAAATTTTCATTTTTAGAATCGCCATTTAAAAGCGTGACTAAAAGCACCTCTTTATCCCTTAACTTGCCAATTAGCGTATCAAGCTCCTTTGTCCTTTTTGCGTAATCATCCTTTTCATTTGCTATCTTTTTAATATATGAAAAGCCAGAAATCAGGGCGATTGGGTTTGTGATACGTGGGCTAATGTCAATCTCTGGCGCTACTAGCATATTTGCAAACGGCGTCCTTTCATACTCTTTTAAAAGTTCTAGCTGGTCTTTTAAATTTTGTATCTTTTTAACAAGCTCGGCGTTTTTTTTGCCATCTTTTTTAAGCAGTGCTTCACTTTCTTCAAGCTCGTTTTTTATCTTTTGATAAGTGCCGTAATTTGCATATCTTGTAATCCAAATATTGCCTTTTAGTGAGGCGTCAATGGCTTCAATTTGCTTTATTACGTCATTTGTAATCTGCGTATTTGTGGCGTTATGCTCAATGGTTGAGTTTATATCAGCAAACAAAAAGGTAAATACAAAAATTAGGGCTAAAACTCTCATTTAAACTCGCTTAAAATTTCTAAAACCATCTCTTTTTTTACATCATCTCTTATGGCGTGACTGCCAATTTGATTTGGTAAAATAAACTTAATTTTTGAATTTTCGCTCTTTTTATCAAGCAAAAATGCGTCATAAAAGGCGTCTATATCATCAATTTTGTAGCTAACTGGCAGGCTAAATCGCTTTAAAATTTTAGTGACTAAATCGCACTCATTTTGGCTTAAAAGACCTAAATTTAGGGCTAATTTATTTGCCATACACATACCAATGCTTACCGCCTCGCCGTGTAAAAACTGCTTGTAATTTGTAAAATTTTCAATCACGTGAGCAAAGGTGTGACCATAATTTAACACAGCCCTAATGCCACGCTCTTTTTCATCTTTGCTGACGACCTGTGCTTTTAGCTCAACCGCTCTTTTAATCAGCCTTTTTAGCTCGTTTTCATCTGATAAATCGGCACTTTCAAGCCAAAAAAGCATATCTTTATCAAACATAACTGCCATTTTCACAGCCTCAGCCACACCAGCTGAAAATTCACGCTCTGGCAGGGTTTTTAGAAATTTTGTTTCGCAATAAACGGCACTTGGCTGATAAAATGAGCCGATTAGGTTTTTGCCAAATTTGTTATTTACGCCGGTTTTACCGCCCACACTCGCATCTACTTGCGATAAAAGCGTGGTTGGGATATTTATAAATTTTATCCCGCGTTCATAAATACTAGCCACAAAGCCGGTCATATCGCTAATTACACCGCCACCAAAGGCGATGAGCGTTGAAGTGCGGTCAAGCTTGCTAGTAAAAAGCTGCTCTAAAATACTCTGGCAAGTGGCTAAATTTTTATACTCTTCGCCATCAGCCACGCTAATAATAAACCGCTCATCGCAATTTAACGCCGATAAAAGCGTGTTTAAATGAAGTCCGCTAACCTTTGGATTTGTGATAATTGCAACCTTGCCTTTTAGCGTGATCGTATCAAGTTCGTTGATAAAAATTTTATAACTTTGCTCGTTTTGTTTTAAATTTATATCTATTTGCATTTTTTAAACCTCATAAATGGCTGATTTTAGCATAATTATCTTTAAAAATTTTACTCTATCGGCAAGAAAAGTTGATGATTATGGCTTAATTTTTGATACTGCTTATTTAAATCCATAGACAAAAATGAGAATTTACCAGCGTTTTTCACGCTCTCATCAAATGGGATAAATTGTATCAAATCAGAGGCGTTTGTAAGCGTCGTAAGTGGGTTTTTATCCTTGCAAATTCGCACTTCTATCTTTTTATCAAAAAGCGTATTTAAGCTCTCAAAATGCTCTATAATCTCGGCTTCATTTGATGAATTATCGTTAAAATAATAAAGCCGTGTGTTGATATTTAATTGAGAACAAAAATCAAGAATAACAGCCGATTGATTCTCTACTTTTTCTTTTTCATCACTTAAAATTACGCCACTTTTTATGCTTTCTAAGGGCAGGTCGCCTATCTTTAAAATCGGCAAAATTAGCTCGTAAAACCGCTTTTTAAATTTTAAAAAATACTCATTTGTCGTAACCACAAGTCCAGCTTCTAGCACCTTTAATTCATCTTTGATTGGGAATTTTTTCTGGTTAAAATAGTCAATATTTACGATGATATTATCGTCCTTAAAACCCCTTAATGTGCGTAAATTTTCATTTAAAGTCGGATTAATAACACTAAAAATCACCTTTTTATTATTTAGCTTTGAATTTAGATAAAGACTCTCATTAATTAGCCGTTTTACGCACTCATCGCTCATCAAACGCATATCAATAAATGTAAAAATGTTGTTGCCAAAAGGGTTAGGAAAATGCCCCTTTTCACGTTTAATCAAGCTAAAAACGCTTCTTAAAACGTTTGGATAACCGACGATTAAAAGCGTGTCGTTTGGGCGTATCATCACGCCCGGTTTTGGCAAAATTATCTCATTAGAGCGGTAAATTAGGGCGATTCGCCACTTTCGCTGTGGGATTGAGGTTATGTGCCTGTGGGCGTAGCTTGATGTGATTGGGACTTTAACCTCCATTATTTCGCCTTCGCTTAGTCCGATATTATCGGCAATCACTGGCATATCGGGCAGATGATGAATGACCCTAAACGCCAAAACATCCTTGCCATCAACAAATTCAAGGTGCTTGTCATCTTTTAGCCACTCATCAATCTCCCAAAGCGTAAGCATCACAATCTCGGTTTTCGTGCTGATTTTTCGTAGGTTTTTATAAATTTCAATGCTCTCGTTTTTATCATCAACAGCGATGATAAACTGGCTAAAATAGCCGTCAATCACGGCATTTAGCTTTGAAAGGCTGGTCGCATCAAAGAGATAAAATTTAAAATTATGAGCGTTAATCTGCTCAATTTGGCTATTTGAAACCACCGTGTATTCGTGTAAATTTGAGCGATTTTCATCTAGTCTTTTTATAAAATGCCTTGAAATTTCGCCGTTTGCGATGATTAAAATTTTTTTCATTCTCTACCCTGTGTGGCAAAAATTTCAGCCAAAAGCTCGTCAATGGCTAAATTTGCCGTTTGATTTATGGTGTTAAAAATCGTTACAGATTTTGGATTTTCGCAAAATTTTCGCTTATTTATTAGCCCTGATTTTACGATATTTTCGCCGTTTTTTAGCTCGTAAGCTAGGCTTACTTCGGCGTGGTCGCCTCTAATTTGAAGTGAAATCAGCCTTACTTTTAGGCTTAAATCATCATCTTTTGGGCTAAATACCGGCTTTGCACCACAATTTGAATACACCCCTTTTAGCAGGGCTTTGTAAAACATTTCGCTAGGCAGGGCTAGGTATTTTATATCATCAAGATAGCGAATTTGATTTTTATCTGAGATGATTAAAATTTGGCGATTATCCACGATATCAAGGGCTTTTACGCTTTGAAGGTAGATATTTTTTGGGCTAGTTTTTTGCTCGCACACATTTTTTGAGTAGTAAATTTCATACATTAAAGCCGGTTTTACATCGGTTTTTAGCATACAGCCACCAAGTAAAATCGCTGCTAGAAAAATAGTAATGTTTCTCATTTTTTATCTCCGCTCGTGTCTTTAAAGAAAAATTCATAAGGGTTATCTTCAAGCCTATTTAAGGCATTTCTAATCTCTTTTAGGGTTCGCTCAAAGCTGTTTAAAAGCTCGCTCGTTTCGTTTAAAGTCGGCTCAATGCTCTTTTTTAAATCGTATTCGCCACTTTCAAGCTTTGAATTTAGCATTTTTTGCGTTTGATTAAAGCCATTTACTACGCTGTTTGCCGATTTTATGAGCGAATTTATGCTAGTTATTAGGGCGTTTAGCTCATCGGTTTTTAGGGCGTTTAAGTTTGAAGTAAAGGTGTTTAGATTTTTTAAAATCTCGCTTAAATTGTCTAAATTTTCTTTGCTTGATATGGCATTTACTAGCTCATCAATGCCTTTTAGCGAGTTTGCTAAATGCAAAAGATTATCATCTGAAACAAGCCCATCAAGCTTCGCTAGACTCTCATTTAGCTTATCGCCTATCGTTTGAGCGTTGCTTTTTATGCGTGATAAAAGCCCTTCGCTTAGGTAAATTTCGCGGTTATCTCCGCTAAAATCAACCTTGCCCCTGCCGATATTTATTGATGAAATTCCGCTTATTACTTGATAATCTATATCAGCTACACTATCAGCCTTAATCGGTATATCTTCGCGAATTTTTAGCGTTAAGCGAATGTTTTCATCTTTGATAAACTCAATCTTGCTTACGCTGCCGACCACGACGCCTACGAATTTTACCTGTGATTCTACCCTGATACCAGCTGGTAGTTCGTTTGTTATTATGTAGTAGTTTTTGTATTCTACATTGCCGTCAGCGTCGCTCATCCACCACATAAAAACGGCAAAACACGCCACAAAAGTCATAAAAAACAGCCCGACTATCGTATATGAATTTCTATTTTCCACTATTTTTCCTCATATCAAAAAGTTCTTGTAACGGATTTACTTTTAAATTTTTAATCTCGCCCATACTGCCCTCAAATGCGATTTTTTTATTCTCAATTATCAAAAATCGGTCAAGTATATCAAAAATGCTATCAGCGTCGTGAGTAACCATAACCACGCTAAGCCCCAAAGTATCTCGCAGCTCGCACACAAGGGTGTCCATTTGGCGGCTGCTAACTGGGTCAAGTCCGCTATTTGGCTCATCTAAAAACAGCACCTTTGGACTTAAAACCAACGCCCTAGCAAGGGCTGCACGCTTTTTCATACCGCCGCTAAGCTCGGCTGGATAGAGCGTGGCTGACTCCTTTTTTAGCCCTACTTTTTGTATCCAAAACATTGAAATTTCATCAATCTGGCTCTGACTTAGAGCTGAATACTCTTTAAGCATCACTCCCACGTTATCAAGCACGCTCATTGAGCTAAAAAGTGCGCCAAACTGAAACATAACACCAGTTTGAAGCTTTATCTCATTTTGCGTTTTTAAGGGACTTTGCCACATATTTTTACCCTCAAATTTTACCTCTCCAAGATCTGGCTTTTTAAGATACATCATCGTTTTCATAAGCGTAGTTTTACCGCTACCGCTACCGCCTAAAAAGCCGTAAATTTCACCACTTTTCACGCTCCAACTCACGCTATCGTGAATGATTCTACCGCCATAGCTCGTGCTTACATTAATGCCCTCTAAAATTTTCATACGCCATACCACATAAAAAACACCGCAAAGACCGAATCTATCGCAATCACGGCAAAAATTGCATTGACAACACTTATTGTTGTTTTCTCGCCTAAGCTTTGTGCGTTTTGGCTTACTTCAAAGCCACGAAAACAGCCAATAAGTGCAATAGCAGCCCCAAAAAACGGCGCCTTAACAAGCCCAACATAAAGGTGCCTAAGCTCAATACTATCCTTAAAACGTCCCAGATACTCGCTAAAACCAATATCAAGAATGTTTTTTGAAACGAGCATTTGCCCAAAAACGCTAACCAAATCAGCCAAAAAAATCACCACTGGCAAAGCGATAATCATCGCTAAAACTCGTGGTAAAACCAAGAATTTAAACGGATCAAGCCCCATAGTTTTCATCGCATCAACCTCTTCTGTAATTTTCATTACGCCAATTTGAGCGGCAAAACTAGACGCCGAACGCCCCGCAACCACGATAGCACCGATAAGCGGAGCGATCTCACGAAGCGTCAAAACGCCCATAATATCAACGATAAAAATGCTAGCGCCAAATTGAGCAAGCATAGCCGAGCCAAGATATGCAAGGACGATGCCGATTAAAAATGAGGTTAAAAGCACGATAAATACGGCATTTATGCCACTATCTTTTATGTAGTTGCTTAGCTCTTTGGCTCTAAAATTTTTTGGCGTTAAAAATGCCTTGAAAAAATTAATAATAAACTCTCCCAAAAACGAGCAAAGTGGGATAAAATGCTGCCAAAAAAGGGCGAAATTTCTACCCAAAATGGCAAAAAAATTCTCTCTTTTTGGTTTTAAAATCGCACTTTTATCTATCTTTTTATCATCAACTAACGCAAAAATTAGGCTGATTTTTTCGCTCATATTTATAAATTTTGCCCCAGTTTTATCCCTAAAATTTGCAAGCAAAATCGCACAAGCATAATCAATACTAACCAAACTGCTAAAATCAATCGTGCTATTTTTACGGCTAAGGTCTGCAAAAACCACGCAAAACTGCCTGTCTTTGTAGCTTAAATCGCCATTTAATAAAATTTTATCATCACTAAAAACTATTTTTTTCATTTTTGCCTTTTAAAAAATCTATATTTTATTAAAATTTTTGTTAAAATCTCACAAATTTTTTAAAAAAGAGTGAAAAATGATAGTTTGCGATGAGAGTTATCCAGAAATATTAGATGAGATTTGTGCCTTTTTAACGCCAGGCGATGTTGAGCTTAGTTTTGTCAATAATAATGATATGAGAGATATAAATTTTCGTGAGCGCGGCATTGATAAAACCACAGATGTTTTAAGCTTCCCATTTTGCTATATCCCACACACTCCGCTTGGCTGTGTCGTGATAAATTTAGATTTAGTTAAGCAAAAAGCAGATGAACTAGGGCATTCAAACGCCGATGAAATCGCACTTTTATTCACTCACGGACTACTTCACGTCCTAGGATACGACCACGAAAAGGACAGAGGCGAAATGCGTCAAAAAGAGAGCGAAGTAATCACAAAATTTGCACTGCCAAAAAGCCTGATAGTTAGGACGCTAGAACCAGATGAGCTATCATTAAAATTTCAAAAAGCAATTAAAAAATAGATAATTTTAATCGCTTACTTAGTTAAATTTAATCTATGGATTATACAGAATTTAGTAGATCACAAACCAAAAAAATGGTTTGTGATAAAATAAAATTATTTTCTTAACTCGCGAATTTTAGCCGCTTTACCACGTAAATCACGTAGGTAGAATAGTTTTGCACGGCGAACACGACCACGTCTTAAAACGGCGATCTCTTCAATGCTTTCACTATAAATTGGGAAAATTCTCTCAACGCCAACGCTATTTGCACCTATCTTTCTAATGATAAATGTTTCGCCAGTGCCACTGCCACGTCTAGCGATACAAATACCTTCAAAATTTTGAACCCTAGTTTTGTCGCCCTCTTTAATGCGGATAGCAACACGAAGCGTATCTCCTGCACGAAAATCAGGCACATTTTTGCTTGCGATTTGAGCATCTTCAAATGCTTGAATATATTTATTTCTCATATTTTTTCCTTGTTTGAGCTTAGTTTTTTATATAGGTCAGGACGAAAAAACTTCGTTTTGCAACGAGCCATATCGTTTTTTAAATCTCGGATTTTAGCGTGATTTCCCTTTAAAAACTCTGAAACGATACTAAAATTTTCAAAAACATTTGGTTTTGTAAATGACGGAGCCTCTAAAATTCCACCCTCAAAGCTCTCAATGTCAAGGCTCTCATCGTTACCCAAAACACCTTTAATATTGCGTGAAATGGCGTCAGCAAGGCATAATGCACCAAGCTCACCACCTGTTAAAATAAAATCGCCAATACTAAAAACCTCGTCCGCCCACTTCTCAATCATACGCTCATCAATCCCCTCATATCTGCCACAAACAAAGCAAATATGCTCCTTTTTAGCAAGTCTTTTTGCGTCATTTTGGCTAAATTTTTTACCAACTGGGGTTAAAAATACAAAATGAGTGGATTTATTTGCGGATTTTATGAAATTTAGGGCGTCATTTAGCGGTTGTGGGGCGATTAAAAGTCCAGCACCACCACCAACCATATACTCATCAACCTTTTTATGAACGTCAAGCGAAAAGTCGCGCGGGTTTATAAAATCGGTGGTTATTAGGTTAGCATTTTTTGCACGAGATAGAATTGAATGGTTAAAATATGGGCTAATAAGCTCGCAAAAGAGCGTTACGAAGCTAAATTTCATAAGCTAGGAATTTTCAAGTATCGCTTTGGAATTTTTTACAAAAATTTGCTTTAAATCTAAATCTACGCTAAGGATAAAATTATCAACATAAGGGATAAAAAAGTGCTTTGCAAGTTTTAAATCCACTAAATTTTTTGCAGTCTTTACCTCTAAAAGTTGGTTGCTCGTGGTGTCGTCTATATCGGTTATGACGCCCAAAATTTCGCCATTTTCAACGACATTAAGTCCGATGATATCAAAGTAAAAATACTCATCTTTTTTAAGCTTACAGCTCTTTCTTGTAAGCTCTTTTGTCGTGTAAAGTGTCTTGTTTGTAAGGGTTTTGGCTAAATCTACATCTTCAAAGCCGTAAAAAAGAGCGGTTGAGTTTGTCCTGTCAAAATGTTTTATGACAAACTCTGCACCTTTTTCATCAAAAAATTTACTATCTTTTTTAAACTGCTCTATAAAATCGCTCTTGTTGTGAAGCTTTAAATAGCCTTTTAGCCCGACACTTTTACCAAGAGTAGCGACCTGAACAAACTCGCTATTCAATTGATTTCACCGTTACTCTGTAACTTGTGGCGTCTTTTGCTTTACAGCCTATAATAACGGTTTTTATGGCATTTATCATCTTGCCATCTTTGCCGATGAGCTTGCCAGTATCAACTTTATCAGCGTAAATTATAACTTCTACAAAATTTTCGCCAAGCTCAACACGCTCAATCTTGATTTTTTCTGGATAATCAGCGATGAGCTTTGCGTATTCGTGTAAAAAATTTTCAACCATTATTTAGTAATTTGAGCGACTCTATCGCTTAGTTTAGCACCAACGCTTTTCCAGTAAGCTAGTCTCTCTGCATCAATCTTTACAACCTCTGGCTCAACCATAGGGTTGTAATAGCCGATACTCTCTATCCAGCCACTATCACGTCTTTTTCTGCTATCTGTTACAACTACACGATAAAATGGTCTTTTTTTGCGTCCCATTCTAGTTAGTCTTACTACTGTTGCCATATCTTTCTCTCCTTGTTAAATTTTATAAATAAGGCTTAAATTTAAGCGTTTTAACGCTCAAAGTTAAACCTATCTAGGTCTGTTTATGTTTGCTTGACTTAGCAGATTTGCAAGTCCTTGTGCCCCGCCCTTGCCTGAAAATTTCTTAGCCAATTTAGAAGCGTTTTCAAACTGCTTTAAAAAGCGATTTACTTCAACTTGACTTAACCCAGCACCAGCTGCCAAACGGCGTTTTCGGCTGTTGTTTAAAAGCTCTGGATTTTCACGCTCTTTTTTTGTCATTGAGTTTATCATCGCTTTTATGTGGATTATCTCTTTTGAATTTTCAAGGTCTATATCTTTTATCTGATTTGCCATATTGCCAAGACCCGGTATCATACCAAGTAGCGATTTCATCGAGCCTAGCTTCTTGACGCTCTCCATTTGTTCTAAAAAGTCATTAAAGTTAAACCGACCCTTTTTGATCTTTTGATTTAGCCTTTTTGCCTCTTTTTCATCAATTATCGCACTCGTTTTTTCAACCAAAGTCGCCAAATCGCCCTCGCCCATAATTCGGCTAACAATCCTATCAGGGATAAAGCTCTCTAAATCAGCAACCTTCTCGCCAGTGCCGACAAAACGAAGCGGAATTTCAAGCTGTTTTGCTATGCTAATAGCCACGCCACCCTTACTGTCAGAGTCAAATTTTGACAAAATAACGCCACTTATGCCTAAAATTTCATTAAATTTCGCGGCTGATTTTACGCCGTCTTGACCACTCATAGCGTCAGCTACATAAAAAATTTCGTGAGGATTTATCGTGTTTTTAACATCTTTTATCTCGCTCATCAAGGCTTCATCAATAGCCAAACGACCAGCGGTATCCACCAAAAGCACGTCATAAAGTCCGCTTTTTGCCTTGTTTAAGGCTTCTTTTGCGACCCTAATCGGATCGGTTTCATTTTCAATAAAAAATAGCTCAATCTCATTTGCCGCACAAAGCTGTCTAAGCTGCTCAACCGCCGCTAAACGCTGTAAATCACACGCCGCAACTAGCACCTTTTTTTTGCGAAGTTTTAGGTAATTTGCTAGTTTTATCGTGGTTGTCGTTTTGCCTGAGCCTTGAAGTCCAGTCATAAGCACGATAGTTGGGGCATTTGGCGCATAAACGAAGCCTTGATTGCCAGGAGCCGTTAAAATTTGCGTTAAATTTGACTTAATCGCGTCTAAAAACTGCTTTTGACCGATACTTTTTTGCTTCATATCATCTTCAATTGATGATAGCAAATCCTTTGTAACTTTATGATGAACATCAGCTTTTAAAAGTGCCTTTTTTAGCACGTCCATAGCGTTTTTTAGCGCCTTTTCATCATCAACAAAACGCACCTTGCTAAGAGCTAGTCTAAATGATTCGCTGATTTGTTCAAACACGAGCTACCTTTCTTAAAATTCTCATTAAAGGGCGTATTTTACAAAATTTTTTCTTTATCACTCTTTAAATCTCAAATTTTTTTGAAATTTCAAAGCCAAGAGAGCCAAACTCATCTGGCAAAAATGAGCGAAATTTATAGCCTAAAAACTCTATCTCATAAGCGTGTAAAAACATACGATTTGCCCTGTTTTTGCCGTATTTTTCATCGCCAATTATCGGCAGATTTATACTTGCTAAATGCACCCTGATTTGATGAGTCCTACCGGTGTCAATGCCAACCTTTAAAAGCGTTTTTTTACCAACGACCATAAGCGGTGTTATGTGGCTTATTGCCATTTTGCCGTTTGGCGAAATTTTTGATGTCGCTCCACCCTTGCCTTTTATCGTTAAAATCGGCTCATTTACACTTATCTCTTCGCTTAAAATCCCACGAACTGCTGCGACATAGACCTTTTTAACTGCCATTTTTTTAAACTCATTTATCGCCTTTTTTGCAAACTCATCGTTTTTTACAAGCACCAAAACACCGCTAGTTTCTTTATCAAGGCGGTGCAAAAGCGGAGTTTTGTAAATTTCGCTGATTTTTTCGCTGGTTATAAAGGCTGGTTTATTAACGGCGATTAAATTTTCATCTTCAAAAATAACGCTTGGTTTTGGCAGTTTTTGCACACTAAATTTTGTGTTTTCACTCATTAAAGCCCTTGCGATTACGACCTTTTGCCCCTTTGCATAAACCAAACCGCTATCAATTAAATCCTTTGCATCGTTGTTTGAAATGCCCTCTTGCAGGGCTAAAATTTTATATGCCTTCTCCATAGCTCTCCCTAATCTCTTTTAAAATTTCATCTGCACTGCCAATTTGCCCCAGTGTGCTTTGTGTGTAATTCTCATTTAAAGCCTTGTTTATCTCGTTTGGCTCTATAAATTTTATGCCTAAAACTTCGCTATAAAGCGCCTTTTGGTTAAAAATATATTTACCACTTATTATCATATTTTTAAACTGGGCTGCTTCAATTGGATTATGCCCTCCGACATTTGGCACAAAACTACCGCCAAGCACGACTATATCGCTAAATGCGTAGATATTTATAAGCTCTCCTAAGCTATCAATTAAGACACATTTTGCGTTAAAATTTTCGCTTTGGCTAAATTTTGAGTAACTAAAATCAAATTTCTTTGCAAAGACGCTAAAAATTTCATCAACTTCGCCAAAACGCTCAGGGTGACGTGGAGCGATGATTAGCTTGTCATTTTGGCTCAAACTGACATTTTCTAAAAGCATTGCCTCTTCGTTTTTATGGGTGCTAGCAAAGACTATCACTCGCTCTTTTGGTTTGGCATAAATTTTAGTTTGTTTTGGCAAAAAGGCCGATTTTATGTTGCCGCTAACTACGACATTTTTTGCACCTAAATTTTCTAAACGCTCCTTATCAAGCAAACTTTGGGCAAAAGCCTTGTCAATAAATTTAAACAAATAGCGGTAAAAAAAGCTAAATTTTTTATATCTTGGGTAGCTTCTGTCTGAAATTCTAGCGTTTATTAAGATGACTTTTGTGCCTTTTAACTTTGCTAAAAATACTAGCATAAGCCAAAGCTCAGCTTCAAAAATGACTAAAATTTCGCTCTTTTTAAACCAAAAAGGTAAAAAAATCTCAAAAGGCAAAAAGCGAGTATTAGCACAAATTTTCTTTGCCTCATCAAAGCCGGTTTTTGTAATTACCGAGATTGATTTATCGCTAAACTGCTCTAAAATAGGCTTTAACGCCCTAATCTCGCCAAAGCTACAAGCGTGAAAATGCACCTTTGATGGCTTTGGAGGCGGATTTTTAAAGAGAAAAAATCTAGCTGGGATTGAAATTTTATACTTATCTTTTAGGCTAAAAAAGAGCAGAAAAATAGCCCCAAAAAGCCAAGCTATCAGGGCTAAAATGTAGTAGATTATTATCAATTTGCCTCAGTTTCTTTGTATAAAATTCTACCGCAATGTGGGCAGGTAATGATGTCCTCGCCCTTAATTACTGCCGAATAAGTTTTGTCATTTATCTGCATAAAACAACCATAACAAGCCTGTTTTTTAACTGGCACAACAGCCGTATTTAACGCCCATTTGCGTATTTTTTCATAAAATGTAAGGATTTTTTGATTTACTTCGCCAATAAGTTTGTCTTTTTTGGCATAAACTTCTGCGCGCTCTTTTTCAATAGCCAAAATCTCAGAGCTAATCTCAGCCTCAACCTTGCTTAATTTTGCACTAATTTCATCTAATTTGGCACTTAATTCGCTCTTTTGCTCGGCTTTATTTGCCTCTATTTTTTCAAGTCTAGCTATCTCTTCGTTTGCCGCTTCAAGCTGTTCTTTTGCGATCTCTTCTTCTAAATTTAGGGCTTTTATCTCTTTTTCTGTTTTTGCAGAGCCACTCTTTTTAGAAACGTCTTTGATTTTTGCGCCAAACTCCACGATATGGGCATTTGTCTTTGATTTTTGCACTTTTAGCTCGGCTAAATCCTCATCAATTTTTGCAATTTGTTCGCTTATCTCTTTAAATTCCTGTTTTGTTGCCCTTAAAACTCTCTCAACACTCTCAATTCTAGGCACAAAGCCGTCTATCTCTTTATCAAACTTTGCAAGTTCTATTAACTGACTTAGATATTTATTCATCTCTTTCCTTTTGATTTAACGATACGTAAATGGATTTTTTGAATTCGTGATTATAACTTCTATTTTAAAATTTTGCAAATATTTTGCCAAAGACGCCCCAAAATACAGCTCGCTCTCGTAGTGCCCTAGGTCTATTAAATTTAGCCCATTTTCTTTGCAAGTTAAAGCGTCGTGATATTTTATGTCGCCAGTTAAAAACGCATCAGCCCCAACCAAACCAGCCAAATCCATACCGCTACCGGTGCAAACGGCTATGCGTTTTATCTCATCTTTTGCAAAAACGGCACGAATTTGCTCTAATTTTAGACGATTTTTTACTAAATTAACAAGCTCATCAAAGCTCATTTTAGCGTCAAAATATATTAAAAACTCATCTTTTTTGCTAATCTCAAAGCCTAAAATTTCACGCACAAAATACTCATTTAGCACATGTTTGTCGTAGTTTGTATGCATTGAGATTAGGCTTACATTTTTTGTGATTAATTTTGCGATTATGTTGCTTGGATACTTATCATAATTTATGCTTTTTAGTCCCTTAAAGATAAGTGGGTGGTGCGTGATGATGAGCGAATTTGGACTTACAAAGTCTGCTAAATCGCTATCAATATCAAGACTTAGATAAACTCGCTCAAACTCGCTGTTTAAAGAGCCTACAATTAGTCCGCTATTATCCCACGGCTCCGCGCTTTCAAATGGGGCTATCTCATCTAAAATTTCATAAATTTCAGCGATTCTCATCACTTCTCTTGCGATTTTAGATAGGTCATCGCACACGCTTTGGCAAGCTCGCGAATTTTTAAAATGTAATCTTGCCTTTGCGTTACGCTTATCGCACCTCGCGCGTCAAGGACGTTAAATGTGTGAGCGCTAAGCATACAATAATCATACGCAGGGAGCGAAAGCTCGGCGTCCAAACAGCGTTTGCACTCGTTAAATGCGTTTTCAAACTGATTAAAAAGCATATTTGTATCGGCTACTTCAAAGTTGTATTTACTCCACTCAAACTCGCCTTGTTTATGCACGTCGCCGTATGTTACAACGCCGTTTTTATCGTCCCAAACGATATCATAGACGTTATCTTTGTTTTGTAAATACATAGCAAGGCGTTCAAGTCCGTAAGTAATCTCGCCAGAAACTAGCTCGCAAGTGATACCGCCGACTTGCTGAAAATAGGTAAATTGCGTAACTTCCATACCATCAAGCCAAACCTCCCAGCCTAGCCCCCAAGCGCCAAGAGTCGGGCTCTCCCAGTTATCCTCAACAAAGCGAATGTCGTGCTTTTTAAGGTCAAACCCAAGGCTTTCTAAGCTTTTTAAATAAAGCTCTTGGATATTCTCTGGACTTGGTTTGATTAAAACCTGAAACTGATAGTAAGCGCCTAGGCGGTTTGGATTTTCGCCGTATCTGCCGTCAGTTGGGCGACGACTTGGCGCGACGTAAGCGGTCGCCCAAGGCTTTTTGCCTAAGCTTCGTAAAAATGTCGCCTGGTGATAAGTCCCAGCACCTGCTGGCATATCATAAGGCTGTAAAATCACGCAACCTTGCTTTTGCCAGTATGTTTGCAAATTTAAAATAATCTCTGAAAAAGTTATCATTTTTATCCTTTTTTGGGCGGATTTTAGCAAAAATTTTCTTATTACGCCCTTACTTTTTTAATCGCATTTAAGCCGTTTTGATAAATGCTACTAAAAAGCACACGCCACAAGCTAAGCTTTGGATTTGGGTCTAAATTTTTAGATAAACGCTTCATCTGCTCCATATACCAATACATTATAACGGCTGATAAAAGCATATCATCTAGCTTTTTTATGCCAAATTTTGGCTCGTTTATTTGACAATTATAATCTGGATTTTTTAGCATTTTTTGGGCGAAATTTTTATCAAAAGCAAATGGCTTTGCAACGCCAACTATATCTAGCTCGCCGTTATTTAGGGCGTTATTTATCGCCTTTTGCGAGCGAAAACCGCCGGTTATTACCAAAGTCGTGTCGCAAATTTGCCTAAATTTTCTAGCGTAGTCTAAAAAATATGCTTCACGCTTTTTTGTGCTATCTTTTATCCCTTCAAGCATAGCTGGGGCTTCGTAGTTACCGCCTGAAATTTCTATAAAATCAACGCCTAAATCTGCCATAAATTTTGCCACTTTTAAAGAGTCCTCCTCGCTAAAACCGCCCTTTTGAAAATCGGCTGAATTTAGCTTTAAAGCGACTATAAAATCATCTCCCACCTCATCTCTTATGGTGTGATAAATTTGGCTTAAAAATCGCATACGATTTTCTAAGCTACCGCCGTATTCATCGGCTCTTTGGTTGTGTAGTGGGGATAGAAATTGACTGATTAGGTAGCCGTGTGCTGCGTGAATTTGCACTCCGTCAAAACCAGCCATTTTTGCGAGTTTTGCACTTTGCCCAAAGCGTCTTACAAGCTCTTTTATCTCGCTAATGCTTAGCTCTCTTGGTGTGTTAAATAGCCTTTCTAGCCCATTTGAGAGTGACAGAGCACTTGGCGCTACTGGCGTTTTTGATAGAAATTTTGGCGATTGTTTGCCGGGGTGGTTTAGCTGCATTATTACCTTTGTGTCGTTAGTCTTTGCGGCACTTGCCCACGCACTAAATGGCTCTAAGTCAGCCCCATTTTCAAGCACCACGTCATCTTTTGCCCCAAGTGCGTTTTTATCAATCATCACGTTGCCAGTTATTAGCACGCCAGCGCCACCATTAGCCCAAATTTTGTATAAATTTATTAGCGTTTGACTTGGCTTGTTATCTACTGCTAGCTGTTCGCTCATCGCCGATTTTAAAAGGCGGTTTTTGATTGTTGTGCCGTTTTTTAAAACGAGCGGTTGATTTAGTAAATTTTGCATTTTTTATCCTTTAAGATTATAAGTTTAAACTTTTAAACATATTTGAACAAAAAAATTACGGCTTAATACAGCCGTCTTCAATAAAAGAAGCCATAAGGCGACAAAATCTCTCGCCTGCTTGTTGAAGCGTAGCGGTGTAGTAACGCTCTTTGCCCTGCTGAATGACACTTACCAAACCAGCGTCTAGCATAATTTTAAGATGATGTGAAACAGCTGGGCGAGATAGATGAAGTCGCTCCGTTATGTCGCTGACATTTAAATTGCCATTTTCAAATAAAATGTGCAAAATCATCAGGCGGTTTTCATCACTTAAAACATTAAAAGTCGGTATGCATTCACGCAAAATTTCAATAGTCTTTTGGCTCATTTTTATGTTTATATGTTTAAAAATTTAAACGCATTGTATCATTAAATAAATAAAAAGTCAAATTTTATAAATATAGTTTGTAACGCCGATTTTTAGGCTATTTTGTAAAATTTTAAAAACTAGACTTTTATCAATGAAATTTATCTCAAAGCCGATATTTTCAATTTCGTTTATCTCATCTATACCAAGCCCCTCAAACTGCGTGATAATTGGCGCTCTTTTAAGCTCTAAATCAAGCGTGATAGGGTCATTTGAAGGGCTAAAATTTAGGCTCTCATCTTTGATAAAAATCGCAAACCACTCGCCATTAATCTCTAAAAAAATACGCTCTATCTCATCGCCCACAACGCTTACAAACGAGCTTTCTAAAACCCTATCCATTGAAATTTTCAACTGCCCTATTCCACATTAGTTTATACTTTCGCTTTAAAAACTCAACCTCATCTTGTGCGCTTTTGAGCTGAGCTGTGAGCGTTTCAATGGTCTTTCTGTCCTCATCGTAAAGCTCCTGCATAGAGTAAAGTGCCTCTTTTAAAAATTTATTCTCATTTCGCAAAACTTCAAGTGTTTCATCTTTTGCGTCAAGCACCTTTTCGTGCAGGTTTAAAATCGTGCCGATAGTCTTTTCAACAAAACTTTCGCCGGGCAACGCATTCATATTTACACTTAAATTTGAAGTGGTTGCTGGCACAACGCTCATAGTGCCTTGACTAGCTTCAATGTAAATTTCGCCCTCATCTGTGCGAGTGTTTAAAACGCCACGCTCAATCATCCCCTCAATGACCTCACGCTCTAAATGAACCAGCTTACAAAACTCATCAATCTTTAAAAAAGTCTGCATTTACTCTCCTTAAAGTATCACTTCAACTTCGGCAGAATCGCTCTTTAACGCCTCTTTTTTAGCCTCTCTGTCATCTTTTAGTTTTTGTACTAAATCACTATCGTTTAGGGCTAAAATTTGCATAGCAAGGTATGCCGAGTTTATCGCCCCAGCCTTGCCAATGGCAAGTGTGGCAACTGGCATTCCGCTTGGCATTTGCACGGTTGAGTAAAGCGCATCAACTCCGCTAAGCGCTGAGCCCCCCATAGGTATGCCAATGACCGGTTTTGTCGTGTTTGCAGCGACTGCCCCAGCTAAATGAGCTGCCATACCAGCGGCTGCTATAAAGACCTGCGCGCCCTTTTTTTCGGCACTCTTTACATACTCGCTCGTTCGCTCTAGGCTTCTGTGGGCTGAGCTGATGATTAGCTCATATTTTACGCCAAATTTGCTAAGTAGCTTTGCTGCTTCATTTACTATCTCATAATCGCTCTTACTTCCCATTATAATTGATACGAATTTCACACAATCTCCTTTCTTAAAAAGCTAAATTCAGGCATTTTTATAGGTAGCTTCATCTCGTTTTCGTTTCCGCTGTGAATTTCATCTAAAGTTTTACCCTTTTTGCTAATTAACTGCTTAAAAACTAGCCAAAATTTGCCATTTTGCTTATAAATTTTACCGATTTCATTATCACACTCATCTATCTTTGCATCAAGCGGAGCGACAATCTCGTAAGCCTCGTCTGGCACGATTTTAAATTTGCACTTGAAAAACTCGCCGTCCTCGCTTATTGAATGCACCTGATGAGTGCCCTCTTCTAGGCTTGAGATGTGATTTTGCGTATCAGCTCTCTCAAATGGACGATGAACTAAATATCCGTCCGTAAAACCGCGATTTTTAAGCGTGTTTAGCTCAAACTGATACTTGCTAATCTCAAAATTCCCACTCATCGCGTCATCAATCGCCATACGATAAGCGCGAGTGGCGCAAGCAGCGTAATACTCGCTCTTTGTGCGACCCTCAACCTTAAAGCTATCAATCACGCCAGCCTTGATAATATCATCAATGTGAGCTGAAAGGTTTAAATCCTTTGAGTTCATTATGTGAGTGCCACCCTCTGGGTCTTCTTCAAGGCGAAAGAGCGTGCCTGAGTCTGGATTTTTAGCGTAAAGTTCGTATTTAAAACGGCAGTCATTAGCGCAACTGCCACGATTTGACATACGACCGCTTTGAACCGAACTAACCAAGCAACGACCAGAGTATGCAAAGCACATCGAGCCGTGCACGAAAATTTCAATTTCCAAATTTGGCAAAAACTCTTTTATCTTTATAACATCTTTTAAATTCATCTCACGAGCGACCACGATCCTAGAAGCTCCCATATCGTGATAAATTTTAGCGTCAAGGTAGTTCATCACGTTTGCTTGAGTGCTTAAATGCACTTCAATCTCTGGCGCTATCTGCTTTGCTAGGCTCATAACGCCGGGCGTTGCGATGATAAATCCGTCTGGTTTCATCGCCGATATGGTCTGCAAGTGGCATTTTAACGGCTCAATCTGTGAGTTAAACGGAAAGGCGTTTATAGTGGCGTAAAATTTCTTGCCCTTTTCGTGCGTGTAATCAATCGCCTCTTTAAAGCTCTCTAAGTCAAACTCACGAGCCGAGCGTGTCCTAAGCGAAAAACTAGCCACACTCGCATAAACGGCGTCCGCTCCGTAATCAAGGGCGATTTTAAGCTTTGTGAAATTGCCTGCTGGGCTTAAAAGCTCCGGTTTTTTCACTTTTTACCTAAACTTTCAATGAGTGCTTCAATGTCATCATTGCTTACTAAATTTTCAGTGGTCGTATCACCCGCGATATGCACAGCCGAGCCAACACGCTTATCATCGTCAATCTTGCCTTCAAATAGCGTATTCATATACTTGCTAAGCGCGCGCATTACGTTAATAACGCGCTCAATCTTTTGGCGATGAATGTCTTGATACTGCATCATATCCATTGCCATCATTATCTCATCTTGCCCCATTTGTAGGTTGCCGACAATCTCATCAATGCTTGATTTTAGGGCGTTATTTCGCTCTAATGCCTCGCTAAATGTCGCCACGTGTGGGAATTTTTCGCTTAAAGTCGTAAAGAGTGCGATATTTGCATCAAGCCCAGAATTTAACGCCCCGCAACCGCTCTCAGCATCCATAAAAAAGCCGTTTATCGTTTCAAGCTTATCAAACATTTCGGTGGCTTTTTTCTCGCTATCACGAGTGACATCATCAAGCTGATGAACCATCTTATGATCATCAGTCGGCGGTGGCGGAGGCCAAGCACTATCGGCACTCACTCTGTAATTTACAAACTCGTTTTCATCTTTTTTAGCTTCTGGTTTTGGTGCTTCTTCTTTTGGTGCTTCTTGCTCTGTGGGCGTGCTATCAGCGATATCATCAAGGTCACCAGCCATCAAAGCGTCTAATTCTTCTTGGGTCATAAAAACTCCTAGCATAAAAATAACGAGATTATACAACCACTCCCCTAAAAGCTAACTTTAAATCAAATAAACATTTAATATGGGTAAAATAATGCAAATTTAAAATTACGATGATTACGAAATTTTATGCTCTTTTTTAATTTTTTTGCATTTAAACCATAAGGATAAATAACCTAATTTAAATGGGCTTTCGTTAGCTTTTATCAAGGCTTGACCAAATTTATAATTTAAAGTCTTTTTATATTTTAAAGCCTCTTTATAATCTGGATAAATTTCAAGCGGTGGGAGTTTTAATTTGGATTTTCTTTTGTCTTTTTGTTGTAAAAAATCTTCTCTTTTTTGTAGTTTTTTATCTCTTTTACTAAGACCAACGGCAGTTTTAAAATAGAAAATAAACTTTTGGAATTTTCTACCATTATTTTGCCTAATTTATAGCTTAATTGATTGCAAATTCTAAATTTAGCAGATTCATAAAGTAAGAAATTTAAACCATTGTTTAAAATATTGATTTTAAAATCAATGTTTTTTATATCAAGCTCATATTTTTCTCTTAAAATATCAATCTCGCTTTTAATATTTTTTATATCAATCTCATAGTTTGGTAACGCCACTGGCTTGGTATTTAGGGCTATCTCGTTTTTAACCTTTGGCATTAAAACATTTTCTATATGCCTTGTAATATTTGGATATAAATACCCTATATACTCATCTATAAATTCCATAGAATCTCTAAAAAATACTATATTTGGTATTAAATAAGATAAATCTATCTCCTTATTAATTAACATATCTGTATCAAATGAGATTGTATCAAGGCTAATTAGTTTTTCATTTGGATTTGGCTTACATAATAAAAGTGCGATTAAATCAAAATATTGCAAGATCAATAAATTTGGCTTTTCTAAATGCGAATTTACATAAAACTCGGTGTTAGGCAAATTTTCATCATTAAATTTAATTATAAAATCATCACTAATTATTGGCTCAGCTTGAATTTCACAAAAAATATTTAATTTTGAAGTTGGTTTAACAATATTAACACCTAATGCTTTAATGTGAAACGAAGCACAATGGGCAGTAGCGGCATGCCAAGTAAGTCTTGTAATTTCTGCGTTATTTTCTAAATTCCAGCTATGTATCCCTAATATCTGATAGCCTTCAAATCCATTAAAGCTTAGATGATTGCCCTTTTCTAAACGATAAACTATTTCATTATACATACTATTATTTGGATTAAAAATTTTAAAGCTACCATTTCTTTGCATATTATCTGGCGTTAATACTTTAAATTCTGGTAGTTGTATTTTTATTTGTTTATTTGAGATTTGAAATTTATCTATATTTTTAGCTATCTCTTTGCCGACATATCTACTAACAACAGGCAGCTGATGTGCTCCAAATTTATCGCCAAATTGAACTATTTCGTGCTCTTTGTAGTAATTTTGCATATCAATTATATTTAACCCAAAATAATTGGCTAAAAATCTATGCATATTAGCTATTATCTGATGATTTTTAGGACGATATGGCAAGATTAATATGCAAATTGGCTTTTTAAGCTCATACAAAGTAGCATATAAATATTGTAAATTTTTAAATATTATTTCAAATGGCAAATTTTCTCTAATATTGTGATTATCTAGCTCATTAATAAATGATTCTGTGATAATCAAATCAGCATTTTTTATAGCTTCTTGATTTCTATCTCGTTTTAACTCATATAAATTTTGAAGATTTGCGGTGCCGCCTAAGGCTAAATTTGTTACATTTGCATACTCTTTTAAGCCTTTTTGTAAGCCATTCGTCATTACAGAATTGCTTCCGCCCAACAAAACAATATTTTTCATCTTAACCTGCCATTTAATTTTAAAAACAGCAGATTATCAAAAAAAAAAAAAAACGATATTATGAAATTAAATTAATAAAAAATTATAATAATAAATTAATATTATGATTTATTCTTTATTTTAATAACTTCAAACATAAATTTAATAAATCCACCCTTATACCAGTTTTTACTGGCTTTAATCAAAGCTTCTCCTAATTTATAGCTCAAATGGTTTTTACATTTAATAGCTTCTTTGTAGTCAGCATAAGTGCTTAACTTTGGTAACGCCAAACTTGGATTTTTATTGATTTTATCATTATAGGCAAATTGCTCTTTTTTGTATTGGTTATATATGCCACTTAAAATATATGGCATTTTTAAATATCCCAATACACTTTTTGAATTTTATATCATTGCTTGACCTAGCTTATAACTTAACTGATTTTTTATACGAAACTCGGCTGTAATTTCTTTATAGTTGAGATTTTTTATCTCTGTATTATTATTTTTTATCAACTCTTTAATCTTATCAAAAAAGTTTAGACATTTGTAAAGTTCATCTTTATTAAGCGTTGTGTTCTTTATATCCTCTTTTAGAGCATCATCAAAATTTGGTAAGAACGATATATGATATTTATTTTCTAATGAAACAGGAAGTCTCATAGGCACTACTTTTAATTTATTTAACATCGCCCAATTTGTCAAAAGGCCATGAATGCCACCAACCAAGAACATTTTTGTAAAATATTTAAACTCTTGCATTTTATCTACATTATATAAATCCATAAATTTTAACATTTCATCTCTTTTTGCATAAAAACATATATCGGTAAGGCCTTCCCCTCTACTCGTTAAGGCAACTGCAAAATCACCACTTTTTAGCTTAAAAAGCTCACTTCTATCTAGCATTCTTACATTAGCATCAGGTCTAACTCTAATAATATAATCATATTTAAACGAATGCTTTGATTCATAATCTAACACAAGCTTTTTAGCATTTGCAATATGATAAAATTGTTTGAATACGTTAATAAAATACCTTCCCCTATGAAGCTCTAAATCCTCCTTTGTAGTATATGAAATTTTATCCATATAATTTTGCTTTATTATATTGTTTTCAAATAATAAATTATTACTTAAACTATATTGTTTTATACTACTATATAGTTTAAATTCTAAATCATTTAAGGGTTCATTAATCTCTGTATCTAATATTTTAAATGTATTAAAAAAATGTTTTTTCAGTCCTGCTTTATTTATTATTATCTCTGGACAGCTACCTAAAATAGCACTAAAATTTCTATGTGCATAATTCATTCCTGCACCACAAACACCAGGATAAGAACACGACGTATCCCAGGTAGATATAAATATATCAGCATCAAGTCCTGTGGCTAAATCCACAACAGATTTTAAACAATGCCTAAAATGCCCTCTATAAGCACCAGCTATTACAATAGCTACTCTACAATTACTATTATTGCAATATTTATTAAAAATTTCAGTATAGTTTTTAAAATATTTAATAGCACCTTGATGATTTATAAATTTCTCATTTAAAAGAAAATTTACACTTGATCTAGCTTTTGCAAAAAAGCTCCAATCTTCAAGCTCATAAAAGTAATCAAAAATCTCAACAAAAATATAGATAATTGTAAATCTATTATATTTATCAAAATTCAATCTAAGATCATCTAAAAATTTAACAGCTTCATCTATATTTAAAAATCTATTTTGGATTTTATAATTAATTACATATGCTAATAAAATTTCTCTTGAAATAACTTCAAATCTCTTATCATTTAACACACTATCCACTTTGGCATTGATTACTAATTTAATTAATTCAAGATTAAATGTATTGTTTTGTGATTGGCTAGCTTCTAAAAAATATATCAATTCTTCAAACAAACCGAATTTAAATAGAAGCTGTAAATACATTTGTGGATACTTGCTCTTAGCCTCTTTTAAAGCCATAACTATATCAAAATCATTGATGTGTTTATAAATTTCTTTCATACATTACTCTCTTTTTTTATAATTAAATCTTCATACTCTTTTGGAGTGCCACAAAAAATTATTTCATTTAGTTGTATTTTAAAATATTTGATAATCTTGCCTTGTGTAATAAGTTTATTATATAAAG
Source organism: Campylobacter gastrosuis (assembly GCF_030249845.1). Taxonomy (GTDB): domain Bacteria; phylum Campylobacterota; class Campylobacteria; order Campylobacterales; family Campylobacteraceae; genus Campylobacter_A; species Campylobacter_A gastrosuis. The sequence continues at coordinate 127,926 of NZ_JANURM010000003.1, read as the reverse complement.
GTGCAATATAAAACTCACCTTTTGTTCTTTGATTGTTTTGAAATAATTCATCAAACACACTAATAAAATCACTCGCCTTATTAAAATAATACAATCCACTGCTACAAAGTGGTGAAATTCTCTCTTTTTCTGCCGTTTTTATCACATTTTGTTCATCTTTTGGCAAAACAAAACTCCAATTTTCACCATCGCCTTCAAATACTTCTAAATATCCATCAATTTTAGATATATCAAAACTAGATGGGAGTTTAAAATTTGGGCGAAAAGTATCTATATTAAAAATCAAAATGCTATCATTTAAATCAAAATTTGATTTTTCAAGTCCCAATTGAACCGTATGAGCTTGACCTTGCGTTTCATTTTTTAACTCAATCACTTCATAATTTTTTAAATTCATTTTAGCACATTCTTTTTTTATGAAATTTTTTGTATCCATAATATCTCTATATATAAACAAAAACTTACAAGAATTAAAATATCTCTTAAAACCATTAACGGCATTGTAAAAAACAGAACCACCTTTAATATCAAGCATATATTTTGGCAATTTGTATCCAGCCTTTGCAAAACGGCTGCTAAGTCCAGCCATAGGAAATATAATAATCAAAACTTAACTCCTTAAATCCAAAAACTCTTTATATAATCTAAATGAATTGGCAAATAATGCTAACTGCCTACTCTTATTATCTGAATGTAACGGAAGCATTGATAAAAATAGATGGATAGTAATTGCATAAAATTCTCTTTTATTGATTGGACAAATTATATTAAAAAATTCATCTTGAATTAACCTAATTGAATTTGGAGTTTTTATTGTTAAAAAAATTTGATTATCTATTATGTTACAATCATAAAATCCAGCAATAATAAAATCATACAGACCAATACAAGAGTGAAAAAGCTTGGCATAGTCGTATCTAGAATCACCAAAAGGCGTGATATTACCAGAAAAATCTAAACCCCTAGGGTCAAACGTCTTAATATCTTCTGATTTAAAATCATACATAATATTACTAAAACAAAAATCACCATGAATAAAAGAATTTGTATCGTTTTGACCAATCTCTAAATTAATATTTCTCAACATTTCATTTAATGAAATTTCTATATTTTCAAATCTCCATACCATTGTCATATCAAAACCATTATCATCTAAAAAAGTATAAAGCCTATTTGTGGTTTTGCTAAAAAAATTAAATTCACTTCCAGTATCTGTCTTATAAGAGTGTAACTTAGTCAAAAAACTTTTAAGCGTATTAAATATTCTTGTCCAAACAATTTTTGATAATTTTCCAAACACAAAGAGTTCTGATAATGTATTTAGGTATAAATATTCTATTTTATATGAACCTGAATTTAGATTAACAAACCTAGGTAAATTTAGATCAAGTTGAATTGGGAATTTTTCAAACCAATTAATCTCTCCTTCTATTTTTTGCTTTATACTAGAACTTTTTACAAACCATCCATTTTCTATTTTTAAGTCATTAAATGCTCTTTGAGATGTAATATACTTTTTGCAATAAAAATAACTTGAAATAAGTCCTAAATCAATCCAAGTATTATTTTCCACTATTTTAAAAGGATTATTTTTAGAATAAAGCTTTAAGCCTTGTGTCCATGAAAAATTTGATTTTAAAATTGAATGAATAAGCTCGTATGGATCAGAAATCTCAAAATATCCAGACAAAACCATATTGTCATTTAGAATAAAATTGTTATTAATTTTATAATCCCGGCTTAAAAATTCCCAATCATAATTATTTTTTGCTTTACTTACTACCAAAGAATTATTACAAAAATCAAGTTTGTTAAAATATGTATCGCCGTGTAAAATACGAATACTCTCATTAAAAGGCATAAGCATATTTAAACAATATACAATTGATTCACCAAGAGTAATATTGTCTGGTGCAAAAATTATATTTACACCTAGTTGTTTTAGCCTGTCTTTGTCTGATTTATCCAAGATAAAACTTCTAGGTAGTGATAAGGATATTTTTTCATTTAAAGATTTAAATAGTTCAATCTGGTATTCATATAGTCTTTTGCTACCAACCGGCAAAAAAGCAGGTGGAATACCCCCCCCCCAGTTCTATTTGAAAATCTACAGAAAGATATTTTGCTGATGTAATTAATATCATTAATCACTCCCTAGCAATATTATCACTATCTTGTAAGTTAATACCCAACAAATTCTTTATCTCATCATAGCTTAAAGTAGCAAATTCACTAGGTCTAATAGCTCTATCATCAACATAAAACCCCTCTGTTCCACACCAAGGCTTACCGACAATAACCTCATCATAAGGCACTTTATTAGAATCTAGCCATTTTAAAATATTTGGCAATGTTTCTACATTTATTTTACCTAGATTACCATTAAAAGTTTTCATATTACGACTTGTGTATATAGTAATCTTAAACCCCATTTCTTTATATTTTTTTAACTGATTTACAACTTGTGTATTTATTTGCTTACACGAGTATTCTAAATCACTATCTATTGTAATTGTACCATCTAAATCTATTATTAAATTTTTCATTATAACTCCTACTTATAAACATCAATCAATCGGCGTTAGTATCTTAGCCTCTCTGATTTCAGGCATAATAGCCCATAATTTAGGCGTTTTCACTCCATATCCCTCTCTTAGCTCACACTTTAAAATTCCGACCCTTTGCCAAGGCTCTAAATTTGGATTTACAAAGGTGCTAATGCACTCGCCGCCGCCTAAAACGAGCGACCTTATCTCCACAGCGTCGCTTAATAAAGGTATGAGCTGATAAACGGTCTCAAATTTCTTTTTATTTAAGTCCTCGGCACAGCTTTTTAGGGTAAAAAATCCGCTCTCATCAATGGCTAGGCACATATCAATATTTGTAGCCGATGTAAATTGCACGTATTCAAGCTTTAAAAATCTAAAATTATCAACCTTTTTAATCTCATTTATGATATTTGGGTCAAAGGCTTTAACCTCTCTTAAATTGTAATTAAACGTTTCATTTTGTTGATTAAAATTTACAACCAACGGCAAGCCCGTATCAAGCGACCTTAGGCTAAGTGGTAGGGTAAAGGCATCAACGGCGTTATTTGATGAATTTCTTAATCTTACAAGCTCTTTTTTATCGCCTAGCGCGACTTTTATCCTATCTGGCGCTCGTTTTTCATCTGGCGCCTTGCTTATATCTCCTGCAAAACCGCCTGAGCTATCTAGCTGTAAAATTTTGGGTTTAGAAACACACCCGCTTAGCAAAACTAGGGCAAATATCGTTAAAAACGCTCTTTTTATCATGGAAATCTCCTAAATGTTACAGGGAAGTGATCGCTTGCGATGTGGGTTCTAAAACCGCTAAAAAAGGTGCTAGCCGAGATAGGCGGCAGTGGGGCTGGGACTACGGCGCGGTTTGAGTTGCCTACTATTGCGTAATCTAGCGTCCGTCTCGCACTAATTTGCGTGATCGCATTATTTGTAATAATCCTAGTCCTTAGCCTTAAAGCGAGCTCAAACGAACTAAGCAGTTCGCCGGGCTCCCTGTTAAAATCGCCCATTATTATCCAGTTCGTATTAGCTAGGGTCGGCGAGCTTTGAAAAAATAGGTCTATGTTATGCACGATAGCCGAAGCGTCAGGTCCGCCGGTGGCTAGGGCGTGGATGTTAAAAAATGCGTCGTTATTTATGCGAATGCCAAGCATCGGTCTTGAAGCGGTGGTCGGAGGCGGGAGTAAAAACACCTCGTCGGCTTGTCTTCTGCTAGCGATGGCTAAATTTACCCTATTGCCGCCAAGGTCGGTTTGAGCGTAATAAATAAAGATAAGATCTGGACGCAAACGTGTGCCGATATTCCAAACGTGCTCCGTTACTTCAATTGAAATTCCAGCAAATCTAAATTCCCTGCCAGTAGGCAAAGCTGTAACCGGCAAAGTCCCGGCTTCTTGAATGGCAAGGACGTCAATGCCGTTTGCACCTGAAAACATCTGAGTTACGCTAATGCTCCACTTAGCCTCGCTGCTTGCGCTTGAACCTTGCATATTCCAAGTGGCTGTCTTAAAATCATCAATCACGCCAAAAAGCGCACTTAGGCTGATTAAAAAAGCTATTAAAATTTTCACTGCCTACCTCCTAAAAGTGGCGCCGTAACCGCCGCTTCTGGGACAAAAATCCACTGCTGGTCTATGTTTGGCTTAAACGAGCAAGGCTCCATCGTAATGCTAAAATATCTGTCCGCCTCCACAAGAAGCCCAAATTCAGTCCTAATGCACTTGCCAGAGGCCGTTGATTTTAGCTGAACGGCGCCGTTATCCATAGCAAACAACTGCCACTGCTGGGATTTGTTATTGATATCACAGGGTCTGTGAGTGATACCGTTGCCCTCATCGTGAATGCAGTTTTTTGTCAATAAATTGCTAATTAAGACGATGTCGCTGCCAAGATTTAGCACCTGCCACGTCCTTGCGTCGCCAAAGTCCTTTGAGCTATCTAGCGTGTAGCCCCAAAGCCAATTGCCCGGAGCTAACGCCCAAACGGTGATTGATGAGCCGTAGGGGTTGATTATCGTTAGGGGTGCTGATTTTGAACCAGTAATAGGTCTTAAAGATAAATTTGGCTTGCCATTTTGCGGCTCGTTTATTATGCCGTTTGATAAATCCTTTTTATTTAGCAAACCGCTATGAAAAATCGCCTCTTTTTGGGCGTTTTCATCTTTTATAGGTGGCATATAAGGCTTACTAACCGACGCACAAGATATAAAAAACAAAGGCATTATCAGCATAAAAATTAATCTCTTCATCTATCTCCTTTTAAATTTGTTTATAAATTATTAAAAATAAGTTTTTTTATGGTAACAAAAATTGACTTAATTGCGTATAAATTATGTGATATTAATATTTTGATTTTAATATTTTAAAAGCTAATTAAACCTTTAAAATTATAACTTCTAAAAGATTAATATGCTAAAATCACGCAAAATTTCAAAGGATAAAAATGGTAAAAGTTGAGTTTTTAGGGCCGATAAATAGGCAAAATTTGGAGTTAGACGTTTCAAATTTGAGCGAGTTAAAAGAGATTTTAAACCAAGATGAGAGCCTTAAAATTTGGTTAAAAGATTGCGGTGTGGCAGTAAATGACGAGCTTGTTTCTAGCATTGACACGCCATTAAAAGACGGCGATAGGGTCGTGCTTTTAGCACCGGTTTGCGGGGGTTAAGATGCAAATTTACGATGGCAGTTTAGATGTTTGTGCGATTTTTAATCAATGGCACAAGGAGAGCGTTAGCCAAAATTGCGGCGCTTTAATCACATTCGTAGGCATTGTTAGGGGCGAGGACGGCATTGAGGCGCTTAGCTTTGATATTTACGAACCGCTTTTGCAAAAATGGCTAAATTCGTGGCAGGATATAGCAAAAAGCCAAAACGCAAAGGTCTTTTTCGCTCACTCAAAAGGCGACGTCAAAGTCGGCGAAAGCTCCTATATCGCAGGGGTTTTAAGCCCGAAGCGAAAGGTTGCGTTAAGACTGATTAACGAATTTGTTGAGGATTTTAAGGCGAACGCTCCGATTTGGAAGTATGATGTTAAAAACGGCGTGAGAATTTACGCCAAAGAACGCTCGCAAAAGCTACCAAATGCGGGAATTTTAAGCAAGGATTAAAGATGAATTTACAAAGCTATGATGAGTGCCTTAAAATTTTAAAGCAAAACGCCATTTTGTGGGATAGAGTTGAGAAAGTAGCGCTTACAAATGCCCTTGATAGGCACATTGCATTTGATGTCATCGCAAATGATAACTACCCAGCAAAACCAGTCTCTGCAATGGACGGCTATGCGTTTAAATTTAACGCTCAAAGTGAGCTAAATTTAGTCGCATCACTACCAGCTGGCAGCGATAAAAAGCTATTTTTAAATGAAAATGAGTGCGTTAAGACCTTTACTGGCTCATTGATGAGCGATGATACCGACACGCTCGTGCCAGTTGAAAATGTGGAGGTTTTAGGGCAAAAAATACTAATTAAAAAGCCAGTGGCTAAGGGTTTTGCGGTTAGGCAGGTGGGCGAAAGCTACAAAAAAGGCGAGATTTTAATCAAAAAAGGCACTAAGCTAAACTATGCTGAAATCGCACTTTTAGCCGAGCTTGGGCTGTTTTTCATCTCGGTTTTTATAAAGCCAAAAATCGCAATTTTAGCCACTGGCAGCGAGATAAAAGACCTTGGCGAACCGCTTGAAAACGATGCACAAATTCACAGCTCAAATCACGTAGCACTTGCTTGTATGGCACAAAAAATGGGTGCTGATGCTATCATTATGCCGATCACAAAAGATGAGCCAAACGCTGTCAAAGAAGCTATAATCAACGCACTAAAAGGAGCTGACATTTTGCTAACAACTGGTGGCGTTAGTATGGGCGATTATGATTTTGTTAAAATTGCGTTAAAAGATGAGTTTAATATCATTATAAATGGTGCCGATATAAAACCCGGCAGACACATAAAAATCGCAAAATCTGGCGAAAAATACATCTTTGCCTTGCCCGGCTTCCCATACTCCGCTATGGTTATGTGTGTGCTTTTTCTCAGGGTGCTTTTAAATACGTGGTTTTTGCAAGATGAGCCGTATTTAACGGCAATTTTAGATGAGGATTACGAAAAACGCTCGCCATTTTTGGAATTTAGTGCTGTCAATTTAGAGCATAAAAATGGCGTTTTATACGCAAATTTACGTGGCAAAAAGCTAGGTAGCTCGGCGATTGTAAATAATTTAACCAACCAAGCAGCACTCCTAGTCGTGCCAAAAGAGCAAAAATTTATCAAAAAAGGCGAAAAAGTCCGTGTGCTTTTAATGCTCTAAATCAAGGCAAAAGTGTGTAAATTCGCTATCTCTTGCCGTGAGTTTAAAGCCAAATTTCTCATACAAGGCTATGGCTTTTTGATTAAAATTATAAGCGTAGCCTTTGATTTGTTTTACGCAAAGTGCGTTTTTAGCGTGATTAATCATCAGCTCCATTAAAATTTTGCCCTGCGATTTTAGCTCTGGATTTGCATAAATCCCAAATTCACAAGCGTTTTTGCTAATATTTACAAAATCAATCACGCCGACATACCCCCCCCCCATTTTTGATTAAGAAGTATTGCTTGTTACTTTTTGTTTTTAAATCATTTAAAAATTTTAAATGCTCGTCCCAGCCAATCGCTTTGTGTATCATAAATTTAGCGACCCTTTCATCGTTTCGCCACCTAAAAATCATCTCTTTTTGGACATCATCTAAATCGGTAAAATTTATAAATTCATACATTATTTAGCCAAATTTCTGATTTTTTCTTCATCTATTAAAGTGCTATCAAACTTAACCGCAACGCCATTTTTAGCGCTAAATTTATCAAAAACACCGCTAATGCCGTTAAGTGCGTCTAAATTTTCGCCATTTAAAAAGTAAATGGTCTTAAAAACCCTTGGGTCTTTTATCGTTAAAAGCAGACAAAACCACGCTACACAAAGCCCCACACAAATCATCGCAAGTGCGTAAATATCGTAGTGATGAAGCATAAATCCGCCAAAAATTCCACCCACAAAACTACCAAAAAATCCAAACGAGTTAAACACGCCAAGTGCCGCACCTTTTTGTGCTGATTTTACAAATTTGCTCGCACAAGACTGCATTATCGGCTCGTGCAGGTTAAATCCAGTAAAAAATACGACCACACCGATGATAAATAGCACGGTGTTATTTGAAAGGCTAAAAAATGCGTAGCTAACGATAAAAAGCCCCACGCCAAAGAGCAAAATCGCCTTGCTAAGCCCCCTGCCGTCGCCTAAAAATCCGCCAAGTCCCATAGCGATAAAGCCAAAAATCGTGCTTAAAACATAGACCTGCCACAAATTTTCTTTAACAAAGCCAAGCTCATTTACAAGCACGATTGGGATTGCTAAAAATGCGATGCTAGTAAGCATTTTTTGCATTAAATTTGTAAGGCTGATGATGAAAAAATCCTTAGCAAAAATGAGCTTTAAAAACGGGACTTTTGGGTCGTGGTGGCTGATTTTTGGCTCTTTTGGCACGGCAAAAAATAGCAAAATAATGCAAAAAATGCTTAATACCGCGCTTAGATAAAACAGCCCAGAAAGCCCCCAGCTCTTGCTTAAAATCGGGCTTAAAACCATTGAAGCAGAAAATGAAATTCCAATAAATCCGCCCATTATCGCCATCGCTTTTGAGCGGTTTTCTTCGTTTGTAAAGTCGCTAATCATCGCCGTTGCCGCCGCTCCAATCGCACCCACGCCTTGCAACAAACGCCCAAAAATCATCGTGTAAATATCACTACTAAGACCGCAAATTACCGAGCCACAGGTAAAGATTAAAAGTCCAATTGCAATCGCCTTTTTTCTGCCGATTTTATCTGAAATCGCCCCAAAAGGCACCTGAAAAATCATCTGGGTAATCGCATATCCACCGACTAAAATTCCCACCAAAAACTCATTTGCACCCTCTAAATTTAAAGCATAAAGGCTAAGCACTGGCAGGACGATAAAAAGTCCAAAAAATCGGTTTGCGACGATAAAACTAAGTGGTAAAACGCTTTTTAACATAAAATTCCTTTATCAAAAAAGTAGTAATTTTAACACGCTTTTTTAAATATTAAACTTCTTTTTGATAAAATTAACGCCAAAATTTTAAAGGGAGTGCCGTGAAAATCGTTCTAGCAACGTCAAATCAAGACAAGGTAAAAGAGATAAAAGAATTTTTAAAAGGTTATGAAATTTACGCATTAAGCGAAATTTTAACCCCATTTGAAATCATTGAAAACGGCACGAGTTTTAAGCAAAATGCCCTGATAAAATCAAGGGCTGTTTATGAAAAAATAAAGGCTATGGGGCTTGGCGATGAATTTATCGCTTTAAGCGATGACAGCGGTATTAGCGTAAATGTGCTTAATGGCAGACCGGGCATTTATTCAGCACGTTTTAGCGGCGAAAATGCCACTGATAAATCAAACCGAAAAAAGCTAATTGATGAGCTAAATGCACTAAATTTAAGCAAAACAAAGGCGTTTTACACCGCTTGTATCGCTATTTCATCAAAATTTGGCAACTACACCACGCACGGCTTTATGCACGGCGATGTGATAAATGATGAGCGTGGAGATAACGGCTTTGGCTATGATTTTATGTTTATCCCAAATGGCTTTGATAAGACGATTGGAGAGCTAGAAAATAGCGTCAAACTTGAAATTTCACACCGCTCAAAGGGGCTAAATTTAGCAAGTTTCGTGCTTAAATTTTTACAAAAGAGATTTAATGGCTAAATGCTCGCATTGTAAATTAACTTTTAACGAAAACTCAATGATAACAGGGCAAAATGGACAAAAATTTTGCTGTGTGGGCTGTCAAAATGTCTATGAAATTTTACACTCAAACGGACTTGATGAGTTTTACGCTAGACTTGGCAAAAACAGCCTAAATCCCGCAAATAACATTAAAAAAACGACCGATGAAGCCATTAAAAATTTATACAAAAACTACGTAAAAAACGAAAATGGGATTTGCAAAATCAGCCTTGTAATTGAGGGCATTCACTGCTCGGCTTGCATTTGGCTAAACGAAAAGGCACTGTTTTCACTAAATGGAATTTTAGAAGTAAGCATAAATGCCACAAACAACAAAGCCGTGATTTTATGGGACGATGAGCTGGTTAAATTAGATGAAATTTTAAACAAAATCAACCAAATCGGCTACAACGCATACGCTTATGACACTGGGCGAAATGAGGCGATTTTAGAAGCCAAGCGGCGTGAGTTTTACATAAAACTGCTAGTTGGCGTATTTTGCGTGATGAATATAATGTGGATAGCCATCGCACAATACTCTGGCTACTTTTTGGGTATGGATAAGAGCGTGCGTGATATCTTAAATTTTGCCGAGTTTATCCTAGCCACGCCGGTGCTTTTTTACACTGGCGGTGCGTTTTTTAGGGGCTACGTGGTCGCTTTTAAGAGCAAGACCCCAAATATGGATATGCTTATTGCAACGGGCGCTAGTTTAGCTTACATTTACTCGGTGTGGGCGATGTTTTCGCGTCAGGGCGAGGTATATTTTGACTCGGTTGCGATGATTATCACCTTTGTTTTTGCTGGTAAATTCCTTGAAATTTTAAGCAAAAAACGTGCAAATGACACCATTGACAGCCTTAGCTCAATGGTGATTAGCGAGGTCTTGGTAAAACAGGGCGAAAAATTTATCCAAAAAGATATAAATGAGATAAAAATCGGCGACATAATCGCACTAAAAGCCGGAGATAAGGTGCTAATTGATGGCGTTATTACAAGTGGCGAGGCTAGTTTTGACTACTCGCTAATTAGCGGCGAGAGCGTGCCTATCACGCTTGGTGGCGATATGGCGATAAAGAGTGGCTCAATCTGCCTTGACGGCTACGTTGAGTATGAAGCTAGGGCGGAGTTTAAAAATTCGCTCCTAAATAAAATTATCACGATGCTTGAAAATGCAAACCTTAAAAAGCCAAAAATACAAACCCTAGCAAATAAAATCTCGGCAAAATTCTCGCTTACTATCATTTTTATTGCGATTTTGACATTTATTTTTTGGAATTTCTTTGGCGGTTTTGGCTTTGCCACTCCGTTTTTACAAGAGGCAAACAGCCTTGAAAAAGCCCTAATCATCGCCATTTCAGTCATTGTCATCGCCTGTCCTTGTGCCTTAGCACTTGCCACTCCTGTTAGCACGCTTGTCGGACTTGGCGTTGGGCTAAAAAACAAAATCATCTTTAAAAAATCAAGCATAATTGAAAGCCTTGCAAAGTGCGACGTGGTCGTGTTTGATAAGACTGGCACACTCACAAAGGGTGTTTTAAAGGTAGATGATTTTAGCACTAATTTTGACCTAAATGTCATCTTTGCCCTAGCAAACGCCTCAAAACACCCAGTAAGCGTGGCTGTGGCAAAATTTTTAAGCGATAAAATCACGCAAAATGTCAAAATTTCAGCCGTAAAAGAGATCGCCGCAAAGGGCGTGAGTGCGGTTTATGATGATAAAATTTTACTTGCTGGCAGTGCTAATTTTATGCGTGAAAACGGCATTTTAATCAATCAAACCACGACAAATACGGCTTATTTTGTCGCTTTTGATAAAAAAATAGTTGGCACATTTAGCCTAAGCGATGAGATAAGGCAAAATGCAAAAGAGTGCATAAATGCCTTTAAGGCCCTAAAAATGGGCGTTTATATGCTAAGTGGCGATAACGAAAACGCCGTTAAAATCGTGGCAGATAAACTTGGCATAAAAGATTACAAAGCCGAAGTTTTGCCTGATTTTAAGGCGGAATTTATTAAAAATCTGCAAAAAAATGGACATAAAATTTTAATGGTCGGCGACGGCATAAACGACACGTTGGCGATGAGCTACGCCGAAGTTGGCGTTTGTATGGGCAGTGGGGCTGATATTAGCTTGGAGCGAAGCGATGTGGTGCTACTTAGCGATGATTTATCGGCGTTAAAACTATCACTTGAAATTTCACGCCAAACGCTAAAAACGATAAAACAAAATCTCACATTTTCGCTAATTTACAACGCCCTAACGATACCGCTTGCCGTTTTTGGGCTGATTATACCGCTGTTTGCGGCGATTTCTATGTCGTTTAGCTCGCTCATCGTGATTTTAAATTCACTAAATATAAGGAGAAAATTTCGTGGATAACGCAGTTTTAATGGCAATGCTCTTAATCTCGGTAATGCTTGGTGCTTTTGCGCTTTTTGGGCTAATTTGGGGGATTAAAAATAAGCAGTTTGAGGATTACAGAAAATTTCTTGATGGGACGAAATTTGATGATGAGGACGCGCTTAATGACGCTTACGCTCTTGAAAAACGCAAAAAAGAGGCGTTAAAAAAACGAGAAAAAGGCTATATGCCGCCTGATTTATGAAAAATATCTTTAAAAATTTAGATTTTAATGCCGATTTTGAGGTCGTTAGCGATGTTTTTTGCGGTAAGAAATTTCGCATTGAGCGGATTTTATCAAGCAAACAAACGACAAAATGGCTAAATCAAAACAGCGATGAGTGGGTCTGTTTGCTTCGTGGCAAGGCAAAAATCAAATACAAAAACGGCAAAATAGAGCGTTTAGAGCGTGGCGATACGCTTTTTATCCCTAAAAATAGGTGGCACAAAGTCGTAAAAACTAGCAAAAAATGCCTTTGGCTTTGTGTCTTTGAAAGCACTAATGGACTTTAAAATTTTAGCCATTTTAGGGCTTTTATGTATCATTTTTTGGCTTATTTTAAGGCTAAAACCAGCTAAAATCAAACAGCAAAGATACCTAAGCGATAGCAATGATTTGGTTAAAAGCAGAGCCGAGCTGGTCGTTGCAAACTGGCTTTTTCATCACGGATTTAAGTTTATTTATGAGAAAAAAGCAGATACAAAAGAGCGTGTAATTAGCGATTTTTACCTAGTTGATTTTGAAATTTACATAGAATTTTGGGGGCTAAATACGCCAAAATACCTAAAACGAAAGGCAAAAAAGGTAAAGATTTACAAAAAACACCGCCTAAAACTAATCCAAATGAACGATGAGAGCTTAAAAGACCTAAATATCTTTTTCAAAACCGAATTTGAAAGATTTAGGATAAAAATTTAAGTTGTATAAAATTAAATCGCAGGTTTATAGATTTAAAATAATCCACTAAATTTTTTACATTCACTAAAAATTTTGCAACTTAAAAAAGTAATTTAAATTACGCTCCCAATCCTCCCAATCCTCCCAATCCTCCCAATTCTCGCAATTCTCGCAATTCTCGCAATTCTCGCAATTCTCGCAAATTTCTTAATGTTGCGAGTTTTAAAAATTAAAACCATACAACATAAAAGCAACTGACAAAAACAAAATTTTTATCATAAAAATTTACATTACACACAAGCGCCCTAAGATTTTGTAATTTAAAAAACACCAAAAACAAAGTTAAAATAAAATAGTTTAAATTACACGCCAACCCTGCAACCCTCTTGCGGTTTTGGCGGTTTTGCAGGTTTTATGGGTTTAAAAATACAAAACGAATTTTAAATCAACGTAACCCAGCCACCAAACTTTACATAAAAACCAATCATCAAATTTTAATCAAAAAAATAAGAAAAATCAGCTCATAAAAACAAAATTTCAAACATAAAAACGCCAAAAGCAAAACAAAAATAAAGCAATTTTAATCACAAAATGATAATTTAAATTACACGCCAAATTGCGAACTTTGCGAACTTTGCGAACTTTGCGAACTTTGCGAACTTTGCGAACTTTGCGAACTTTGCGAACTTTGCGAACTTTGCGAACTTTGAGGTTTTGAGGTTTTGAGGTTTTGAGGTTTTGAGGTTTTTGGGTTTTTGGGTTTTTGGGTTTTTGGGTTTTTGGGTTTTTGGGTTTTTGGGTTTTTGGGTTTTTGGGTTTTTGGGTTTTTGGGTTTTTGGGTTTTTGGGTTTTTGGGTTTTTTTTTGGGGGGGGGGGAGTTGCGGAGTTGTGGGTTTAAAAACACAAAACAAATTCTAAATCAACACTGCCCAACTACCAAAATTCACAAATAAAATTTTTAATCTCAAAAGCAAAAAATAAACAAGCAAAAACACCACAAATTAAGTTAAAGCAAAATAAAAAACCTACACCGATATAAAAAAAAACAAAATTTTTATCATAAAAAAATGATAATTTAAATTACCGACCTTATGGGTTGTTGGCTACGGGGTTATGATTGTGAGTTTTAGGTTGTAGAGCTCAGGTTACAAGTAGCAGATTACAGGTTGTTGATTACAAATTGTGAAATTTAGGTTACAAATGGTAAGTGGCAGATTTCGGATTTAGGGTTATGGTTGTATCGTTCAAGCGATAAGTGGTAAGTTGTGGATTGTAGATTTCAGGTTGCGAGTTGCATATTGTTGATTGTGAGTTACAAATAGCAGATTTCGGGTTTTAGGTTGTGGGTTTATGGTTATGGAATTTAGGTTGCAAGTGGCAGATTACAAGTTGTAGATTACGAATTATGGAATTTATGGTTCGGATTGCAAATGATAATCTTAATTTAAAATCACAAAACAAATTCTAAATCAACACTGCCCAACTACCAAATTTCGCACAAAAAACAACAAAAACCTAAGAGCAAAACGCCCTTAGATTTAGAAAAAGTAGTAAATTAGCAAGAGTAGCAGGTCTTAAACTCATACGCAGTTGGGCGCGCCTCGTAAGGCCACACCTGCGTTTCAAATTTATAATGCTGAAACGCATCAATAAATTCAGCCGTCATTATCGGCGAAAGGTATGCATTATCACGAATCAACGCTTCAAGGCTACCACGAAGCGTGTGCGGGAGCTGTTCTATGCCCTTTTGGCGGATTTCATCAAGTGTTAAAACAAATAAATTCTCATCCATCGGCCCGACCGGCTCAATCTTATTTTTTACGCCGTCAATCCCAGCCATAAGCATAGCCGCAAACGCCAAATACGGACACGCCGTGCTATCAGGGAAGCGCATTTCAGCCCTTACTGACTTCTCGCCAGAGCCATACGGGATACGCACAGAAGCCGAGCGGTTTTGGCTTGAATATGTCAAAATTGACGGCGCTTCAAAGCCCGGGATTAGGCGTTTGTAGCTGTTTGTGCTTGGGTTTGTAAAGGCAGCGACCGACCTAGCGTGTTTTAGCACGCCACCGATATAATGCCTTGCAAAATCGCTTAAATTTGAGTATCCGCCCTCGCCGTAAAATAGGTTTTTGCCGTCCTTCCAGATTGACTGATGTACGTGCATACCGCTGCCGTTATCGCCATAAAGTGGCTTTGGCATAAATGTCGCTGTTTTGCCGTTTAGATGAGCGACCATTTTTACGACATATTTGTAAATTTGCACATTATCAGCCGCCTCAACAAGTGTGCCAAATTTCACGCCGATCTCGCCCTGTCCCTGTGCGACCTCGTGATGAAATACAAAGGTTTCAAGTCCGACTTGCTCTAAAACCTGCACCATTTCAGCCCTTAAATCCACCATAGAATCCACCGGCTGACACGGGAAGTATCCGCCTTTTTTGCGTGGGCGATGACCGGTGTTGTAGCTGTCTTTAAAGTCCCTATCATCATTCCACTCGCCCTCTTCGGAGTCTATCTCATACATTGCGCAGTTTGTTTTATCCACGATTTTGACGTTATCAAAGACAAAAAATTCATTCTCTGGTCCAAAATACGCCACATCGCCCACACCGCTCTCTTTGACATAAGCCATTGCCTTTTTTGCGATTGAACGTGGACATTTTTCATACATTTGCCCCTTGTAAATGTCGTAAATATCACAAAACACGACTATCGTAACATCAGCCGTAAATGGGTCTAAAAATGCACTCTGTGCCTCTGGGATAAAAATCATATCCGAGCGGTGTATCGGCTGCCAGCCACCAAACGAGCTAGCGTCAAACGGCACGCCCTTTTCAAACATCTCCTTATTTACAGCCTTTAAGTTGTATGAAACGTGGTGCCAAGTGCCATTCATATCGGTAAATCTAAAATCAACAAACTTAACTTCGTTTTCCTTACAAAACTCAAAAAAGTGATCTACACTTTTTACAAATTTTCCCATTTTTTCTCCTTGTAAGATTAATTTTCGTATTCTATCATAGATTTTTATTTTTAAGTTAAAATTTATAAAAAAATCTCAATTATTTTAAAATTCTAAAAAAAATCTATCGCGATTTTTAAAACAAACAACCTTTGTAAAGCCGATTTGCCTAGCGATTTGTTCGCAAATTTCGCCATTTTGCCCTACCTGCCCTGGAGCGTGAGCGTCCGAGCCAAATGTGATAGGTATGTCAAGCTCATAAATCATCTCTAATAAAGCACGACTTGGATACTGCTCACACACTGGCTTTCTAAATCCAGCGGTGTTAATCTCAACTGCTAAATTTGCCTTTTTTATGGCTTTTAAGGCGTCGGTGGCTAAAATTCTAATGTCTGTTTTTGGTAAAAATTTAAAAATTTTAAGCAGGTCAAGGTGCCCAACAATGTCAAATTTAGCACACTTTGCAAGCTCATAAATACACCTAAAATACTCACGCCAAATATCATCAATATCGCGGTTTTCATACTCGCCAATAAATTCTGGATTATCAAATCCCCAGCCACCTAAAAAATGCACCGAGCCGATAAAATAATCAACCTTACGCCTAAAAACTCGCTCGTCCATAAAATTTTCTAAATAATCAACCTCATAACCAAGCAAAATTTCACACTCGTTTTTAAACTTCTGCCCTGCTTCACGCACCATTTTTTCGTATTTATCCATCTCATTCAAGTCCATTCTATACGCCGTGTCGTAGTTCATCGGTGCGTGGTCGCTGATACCAAAGAATTTTGTCTTGGCTTTTATGGCGTTTAGGATATACTCATCTATATTGCCTACTGCGTGTTTGCAAAGTGGAGTGTGGTTGTGTAAATCAACTATCATTTAATGGCTTTGTCGTGAAATTTTGGTAGATTATAGCATTTTTAAAATTTAGTATAAATAAAAAAGGGGCTTTTAAAAAGCCCCTGTGGTTTTTAGCGTTAAGCTAGATTAGAATGAGTATCTAGCCTCAAATCTATATCTTTGTGATTTCTCTTTATCTTGTTGAGCGTTATTTTTAAGCTCAGCAGCTGAATAATAAGTTGAGAATTTCAGCTTTTTGCTGTATGCATAAGATACGCTAGGCACGACCTCTTTGTATTTCTCTTTGCCGTTATTTCCTGCAAGTTTAACAGAGCCTTGAACATAATCAACACCAAGTCTAAATTTATCAAGTGTATAACCAGCTGTGATAAACCAGAAGTTACCTTTACCATTTACGAATGTATAGTCAAAATAATCAGAGAATTGCTCTGCTGGGCTGATTAGTGAGCCTTGATCTTCATAAGTGAAGCTTGTTGTGCCAGTAGCACCATTTCTCTCTTTTGCTTTCCAGCCTACATAGCCAGCACTTAGGTCAGCACCAAATAGCTCTGTGCCAAGCTCAGCAGCGTAGAATTTACCGTCGTTGTAAGTAGCGACAGTTTCTTTAAGTTTGCTATCAGCATCACTATTTACAAATTGGAATTTACCATTGATACCGATATCATCTGTTACTTTTACATCAGCACTTAGCTCAACAGCTAGTAGATCTACAACGTTTTCAAGTGTAGCATACCATAGTTGAAAACCGATAGGATCATATGAGCCAATAGCAGCTACGCCATAAAGGTTACCAGTTTTGTAGTTCTTATCACCAGCAAATGGTATTAAAGCACCATCTGTTTCGCCTGAATTTTCAAACGCATCAACAGCGATAGCAGCTAGGGCTAGACCAGTGATATCAGTATTTACTACCTTAAACGCTGTGCCTACCTCATCATCTGTAAAGTATGTGCCTAGCACTTGCTTACCAGCTGTGATTTCAGTGTTGCCCACTTTGTAGCCTACATAAGCTTGATAAACGCCAAATGTGCTATTTACGTTTGTGTTATCATAGCCACCAACGCCGTTAGTGCCTTGTCTTGCTGCTGTGTTATCGCCAGCATTGTATCTTAGACCTAAAACAGCATAGAAGTTATCATCTATTGTAGCTTTGAAGTTTGTTACGATTTTAAATTTGTGGTTTGTGCCTGTGCCTTCATCAGCATCTTCTCTATTTGACTTGTGGTGTTTTGTTGTTGTTGATGGATTACCCTCTGTGTATTTATTTGTAGAGTAATCATATCTATATCTAGCAAATCCGCTAACATCTACATCTTTAATAGCCTCTTCAAGTGGAGTAGCTGATGCTACGCTTGAAAACGCACCTAATGCAACCAAAGCCGCTAAACTAACTTTTGTTAATTTCATTTTTTCTCCTTTTAAAAAGTTGTAGCGGTATAGTATTAGAAAAATATTTAAAAATGACTTAAAATTTTAAAATTTGTTACCGATTATTTACCGAAAATAAAAAAATTGGTATAATTACGAGAAAAAAGGCTAAAATTTGTCAAAAATTGAAAAAATTATACAAAATATGAAAAATAATCCTAATAACGTTCGCTTTGAACTAATAGAAAGCGTTCTTAAAACTTATGGATTTAATCTAGTCAGAGTTAAGGGGTCTCATCATATTTTTAGTGATGAGATTAATACGATTACTATACCGTATCATAGACCTGTAAAGGCATTTTACGTAAAACTTGTTTTAAAAACGATAGGAGTATAAATGAAAGATTTGAGTTATTACCAAAATTTACCATATAAAATAGAGATAAAAAAGATACCTGATGATGAGGGTGGTGGCTGGGGTGCTTTTATGCCTGAATTTAATGGAGTTGCCTTGTTTTGGGGCGACGGCGAGAGTAGAAGCGAAGCGATAGATGAGCTAGAAAAGGCATTTAACGCAACAATAGAAACACTTTTAGAAAATGGCGACTTTATCCCAGAACCAAGCGATAAAAAGGTGCGAATAAACTTACCAAAATCGCTTGTAGATGAGATAGATAAGGTCAGTAAAAATCGCTTGGAGTTTATACAAAATGCGGTGATTAGGGCGTTAAATGGATAAATCGCAAAAAAACAGGGGGCAAAATGTATGCTGTAATTTTTGAGTTTGAGGCAAATTATCTTAGTGAAAATGGGGCAAATCCGCCCAAAGTATATGGCGAGATACGTAAATTTATGGAGCAACACGGCTTTAAATGGCAGCAGGGGAGCGCGTATTTTGGCGACGAGACAATAAATGCTGTAACCTGCGTAGCTACGGTGCAAATTTTAGCCAAACAAATGCCAAATTTTGCCAACTGCGTAAAAGATGTGCGAATGCTAAAAATTGAGGAGAATAACGATTTAATGCCTGCTGTAAAAGTTGTTTTATAAAAATGGATAAAAAAACAAGAATAAAACTTATAAAATCACGGCTTTTGGAGCATTTTAAGGATGCAAAGAGTGAGCTAAAATGGCGTGATGAATACGAGCTTTTAGTCTGTGTAATGCTCTCGGCACAATGCACGGATAAGCGTGTAAATCTAATCACGCCAGAGCTATTTAGGGCGTATCCGAGCGTGGCTGAGCTAGCAAATGCAAATCTAGCGAGTGTGAAAATTTTAATAAATTCGTGCAGTTTTTTTAATAACAAAGCCACAAATCTAATAAAAATGGCAAAGAGCGTTGTGGCTGATTTTGGCGGTAAAATCCCACTTGATGAAAGTAGCTTAAAATCACTTGCAGGAGTTGGACAAAAGACCGCAAATGTCGTGCTTCTTGAAGCGGTGGGGGCAAATGTAATGGCTGTTGATACGCACGTGTTTAGGGTGGCAAACAGACTTGATTTAAGCCGTGCAAAAACGCCAGAAAAGACCGAGATAGACCTAAAAAACGCCTTTAAAACGGAGCTAGGCAAACTTCATCAGGCAATGGTGCTTTTTGGGCGTTATACTTGCAAGGCTATTAATCCAAAGTGTAGTGAGTGCATTTTGGGCGATTTGTGTGGGTTTAAAAAGCCTAAAAAATAAGATCAAAATCGGCGTTTTAGCTTTGATTTACGGATAAATCTTAGCAAAAATAAATGTTTTTGATTTTGCTTAGGCTATAAATTTAATCTTTTTGCCCTTAAAATCGCCAAATCGTGCTAAATTTACGCCCATTTGTAAATAAATGGGCGTTTTGTGCTTACAAACTAATCTCTTTTATGTCGGCGATTTTTAGAAATTCATTGTAAATTTGACCGATGATTGCGATACGATTTGCCTTGATTTTTGGCTCATCGGCGTTTATCATTACGTTATCAAAAAATGCGTCAATTTGCGGTTTTAAGCCAAAAAGTCCGCTTAATTTTGAGTGTGCGTCGCCACCTTTTAGCCCCTTAAAACTATCATTTAGGGCTTTTTCAAATTCATTGCCAATTAAACTCTCATCAACACTTGTGATTTGGCTATCTTTGATGATATTTGCAAGGCGTTTGAAGGTGGAGAAATTCTCTTTAAATGATGGCTCGTTTGAGATTTTATCAAGGGCGTTGATATTTTCAAAAAGGCGTAAAATCTCTCTTTCATCGCTGTTTAGGCAGGATTTGATGATTGATGGATTTGTGCTAAAAAATGTGTAAAATCTATCAAGGATAAAATTTCTAAGCACGGCTAGGTCAAATTTGGCGTAATTTGATGAAATTTCGCCTAAAATTTCATCAATTTCAAACTCTAAATTTAGCGAAGTTGCGATTTTTATCACGCCGTTTGCAGCGCGTCTTAGGGCGTAAGGGTCTTTTGTGCCGGTTGGAATTTTGCCTACACTAAATAGCCCAACAAGCGTGTCAAGTTTATTTGCAAGTGCGACGACAGCACTAAATACCGAGCTAGGCACGGCTGAGCCCTCGCCGTCTGGCAGATACTGCTCTTTTATCGCCATTACAACCGCTTCGCTCTCGCCCTTTGCCCTTGCGTAGTAATGCCCCATAATGCCTTCAAGCTCGGTAAATTCATAAACCATAGCACTTGTTAAGTCAGCTTTGCTTAGCATTACAGCTCGTTTTAGCTTGTCTTTAAAGTCCGCTCCGACCTCGCTAAGAAGGGCTTTTTCGTATCGTTTGGCTAAAATTTCGGCGATTTTTAGCTCACGAAGCTCTTTATCATACATTGAGCCAAGCTCTTTTAGATAGGTGATGTTTTTTAGCTTTTCTGGACTAAAATCGCTAGCTAAATCGCTTTGCCAAAAAAACACTGCATCACTAAGCCTAGCTCGTAAAACCTTTTGGTTACCCTTAATAATCAACGTGTTATCATCGGTGATCGCATTTGAAACGACTACAAATTTATTTGCTAATTTGCCGTCTTTAAAGACTGGAAAGTAGCGTTGATTTTCTTTCATTGAGGTGATAATTACTTCGCTTGGCACGGCTAAAAATTCGCTCTCAAACTCGCCTAAAAGGGCGTTTGGATACTCAGTGATTGCCACGACTTCGTTTAATAAATCAGGGTCAATTTCAATGCTTATGCCACTTTTTTCTAAATTTTTAAA
Source organism: Campylobacter gastrosuis (assembly GCF_030249845.1). GTDB lineage: Bacteria > Campylobacterota > Campylobacteria > Campylobacterales > Campylobacteraceae > Campylobacter_A > Campylobacter_A gastrosuis. The sequence goes on along the minus strand of NZ_JANURM010000003.1, from coordinate 106,922 downwards.
CTGCTCTAAGATGATTGATTTTCGTTCATCTTGATTTAAAATAATGCCACGATTTTTTGCGCCGTTAAAATAATCACTAGCGTTTAAAACAGGCACTTTTTCATAGCCTACGCTTCGGTGTGGATAGGTTGATGCCTCGCTTTTAATGCCAAATTTGCTAAACTCAACGTTTTTATCGCCAAAAAGGCATAAAAACGACCGAACTGGGCGGATAAACTCAAACTCGCCCCTGCCCCAACGCATTGACTTGCCAAAATTTAGGCTAAGCAAGAACTTTTCAATCATATCGCCAAGCAAATTTTGTGTCGGCAAACCTTTGATTTGCTTCTCATAAAACAGCACATCTTTGCCATCAATCTCTTTAAAAACTAGCTCATTCTGGCTAATTTCGCACTTTTTAGCAAATGACAAAGCAGCTGGTGTAAAGGCGCCGTCTTTAATGGCGACGTGTCTTGGTGCGCCGATAAATTCGGCTTTTGTGTCGCTTTGAAATTCGCTAAAATTTTTATGAAAAAATACCAGACGGCGTGGCGTGAAATAAAAATCAAACTCGCTTTCTAAACGATACTCGCTTAAAATCGCCTGCCACTTTGCCTTGATATTTGGCAACTCTTTAAGAAATGGTATGGCAGGTAGCTCCTCAACGCCGATTTCAATCAATAACTCTTTCATTTTTTACCCTTTTTAAAATTTTCTCTTTTTTCGTTTCTATCTTGCATTTGAAGTGCAAATCCACGCACCAAAAACACCATAAAAATGATGAAACTTACTAGCATAAAAGTGTCTAAAAATTTCATCAAAACCTACTAAAAAAGCCACACGCCTTGCTCTTTTCATCTGAAATTTCAAAGATTAAAGGCAGGTGGTCTGAGTATAAATTTTTGCCGTTTTCATCTACTTTGGCTTCGTTATTTTCATCAACTAAGCCATCTTTGAAAACTCCAAAACTTTTGCAAACATAAAACAACTCGCCATTAAAAAAATCTGGCGATAAAAGCACGTGGTCAATCGCCCGTTTTTTGCCGTAACCAACGAAGCTAAAACGCTCTTTTGGCTCTAATTCACGCCATAAATTTGTAAATTTTTGGTTAATTTCAATTGGCGTTAGGACATTTTTTTTGCCAAACGGGGTGTTAAAATCGCCAAGTGCTATTGCGTAATTTTGCGAATTTAGAGCGTCAAACAGCACTCTTGCGGTCTTTTCTTGCACGGCTAAGCCGTTTTTAAAGGCTGGGAAGTGATTTACAAAAATGCTAAATTTTTTGCCATTTAGGCTAAATTCTTGCCTTAAAATATCTCTTGTTTTTACCCCTTTTACACCGATACATTGGGGCTTTGAGCTTGGTTTTATCTTTGAGATTATACCTAGTCCGACTGGCGAGTTAAAAGGTGAGCAAAAGCTAGTAAATTTATAATCTGTGCCTTTGATTAAGTCCTTTAAAACCGCTTCGTTTTCAATCTCCTCTAATGCGATAATATCGGCATTTATGGCATTTATGGCAAATTTTATGTTTTTTAGCTTATTTTCATACTCAGCCCTGCCCCAGCCAGTTTTAAAGTCCTTGTATTCGTTGCCGTTAAGCTTATCATCAAATAAATTCTCAACATTATAAGTTGCGATTTTTAGCGTGTCAGAAATGGCAAAAACGCAAAAAATTAGCGTGAAAAAAATGGCTCTCATACACTCTCCCTAAAATCAAATTCGCCGATATTTTGGCGTATGGCTTCATAAGCGACAATGCCAACACTCATCGCTAAATTTAGGCTTCTGCCATTTTTACCCATTGGGATTGTTATCTTATTTTGTGGGGTTAAATCCATAAGGTGGCTTGGCAGTCCAGTGCTTTCGCCGCCAAAAAATATAAAGTCGCCACTTTGAAATTTTGCGTTAAAATAAAGCTCGTTTGTCTTTGTCGTGGCGAAAAAAAATCTATCTTTGTAGGCTAAATTTTTATCTAAAAAATCATCTAAACTCTCCCAAATAACGGGATTTAGGCTCTGCCAGTAATCAAGCCCAGCGCGCCTTACTGCTTTTTCGCTTAAATCAAAAATGGTTGGTTTAATAATATGCAGTTTTAGGTTTGCATTTACACACATTCTGCCGATAGCTCCGGTGTTTTGTGGGATTTGAGGGCTAACTAGGACGATGTTAAACATTAAAAAATCACGACCTTATTTTCATTTATAAAAAGCCTATCTTCAAGGGCTAAGTCAAGCGCCTTTGCTAGGACGTTTTTCTCACACGCCCTACCAGCACGCTGCATATCTTGCCAGCTCATTTCGTGATTTACATTTATGACATCTTGCGTGATTATCGGGCCTTCATCAAGGTTTTCATTGACAAAGTGAGCGGTTGCACCGATAATTTTTACGCCACGCTCATATGCTTGTTTGTATGGATTTGCTCCGATGAAAGCTGGTAAAAACGAGTGATGAATGTTTATGATTTGATTTGGGTAGTGGGCTACGAAATTTGGGGTTAAAATTCTCATATATTTTGCTAAAACTGCGTATTTAAAACTATATTTACTCATCACGTTTAGCACTGCCTCTTCGTGTGCTTCTCTGCTTAAACCCTCAGCACTAACAAACTCAAAAGGTATATTAAAACGCTCAACTAGGCTTTTTAAAATTTCGTGATTTGCTATGACTGCTACGATATTTGCATTTAGTTCGCCACTATCAAATTTTATGAGTAAATCACCTAAACAATGACTCTCTTTTGTAGCTAAAATTATGATATCTTTTTTTGTTTTTTTAGCACAGCTAACAACAGCACCGCTAGGCAAAACAGCTTCAAGAGTGCCACAAAATTCACTCTCATTTAGCTCTCCGCTAAGCTCAGCACGCATAAAAAACATTTTATTTTGCTTATCAACAAACTCGTTGTTAGTTTGAATATTTAGCCTATTTTTAAAAACAATGTCTGAAATTCGGTAGATTAAGCCCTTTTCATCGGCACATTTTATCTTTAAGATATACTCGCTCACTCGCTCGCCTTTAAGATTAAAATAAAAATGGCTGATTTTAGCAAATTTGGGCTTATTATAGGCTTTTGTGTGCTAAAAATTTTGCGATTTCACGCTCTTTTAAACGATTAATCTCTTGTTTTAATAAATCGCCTTTTAAGCCACTTTTTACAAGCTCTTGTGGATTAAAGCTGATTTTTTGCTCGTAAATTCCAAGCTCTTTTGCCCTTTTTATGCGTCCTTCATCATAGCAACCTAGCCACGAATTTAAGGGCTTTTTTAGGGCTATTGTAGCTAAATTTTCATCGCTTATCTCGCCAATAAAAAACGGCTCATCTTTTAATAAAAAATAACTTTTTGGCAAGTTTAAATTTCTAGCTGTCGCCTCTAAATTAATATTTGCAAAATTTGCCAATAGATAAAAAAATAATCGCTCATCTTTTATAAATTTTTTTGCGTTTTTTACCAAATTTAAAAAAGCATCAAAATCTGGAATTTTGGCATTAAAAATGGTTTTTAAAAGCCCAAGTTTTTCTAAATAAAAAGCACCAACCTCTAAAAATGGGGCTTTAAAAAATTTTAAAAGCTCTGTGCTAACTCTATCTTTGCTTAAATTATCAAGACTTAAATTTTTCATTAATTTAATGGTTTTTGGGGCAATTTTTAGATTAAATCTAGCACAAAACTGCACGCCACGAAGCACACGAAGTGGGTCTTCAACAAATTTTTCATCATCAATGTGGCGTAAAATTTTAGCCCTTAAATCAGCCAAACCGCCCCAAAAATCAAGCACTTTGCCATCAAATAAATTTATCATTATGCTATTTATCGTAAAATCTCTACGCTTTGAGGCAGTTCGCTCGTCCTGCGTCAAACTCACGCTAAAATCGGTGTGTTTTTGCCCAGTTTTGCTCTCAATCCTGCCTAACCCAATGTCAATATTTTTAAATTTATAGATAAAAAAACTCTTGCCAACGCCGTTTGCACCGAGTTTTTGCATAATTTCATCAAATTTTAAAATATCAATGTCAAAAATTTCAACATCAAAATCGCTACTCTCTCGCCCCAAAAACGCATCTCTAACGCAACCGCCGACTAGATAAATGCGTTTTGTGTGGGGCGAGAAATGCTCTTTAAGTAGCTCTAAATCGCTATTTTTTAAGATTGTCAAGTCTGTTTTGAATGCTAGCAAGGGCGAATTCTAAAAACCTTAACGTAAGGTCTAGCCTGTGTTCTAAATTTTGCTTTGGAGTTTGATTTAGCCCCTCAAAAAGCACCTCAATTCGCTCATTTAGGTTGTTTAAAAATATCTCTTCGCTGCCGACATTTTCTTGATTTGTCGGTGTTTCTGGCTCTTTTTTCTCATCGCTTTGGCGAATTTCGTAAGCTGGTTTTTGCATTAAATCAATGCTGTTTAGCTCGGCACTAACCTCATCTATCGCCATTTTAGCTATCTCATCAAGTCTATTCATAATCTAAGTAACCACCTTTTAAATTCATTAACCTCTTCTGGCGTGTTTAAATTTATAAAAAACTCCTTCATCTGCTCGTTTTTTATCGGTTTGCTCTTTCTAACGCCACTTAGCCTGTAAATGGCTAAGAGAGCGTCCTTGTTTGAAGGGTCGTTTTTAAGTATGTTTTTATACACCTCTAAGGCATCATCTTTTAGCCCTTGCGACTCGTAAATTAGGGCTTTTGTGATTGTATTTAGCATTAAATTAGCCCGGCTATTACGCTACCCATTTCGGCTGTGGTGCAAATCTCTTTTGCGTCGTAAGCTGAAATATCTTTTGTTCTATAACCTTCGCTAAGTGCCTTTTTGACGGCTTCTTCAATGGCACTTGCTGCCTCTTCTTCATTTAGGGCGTATCGCAACATTAAAGCGCCGCTTAGGATTGTAGCGATTGGGTTTGCTATGCCTTGTCCGGCAATATCTGGTGCTGAGCCGTGAATAGGCTCGTAAATGCCGACTTTACCGCCCATTGAGGCACTTGGTAAAAGTCCGATTGACCCGCAAATCATACTTGCTTCATCGCTTAAAATATCGCCGAATAAATTTTCAGTTAAAATCACATCAAAATAGCGTGGATTTCGCACAAGTTGCATAGCGGCGTTATCAACATACATAAATTCTAAACTGACATCAGGGTAGTTTTTAGCCACTTGACTAGTTACTTCACGCCAAAGTTGGCTAGTTTCTAGCACGTTTGCCTTATCTACCATACAGACCTTTTTGTTGCGTTTTAGTGCTGCTTCAAAGGCGATTTTTGCAATTCGCTCAATCTCGGCCTTTGTATAAATCATCGTGTTAAAGGCACTCTCATCTTTTTTCTCGCGTGGCTGCCCAAAATACAGCCCACCGGTGAGCTCACGAACGACTAAAATATCAACATCTCTAACAACCTCGCTCTTTAATGTGCTAGCGTTTATTAGCTCATCATAAATCACGGCTGGACGCAGGTTTGCAAACGCTCCAAGCGATTTTCTAATCTTTAAAAGTCCGCTCTCTGGGCGTTTATCACGTGGCAGGTTATCCCACTTTGCCCCACCGATAGCTCCAAAAAGCACAGCGTGCGAATTTAACGCACTTTCAAGTGTTTCATCTGGCAGTGGCTCGCCAAAAACATCATAAGCACAGCCACCCATTAAGCGGTGGTCGTATTCAAGCTCAAAGCCAAATTTATGACTAACAGCGTCAAGCACTTTTATCGCCTCATCAACAATCTCAGGTCCAATGCCGTCGCCCTTTATCACACAAATTTTATACGTTTTCATTAAAATTCCTTACTTTATACTTGTTTTTGCGTATTCAATCAAGCCGCCACTTTTTAAAAGCTCCTGCATAAACTCAGGTATCGGGCTAAATTTATACTCTTTGTTGCTAGTTTTATTTAAAATCACGCCGTTATCAAGGTTAATTTCAAGCAAATCGCCCTCGTTTATCTCGTCCGTTTCTTTTATTTCTAGGATTAAAAGTCCGGTATTAAAGCTGTTTCTGTAAAAAATTCTTGCAAAACTTTTTGCAATTACTGCACTAATCCCAGCGGCTTTTAGTGCAAGTGGAGCGTGCTCACGAGAGCTACCACAGCCAAAATTCTCACCAGCTACGATGATATCGCCACGTGAAATTTTTTGCGTGAAATTTGGGTCAGCGTCCTCCATAATGTGCTTTGCAAGTTCGTTCTCATCAGATGTATTTAAATACCTAGCAGCGATAATTATGTCCGTGTCAATATTATCGCCAAATCTCCATACTTTTGCGTTCATAAAATGCCTTTTTTAAAAATTTCGGCAGATTTTAGCAAAAAAGTCCTAATCAAATTATAAAGGCAAAAATTTTTGATTTATAAAAAATATTATTTATAATAAATTTTAAATTTAAAATTAATAACCAAAGGCGTAAGATTTGCTAACGCAACTAAATTTTAAGGGGGTAGAGTAAATAAAATTTCAAGAAGAGCCTTCTTACAAGGCTCAATCATCACGGCTATGTCGCTTAGTTCGTTCTCTTTTGGCTCTGATAGCAGTTTTGCTTACACTCATATTTTTTACGATGAGGGTAATAAAATGAGCGAAAATTTTGCTAGAAATTTCGCAAGTAAAGATAGCAAAATTTTAAAGATAAACGGCGATATTAGCAGGTTTTACACGCAGTTACTTAGCGATTTTAAGGGCGATGTATGCATTGCTGGACTTACTAGCAATGAGAGCTATTTTGTCATTTCTCAAATCGCAAAGGATTTTAAAATTTTGCCATTTTACAAAGATAAAAAATCATCACTTTGTGCGTGGGCAATGGGTAAAAATTTACAAAAAGGAGCGGTATTATGATACTTCCAGTTGGTGTGAGTGAGAAAAATTTTAACGAAGCGGTGGCTAAATTTGAAGAGGCTATCGGCAAAGAGTGGGTCTTTAAAAGCAATGAGGACGTTAGGCTTTACAGGGACGCTTACTCGGCTGAATGGGACGAGCCTAGTAAGCCTATCCCAAGCCTTGCCCTAGCCCCAAAAGAGGTAAGCCAAGTCCAAGCAATAGTAAGGATAGCAAACGAATACAAAATCCCGCTATTTCCAATCTCAACAGGTAAAAATTTAGGCTATGGTGGTAGCGCACCAAACAGGCGTGGTGATGTCATTGTGGATTTAAAGCGAATGAATAGGTTGATGATAAGCGAAATTTTTGCATTGTTGAGCCCGGAGTTACCTATTTTGAGCTTTATGGATACTGCCAAAAAAATGGACTAAAAGTGTTCTTAGATATACCAGATCCGAGCTGGGGCAGTCCGGTGGGTAACGCGCTTGATCACGGCTGGGGCTACACATATGGTATGTATAGGGATCACTTTGGCTAGCACTGCGGTATGGAGGTGGTGCTACCAAATGGCGAGCTTTTACGCACTGGTATGGGGGCTTTGCCAAATGCAAAGACCTTTGCTGAAAATAAATACGGATATGGTGCTTACATTAATGGGCTTTTAGATGATGCCTGAACCTGAATACTACGCCCTAATCTCGCTAAGCACACCAAAAAGAGAGGATATAATCCCAATAATTGATAACCTAAACTACCTTGAAGACTCATTTATCATCGGCTAGCCACTTTATAGAAGCCCTTTAAATCCGCCTTATGGCAAGGCGATGAATGCCGAATTAAAAGGCTATCTAACAAGCAAGGGCGGTAAGCCAGATCTAAATAAAATTCAAGACTACGCCCTAAGAAACAAAATCCCTTACTAGCAGATAGATATACCATTTTACGGCAACAAAGATACCGTTTATGCAAATATCGCCTACGTTAAAGAGCGGTTTAAAAATGTCAAAGGGGCTGAGTTTAAGATGATACAGGAATTTAAGCTACCCCTAACTGATGAGCAAAAGTCGCAGGTTAAGCACAAAGTATCGCTTGGCATTGCAAATATGGAGATATTTTGACTTAGCACAAGGGGAGAAACCTTTGACGGACACGTTTGGTTTTCGCCAGTAATACCACGTGACGGCAGGGAGCTTTTAAAGTGTCAAGACGCTTACATTGACGTATTTTACGAGCTTGGTATGCCCTCGCCAATAACGCCGTTTGCACACCCTAGAAGCTGGATGTATAGGGCGTTTTGCTTTATGCTTGGCTTTGCAAATTCAAGAAGCGATATAGAGCATAATAAAAATATGCGAAAAGCATACCGAAAAATGGTAGAAGTAGCCGCTAAAAACGGCTGGGGCGATTACAGGGCAGCACCAACATTTCAAGATGATGTGATGAATGCTTATTCGTTTAATAATCACATTTTAAGGCGGTTTATTGAGCAGTTAAAAGACGCCATTGACCCAAACGGCATAATCGCACCCGGACGTGGCGCGATATGGCCAAAAAATGTGCGTGAAGGGGGCAAAAAATGAGAAAATTTATAGTATTTTTAGCAGTTTTATGCAGTTTTGCATTTGGCGAGAGTAAGAATTTTAAAAAGGGTAAAGCGGTTTATGATACTTGGTGTATCAGCTGTCACGGCGTAAAAATGACAGGCACCAACGCACTTGCCATACTCCACTGCTAACAGAGCGAAAGGATATGTCAAAAGAGATGATTGAGTTTTTTGTAAGAAACGGCAAACATAGTATGCCATTTTTTAGAAAGACCGAGATAAACGATGAGGAGCTTAAAAATTTAAGCGAGTATTTAAGCAAATAAAATCTGCCCTTTTGGGCAGGTTTATGCTTTACTGCCTTATGATATCAAGCATAAATTTTGTTGTCTCTTTTACGTTTTCTTGTATAAAAGCGATGATTTTATCAAAATTATTAGACAAACCAACACTCTCTAAGGCATCATAATACTCAACTCTGTCATCTTTTTTAATGATTGCCATAGGATAGCCTGATTTTAGCAACTCTGTATTTAGCAAAAGTCTTGCTGTCCTGCCGTTGCCGTCAATAAATGGGTGTATCCTTACAAATTTTGTATGAAGTAAGGCACTTCTTACTACTGGGTGCATTTTTTTACTCAAAGCTTCATTGTGCCAAATTATTAAATCATCCATATCTTTTTGGATTAAAAGCGGTGGCGTGGTTTTATGGATTGAGCCAGTTATGGCTACTGGCACACGCCTATAAATTCCAGCACTATCTGAATTTTGTGTCCCTTTTAAAAGCAAATAGTGAAAATTTAAGATATCTTTTTGCATTAAACTCGCCTTTTTTTGCACTAAATCATTTAAAAATAATATGGCTTTTTGATGATTTATGATATCTAAGTGGTCTTTAAATGGTTTGCCTTTTGCCGTAAGTCCATTTTCAAGCAAGACCTTAGTTTCAGATAAAGTAAGTAAATTCCCCTCTATTGCGTTACTCTCTTGATTGTATCTAAGCATTAGGTTTGATTGTAAAGATTTAGCCGTCTCTTTTGGCAAAGGTCTATAACTATCAAGCTCCTTTTTTAGTGTTTCAAGCTCGTAATCTACTTTAAATTCATACATATTTTTTACCAAATATATTTAAAATTTTCTGCCTATTTAGGCAGAAAATTAATTTTTAAGTTGAAGTAGTGTGTTTAGCATTTCATCACTGGTTGTGATTGTTTTTGAGTTGGCTTGAAAGCCACGCTGGACGACTATGAGCTGGGTTAGCGCACGGCTTAAATCCACGTTGCTTTGTTCTAGTTTTGCGGCTGCTATTGAGCCTTTGTTACCGCTACCAGCTACGCCTACGACAGCTTCGCCAGAGTTTGCAGTTTGAGAAAAGACATTACCGCCTTCGGCTTGTAAGCCTTCGTTGTTTGTAAATGTCGCCACCGCTACTTTTGCAAGTCCAAAGCTCTGTCCGTTTGTAAATGCTCCAATTATCGTGCCGGTTTCATCTACTTTGATATCTTTTAGCGTGCCACCTTCATAGCCGTCTTGATTGATATACTCGGTATTTGAGTCCTTATCAAAGCTTGTTAAGCCGTTAAAGTCGGTATTTAGACCGAAATTTAACTGCACAGATTGACCTGCTTGTGAGCCGTTATTTGCAGTAAATGTAAATCCGGCTGGGTTAAATGATGCTAATGCACCATTTGGGCCAAATCTAAGTGAGCCAGTGATTACATTTCGTGGGCCTTCGCCTGAGAAGTTTATTTCAGCAGGTTCAGGCACTTGGATTACCATATTCCACTCGGTTCCGCCGTCGTTTGTCGTGCCGACCTTTGCCCATTTGATATTTACGGTGTGTTTTGAGCCAAGCGAGTCGTGAATTTCTATCGTTGAGCCGTGGCTTGACATCATAAATGATGAGCTTGTTCTTATGGCTTGACCCGGGCTTAGTGAGCCTTCTAGCGAGCTCATCATCGTTGTTAGGCGGACATTTTCGTTTATGGCGGCTGTATTTGCTGAGGCTGGTGTGGTTCGCCCAGTGACGCTAATGTAAAGGGCTTTATCCATTACGCCATCAGCTGGGTTTGCTAGCTCAAACTGACCTTTTGTATTTACCTTAAAGGTTACGCCGTTGTTGTAGTCATCAAAGCTAGCTAAATTCACAATGTAATCACGCGCCTTTGTAGCAGCGTCGTTATGGTTATCCCCTGCATTTACGTTTCTATAATAGGCTGATAGGTATTCTTCTTTAAAAGCCGAGAGTGCTTGGGCGGCTTGTTTTTGTGCGTTTGTTGCGTTTGCTTGGTTTGCTGTATTTTGAGCATTTGTTATAGCTGTTTCTATGCCAGTTGCTAGGTCTGCTTCTGTTGCTGGCACTTGTAAAGCATTCTCTAATGCTGTTTTTACAGCGGCTGCATCAAGCCTTACATTACCGCCATCGCCGTCATAATCTACATATTTTCTAGCGTCTTCTTGCATAGCACGGCGTAAATCCTCTGTGGTGTTTATCTGTCTTGGAATTTTATCATTATAGCTATGCACAGCTGTGATTGAGGTGGTTGAGTAGGTGTATTGATAGGCTGTGATGACGTCTAGGGTTTTTACACCTGTTACAGCGTCAGTTTTAACATCGGTATTATTAGCTAAACCAGTCGTATCTCCACCATTTATCGTTAGGTGGATATTTTTGCTCTGCTCTGTTGTGTTTGAGTTGTTTCGGTTTATTAGCGTTAGGCGGTTGCCTTCTGAAATTTCAGCTCTGACGCCGGTTTTATCGTATTGTTCGTTGATTTTTGCGGCTACATCGGTAATGCTTTGAATAGCCCCAGTGCTTTGGATTTGCACGCCATTTAGCGTGATATCTAAATTTACAGCTTGTGCGGTAAATACGCCGTTTGCACCGACTTGTCCGTATCTACCGATAAATGCTGGGTCGTTTGAGCCTAGTGTAAATTTACTCGTTTCAGCGTTTGCGTAGCTTACCCAAATGCCTTGATCTTCACGAAGTGCTATGCCATTGCCCACCTCATCAAAAAGCACACCCATATCCACGCCACGCTCGGTTAGCACCTGCTCGTTTTTGCCGTTTGTGTAGAATTGATTGCTATTTACGTCATTTTCTTGATGAATTTCAATAGCGTCTAAAACGCCATCATTATCGTAATCTCGCCCATTTGCCACATCATCAAGCGAGTAAATTGGGGTGCTTCTATTGCCGATTGAGTTACCGCTATCTAGGTTGGCTTTGACATTTATCACGGTTGAGGCACGTGCTGGGGTGGTAAGTCCTTCACGAATTACGATATTTTTAATCGGCCCGGTTGCGTCAATGTTATTTGTATCCTCATCTCTTGTCCAGCCCTGCACGATATAGCCACTATTATTTACAAAATTGCCATTTCTATCACGCAAAAAGTCGCCGTTTCTGGTGTATAGCTTTGTCTTACCGCCATCGGCTGAAACGATGAAAAATCCATCACCTTGAAGTGCTAAGTCGGTGTTTTTATCGGTTGATTGAAGTGTGCCTTGGCTAAAAATCCTAGTAGTTGAGTTTATGCTCGTGCCAAGACCTATTTGCATTGGATTTTGACCGCCAAGCTCGCCTTGTGGGGCTGTGGCAATGCGTGGAGTTTGGCTTAAAATATCGGCAAAATTCGCACGAGAATATTTAAAACCAACGGTATTTACGTTTGAAATGTTATTACCCTCTACGTCCATAGCTATCTGGTGGGCTTGAAGTCCAGTCACACCAGACCAAAGTGATCTCATCATAGGTTATCCTTTTAAAATTGTTTTAGCAATTAAGCAAAAGGTGTTCCAAAAATTTGTATTGCTAAATTTACCTTTTTTATATTATAATGCAAGAATATTTTTTAAAAAGGATAAAAAATGAAAAAAATTCTTGTTATTTCAGGTGTTGTTGCAGCTCTTGCAACTGGTGCTCTTGCAGCTGATGGTGCTACGATTTATAAAAAATGCGTTGCCTGTCACGGAGCTAAGGCTGAAAAGTCTTTTAACAACAAAGTCCCAGTGCTTACAACCCTAAGCAAAGATGAGATTGTAGCTTCTGTGAAGTCTTACAAAGAGGGTGCAAATAAATTTGGTATGGGTGCTATGATGAAACCTATCGCAAACCCACTTAGCGATGATGATATCAACGCAGTTGCTGAATATATCCAAACTCTAAAATAATCCACTTGGGCGAATTTTCGCCCAAAATCTCTTTAAATTTATCTGCTTTTTTGTTTTAAATGCTAAAATTAGACCATTAAAATTTTATTTTAAGGATAATTTTATGAAAACACTCGGTATTATCGGCGGTATGGGACCGCTAGCGACCATTGATTTATACCAAAAAATCATCTCTTTAACCCCTGCAAAATGCGATCAGGAGCATATTCACGTTATTATTGATAGCTATGCTCAGATTGAAGATAGGACAAAATTTATAATGGGCTGTGGCAATAGTCCGCTAGATAAGCTGGTTGAGAGTGCAAAACGCCTAAAAAACGCTGGTGCAGACGCTTTGATAATGCCTTGCAATACCGCTCATTTTTTTGCAGATGAGATTGAAAAAATGGCAGGTGTTACGATTTTACACATTGCAAAAATCGCCGTAAATGCTTTGCAAAACGCCTATCCTGATGCAAAAGATATAGCCATAATCGCCACGAGCGGGACAAAAAAGGGAGAGGTGTATGATAAAATTTTAAACGAGCGTGGGCTAAATAGCGTGGGCTTTACAAACGAGCAACAAAATGCCCTAATGGAGTGCATTTACAGCGGTGTCAAAGCTGGTAAAACTGCTGATTACGTGGGGCTTTTTAACAAAACGCTAAGCCAGATAAAGGCGGACGCTTATGTCGCTGCTTGCACTGAAATTCCTATGTTTTTACCAACGCTTGATAAACCATATAAATTCATAGACGCAACATATGAGCTGGCAAAATTTGCGGTTGGTTATGCTTTAAATGATTGAAATTTTCAAAAAAAGGTAAGAAATGACAAACGCAACTATACTTCAAGCACAAAATTGTTTTGCTTTAAGAAGTGAATTCATTAGTTCTATAAAAGAAATTTTTGATGAGAAATTTAACATAACCCAGCTTGATGATAAAAAAACTTTACAAACCAAATTAAATCAAACTGATACAATTAAATTAAAAAATATAGTCAAACGATTAGATAAGGGCGAACTAAAATTCTACTCTGATGATAAAGTCGCCGACCGCTTAGCAAAAAAAGGATACAAGTGGTGATTTTTCAGCAAGGTAAGAGCTAGTGATTTTACACGAGAAGTTAAAGCTGAAATTAAAAATTTTTAGCTTTAATGAGCGTTTTGTGCTAGAAATTTATCTAAATTTATATCAAGTTTTGTCGGTTAAAATTTACAACCGACAAAACAAAATCAAAAACCTTACGACTTAAACTCAAACTCTTTTGGGTTATCAAGTGCGTAGCGGAATTTATCCATATCCACCTTCTTATCCCAGATTGAGATTATCACGCAGCCAACGGCATTACCGCATAAATTCCCAACCGCTCTCATCTCGGACATAAACTTATCCACACCAAGCAAAACAGCCACCGTTACAACAGGTATGCCAGTGCTTGGCAGTGCCGCTAATGTGCCAGCTAGCACGATAAATCCAGAGCCAGTAACGCCCACCGCACCCTTGCTTGTAATCATTAACACAATTAAAATACTAATTAAATGCTCAATGCTTAAAGGTATGTCAAATGCGTATGCTAAAAAGATAACGCTTAGGCTTAGGTAAATATTTGTGCAATCAAGATTAAACGAGTAGCCAGTAGGTATGATTAGCCCCACAGCACCACGATTTACTCCTGCTCGTTCTAGCTTTTGCATAAGTGGCCCAAGTGCCGTTTCTGACGAGCTTGTAGCAAAGACGACAAGCACCTCTTTTGCGATAAATCTCATAAATTTAAAGATATTTATCTTGGCAAAATAGCAAATCGCCCCAAGCACGACAAAGATAAAAAATAGACAAGCCACAGCCATAACCGCTAAAAGCTCAAACATACCAAGAAGCGAGTTAATGCCAAATTTGCCGATTAGATAAGCCATTGCTGAAAAGGCTGCTACTGGGCTAAAAAGCATTAAAAAGCTAAGAATTTTTAGCACGTAATGCTGGATAAATTCAAGCGGTTTTAGGCAGATTTTTTTATGCTCAGCCTTTAAAAACGACAGCGTAATCGCCACGACAAGTGCCATAAACAGCACTTGAAGCGTGTTTGCGCTTAAAAACGGCGAGATAGGGTCGCTAGGCACGGCACCTTTTAGGATTGCCCACATTGAGCCGACATCCTTATCAGCAGTGGTGTATTTATCAATACTATGTGGGTCTAGCTTGGTGTAATCAAGGTGCATCCCGTGCCCCGGTCTAAGCGTCTCGCCAAAGAAAATTCCCACCGCAAGCGATAGCGTGCTAACGACTTCAAAGTAGATAAACGCCTTTAATCCGATACTGCCAAGCTCCTTTAAGCTTTCAAGTCCGATGATACCTGAAACGATTGTTAAAAATATAATTGGTCCAATAAGAAGTTTTAACGCCTTGATAAAGTAGTCAATGCCGGGCTTGCTAGCCACGCCAAGCTCTGGGGCGATAATGCCTACGATAATACCAGCAATAATCGCCACGACCACCCAAAATGCAAGGCTTGTTAGGGGTTTTAAAATTCTAGTCTGCATTAAATTTTACTTACCACTACTGCTTTTATGATTTTATCCCCCATTCTAATCGCATCAAGCACTTTTAAGCTCTCATCATCAACACACTTGCCAAAAATCGTATGCACGCCGTCAAGGTGTGGCTGCGGGCTGTGGCAGATGAAAAACTGCGAACCACCAGTATCACGCCCAGCGTGTGCCATTGAGAGTGAGCCACGCTCGTGTTTTACCTTTTGTCCCACGCACTCGCACTTTATGCGGTATCCAGGACCCCCTGTGCCAGTGCCTAGCGGGCAGCCACCTTGGATTACAAAGTTTGGTATCACTCTGTGAAAATTTAGTCCATCATAAAAGCCAGATTTAATTAGGCTAACAAAATTTGCCACCGCTTGTGGGGCGTGCTCTAAAAATAGCTCTAACTTAATCTCGCCCTTATCTGTCGTTAAAATAGCGTATTTGTCCTCTTTTAACTCATCTGTGATCTCAAAATTTTTAAGCTCTTCGTTTCTCATTTTTACCTTTATTCAATATTTGTATAAACTGCTTGGACATCATCGTCATCTTCAAGCTTATCAAGAAGTCTCTCAATATCGCTCATTTGCTCCTCGCTTAGGCTTATTGTAGAGTTTGGTATGTATTCTAATACACCCTTTTTTAGCTCTAAATTTAGCTTTGAAATGCCCTCGCTAAGTGTGCCAAAACTCTCATAATCGCCGTAAATGTAAAGGCTCTCATCACCACTTTCAAGCTCTGTTAAGCCAAAATCAATGAGTTCTAGCTCTAAATCCTCTAAATTTTGGTTAGTTTTTGCCACTTCAAAGACACTTTTTCGTGAAAACATAAAGCTTAAACTACCGCTAGGTAGCACCTCGCCGCCATTTTTGTTAAAAATTGCCTTGACATTTGCGACCGTTCTTGTTGGGTTATCAGTCGCGCACTCAACGATGATTTGCGTGCCGTGAGCTGCCTTGCCGTCATAAAAAATCGTTTTAATATCGGCACTATCCTTGCCACTGGCTCGTTTTATAGCGGAGTCAATGTTATCTTTTGGCATATTTTGTGCTTTTGCAGCAGCGATTGCAGCACGTAGTTTTGGGTTCATATCAGGGTCAGTCCCGCCCTCTTTTGCAGCGACCGTTATGGCTTTTGCAAGTTTAGGGAAAACCTTGCTCATCTTATCCCAACGTGCCTCTTTTGCTGCTCGTCTATATTCAAACGCTCGTCCCATAAAAATCCTTAAATTTAAGTTTAAAAAGTCTAAATTATACAAAACTCCTGCTTAAACTTAAAAAATATTTGCTAAAAATTTAAGATTATTACTCTATAATTGCCAAATGATTAGACAGGCAAATAAAGGTGATTTACAAGCGGTCATAAGACTGCTAAAACTGGCTCTTGATGATATCATATATCATTTAAGTGGGACAAAAGATGAGCTACAAACTGATAATAAACTTCAAGAATTGTTTTTAAGCAAACAGAGTAGAATAAGCTATAAAAACATAACTATTTTTGAAGAAAACGGCGTTGTAGCAGGGATTATGGTGAGCTACGATGGCTCTAAGCTTAATTGGCTTGATGAGCATTTTAAAGGCATTTTTGAGCGTGAGTGTTTTGATGATGAGTATTATATTGACGCAATCGCCGTTGATGAGAATTTTCGCAACAAAGGCATAGCCACAAAGCTCATTAATCAAACAAAATTTTTAGCCAAAATGGCAAATCAGGCGAAAATTTCTTTAATCGTTGATATAAATAAGCCAAAAAATGTCGCTCTTTATGAAAAACTCGGCTTTAAAACCGATCAAATTTTAAAAATTTACAACCACGAATACAAACATATGATAAAGGATACCTTAATGAGAAATTTTGAAGTTAATGGCATAAATTGTGTTAATTGTGCTAATAGTATAAAAAACGCTTTAAGCGATGAATTTGGAGAAATAGTCGTTGATTTAGAGAAAAATCCACGAGTTGTTAGTCTAAATATTGATGATAAAGATTTGCAAAAATTTACAGATGAGCTTGATGATTTAGGCTTTAAGCTTATACGAGAAATTTAATGCAAAAAATTAAGCTAAATATCGCTGGTATGACCTGCGTTAATTGCTCAAATGCCGTTATGAAAGTGGCTAAAAAGATTGACGGCGTGGGCTTTGCAAATGTAAATTTTGCAAATGGGGTTGGTGAATTTGAGATTAAGGATGAGCAAACGCTTGAAATTTTAAAGGAGCGGATAAAAAAGCTAGGCTATGAGGTAATTTTTGACGCTAGTGAGTTTGAAAAAAGGCAAAATGATCACGTTTTGTATTTAAGAAATCACTTTTTTATCGCCCTTGTGCTTTCAGCCCTAATTATGGGGCTTGAAATGCTTTTACCGCCTAGTTTTGCTAAAAATTTAGGCGTTGTTTTGCTTGGATTTATCGTGCTTTTTTACAACGGTAAAAGCTTTTTTTCACACGCATTTTTATCCTTAAAAAGCAAAAATTATGATATGAATGTGCTTGTTTGCTTAGGAGCTACGAGTGCCTTTATACACGCTATTTTTATGCTATTTTGGGGTAAATTTTTAGATGAAAACTTAAACCACTTATACATATCTGGCTCGGCAATGATTATCACCTTTGTTTTGCTTGGCAAATTCCTTGAAGCAAGGTCAAAATCAAAGGCTATGGATCACCTTAAAATTTTAATGGATATGTCGCCAAAAACGGCACTTTTAATCAAATCTGATGGACAAACCGAGCAAGTTAGCGTAAATAAGCTACAAATCGGCGATGTGGTCGCTGTAAAAAACGGCTACGGTGTCCCAAGCGACGGCGTCATCGTTCAAGGCGGTGCCGAGATAGACACATCAGCACTTACTGGCGAGAGTCTGCCAAGCTATAAAAAGGTCGGAGACGAGGTCTTTTCAGGCACATTAAACACAAACGGCTACATTAGCGTCCGCATCACAAAACTAGCAAATCAAACGCTCTTAGCACAAATCCTAGCCCTTTTAAGCGATGCAGCAACAAAACAAATGCCAATCTCTCGCCTTGCCGATAGGGTCGCAAATATCTTCGTGCCAAGCGTGATTTTCATCTCAATTTTAACCTTTTTTACGTGGATTTTGCTTACTAAAAATTTCACATACGCCACGCTTTCAGCGGTTTGTGTATTAATCATCTCTTGCCCCTGTGCCTTAGGACTTGCCACGCCAATCGCCGTAATTTCAGGGCTTTCACGTGCTGCAAAAGACAGAGTGCTAATTAAAAATCCGCAAATTCTTGAAATTTTAAAGGATGTAAAATTTGCCGTTTTTGATAAAACTGGCACGCTAACTAGCGGTAAAATCGCAGTTAGTCAGTGCAGTTTAAGCGAGGCGGATTTAAGCTTAATTAGCGGAGTTGAAGCCCTAAGCGAGCATCCAATCTCAAAAGCAATCGTAAATTTCGCAAAAGATAGCGGTATAAAAATCGCAAAATTAAACGGAGTGTTTGAAAATATTGTCGGTTTTGGCGTGATTTATAAAGATGAAAACCACGAAATCATCGTAGGCAACGCTAGGCTTTTAGAGCGTGAGGGTATTGAGTTTTTAAGCGAAAACGAGAGCCAAAAGGGGCAAATTTTTTGCGCGATAAATAAAAAATTTATTGGCGTTATCACAATAAATGATGAGATACGAAGCGAAGCAAAAGCCGTCATAGACGCCCTAAGAACAAAAAATATCACGCCAGTAATGCTCTCTGGCGATAACGAAGGCGTGGTTAGCAATGTAGCAGATAGACTTGGTATTAGCGAATTTTACGCAAATATGCTACCGCAAGATAAGCTAAACGTGGTAAAAAAACTAGGCGAAAGTGGCAAGGTAATTTTTATCGGAGATGGCATAAACGACTCACTTAGCCTAAAACAAGCCGATATCGGCGTAGCTATCGGCTCTGGGGCTGATATTGCAAAGGGAGCAAGTGATGTCGTGCTTATTAAAAACGACCTGAGAAGCGTGATTTTTATGCTAAATTTAGGCGAAAAATCAATAAAAATCATAAAACAAAACCTATTTTGGGCGTTTATTTACAATCTAATTTGTATCCCAATCGCCGCTGGGGCGTTGTATCCAGCCTTTGGAGTGCTGTTAAATCCAATGTTTGGCGCACTTAGTATGTGTTTTAGCTCGGTTAATATTGTGTTAAACTCACTTAGGCTAAGATTTGCGAAATTTTAAGGAGAGATGATGAGATTAGGGGAATTTTACAGCGTTTTAGCGATGATTTTTGCGAAAAATTTTAACGACACCTTAACAAACGAGGACTTTGAAAAAATCAAAAAAAGCAAGGGCTGGGTCGTAAAAAATGAGAGCGAAAACAACAAAAATGGGGCAAAATTTTACGATGATTTTTTACAAAACGAGATTTTAGCCGAGCTTCGGACTGATTTTAGGGCGATAAAGGAGCGTTTTAGGGCTGGTTTTTACTTTCAAAGTGCCAGCGATGATTTGCAAAAATTTTATAAAAGCATAAATTTTAACCCAAAAATGGGCGAGGTTGATAGCATTTCAAATCAGCTTTTGCTAATCGCAACAATTCTAAAAAACGAGCTTGATGAGACACATCAAAAGCTTTTGGTGTCATTTTTAACCGGCTTTTTCTTGCCTTACGCCGTGCCTTTATCGCTGGATTTAATGCAAATTTCAAAGAGCAGTTTTTATAAATCAATGGGCTATTTTCTAGCCGAATTTTGTCAAAATCTACAAGAAATTTTTAAAATCAAAAAGGGGTAAGCACCCCTTTATTTAGACGTTTTGTGGTAGTTTTTTAAGTCTAAAAAACAGCACTAAACAGATAATAGCACCGACTACGCCGATGATTGTTGAGATTTGCAGATTAAGCCCAAAGCCGATTTTGGCGTAAGCTAAAAATGTAATAACAACCGAAGTCATAAACACCGCCGGTATTGTCGTAATCCAGTGGAATTTATTTGCCTTATAAAGATACGCCGAAGCTGCCCAAAGCATAATCGCCGCTGTCGTTTGATTTGCCCAGCCAAAATAACGCCAAACAATGTCAAAATTCACGGTTGAAATCAAAGCACCCAACGCAAAGAGTGGCACGGCAATGTAAAGGCGTTTTGTCATCTCTTTTTGAGAGAGTTTAAAAAAGTCAGCGATAATTAAACGAGCAGAGCGAAACGCCGTGTCACCAGAGGTAATTGGCAAAATCACAACGCCAAGAATAGCCACAATACCGCCTACTCCGCCAAGAAGTGCGATTGATATATCATGAACCACTTTTGAAGGCGAACCCTCTGAAATCACGGCTTTTAACGCCTCAGGGCTATCATAAAAGCTAAGTCCCAAAGTGCACCAAATAAGTCCGATAATGCCTTCAAGAATCATCGCTCCATAAAATATCATTCTGCCTGATTTTTCGTTTGCAATGCACCTTGCCATTAATGGCGACTGAGTAGCGTGAAAGCCAGAAATAGCACCGCACGAAATAGTGATAAAAATTAGCGGCCAAATCGGCAACTGCGGATCGCTCGGATCAAAATTTTTAAAAAAATCAAGCCCAACGCTGTAAAATTCCTTACCGCTAAAAATAAGTCCAATCGTAAGACCAAATGACATAAATAGAAGCAAAGCCCCAAAAATAGGGTAGAAACGACCAATTATCTTATCAATTGAAACAAGCGTGGCTAAAATGTAGTAAGCAAAGATGATAAACGTCCAAGTCATTACATTTAGCGGCGAAAGACTAGCTAGAAGCTTAGCTGGTCCAAGCACGAAAACAACGCCGACTAATAGCAAAAGCACAAGGGCAAAGATATTCATAAAATGCTTAGCCCACGCACCAAGGTGATCGCCCACGACCGTTGGAACAGAAGCACCATTTGAGCGGACACTTAGCATACCAGAGAAGTAATCGTGAACCGCTCCTGCAAAAATACAGCCAATAACTATCCAAAGCATAGCCACTGGGCCATACAAAGCACCCAAAATCGGACCAAAAATCGGACCAAGTCCAGCGATATTTAAAAGCTGGATTAGAAAAACCTTTGAGTTTGACATATTGACATAATCCACGCCGTCAGCCATTGCGTGAGCTGGTGTTTTTCGCTCTGGATTGATGACAAATATCTTCTCAACTATCTTGCCATAGGTAAAATATGCCAAAATTAGCAAACCTATGCAGAAAAAGAACCATAGCATTTTTGCCTCCTTAAAAAATTTATTTAATGGTATTTTATAATAAATTTACTGAAAATTATCAATTTATTTTAAAAACTTGATTTTTATATTTAAATTTGTAATTACGAAGTTTTTTAAATTTTAGGCGAAATTTCGCCTAAAATCAGTCTGCTTTGAGAGCGTATTTACCGCTGCCGCTAAAAACTAGGCAAAGTGCCATAGCAAGGTAAAGATAGACAATCTCGGCTTTAAATCCGCCGTGCTGGGTTAAATCAAATAAATTTGGGGCATAAAATAAAAACAAAATCGCCCCACAAGTGCCAAGCACAAAAACACTAGCGACCCTTACAAACGCGCCTAAAATCAGCAAAATCGGTGCTACAACCTCGCCAAGATAGGCAAAATAAGCGATAAATTCAGACAAACCCTGTTTAACCAAAAGGCCCTTAACAAAGCCAACGCCGTTAAAAATTTTGGCTATGCCGTGCATAATTAGCATAACTCCAAGCCCAAGCCTGATGAATAAAAGCCCTAAATCAGGATTGTTTAGAGCCTTCATTTTGCGTCCATAGCTAGGATTGTGTTGCCATTTTCATCAACGGCAATGTCAGCCATACCCATTATGTTATATCCGCAATCAACGTAGTGAATCTCGCCAGTCACGCCACTTGCAAGGTCGCTTAAAAGATACATCGCTGATTTGCCCACATCTTCGGTGCTGACGTTGCGTTTTAGCGGAGAATTTACTTCGTTATAGCGTAAAATCATCCTAAAATCGCCTATACCGCTAGCCGCAAGGGTTTTAATGGGACCAGCTGAAATGGCATTTACACGGATATTTTTTGCACCCAAATCGTGCGCTAGGTATCTTACAGCACTTTCAAGCGCGGCTTTTGCAACGCCCATAACATTATAATGTGGCACAAATTTTGGGCCTCCAAGATAGCTTAACGTAAGCACCGAGCCACCCTCTTTAAGCACTGGCAAAACCGCACGAGTAAGGCTTAAAAGCGAATAAACAGACGTCCCCATAGCGATATCAAACGCCTCTTTTGTGGTGTTGATAAACTCGCCCTCTAATGCCTCTTTTGGCGCGTAAGCAACGGCGTGAACGATAAAATCTATCTCGCCCAAATCCGCTTTTATCTTATCTGCTATCGTTTCAAGATGAGCGTTGTTATTTACATCAAGCTCATAAACAAATTTGCTTCCAAACTCCGCAGCTATCGGCTCTACACGCTTTTTAAGAGCGTCATTTAAAAACGTAAAAGCAAGTTTTGCTCCCTGCTTGTGGCACTGCTCGGCTATGCCATAAGCGATTGATTTGGCGTTGGCGACGCCCACGATTAGACCTTTCTTACCATTCATAATCATACTTTTTTCTCCTTTTTTATTTGGTTGCTTTTATATTGTGAGTGCTTTTAAATGAGCTTGAAATTTTAAGTCGGCGATAGACAAAACGTCTTATCTTGACTTAAAATTTCTACGCAACATTTAAAATCATCTCACACTATAAAAGCTAAAAACTATTTTAAATTTTTAGCCTACGCAAATTTTTTGCTTCACAACCCTAAAAATCACTACAAAAGCTAAAATTTCAGCTTTTAGCTGTGCTAATTAAATTTAAAAAATTATGCGCGTCCCAGCTAGCAGTGCCGACTAAAACGCCACCACAGCTACTAATTTTACAAATTTCAGCGATATTTTTAGCATTCACGCTCCCGCCATACAAAAGCGGTGCGTGGGTAAATGTGGCTAAAAAGCCCAAAATTTCAGCGATCTCATCGGTATTAGCCGATTTGCCAGTGCCTATTGCCCAAATCGGCTCGTAAGCGATGACTAAATTTTCATAGCCTAAATCAATATTTTTTAACTGATTTTGCAAAAATTCCTTTGTCTTTTTGCTCTCAAAAACGCCCAAATTTTCGCCGATACAATAGGTAATCTCCCAGCCATTTTTTACCGCAAAATCAAACTTCGCCCTTAAAAACGCCTCGCTTTCGCCTAAAATTTCACGCCTTTCAGAGTGTCCGATTAGCACATTTTTTATGCCAAACTCATCTAAATGCACCCTGCCAATCTCGCCAGTAAATGCCCCACTCTCGCACGGATAGAAATTTTGCGCACCAAGCTTAAAATTTAGCCCGTTTATAAAAGCACTTGCCGGGGAAAAAACACAAACGTCATCGCCCCCTAAACCACCGCCTAAAATCTCTGCGTAATCGCCAAAACTAGCCCTTGTGTGGTTGCATTTTAGGTTCGCATAAAATTTCACTCATAATCCTTTTTTCTAAGCGGTTTTACGCCCGGTAGCTCCTTGCCCTCAATTAGCTCCAAACTAGCCCCACCGCCAGTTGAAATAAACGTCATCTCCTCATCATCACCAGCACGCTTTGCCACGTCCGCTGTATCTCCACCGCCAACGACGGTCGTTGCGTGGCTTTCGGCGATATAGTGGCTCATTTTTATGCTACCTTTTGAGAATTTATCCATCTCAAAAACGCCCATTGGTCCGTTCCACCAGATAGTTTGAGCGTCTGCTATGGCTAGTTTAAAAAGTCTAGTAGTCGCTGGGCCAATATCAAGCCCCATCCAACCAGCTGGAATTTCTTGTGCGGTTACGAATTTTACCGCGCTATCTGGCGAGAATGTCTGTGCTGCTACGACATCAACTGGCAGGTAAATTTTCACTCCCAGCTCCTTGCCCTTTTTTAAAATCGCAAGTGCTTCATCAATCAAATCCTCTTCAAGCAAAGAGTTGCCGATATTTTCGCCAAGTGCCTTTAAAAACGTAAATGCCATACCGCCGCCAATGACTAGCTTATCAACTCGCGGCAATAAATTTGTAAGTGCTTGAAGTTTGCCGCTGACCTTGCTGCCGCCGACAACTGCCACAAATGGGCGGGCTGGTTTTTTAATGAGCTTTTCTGCAAAATCAATCTCTTTTTGCAGTAAAAATCCAGCCGATTTTGAGTCCTCATCATAAAATTTTGTAATGGCTTCAACCGAGCTATGAGCCCTATGGCACACGCCAAATGCGTCATTTACATAAACTTCTGCATACTCGCTTAACGCCTTTGCTAGGGCTTCATCGTTTTTTGTTTCGCCCTTTTCAAAGCGTAAATTTTCAAGCAACAAAATCTCGCCCTGCTTTAAATTTTTAACCTTCTCTTTTGCGTCAATGCCAATGACATCGTTTGCAAAGATAACATCTTGATGAAGCACGAAACTTAGGCGTTTTGCCACTGGTTTTAGCGAGTATTTCTCTTCAAAGCCGTTTTTTGGGCGACCAAGATGAGAGGCTAGGACGATTTTGCAACCCTGATCAAGGCAGTATTTTATCGTTGGGAGTGCTGAGATTATTCGGCGGTCATCTGTTATGTTTAAAAAATCATCCATAGGCACGTTAAAATCGCACCTGATAAACACGCTCTTACCAGCTATATCAATATCTTTTACCGAGATTATATCCTTCATTTTACGCCCCCTACAAATACGCCCATATCAACTAAACGTGCTGAGTAGCCCCACTCATTATCATACCACGCTAAAACTTTTATCATATCATCAGCGATCACCTGTGTGGTATCTGTTACAAATACGGCTGAGGCTGGGTTGGTGCAAAAGTCGCTTGAAACTCTGTATTCATCATCAATTGTGATTAAATCACGCCACTCGCCTTTTGATACGCTTCTAAATAGCTCATTTATCTCATCTTTTGTTACAGCACGTTTTAAAACGGCTGTTAGATCAACAAGCGAAACGTTTGGCGTTGGCACACGCACACTTTGTCCGTGAATTCTGCCGTTTAAGTGTGGTAAAACCTTGCCGATCGCCTTTGCTGCGCCGGTGCTTGTTGGGATTAAATTCACAGCAGCCGCGCGTGAGCGTCTAAAATCCTTTGACTTTACGTCTAAAATGCTCTGTCCGTTTGTGTAGGCGTGAATCGTGCTCATTAACGCCTTATCAATGCCAAAATGCGTATCTAGCACCTTAACAACCGGTGCTAAGCAGTTTGTGGTGCAACTTGCATTTGAGATGATAACCTCGCCCTTATAACTATCTGTATTTACGCCAATTACGTATGTTGGTGTGTCATCTTTGGCTGGGGCTGACATTACGACCTTTTTTACGCCGTTTTTTAGAAGTGGTTCGCATTTTTCTTTTGTTAAATTTGCACCCGTGCATTCAAGCACGACCTGTGCGCCGTAAGCTCCAAAATCAAGCTCATTAGCATCTCTTGTGCTAAAAACTCTTATTTTTTTACCATCAACGCTGATAAAATCATCATCAATAACGCTAACTTCGTGTTTAAACTCGCCGTGAATGCTGTCAAATTTCAGCAAATAACGCGTCATATCGCGTTTAGCCGTGTCGTTTATGGCGACAAGCTCGCAGTCGGTGCGTTCTAAAATAAGTCTAGCCGCACATCTGCCGATACGTCCAAAACCATTTATTGCTATTTTAATAGGCATCTTATTTCCTTTTGATATAATACGGCGTAATTTTACACAAATAAATTTTAAACAAAGATATAAAAGGCAAAATTTGAATCTAGCACTATTTGGCGGCAGCTTTGACCCGCCTCATTTTGGGCATACTAGCATTATTAAAATGGCATTAAACACGCTAAAAATTGATAAGCTAATCGTAATGCCAACATACATAAGTCCGTTTAAAGATAAATTTTCAGCCCCGCCAGAGCTTCGCTTAAAGTGGATAAAGACGCTTTGGGGCGACTTAGATAGGGTTGAAATTTCAAACTATGAGTGCGAGCAAAATCGCCCAGTGCCTACGATTGAAACCACAAAATATCTTAAAAATTTATATAATCCAGAGAATTTTTACTTGCTTTTAGGAGCTGATCATATGCCAAATCTGCATAAATGGCACAACTTTGATGAGCTAAATAAAATGGTAAAATTTATCGTTGCAAAGCGTGATGATTTTAGCATACCTTTGGGGCTTGAAATAATGGACACGCACGTTCATATCAGCTCATCAATGGTGCGTTTAGGCGACGGACTTGACAAGATTGATGATAAAATCAAAGATGAAGTAATCAAATTTTATAAAGGATAAAAATGCAAAAACGAGTAGAACAAATCGTTAAAATTTTAGATGAAAAAAAGGCTGAAAGCATTGAGGCTTTTGATATGAGCGATAGGGATTATATCGCTAAATTCGTAATCATTGCAACCGCAATGGCAGGTCGCCACGCCTTTGCTCTAACCGATGAGCTAAAAGAGCGTTTAAAACCGCTTGGAGAGCAGTTTTTGGCTATTGAAAGCTCAGATGATTGGGTCGTGGTTGATTTAGGCGATATTTTAATCCACATAATGAGTGCAGAACACCGCGCAAAATACAACATTGAAGAGCTTCTAACTAAGCTAAAAGAGCAAAAAAGTAGCTTTTAAAGGCTACTTTTTCTTTATAAAAAGGGCGTTTTTAGCATACTTAAATTTATACCCAGCCCCGTCGTTTCTAATCTCAATCTCGCTAAATACGAGTGTGCCGTTTTCATCAGCCTTTTGTAAAAAGTCGTATTTGTGGCTTTCTAGCTCGCTTTTGGTGTAGGTTTGATTTATATCAAGGCTATTTTTCTTAAACACCTCGCTTATAAATTTATCGCCGTGAAAGCTCATTATCTCTTTGTCATCATTTAAAATTTGCAAATCGCCCCTTTTTGTGGCGTTATCATCGCTAAAAACATAGTCTGTAACGTAGATGATTTTGCCAAACTCGCTAATCAAATCAAGCTCGCTACCTTTGTCTAGTTTAAATGTAATGACGCTATTTGTATAATTTTTAAATTCCAAAAATATTTTTACGCCGTTTTTGCCATAAATTTCTTCAAATTTAGCCTTATCGTAATTAAAAAGTTTGTAAATTTCACGAGCCACGACAAACTCTTCGCCCTCTTTTATATTAAAATCAGCCTTTATCTTGCCCTTTTCATCAAGAGCGTTTTGCTTTAAAAGAAGCGAATTTAGCCGATTTATTTGGCTATTTAGTGAAATTTTAGTAGCATCAAAGATAAAAAACGCCACAAAAATGCAAACGATAAAACTTATCATAAAACGGCTAATCTTGGCTCTAAAAAGCAATAAAACCGCAAAAACGCTAAACAAAACAGCAAGTGCTAAGAGATAAAATCTATCAGTCGTAAAGCCATACTCGCCAACTCGCCTTAAAACCGCCACAAAAAGCATAACAAGCGGGATTAAGCAGATTAAGCCAAAATACCTATAAAATGCTAAAAATTTGCCACTATATCGCCCCTTTAAGCAGTAAAATATAACGCCAAAGGCAAGGTAAGGCAAAATGATAAGCGAGAGCATACCTCGTGGCAGCTCAAAACTAATGGCAATCACGGCAAAATAAATGTAAAGCAAAGCCGTGTAAGCGAGTAAAAACAGGCTAACCACGCTAAATAAAATCTCAAAAACGACGCCAAATTTTAGCGTAATATCGCTATTTTTAAAATACAAAAATAGCGTTGGAGTGATTAAGAAAAAGAGCGTGAAAAAAATTGCGACATAATCGCCACCAAAAATAAAATCAAAAAGATATGAAACGCTAGCGATAAATCCACATACCAAAACAAACACGCCAAGCATAATAAAAAATGCGTAAATTACGGCGGTTAAATTTTTAATAAAAGTGCTTAAAAATAGCTCATCGTCGCTATAAAACGGCATTGATAAAAGCGTAAGAAAGACTATGAAATTTAGAGCCAAAAATTGTATAAAATCACTAAGATTTGAGCTAAATTTTATTAAAAAAATGTAAAAAACAGCAACAAAAACAAAAGAGATTTTATAAAATCTCGTGCCGTTTGCTAGATGAATGATACAAAAAGCAATGCCAGAAAATGCGTAAAGAATGCCAAATATCTCTAAAAATTCCAAGCTAAAAAGCAAAAATGGCGTGGTGACTAAAAAGATTAATAAAAACTCAACTGGATTATTTTTAATAAGATTTAAAAATGATTTTTTAAACATCAAAAGACCCTTTTTTGGTGCAATTATAGCAAAATTTCAAGCATTGCTTGACGTTTTTTTTTTTTTTGATATTATCAAACATTTAAATTTTATTTAAAGGAAATATATGAATAAATTAGATTTTGGCGAACAATTTGCTTTTTCGCTTTTTACTGGAATTTTAAGTGGTGTCACAATAACAATATTTAATGGGACACTTAATTGTGTCACACTCGTGCTTTTATTTTTATCTGTCGCATTTTTGTCTGCTATATATTTCGTTAAAGGAAGAAAAAATGAAAACTAAAAATTTAACCCTTTTAGGTGCTGTTTTGTTTACATTTTATGGCTGTTTTGGTACTAATCATGCAGCAATAAAAAGAAATTTTGATTACAAATATTGTAAGCGGGAGTTTAATTGTGCAAAGTTTTATTGTAACAACCGCAGTGATTGCGAAAGGGATATTTGCAATGACCGCGAAAGCAATTACAAATGGGTTACTGATTTTACACCGCAACAAAGGCTGGTGCCTAAACCCACATTAGATTCTAGTTGTGAGTCTTATGCCGAAGATACAAATAATGATTATGCAATAAATGTATTTAAAGAGTATAGGGAAGCTTATTTAAAAATATTTGAGCGTTTTACAAATTTTTATTATAATGATATAAAAAAATATGCCGAGAATTTTAAAAATAATGTCTCAGTTACAATCACAAATCACGATAAAGAGGGTATGTATAGCCGTTTTTTAGATAAAGAGTATAAGGCTGGTATAGGTTTTTATTTACAAGAAGGCATAATTTTCAAAAACAATCACACAAAAGAAGTTCAACGCTTTTTCTTAGCAAATAATTTTGACCCATTGTTTAAAGCCACTGAAGTTAAAGATGATGAGAGTGATGTGCCGCTTAAAAATATTACAAGGATAAATTTAAATAGCTTTGATGAGTACGTAGAGGCTGTAAAACAAGCTACTTTAAGAATAAATAGCTTTAACTTTGATGAGTATTCTAAATTTTATAAAGACTATCATATAATTGTGTATTCTAATGAATATAAAGGCAATACGCAAGATTATGGTCTACATAAAAACAAAGTGGGTTGTTGTATTCAATACGTTATAGACGGCATAGATAAAACATATTTTAAGATACCTTACGAGCCTGGCAAAAAGATAAATTTAAAGGCAAATAGAAATATATCTAACTTTGCAATAAGCACACAAGAAATTTCTATCCCTTTTGAAGTAAAAAATAACGAGTTAGTAGTGGAGTATGATTTAGATAAAAAAATGTCAGTATCTGCAAAAAATATAAGCAGTCAAGACTTTATAAAAATAGATGCAATTACTGTTTATATAGGCGATAAGGTGCAAAACATAACAGATATAAACTCTGAACTACCACCTCAAACATCAAAAAATATAGGCTATTATGATGTGAGTAGTATACATTATTATAATAATATTTTTAGCTGGAGTTATTTTGAAGCTATGAACGACAAGAGACTAAATGAGTTAATGAGCAAGTCTTTTGACTTTAAAATCATCATAAGATACAGCAAAAATCAACAACAAAAAACTCTAACTCAAACAAAACGCATAACCTTTAACGACTACCTAAAACGCATAAGGTAACAAAATCGCTTTACGCAGATATTTTTGCGTAAAGCACTTATTTTTTTATAAGACTAAAAATTAAAATTACGGCTAAAATTGCTAAAAGTGCCGTTAAAATCACAAAGCTAGGTTTTAAGCCAAGAATGTTAAAGCTATCCTTTGAGCTGGTGGTTAAAACCACGCTAAATTTCACGCCATTATCAAGGCTAATATCAACCTTATCGCCCTTAAAACCGCTAATAAATAGCCTAATCGTGTTTAGTCCGACATACTCAACCTTTGCCTTTAAAAGTGGCGAAGTGGTGTAGGTGTAGCGTGAAAATGTGTCATTGCAATGCTTTGGCTTAATAAAAACGTCATAAAAATGTTCAGATTTCACGCCAATTTTCTCATCTCCGCTTAGCACAAAATAGCTAAATTCAGGCGTTTTAGTGTGAAATTCCCACTCTAAATCCGAACTTTTGCCGTTTAGAATATATGAAAATTTTGCTCTGTAAGTCTTATCAAACTCAAAGACATTTTTTGCAAAAAGTGCAAACTGATTTTGGCTAAATTTAGCGTTTATATCGCTATTTTTATCAAGCAAAATGGTATCTTTTATCTCATTTGCCCCATCAAAAATTTTAAAATCCATCATCTTTAAGCTTAAATTGTCATTCGCCCACACGCTAACTGGATTTGCCGTGATTTTACACGCTGGTAATGGGTCTGGTATCTCGCCGCCAAAGTAGGCAAGAGCTGGGAGCTTGCTTGGATAAAGCAGGAATTTTGGCTCGTTTGGCAGGGTTAGGTTTTTAAAGGTTTGCTCTTTGATTTTTGTGCTTTTATCGCTACAAATTCCAGTTACATAATAGCCACTTTTGCCAAAATCTCCGCCACTTTTACAAAGCAGGTTTAGCTCGTGATTACCCATATTATAAACGTAAATTTTACCGCTTTGTGCCACGCCAATCTCATCACTAGCGTAGTTTAAAAAGCCAAAACGATGATAAATCGCGCTCATTAGGCTGTCAATTGAGCTATTAAAATTTATCTGATTATGCGAGAGATTTTCACTTACAAAGCTAGAATTATAACCTGCAAAAACGGCACGTTCTGCTGGATTTTGCCCAGTAAAATGTGGCAAAGCTTGGCTCTCGCCGTGTGCGTTGTCTTCGGCTTTTATGCTGTTTTTATCAAGATAATTTGCGTGATTTTGTGCTGAAATTTTAAGGTTTTGGCTCTCTTTAAATTTAGTAAGCCCAACACTGCTTCTAATCTCGTTTAAATAATCAAGCCCCTCAAAAATCGTTGTAATTTTTGGCTCTTTTGGACTTAAAAGCTCACTCTCATCAAAGCTGTGATTTTTGTATAAATCCGCCCCAGCAATGATTAAAACTAGGGCGAAAATGGTTAAAAATTTATAGTTTTGGACCAGCTTTGGCAAACTCAACGCCCTCTTTTACGTCCTCGTAGCGTTTGAAATTCTCACTAAACATACTAGCTAGTTTATCACGCTGGGCTATGTATTCATCGCTATTTGCCCACGTGTTTATAGGATTTAATAATCTTGTTTCAACGCCACTTAGCTCTTTTGGGATAGCAAGATTAAACTTATCAAAATTTTCAAATTCGCAGTTTTTGATACTGCCATCAAGTATGGCGTTTATGCACGCACGAGTAGCCTTAATACTCATTCTTTTGCCAACGCCATAAGCACCGCCACTCCAACCAGTATTTACCAAATACACGCTAACTCCGTGCTTATCAATCTTTTCTCCAAGTAGCTTTGCATAAGCTGTCGGATGAAGTGGCATAAATGGCTCTCCAAAACACGCTGAAAAGGTCGCAACCGGCTCGGTTATGCCACGCTCAGTCCCAGCCACTTTTGCTGTGTAGCCACTTAGAAAATAATACATCGCCTGTTCTTTTGTAAGCTTTGCAACCGGTGGTAAAACGCCAAATGCGTCGGCTGTTAAAAATATTATGTTTTTTGGATGAGGCGCACTTAGGCTTGGCTCGTGGTTATCAATGTGCTCTATCGGGTAGCTAACGCGTGTATTTTCAGTCTTTGAGCCGTCTTTGTAATCAACAACGCCGTTTGCGTCAGCCACGACATTTTCAAGCAAGGCGTCACGGCGGATAGCGTTATAAATTTCAGGCTCACTCTCAGAGTCAAGATTTATGCACTTTGCGTAGCAGCCGCCCTCAAAGTTAAACACGCCCTCATCGTCCCAGCCGTGCTCATCATCGCCGATTAGCTTTCTGTGTGGGTCGGTTGAAAGCGTGGTCTTACCAGTGCCACTTAGACCAAAAAATAGCGCCGTATCGCCGTCTTTGCCCACGTTTGCCGAGCAGTGCATAGAGAGTTTGCCTTCAAGTGGCAGCCAGTAGTTCATCATTGAAAAAATACCTTTTTTCATCTCTCCGCCATACCAAGTCCCGCCGATAACTGCCACGTTTTCTTCAACGTTAAAAATGACAAAAACTTCGCTATTTAGCCCGTCCTTTTGCCACTCATCATTTACGCACTTACAAGCGTTAAAAACCACAAAATCTGACTTAAAATTTGCTAGTTCATTATCATTTGGGCGGATAAACATATTTTTTACAAAGTGCGCTTGCCACGCAACTTCTGTAACAAAGCGAACCGATTTTTTACTCTTAGCACTAGCACCGCAAAATGCGTCTTGCACGTAAATTTCTTTACCGCTTAGCTGGGCTTTTGCCTTTGATAAAAGCTTATCAAAAAGCTCCTTTGAGATAGGCTTATTTACCTTGCCCCACGCTATAAATTTACCGCTTGGGTCTTGCTTTACAAAATACTTATCCTTTGGGCTTCTGCCTGTAAATACGCCAGTATCAACCATAAAAGTGCCATTACTGCTTACCCTACCCTCGCCGTTTTTAACCTCGTGGTTAAAAAGCTCATCGTAGCTTAGGTTGTGATAGACCTTTTTTATATCGTTTAGTCCTAAATTTTCAATATCGCTTATCATTTTGTATCCTTTTTTTATTTAAAAATAGAAAGTAGCACACCAGCGGCAACCGCCGAACCTACGACACCTGAAACGTTTGGACCCATAGCGTGCATAAGTAAAATATTATTACAATCCTCCTTAACACCTTCTTTATTTACGACCCTTGCTGCCATAGGCACAGCACTCACACCAGCAGCCCCAATTAGCGGATTTATCTTATCCTTGCTAAATTTATTCATAATCTTTGCCATTATCACTCCACTTGCCGTGCCGATTGCAAAAGCGATAAGCCCAAGAAGCAAAATTCCAAGCGTGTTTGGCACTAAAAATTTCTCAGCCGCAAGCTTTGAGCCAACAGAAAGCCCTAAAAAAATGGTAACGATATTAATTAGTGCATTTTGAAGCGTATCGCTAAGTCTAGCCACCACGCCACACTCACGGATTAAATTACCAAACGCCAAAGCCCCAATTAACGGCGTAGCGTCTGGCAAAATGATAACACAAAGCATTAAAAGCGTTATGGGAAACATAATTTTTTCACGTTTGCTAACCTCTCTTAGCTGAACCATACGAATTTTACGCTCATCTTTTGTAGTAAGTGCTCTCATAATCGGAGGCTGAATAATAGGCACTAATGCCATATATGAATACGCCGCAACCGCAATAGCTCCCAGCAAATCAGGTGCTAAGCGAGATGCTAAAAATATCGCTGTTGGGCCATCAGCACCGCCGATAATGCCAATAGCAGCGGCGTCAGCTAGGCTAAAATTAAAAATTTCTGTGTATTGCGAGAGTGCTAATGCCCCAATTAACGTGGCAAAAATGCCAAATTGTGCCGCGCCGCCTAGCATTGCTGTTTTTGGATTTGCTAGAAGTGGCCCAAAATCAGTCATCGCCCCAACGCCCATAAAGATGATG
Organism: Campylobacter gastrosuis; assembly: GCF_030249845.1. Taxonomy (GTDB): domain Bacteria; phylum Campylobacterota; class Campylobacteria; order Campylobacterales; family Campylobacteraceae; genus Campylobacter_A; species Campylobacter_A gastrosuis. The sequence goes on along the minus strand of NZ_JANURM010000003.1, from coordinate 73,269 downwards.
AGTGGGAAAAGTCCAGTTTGTATGCCAAAATTATAAATTATGCCTAAAAAGCCCTCAGGCCCTGCTATGTCTGCAATTGGGATATTTGCTAGAAGTCCGCCAAAGCCGATTGGGATTAAAAGCAGCGGCTCAAAACCACGCTTTATGGCAAGGTAAAAGAGCAAAAAGCAGACAAAAAACATAATAATCCTGCCGTAGCTCTGATTAAATTTTGAAATTTTAGCCCCAGCGTGGTCTTTTAGCTCATCACTTGGGTTTAAAAAGGCGTAAATTCCAGTAGTTTTATAAAAACTAGAAAATAGCTCACTCATACTTTTTTGCTTATACTCAACCTTTTGCGAATTTTCAGGGCTATTTGGCACGTCTGCTAGGCAGAACGCACCAAGAAAAACGGCGAGTATAAATTTTAAAAATAGCCCCTTAACACCACCTACCACGACTAAAACCTAGCCAAAATTTGTCCGTTTGTAACGCTCTCGCCTTGCGAAACCGCAACAGCACTTATCACGCCGTCCTTTGGCGAGGCGATCTCTATCTCCATTTTCATCGCTTCAATGACAAAAACGACCTGTCCAGCCTTGACGCTATCGCCCGGTTTTACCAAAATTTTAAAGATATTGCCTGGCAAACTTGAAGTGATAGCTTCGCCAGTTGGGGCGTTTTGTGCGGTGTTTTGCGTGGTCGGCTTATCTTCAACCTGCGTGATTGACTTTATCTCAACGCCATCGCTAAAACCCTCGCTAACCTCAACATTATAGCGGTTGCCATTAACGACAACGCTGTATTTCCCGACATTTTGCGAATTTTGCACTTGCGGTTTTGGCTCATCTTTTGGCATTTGCGAAATTTTACGCACATTTACCTTTGCTTCGCCCTTTAAAAACGCAACGCCCTTTTCTTTACAAGCGGCGACTATAAATAAATTCTCATCGGTAACTGGAATTTGCTCTTTCTCTAAGATTTTTTGCGTGTAGGCTAGTGATTTTGTTTCATCAAGGTCGGCTAAATCAATGGCGTTTTTAGTCGTCGGCTCTAAATTTAGCTGCTCTGATGCTAGGCGGACGATATTTTCATCTGGCTTAACTGGCGTCTTGCCAAAGTAGCCAAGCACCATTTTGCCGTATCCTTCGGCGATTTTTTTCCACTTGCCAAACATTACGTTATTAAAGGCTTGTTGAAAGTAAAACTGACTAACTGGCGTCACACTAGTGCCGTATCCACCAAGCTCTACGACCTCGCGCATAGCCTCAATTACGGCTGGGAATTTATCCAAACAGCCATTATCTCTCATCATCTGTGTATTTGCCGTAAGTGCGCCGCCCGGCATTGGCGAAAATGGTATGAGTGGGCTTACCTGCGTGGCTTCTGGCGGCATAAAATAATCCTTTAAGCACTCGCCTAAAACCGCTTCGTATTTTAAAATTTTCTCCAAATCAAGCCCCAAATCATAATCCTTGCCCTTTAAGGCGTGAAGCATTGTTAAAATATCAGGCTGACTTGTGCCACCGCTCATCGGAGCCGCTGCAAGGTCAATGCCGTCCGCTCCTGCTTCAAGTGCGGCTAAATAACAAGCCACGCTAACGCCTGCTGTTTCGTGCGTGTGAAGTCTGATGTGAGTTTTTTCTGGCAACATTTTTCTAGCCATTTTTATCGTTTCATAGACCTTTTGTGGGCTTGATGTGCCACTTGCGTCCTTAAAGCAAACGCTATCATAAGGGATATTTGCGTCTAAAATTTCACGTAAAATTCTCTCATAAAATGCCACGTCGTGCGCACCAGAACAGCCCGGTGGCAAGTCCATAATAGTAACTACAACTTCGTGCTTTAAGCCGTGTGCGACTATCCTTTCGCCTGAAAATTTTAGATTTTCAACATCATTTAAAGCGTCAAAATTTCTAATCGTAGTCGTGCCGTGCTTTTTAAAAAGCTTAGCGTGAAGATCAACAATCTCACGACTGCCAGTATCAAGCGTAACGGTATTTACCCCACGCCCTAGCGTTTGCAGATTTGCGTCCCCTCCAACAATGGCACGAAATCTATCCATCATCGTAAATGCGTCCTCATTTAGATAAAAATAAAGGCTTTGAAATCTAGCACCGCCTCCAAACTCAAAGTGCATAATACCAGCATCTTTTGCAGCTTCTACCGCTGGTAAAAAATCATCCATTAAAACCCTAGCACCAAAAACCGACTGAAAGCCATCACGAAACGTCGTATCCATAACGTCAATGAATTTCTTAGCCATTTTATCTCCCTTATTAAGATTTTGTTTTAAATTTGTTAATAGCAGCGACAATAACTGCAACAATCTCTTTGTCTCTTGAAATTTCAGCCTTAGGCGTAGCTATGACCTCTAAATTTTCTTTGAAAAATCTAGCAAGTATCAAGCCTTGTGCCTTTAAAACCAAGACCATAATTATCAAAAACAAAAATACCGACCCCATACCAAGTAGCATAAAGCTAAAACCCTCAGAAACCAAATTCACAAACCTATCCTTTAAGCCGTAAAAAACAGCGTATTTATCATAATCACTAAGACAAAAATCGGCGAAACATATCGCAACAAAGCATACCATAAATTAAACACAAAATCGCTCATATATGGCTTAAATAGCGTGTATAACGCCTCTTTTTTAATCACATAACCAGCAAAAATCGCCCCGCCAATCCCGCCAAGTGGCAGTAAAATTTTCTCTGTTGTAAAATCAAGAAAGCTAAAAAAGTCCTTGCCAAAGACCAAATAATACTCGCCAACGCCTTTAATATTTGCAAAAATGCATAAAATTCCAAGCAAAAACACACCACTACCCACAAAAAGCAGAGATTTTAAACGGCTGATTTTAAACTCACGGATTAAGAAAAATACAAATGGCTCAATGATAGAAATCGCCGAAGTAAGGGCAGCAAAACTTAAAGCAGTAAAAAACATAACGGCTAAAATATTGCCAATCGCCCCTAAATTTGCAAAAAGTGTCGGCAAGGACTTAAAGACAAGTCCCACGCCCTGGCTAGGCACGGCGTCATACTCAAAAACAAAGGTAAAGATAACAAGTCCGGCAATGATTGCGATTAAGATGTTTATGCCAACAACGCTAAGAGTTGATCTAAACAAATTCGTATCATCTGAAAGCGAGGCTGAATAGGTAATGATAACAGCCATACCAAGCGACATCGTAAAAAAGGCAAGTCCGAGTGCGTAAAAGAACGAACTAAGCGTGATTTTTGAAAAATCTGGCACGAGTAGAAATTTAGCCGCTTTTGCAAATCCATCCATTGAAAATGAGTAAAAAAGCATAAACATAAGCATTAAAAATAGCGCTGGCATCATCAAAACGCTCATCTTTTCAATGCCACTTTTAACCCCACGAGAAAGGATAAGCATACAAGTGCCAAAGGCAAAGGCAAAGCAGATAAACTGAGTAAGCGCATCTTGCGATAAAAACTCGCCAAAAATAGCATTTGCCTCGTCTAAATTTTTAGGTAGCTTGCTAAACGATAGCCACAAATAGCGATAAACCCAGCCAATAATCACAAGATAATAACTTGAAATCACAGCGGCTGTAACCATAGTCATACCGCCTACACAGCTCCAAAATTTCTCATTTTTGTGAGCGAGTTTTCTAAACGCATTCACACTATCGCTTTCGCTTAACTTACCAATGCTAAGCTCGGCTAAAAATACTGGCACAGCGACAATAGCACAGATAAAAATATAAAGCAAAACAAACGCCGAACCGCCATTTTCACCCACGACATAGGGGAATTTCCAAATTGCACCAAGTCCCACAGCCGACCCAGCGACTGCTAAAACGTAGCCGATTTTACCAAAATACTCTTTCTCCACTAAACAAGCCCTCCAACAAGCACGATAAAGACCAAAACTGGTGCTACAAATCGCAGTAAAAAATACCAAATTTTAAAGATAACTTCGCCCATAAACGGCACAAAAAGTCCGCTTAAAAGCTCCTTTTTCATAAAAAATCCAACAAAAATGCAAAACAAAATTCCGCCAAGTGGCAATAAAATATTTGAGCTTAAAAGATCAAGTAGATCAAAAAAGCCCTTGTTAAAAAATGTAAGGCTAGATTTGAAATTTTCTACATTTGATAAGGCACACAAAATCCCCAAAACATAAACCACGCTACCGACAATAAAAATCGCCTTTAAACGGCTACATTTCAAGGCTCTGTTTAGAAACAAAATGCAAGGTTCTACCATAGAAATCGCCGAAGTAAGCCCTGCAAAAACGAGTGCTGTAAAAAATGTAAAACTAAGCACATTGCCAAGCACACCAAGCTTAGCAAATAGCGTAGGCAGCGACACAAAGGCAAGTCCGACACCACCCATTGGCTCTGAGTTAAACTCAAAAACAAAGGTAAAAACGATAAGTCCTATCACAATGCTAATAATAATGTTTAAAAAGACGACATAAAGCGATGAAGTAAATAAATTTGTCCGCTCATCAAGGCTAACAGAGTAGCTAAGAACTGCCCCAATGCCAACGCACATCGTAAAAAATGCAAGTCCGAGTGCGTAAAATAGCGATTTTAGCGTGATTTTTGAAAAATCTGGCACGAGCAAAAAATCAACAGCACGAGAAAAGCCGTCCATTGAAAACGAATAGCCAAGCATTAGCATTAAAAGTATAAAAAGTGCTGGTATTAGCCATAAATTTATCCGCTCAATCCCAGCTTTAACGCCCTTTGTCAGCACAAAAAAGTAAGCTAAAAACGCCACGCTAAAATAAAAAATCTGCTCGCTTGCATTTTGTGAGATGAAATTTTCAAACAATGCCCCAGAGCTAGGCAAGTCGCTAGGTAACTCTAAAAGCGATAAAACGGCGTATTTTACGACCCAGCCGATGATTAAGGTATAAAAAGACGCGACAAAAACGCCAGTAATCATCACAATGCCTGCTAACGACCACGCTTTTGCGCCCTTTGTAGCTAAGATTTTAAAGGCATTTGGCGTGTCAGCACCTGAAATTTTACCCATTGCCATTTCGGCAAAAAATATGCTAAGCCCCACCACAACGGCAAAAAATAGATAAATAAGCACAAATGCCGAACCGCCATTATCGCCCACGGTGTAAGGGAATTTCCACGCATTGCCAAGCCCCACAGCCGCACCTACGATTGAGAGAATAAAACCTACTTTTGAGAACTTATCTGCCATATTTTTACTTTAAAATTTGATACAGCATAATCGCAAAAACAGCCACAGGCACGACAAATCTAAGCATAAAATACCAAATTTCAAAGAGATTTTTGCTCATAAAAGTGCTAAAAAGTATAAAAAGCCCCTCTTTTTTAAGCACAAAACCCACAAAAATGCTAAATGTAATCGCCGCAAGTGGCATTATGATATTTGATGTCAAATAATCAAGCACATCAAAAAACGGCTTGTTAAAAAATACAAAATTTTCGCTTGTTGGCTTGTAATATGAAAGCACACAAAAAATACCCAAAATATAGACAAAAACGGCAATCATCACAAGGGCTTTTTTGCGTGTAAAACCAAATTTATTTATAAGATAAAAGGCAAACGGCTCAATCATAGAAACCGCACTCGTAATGCCTGCAAAAAGTAGCGATGTAAAAAACGCCACAGCTAGGACATTACCAGCTACGCCAAGCTTTGCAAAAAGTGTCGTAAGGCTAACAAAAATCAGCCCCGGTCCGCCCTGTGTGGTATCGCCGCTATACGCAAAAACAAAGGTAAAAACAACAAGCCCCATCATAATGCCGATTAGAATGTTTATAAAAATAATTGAGAGCGTTGATTTTACTAAATTTGTGCCATCAGGCAAGCTAGCTGCATATGTCGGCACCACGCAAACGCCCATTGAGAGCGAGAAAAATGCAAGTCCGAGTGCTTGAAGCACAATCTCTGGCGTGATTTTTGAAAAATCTGGCACAAAAAGAAACGAAACCGCCTTTAAAAAGCCATCGCCCATACTAAGCGAATAAAAAAACATAACCAAAAGCAAAATAAAAAGTGTCGGCATCATCCAGACATTTAGGCGTTCAATGCCACTTTTAATGCCCTTTGAAACCACGTAAAAAACGATGATAAAAACAAGCGTAAAACATAAAATGGAGTTAAGAGCCTCGCTAAATAAAAGCGACTCAAAAATCGCGCCAGATTGCGTAGTATCGCTAGGCAGCGAGCTAAAACTAATGTAAATATACTTTACAATCCAGCCAATCACAACCATATAAAACGAAGCGATAAGCACCGCACCAATCATAAAAAATCCAGCCAAACTCCACTGCTTTTTGTGCTTTGGAGCGAGTTTGTAAAGCGAATGCACGGGGTCGGTTTCGCCAAGTTTGCCAATGCTAAGCTCGGCTAAAAACGCCACAAAAGCAATGCCAAAAGTAAGCACCAAATACAAAACGATAAACGCCGAACCGCCGTTATTACCGACCATTGTTGGGAATTTCCACGCATTGCCAAGTCCCACAGCCGACCCAGCCATAGCAAGGACAAAGCCGATTTTGCTAAATTTATTCATACAAAATCCTAAAAAACTTAATGAAATTAAAATAAATGGCATAAAAGTAACATAAAAAACCTTTTATTTTTCATAAATGATAAACAAAATTTTAATATTTTTAGAAAATTTGTATCGTTTTGAAATAAATTTTTCACTTTTTTGCCATTTGAAAATTTATAAACGAATAAAAAACAAATTTTAAGTAAATCAAAGCTTTATTTTTGTATCATACGCCCTTAAAGTTTCTAAGTAGGGGATTGATCCGAAAGGGGCTTGAAATTTACAAGGAGCAACGATGAAAAAAGTCGTTTTTTTACTTTTAGGTCTTGCAGGGCTTGCTTTTGCAGCTGATGGCGAGATGAATAACTCACTAATTAGAGCAGCTTCGGTTATCGCAGCTGGTGTTGGCTTAGGTCTTGCAGCACTTGGTGGTGCTATCGGTATGGGTAACACAGCAGCCGCTACAATCAGTGGCACAGCTAGAAATCCGGGCGTAGGTAGCAAACTTATGACTACAATGTTTATCGCACTTGCGATGGTTGAGGCACAGGTTATTTACGCACTTGTTATTACACTTATTGTTCTTTACGCAAACCCAATGCTTGGCTAAGCGTAAGGCTTTTTAGCCCCTATTTTTGGGGCTTTTGCGATTATGGTGGAATTGGTAGACACGCTATCTTGAGGGGGTAGTGCCAGTAGGTGTGCGAGTTCGAGTCTCGCTAATCGCACCATTTAATTTTCTCTCATTAAATCTAAATTTTAAACAAAAAACCACATTTTTATGCTACAATTATAAATAAATTTAAAATGTGGAGCAAATATGAGTATAAATTCAAAAAGGCTAAAATCACTTTTTAAAGAGATAAACTCAATCACAGACACCACTTTTGGTGCTGGTATCACGCGTCTTGCTTACACAAACCACGATAAAATTTTAAAAGAGCTAATGATAAAACACCTAAGCGATGCCAACCTTAAAGTGGAGGTTGATGAGATAGGCAATATCTTTGCAAGGCGTTACGGCAGAGAAAGTGGGCTTAAAGCCGTGGCATTTGGCTCACACCTTGATAGCGTAATAAATGGTGGCGAATATGACGGCGTGGTGGGTGTTTTAGCCGCTCTTGAAGTTATAAACAGCCTTGATGATGACGGCATAATCACGAAAAGACCGCTTGAACTTGTAATTTTTGCCTGCGAAGAATCAACTAGATTTAATATCTCAATGCTTGGGTCAAAGGCGATGACACACAAGCTTGATAGGCAAAAATTAGAGGTTTTAAAGGATTTTCGTGGCGAAAATTTATCAGATATTTTTCAAAAATATGGGCTAAATTTAGCAAATTTAGACAAAATCAAAAACAGAGCCCTAGATTATGATAGCTTTTTTGAGCTTCACGTAGAGCAAGGTCCGCTTTTACACAGCCAAAATTTACAAATCGGCGTGGTTAGTGCCATAGCTGCCCCACACCGCTTTGGTATAAAAATCATAGGCACAGCAGGACATTCTGGAACAACAGCAATGCAATATAGAAATGATGCATTATGTGTGGCTTCTGAGATAATTTTAGCGGTTGAGCGTGTGGCTAAAAAATACGCCGACAAAAGCGTGGTGGCAACGTGTGGCAACTGCGTGGTAAAACCGGGCGTGATAAACGTAATACCGGGCGAAGCGATGATTTTAGTTGATCTTCGCTCAACCGATTTAGAGAGCCGAAATTTAGCCTTTAACGAGATAAAAAACGAGATAGAAAATATCCAAAAAAGCAGAAATTTTAGCTACAAAATCAAGCAAATTTCAACCGAAAATCCAAGTGTTTTAGATAAAGATTTAATAGAATTAATCTCGCAAGAAGCACGAAATTTGGGGCTAAAACACGTAATTATGCCAAGTGGAGCTGGGCACGACACGATGAATATTAGCGAATTTTGCAAAACGGCTATGATTTTTGTGCCATCTCGCAACGGCATAAGCCACAACCCAAGCGAATTTACAAGCTTTGATGATATCATAAACGGCACGAAACTGCTAAAAAACGTAGTCTTAAAATCAGCAAATAGTAGCAAGGGGGATTTTTATGAAAAAAGCACTTTTATTAAGTAGCTCAGGCTATAAAAATACTGGATATTTGACGCATTGTAGGGAGTGGATTTGCGATTTTTTGCAAAAGCACGGCGTTTTTGGCGAAGAAATTTTATTTATACCTTATGCAGGTGTTAGGAGAAGCAACGATGAGTATGAAGCAAAGGTAAAAGAGTGCTTAAAATACGAAAATATCCGCTCAATTCATCATTTTACCGACCCGCAAACAGCCGTAAAAAATGCAAAAATCATAGCCGTCGGTGGTGGCAATACCTTTGTTTTGATGTATTATCTTTATAAATTTAAATTAATTGATTTAATTAAGCAAAAAACCGAGAGTGGCACACCATATTTTGGCTGGTCAGCAGGTGCAAATATCGCTGGTAATACGATGATGACAACAAATGATATGCCTATAATCTACCCAGAGAGCTTTAAAGCCTTAGAAATTTTGCCACACCAAATCAACCCACATTTTATCAGTGGCAAAATAGCAAATCACAACGGCGAAAGCAGAGAAGAAAGGCTTGAAGAGTTTTTGATAATCAATCAAAATAGCACGATTTACGCCCTACCAGAGGGTGTTGGGCTTGAAATTTTAGGCGATGAAGCAAGAGTGATAGGCAATGAAGCTGTGCTAAAAATGAGATATAAAAAGCAAACTAAGTTTATAAATCCAAATGAAATTTTTAAAGTGTGACATTTTAAGCAAATCATTTATGCCTTGCTAAAAACTTAATCGGATTTTCTAAATTATTTACATTCACTCTTTTATCCTTGAAAATTTTAAACAGATAGCGTGTAAATTCGTAACAGAAAAAAGGCAAATTTTCATTTAAAAATAGCAAATTTTTTAAATTAATAGTAATTATAGTATAAATACAAATAAAACAAAAGGGGCAAAATGGACTACAAAATCATCTGTGCCATAATCGGACTCTTTGCCGTCATCTATCTTTTAATCAGAAAGGGCGAGACTAGAACGGTGCTTATTGGCGTTGGCTTGGTGCTTTGCGTGGTCGCCCTAAATCCGATGATGGCACTTAATGAATTTACAAAATCAATGACACAAGCTGGGCTGATTAAGGCGATTTGTGCGGCTATGGGCTTTGCTTACGTGATGAAATTTACAAAGTGCGATGAGCATTTGGTGCTTTTGCTAACCAAACCTATGCGAAATGTCGGCTTTTTTCTCATACCGCTCACATTTTGTGCCACCTATCTGATAAATATCGCTATCCCTTCGGCTGCTGGGTGCTCAGCGGCGGTCGGTGCCACGCTAATACCGCTTCTAATGAGCTCTGGTGTGCATCCAGCTATGGCTGGGGCTGCGGTCTTTGCTGGGACTTTTGGGTCGGTTTTAAGCCCGGGCTCAGCTCACAATGTCTTTGTCGCTGATATGGCAAAGCTAAACGTGCAAGATGTCATCGCCGTGCAGCTACCAAACGCCCTAGCAGCCGCTCTTATCGTGCTTGTAATGCTCTGTGTTAGTGCGATTTTCTTTAAGGATTTCTCAAAAGGGCAAAATTTTAACACCAACAACGGCGAAATCGTGGCGACAAGCCCAAAAATCAACGTCCTTTACGCTATCACGCCACTAATCCCACTTGTGATTTTAATCATCGGTGGCACATCGCTAAATCAAATTTCGTGGCTAAAATGGACAAAAATGGGCGTTGCAGAGGCGATGATTTTGGGTGCGATAATAGCCATTTTCATCACGCAAACAAATCCGCAAAAAATCACAAAGGAATTTTTTAGCGGTATGGGCTCTGCCTACGCCGAAGTCATCGGTATCATCATCGCCGCTGGGGTCTTTGTAGCAGGGCTTAAAGCGTGTGGGGCGATTGACGCTGTGATTTTGTGGCTAAAAGGCTCGTCAGAATTTGCAAAATATGGCGGGACGTTCGTGCCTTACGCTATGGGCGTAGTTACTGGCTCTGGCGACGCTGCTGCTATGGCGTTTAATCAAGCCGTAACGATCCACGCTGCCGATTTTGGCTACAAACAAACAGATCTAGGTATGGCAGCGGCGATTTCAGGGGCTCTTGGTCGTAGTTCATCGCCAATAGCATGTGCGGCAATAATCTGTGCCTCACTGGCTATGGTAAGTCCGGTTGAGTTAGCCAAACGCACTGCCCCAGCGATGTTTTTAGCTGTTTGTTTTATTGCGTTTTTTATGGTTTAGGTGTGTTTGGGTTTAATTTTATTTGACTAAAAAATTTGCAAATTTTGATATGTTTAAAAACAGGGTGCAATATACGTTTTAAATTTTAGATTTTCTAAAATTTTAGGACTTTGGCGTAAAAACGTGCAAACTCTTTGTATTTAGTGGCTAAAACTTAAAATTTAAAATGCATTTATCGCTCAAAAGTAAAACCTTAAATCGTATATTCAGGCTCATAAATTTTACCGCCGATTCGCACGATTTTAGCAGGTATGCCAACGGCAGTTGCATCATCTGGGACGTCTTTTATCACGACTGAATTTGCACCGATTTTAGCATTCTCACCAATCGTAATCGCACCTAAAATTTTCGCCCCAGCCGACACGACCACGCCGTCTTTTAGCGTGGGATGACGCTTGCCACACTCCTTGCCAGTGCCACCAAGCGTGACCTGATGATAAAGCATAACATCATCGCCAATCTCAGCCGTTTCGCCAATGACCACGCCCATACCGTGGTCAATGAAAAAACGCCTGCCTATTTTTGCACCGGGGTGAATTTCAATGCCGGTTAAAAATCTAGCGATTTGCGAGATAAAACGAGCGATAAATGGGTGGTTTTTCTCATAAATTTTATGCGAAAGCCTGTGAAAAAGCACGGCGTGAATGCCCGGCGTATTTATCAAAATCGCCCAAAAACAGCACCGATTTACAGACGGGTCTTTTTCTTTGACCACACAAACTAGCTCTTTTATCTCATCAATTATCTTCAAATTTTAAGCTCCATAAAGCTCGGTGCTTAGGTATCTCTCGCCGTTATCAGGGGCGATAAATAGCACCTTCTTGCCCTTGCCTAGTCGCTTTGCTACGCGTCTAGCTGCCACATAAGCAGCACCACCGCTAATGCCTAGAAAAATGCCCTGCGTCTTAGCAAGCTCTCTTGAAGCAGCAAAGGCGTCATCGTTGCTTACTTTCTCAATCTCATCAACAATTGACATATTCATCGTGTTTGGGATAAATCCAGCACCTATGCCTTGAATTTTATGTGGAGCTGGGCTGCCACCGCTTAAAACTGGGCTTGATTCTGGCTCAACGGCTATGAATTTTGTAGCGTAGCTGTTTGCTTTTAGCGTCTTTGCTACACCGCTTATCGTCCCGCCAGTGCCTACACCAGAAACAAATGCGTCAAGAGAGGCAAAATCAGCCATAATCTCTTTTGCAGTAAATGTAGCGTGAGCGTCAGGGTTAAATGGATTTTCAAACTGGCTTAACATCACGTGATTTGGCTGACTAGCTAGCTCGGTCGCCTTTGCTATTGCACCTTTCATACCCTTAGCAGCCTCTGTTAAAACAAGAGTAGCGCCATAAGCTGCCATTATCTTTCTACGCTCAATGCTCATACTCTCAGGCATACAAAAGATGACCTTAAATCCAAGTGCAGCTGCGACCATAGCCACGCCTACGCCGGTGTTGCCACTTGTTGGCTCAACGATAGTATCGCCCTGCTTTAATGTGCCGTTTTGTAGCATTTTTTCAACCATATTTAACGCTATTCTGTCCTTAACCGAACCGCCTGGATTAAAAAACTCCAACTTAGCGTAAATTTCAGCCTCATCGTCAGCCGACTTTAACTTAACTATCGGCGTATTGCCAATGGTTTTTGTGATGTTTTCATATATCATCATAGCTCCTTAAAAAATGTAGGCATAAATATATCGTAAATTTTTAAAAACTTTACTTAGAAATTTAAAATTTCTAGCCCTTTTTGCGATATTTTTTTACCGCTTGAAAATTCCTTGCAAAACTCAATAATCATCAGATGAAAAAGGTCAAAAACGGCGTTTTCATCGCTTAAATTTGTAGCTTTGTAAATTTTAGCAAAGTCAAGTCCGCCCAAATGCTCTTTTAGCTCATCATAGCTTTCAAACTCATAGCCAAAAGTGGCTAAAATTCGTGCCGCATAAGCACTTGCAATGGCTTCTGGTTTAAAACAAGCGTAGGTTAAAATGGCGTCTGTCGTCTCAAATCCAACGCCCTTAACGCCCAAAAGCCACTCCCTGCTTACGCTATTTTTGAAATTTTCAAAGTCGCCAAAGTCCGATTTTATCGCTTTTACTAGCGTGTTTAGCCGTTTTGCTTTGGTATTATAAAATCCGCTTGGCTTAATCAAAATCGCTAAATCATTCACGCTTAAATTTAAAATGCCATCAACGCTTAAAGCGTTTGCGTTTTTTAAATTTTCTAACGCCTTTAAAACGTTTCTCCAAGCGGTATTTTGCACCAAAATCGCACCCACGACCACCTCAAAACTACCATTATTTGGCCAGGCTAAATTTCTATCTTTATAGAGTAAAAATAGCCTTAAAAATAGCTCTGTTACGCTCATTTTATCCTGTCTTTATAGCTCATAAAAAACTGCTTTGCCGTGCGACCACTTCGGCTGCCTCTAAGCGTTGCGTAGGTCTTTGCTGCTTCGTGAAGTAGCTCTTTATTTACATTAATATCTTTAAAATAAAAATCAACGATTTGCAGATACTCGCTAAAATTGCCCTGATAAAAGCTAATCCAAAGTCCAAAGCGATCTGAGAGCGAGATTTTCTCCTGCACAGCGTCGCCATAATGAATCTCGCCATCTAAAATTTCAGTGCCTAAATTATCGCTTTTTAACTCACTTACTAGGTGTCTGCGGTTTGAAGTGGCATAAATTAGGACATTTCTTGGCGGTTTTTCAATGCTACCTTGCATTAGTGGCTTTAAAAATTTATAATCCCTGCTGCCGTTTTCAAAGCTTAAATCATCGCAAAAGATTATAAATTTAAACTCGCTATCTCTAAGCTCATCAATAATATCTGAAAGGTAGCGTAAATCATCGTAAAATAGCTCAATCAGCCTAAGTCCATCCGTGTAAAATTTCGTAAAAACAGCCTTAATTAGGCTTGATTTACCGCACCCCATTTCGCCCCAAAGCAGTGCGTGATTTGCGTCCTTATCGTCTAAAAAATCACGTGTGTTTTTTATTAACTGCTCTTTTTGAGTATTAAGCCCAACAAGCGAGTTAATATCAACAAAATCAATGTCTTTTACCACGCAAAGTCCCCTATTTGGCTTAAAAATCGCCGCATAATCTCTTGTCCAGTCTATCATTTTAACTCCTTAGAATTTCGTAAAAATTTCATAATCTCGGCTAAAATATCATCATCATCAAGACTGTGCGATTTTAGGCGGATTTTCTCATCACTTTGGGCTGTTAAAACGATATTTTGCCCAGCATTTGAGATTGCTTTGTAGCCTAAATTTGTAGCCATTATCTTAATGATAATTAGATCTAAAAACTGCTTTGTAAATGTGTCAATTTTACCAAATCTATCCTCAATTTCAACCCCTATTTCAAAAACTTCTCCTACATTTTCACACTTGCTAAGCCTTCTGTAAAGCTCCAATCTAAGCCTGTCCTCACGTATAAATTCTGGGTTTAAAAACGCATTTATGCTTAATTTTAGCTCTAAATTTTTGCGTTTTGGCTCGTTTTGGTTTAAAAGGCGATTTATCTCATCTTCAAGCATTTTAAGATAAAGCGAGTAGCCAATGGCCTCAATATGCCCACTTTGTGCCTCGCCTACGATATTGCCACCGCCACGAATTTCAAGGTCGTGATAGGCTAAAACTGCCCCACTGCCTAGCGTTGAGTTGCTCTCTAATGCAACAAGGCGTTTTAAAGCGTCATCGCTAATTGCATTTTTATCATCAATTAAAAAGTAACAATATGCCTGTTTATCGCTCCTGCCGACCCTGCCACGAAGCTGATGAAGGTCGGCTATGCCAAATTTATTTGCGTTTTCAACGATGATTGTATTTGCGTTTGGCAGGTGAATACCGCTCTCAACAATACTCGTGCATAAAAGCACGTCGTATTCGCCGTTTTCAAACTTCATCATCTCATCCTCAGTGGTTTTTGCGTCAATCTTTGAGTGTAAGATTAAAATGCGAATTTTTGGAATTAGTTTCATTAAAAATTTAGCCGTTTGCATCATATCAGCAATGTGATTATGGATATAAAAAACCTGCCCAGCACGTCTAAGCTCACGCAAAATCGCCTCTTTTACTATCTTTTCATCAAATTCACGAACAGATGTTCTAACTTCAAGACGTGAGCTTGGCGGTGTTTTTAGGGTTGAGTAGCCTTTGATTTTTGATAAAGCCATATTTAGGCTTCTAGGGATTGGCGTGGCTGACATTGATAAAAGGTGCGAATTTGATGAAATTTCTTTTAATTTCTCCTTTTGTTTTACCCCAAATTTATGCTCTTCATCAATGATGATTAGCCCGACATTTTGTGCCTTTAAGCTAAGAAGTGCGTGTGTGCCGACACAAACGAGCGGAGTGCCGTTTTCTAGGGCATTTGTTAGAGCTTTTTTCTCTTTTGTGCTAGTAAATCTATCAAGCCTAAAAACAGCGATATTAAACTCTCTAAACCGCTCAACTAGGCTTTTGTAGTGCTGGGCTGATAAAAGCGTGGTAGGGACAAAAAATAGGGCTTGATAGCCACTTTTAACACAAGCAAAAATGGCATTCATCGCAACTTCTGTCTTGCCAAAGCCGACATCGCCACTTAAAAGCCTATCCATAACCCTACCGCTCTCTAAATCAGTTAAAATTTCAGCCACAGCACTCTCTTGGTCTTTTGTGTAGCTAAATCCAGCGTTTTGGATAAATTTTAGATACTCTAAATCATCTTTTTTAATCACAATGCCGTTAATTAGCTCACGCTGGGCAGCAAGAGCGATGATTTTTGAAGCGATGATGAATAGTTTTTCTCTTACTTTTTCTTTGAGTTTTGCAAAACTTGCCTTGCCAAGCCTGTCAAGAACGGCGACCGAGCCATTTACAGCAATATATCTGTCTATTAAATTTAAATGCTCAACCGGCAAAAGTAGCCTGTCATCATTTGCATAAGCGATGACTACAAATTCACGAGTAGCACCCAAAACCGCTATCTTTTCAAGCCCCAAAAAGCGACCTATGCCGTATTCTTCGTGCACCACATAATCATTGATTTTTAGCTCATCAACGACAAGCGATGGCTTTTTAGTCCGCTCTTTTTTTTGGACTTTATTGATTGAAACGATGACTTTATCGCTACTTGCTATGTTTAAAATAAACGGACTTTGCCTAAATTTTACATTTTCGTATTCGCCTAAATTTAGGGCGTCAAACGCCATTTTTGTGTTTGAAAGAAGCAAAATCTCCTTTTTTGCATTTAGCATAAAAAAATCCGCGCTTAAACTAACTTCTAAATCCCTGTAAATTTTGGCGTCTGGGAGAATTTTAATGCCATTAAATTTTGAAAAATCACGCTCATAAAGGCTAAAATCAATCTTGTTTAAAAACTTGCATTTGTAAATTTTAACAAAATCCACAAAGTCATCAATCGCCCAAAATCCAAGCGAATTTAGGTCGCTAATTAAGGCGTCCGTGCTTATGGCGTCAATTTTGGCGTTTGCTTTTTGATATTCGCTCTTAGTTAAATTTGCCACAAACGGCGTTATTTCAATGCTTTCAAGCTCGGTTTTAAGGCTTATTTGCGTGGCTGGCGAGTAGTAGCGAATGCTCTCAACCTCATCGCCAAAGCACAAAATCCGACAAGGCTCATCGCTGCTAACGCTAAAAATGTCAATAATTTCGCCCCGAATGCTAAACTCGCCCCTGCTCTCAACAATATCAACGCTCTCATAGCCAAACCTTAAAAGCTCATCGGCTAGGTCGTTAAAATTTAGCTTATCAGCAAAATTTATCGTCTTTGATTGTAGGTGTTTTTTATCTGGTAGGTTGTTTAAAAGTGTGTGAAATGGGGCGATTAGAAGCTTTTTGCCACTAAATTTATAAAATTGTGAAAGTGTTTTTGAAATTTCAAAAAGCTCACTTGAAAATGAGCGTAAATCATCGCCAAACTCGGCTCTAAAATCTGGCAAAACAAAGCTTTTAATCCCTAAAAATTCGGTCGCTTGTGAGCATAAAAACGCCTCTTTTTCATCGCTTACGATTAAAATTTCGCAATCAAACTCGCCACTAAAATACTCAAAAACCTTTGCTTGCAAACTCTACCTTTTTAAAATTTTACGTTATTTTATTGTAATTTGGTTTGAAGTTTGTTAAAATCGGCGTTAAATCACGCTTCTCATTGATTTTTCTATATCTGCTTGGCTAAATTGCTCGTTAAAAAAGAGATTAAACGCCAAAACTGCCTGAAAAATCAGCATACCAAGCCCGTCTTTACTAGCTAAATTACAATCCTTACTAAGGTTTAAAAACGGAGTTTTTTTGCCATAAATCACATCAAAAGCAAATTTACTCTGCTTTAAAACTGGCAATAAAATTTCAAGTGGAGCTGGTAAAAGCTCATCTTTTAGCCCAGCACTCGTTGAGTTTATGACTAAATCATAGCCCTTTGGCGTGAAATTTTGCCACGAAAAGCACTCAAAATTTTGCCTAAAATCGGCTAATTTTTCATCGCTTCTGTTTAAAATTTCAACCCTTATGCCGTTTTGATTTAAAATGTAAGAGATAGCCTTTGCTGTGCCGCCAGCACCGATTAAAAGGGCTGATGAAATTTTGCCAAAGTCGCTAATTGATTTAAAAAAGCCTAGTGCGTCTGTGTTGTAGGCGTGAATTTTATCATTTTTAAGCACTAGGGTGTTTGCCGAGCCTATCGCTTTTGCCGTGCTTGATGCCTCGTCGCTTAGCCTTAATGCCCACTCTTTGTGTGGCAAGGTGACATTTGCTCCACTTAATTTTAGCTCTTTAAATTTTGAGATTATCTCGCTGCCATTTTTTAGGCAAAAACGCACATAAGCGGCATTGATGCCTAAATCAAGCAGGGCTTTGTTATGCAAAAGTGGCGAGATTGAGTGGGCGACTGGGTCGCCTAAAACTGCGAAAATTTTCACTATTTTACCCTATAAACGAAGGCACCTTTGTTTATCTCTTTTCTTATATTTGCCAGTTCATTTTTTAGATTTTCGCCACTAAATGGACCAATTAAAACCTTTGTAACGCCATCAACTTTTAACGTTTTGTAGGTGTAACCCTTTGATGAAATTTTAGCCAACTCTCTTGCGTCTGGTGCTGACTTAGTCGCAAATGCCTGCACGTAAGCACCGCTTTGTAAATTTTGGCTTTGCACGTTTTGGCTAGGTTGCGGTTTTTGCTGTGGCTCAATGCGAATTTTTTCTTGCTTGGTTAGCGTGGCTTCTAGCGGAGTTTTTTGTTTTGGGCTATCTTTTGCAGTTTTTACTGGCTCGGCTTTTTTCTTATCAGCCTTTTTCTCATCTTTTTTAGCCACATCTTTAACCTCGGCTGGTTTTATCACGGCGTCTTTTTTAACGACAACTGGCGTGTCTTTTGGCGTTTGACTAGTTGCTATCTCTTTGACTGGCTCTTGTGGCTTTTCTTTATCTTTTAGCCTTTTTACCATCTCATCAAAGTCCTCTTCTGCCTTGTTTTCAGGCACGATAGGCACTTGCTTAAATAGCTGCTCATCAGATTTTTTAGCCGTATCCTGCGTGGCTACGCCCTCATCTGGCATAGGTGGCAAAACTAAGCGAGAGTCAATTTGTGCGGTCTGTTCTTGCTCGTTTGAGTTTAGAATTTTCATCGTGGCAATGACAATTAAAAAAAGCACACAAAGAGCAGCAATAATCATAAGCAGTTTTTTTAACTTCTGACTTTTTAGCTCATCATCTCTGTCTAAAAGTATATCTTTAAGCTCGTTATTTTGCATTTTTACCCCTTTTACATATGTTTAGACCAGCTCGCCCCTCGCTCTTTTTGATAAAGCTTATAAGGTAGTGCTAGGATATTAAACTCTCGTGGCAGGTCCATTGTCGGAAACATTCTCCACTCTCTTGCTAGGCGTTGAGATAGCTTCATACTTAGCATATTTGCAAGTTGATAGGCTTCATTTAGCGTGGTGTGCCCCTTATGCACGTAAAGATGAAGGTGTCCGGGCGTCTTGCTCTCGTAGGCTGTAAAATTTATAAAACCCTCTTCACGAAGCAAAAGCTGTGCCCTGTGCCAAAAACGCTCTGGCGTCCTGCCGTTGTAGTCAAAAACGATATTTTCAACCTTATCAAACGCATTTATAAGTGGGTGAGCGACAACGATATTGCCATCATCGTGCTCTTTTATCACCTTGTAATTTAACATCTCATTTACTTTTTCAAACTTATCAAAGAAAATTTTGCCCTTATACTCTATCTTATTTACGATTGTGTCGCGTTTTATGTAGTAGTGGCTTGTTATCATCTTTATAAGAGCTGTATCAATACTTTGCATTAAAACATCGCTTTGTTATAGATTATAAATTTACTTGCAAGCTCTTTTAGCTCAGCTTTGACCTTTGCTTGAAGAGCTGTGTTGTTTATATCATCAAGCACGTCGGCGATTTTGTTTGCGATTAGCTCAAATTCAGCCTCTTTCATACCGCGTGCTGTGAGTGCTGGACTGCCTATTCTAACGCCACTTGTTACAAATGGGCTTCTAATCTCGCCGGGAACGGTGTTTTTATTAACGGTAATGCCAGAGTTACCAAGTGCAATGTCAGCGTCCTTGCCACTAAATGGCTTGTTTAAAAGGCTAAGTAAAATAAGGTGATTATCAGTGCCACCGCTTACTAAATCATAGCCACGAGATAGCATAACTTCGCCTAGCTTTTTAGCGTTTGCCTTAACTTGCTTTGCATAAACTCTCCACTCATCGCTTAGATTGTGTTTAAAACCAACAGCCTTTGCGGCTATTACGTGCATTAACGGGCCGCCCTGAATTCCGGGGAAGATGCTTGAATTTATCTTTTTAGCAAACTCTTCGTTGTTTGTCATAATGATACCGCCACGTGGGCCACGAAGGGTTTTGTGAGTGGTTGAGCTTACGACGTCGCAGTGTGGGAATGGGTCGTTATGCTCGCCTGCAACAACAAGCCCAGCAATGTGAGCCACATCGGCAAACAAATACGCTCCGACCTCATCGGCAATGGCTCTAAATTTTGCAAAATCAATCTGTCTTGCATAGGCACTAGCACCACAAACTATCATTTTTGGGCGGACGACTTTTGCGATTTCTAAGACCTTATCGTAGTTTATGCGTCCATCAAGCTCAACGCCATAAAAAAAGCTCTCATACATTTTGCCAGAGCTACTGACCTTTGCGCCGTGTGTAAGGTGTCCGCCGTGACTTAAATCCATACCTAAAATTTTATCGCCCGGATTTAATAAAGCACCATAAACGCCTTGATTTGCCTGTGAGCCAGAATTTGGCTGGACATTTGCAAACTCGCAACCAAAGAGCTTTTTGCAGCGGTCAATGGCGATTTGTTCAATCTCATCAACAAATTCACAACCACCATAATATCGTTTGCCAGGATACCCCTCGGCGTATTTATTTGTAAGGATTGAGCCCATTACCTCCATAACCTCTGGGTAGGTAAAATTCTCACTAGCTATCATTTCAAGGTGATCGCACTGACGTTTTAACTCATTTTGCGTAAGGTCAAAAATCTCCTTATCGTAACTCTCTAAACTCATTTTTTCTCCTTAGTCTTTTAGTGGTCTCATCGCTGGGAATAAGATAACATCTCTTATTGATTTTTTATTTGTAAGTAACATTACAAGCCTATCAATGCCAAGCCCCTCGCCAGCCGTTGGAGGCATAGCATAGCCTAATGCACGAACGTAATCCTCGTCCATTTCGTGGGCTTCATCATTACCAGCCTTTTTATCTTCAAGCTGGGCTGAAAAGCGGTGGTATTGATCAATTGGATCATTTAGCTCGTTAAAGCCATTTGCAAGCTCACGCCCTGCAATAAACAGCTCAAAACGCTCAGCCACCTCTGGATTATCATCGCTTCTACGTGAAAGTGGGCTAATTGAGATCGGAAAATCTACAATAAATGTCGGATTTATCAGCTTATGCTCTACATAGTTATCAAAAAGCTCGGCTTGAAGATGCCCTAAATCAAGCTTCTCATTTGCCTCAAAGCCGTCTTCGCTTAGCTTTTTTAAAATTTTATCCTTGCTCTCAACAATATCAGGCGCAATGCCACCAATCTCAACAATGGCCCTTTTGTAATTTATCCTAGCAAATGGCTTTGAAAAGTCAAGCTTTAAGCCGTCAAACTCAAAGACCTTCTCCATATCAAGCTCATCTAATAGCACATTAAATAGCTCTTCTGTTAAATTCATTAAGTCCCTGTAAGTGTGATACGCCCAGTAAAACTCAATGCTTGTAAATTCTGGATTATGAGTTAAGTCCATACCTTCGTTTCTAAAACAGCGATTCATCTCATAAACCGCCTCAAAACCACCGACAATAAGGCGTTTTAAGTAAAGCTCTGGGGCGATACGCAAATATCTATCAACGCCAAGCGAGTTGTGAAAAGTAACAAATGGTCTTGCGTTTGCACCGCCAGCAATTGGGTGCATCATCGGCGTTTCAACCTCTAAAAAGCCCTTGCTTTCAATAAATTTTCTTATCGTGCTAATTACGATTGAGCGGACTTTAAAGTCCTTTTTAACCTCTGGATTCATAATCATATCAAGGTATCTTTGACGATATCTAGTCTCAATATCCACAAGTCCGTGATACTTCTCTGGTAGCGGCGAAATGGACTTTGCAGCAAGTTGTAGCTCACTTACGTGAAGTGAAAATTCGCCAGTTTTTGTAACAAAAGCATAACCTCTAACCTTAATAATATCGCCTACTTCTACGTTTCTTTTAACCTCTTCAAACCACTCATCGCCGATTGAATTTTTATTAAAATAAATTTGTATATTGCCACTCTCATCTTCAATGTTGGCAAAAATCGCCTTACCAGCGATACGCATAAGCTTTATGCGACCAGCTAGTGCTACTAAAATGCTATCTTCTTTTTTATCATCAAGCTCGTTTATGTAGTTAAATTTTGACCTAAAATAGGCAATACTCATATCTTTTCTAATAAAATGCGGATATGGATTTATCCCTTTTTTGCGTAGCTCATTTGCTGTGGCTAGGCGTTGAATTTCTAATTGATTGTCAAATATCACTCTCTTATCTACCTTTTATGTTGTTTTTAGAACAACTCTCACAAATTCCGTAAAGTTGCATCATATGTCCAGTTAGTTTAAAGCCGTGCTCTTTGGCTATGCCAAGCTGTCGTTTCTCAACGATTTGATCTTCAAATTCCACGATAAGACCGCATTTTTTGCAAATCATATGGTCGTGATGAGGCTTGGTAGCAAGCTCAAATTTCTTACCCTGTGTGCCAAAGCTAATTGAGGTAACCATCTCTGATTCTTCAAGCAAATTTAGAGTGCGATAAACGGTGGCTATGCCGACATTTAGCTCTGGATATTGCTCTTTTATGTATAAGTAGAGCTTCTCTGGCGTAAAATGCTCATCGCTGTTATAAAGCGTCTTTATTAGCACCTCTCGCTGTTTTGTGTATTTTAAGCCGTTCTCACGCAGTATTCGCTTAAATTGTTCAAGTATCGCATCATACTCTAAATTCTCTATCATTTACTCTCCCTTAGTTTCGTTATTGTCGTTCATTTGTATGTTAAATGACTTTTTTGTAGAATTTTCATCTGCTATTTCGTTACCAATTTTAATTAAATTATCAAGCTTTTTGCTCTCATCTTTTGTCCTATCAACGACATTTGAAAGGTCATCTTTCATCGCCTTGACATCCATATTTGCTATCCATTTACCAGCCTCTAAAAGCACTGGATAGACGTGGCTATCTTTAAAATATGGCTCTATTTTTGAGTTTAAATTTGTATTTGAAATCACGGCTAAAACAGCGGCTAAAACCAAGAAAATTTTACCGCTACCAGCGATAAATCCGCCTATTCTATCTAAAAATCCAAGTCCGCTTGCACCGACTAATTTTGAAAGGAATTTACCTATTAAAATACAAACTATCCAAAAGCCAAGCCAAAGCGTTAAAAAGCCGATAAAATCAAGCAAAGATTGATTTTCTATCTTGTAAATTTTATCGTTTATAAACGCACTTGCAACCTGCGAAAAACGGCTTGAAACCACAAGTCCGCCAACAAGTCCGATAAGACCAAAAATCTCCTTTATCAGTCCGTTTATAATACCCTTTATGCCAAGTATTAAGACCGCTCCGATGATGATAATATCAAACCACTCAACTAATTGCATTAAACGTTACCTGAATTTATAAGATTGATTAACTCTTGCTGGTTTGTTGAGTATCTAAGGGCATTCTCTTTTGTGATGTGTCCGCTTCTTAGTGCCTTTAAGAGCGACTGGGTTTGGGTTTGCATACCGGTTTGTTGCTGATTTAGTTGCATTTGTGAATAAACTTGGTGAATTTTATTCTCACGGATTAGGTTTGAAATGGCTGCGTTATTGATGAAAATTTCGTGTATTGCAGTCCTGCCACCGCCAATTTTTGGGATTAGACTTTGTGAGATGATTGTCGCAAGCGAGATGCTTAACATATTTCTTATTTGCACCTGTTCGCTGCCGTCAAAGCTATCAACTATCCTGTTTATCGTTTGAATGGCTGAGTTTGTGTGAAGTGTGCCAAAAACAAGGTGTCCAGTTTCAGCCGCCGTAATCGCCGTAGCAACGGTTTCTCTATCCCTAAGCTCGCCGACTAATATAATATCAGGGTCTTGTCTAAGTGCGTATTTTAGGGCTTTTGCGTATGATTGCGTATCGGTGCCGATATTTCTATATGAAAAGATAGCCTTTTTGTTTGGATGCACAAATTCCACCGGGTCTTCAACCGTGATAATATGCTTTCGCTCGGTTAAATTTATCTCATTTAGCATAGCCGCAAGGGTTGTTGATTTACCGCTACCAGTTGGTCCGGTAACCAAAATAAGCCCCTTTTCACGCTTTATTAGCTCTTTAAAAACGGCTGGTGCTTTTAGCACATCAAGCGAAGGCACATCAAGTGGGATTATACGAAACGCAGCGGCCAAATCGCCATTCATCGTGTAATAGTAGTTGCCCCTAAAACGCCCTATTTTTGGTAATTCTATCGCAAAGTCAAGCTCTCTGTTTGTCTCTAACTCGCTCTTTTGAGTATCTGTAATCAGAGCGTAGCAAAGGTGTTCAATATCTTTGCCAGTTAAAACACCAAGTTCAAGTGGTCTTAAAACGCCGTCAATACGAATTTGTGGCTCGGTTCGTGAGATTAGGTGTAAGTCGCTGGCTTTATTAAAAACAACGGTCTTTAAAAGTGTTTCAATGTCCGTATTTATGGTCTTTACGCTGTCTAAATTTTGCATTTTTTATCCTACTCAATGATTTTTGGCACTACAAAAAAGTTGCCATCTCTTAGCGGTGCATTTTTTAAAATTTCATCTATTACGTGGCTTGTATTTGCCACATCTTCTCTAAGCAAAGTCCCGCCGCTAGCCATATTTACGACTGCTTTATCCTTGCTTAAATCAAGCTCATTTAAAACATCAACAAAATTCACAATCTCGCTTAGCTGTTTTTTTATCTCATCACGCTTTTCATCGCCAATTTTCAGCGATGATAGCTTTTCAAGTTTATTAAGAAGTGTGTCATCAATATTCACAAAAAGCCTTTTTTGAAAAAATTTTGGTTGCCATTATAGCACATTAAGCTTTAAATTTGTGCTGTTTTAAATTTATTTATGCTACAATTACGCCTAAAATTTCAAAAATAAGGACAAATTTTGGCTATAAAAGATGATTTAAACGTCATAAAAAACGAGCTTAACACCCAAGAGCAGTTTATTGAAAACATTATTAAAGGCGAAAGATTTTTTAAAAAATACAAAAAACCGCTAATTGCGACCTTCATTATCGGCGTGGTCGCTGTGGCTGGATATTTTATTAATAACGCCGTTGATGAGAGCCGTAAAGAGGCTGCAAATGTCGCTTATTCAAGGCTAATCCTAGATAAAAACGACACGCAAGCCTTAGAAATTTTAAAGCAAAAAGAGCCCTCAATCTACGCTCTTTTTAAATTTAAACAATACACCGATAATGGCGATATAAACGGCGTTAAATCGCTTTTAAACGAGCCAGTTGATCCGCTTATAAAAGAGATTTTTAAAGCAAGTATTGGACAAAGTAGTGCTGATATTGGCAAAGAATACGACACGCTTTTAAGGGCGTTTTTGTATCTTAAAGATAATAAAATCGCCGAAGCAAACGCCGAGTTTGCCAAAATTTCGCTAAACTCGCCACTTTCAAACCTAGCAAAAAATTTACAACACTACCAAGGGTATAAAAAATGAAAAATTTCGCACTTGTTTCAATTATTTTGGCACTATTTCTTAGCGGTTGCAACACAAAAAGGCAGTATTTTGAGCCTGAAATCACAAGCAAAGATAGCATCAAAAAACACTCGCTAGACTCTAAAATTTCAGATGTCAGCATAGCTGGTGTAACGCTAAAAAACAGCAATATCATCACGAAAAACGGACAAAACAGCAAGATAAAGCTAAAAGAGGGCTTTAAATTTTTAGGCGAAGATGACGGACTTTTTATATCAGCAAACCTTGACGGCGTTTTAGAAGTTAGCGATGATAGCGGTAATATCGTATTTTCAAAGCAATACGGCTCGGCAATCGTAGCTGCTTCTATAAAATCAGGGCTAATTGCCGCTGTTAGCGCATTAAATCACATTTACCTTATTGACTTAAACTCAGCCCAAACCTTAATGGAGTATAAATCATCAGAGGTTTTTGCCATTGATTCACGCGTGGCAGCCCCAGTTTTTCTAAACTCAATCATCATCTACCCTTCGCTTGACGGCAGAATTTATGTCGTGCAAAAGAGTGGGCAAATCTTAAAAGATATCGTAATTAGCTCTGAAACATTTTTTAATAACGTTACCTATTTAGACGTGATTGATGATAATATGATAGCAGCGACTGCAAAAAAAGTAATCGTGATAAATCCACAAAAAATCAGCTATTTTGATGGCGAGATTAAAAATTTCATACGCCACGGCAATGAAATTTTCATCTTTAAAAAGGACGGCGGCGTGGTTAAAACCGACCTTGAACTAAACGAACTTGCCAAAAATTACTTTAAATTCGCCATTTTTTCAGGTGCTTCTGTCGTAAATAATAAGCTTTATATCGTTGAAAAAACGGGCTACATCATACAAACAGACCTAAATTTAGCAAATACAAAAATCATTGAGCTTAGCGATGAGATTGATGATAAAAGCTTCATTAGTGGCGATAAATTTTATTATGACAATGAGTTTGTGAAGTTTGAGTAATGGATCAAAAAGTCATTGAGCTGTTTGGCAATAAGAAAATTTTGCTTAAAAATTTAAAGCACGTGGCTTTAAATGAGATAACTAAAATTCGCACACTTGATTGCTATTTTGGCGTGAATTTAAAGGGCTTTTATCAGATCGTTTTTATACGAAACGCAAAGTCAAGGCTCATTAAAAAAGACGCCATTAATCTAAATCAAATCGTTGCGATTTTAGAGCAAAATTTTGACACAGCGATAAAAAAACGCACACTTTTTTACAGCTCAGAGATCTGCTCAAAGGCAAAAAACGAGCTAAAAAACACTGGCTGGACGTGCTATGATTTTGTGTGATATTGGCAACACAAACGCCACTTTTTGCGATAACGGCAAAATTTCATCAATGAGCATTAAGGATTTTAAAGCCTACAAAGCCACGCAAAATGTCTATTTTATCTGCGTAAATGATGAGTTAAAACCGCACTTAAAATCGCAAATTTTTTTCATTGACCTTGAAAATTTTTTCACGCTTGACACTAGCTATCAGGGGCTTGGCATTGATAGAATAGCCTCTTGTTACTCGGTAAAAAACGGCGTAGTCGTTGATGCTGGCAGCGCGATAACCATTGATGTAATGCAAAACTCAAAGCACCTTGGCGGTTACATTTTACCCGGAATTTCAGCTATGCTAAAAGCCTACGAGGGCATTTCGCCACGCCTAAAACTCCCCATAAATTCGCAAATCTCGCTTGATTTTTTACCACAAAAGACCGCCGATGCGATAAGTTATGGCATTATTAAACCAATAATCACGCTTTTAAATGAAACCGCAAGCGACAAAAATGTCTATTTTACCGGCGGGGACGGGCAGTTTTTGTCGCGATTTTTTAAAAACGGCGTTTATGACAGAATGCTAGCCTTTCGCTCAATGCAAAATTTAATCAAACAAAAGGGCATAAAATGATAAAAGTCGCACTACCAAAGGGCAGAATTGCCGATGAAACGCTTGAAATTTTTAGCAAAATTTTTGGACTAGATTTTAAATTTGAAGATAGAAAACTAATACTTAATATGGGCGACTTTCGCTTCTTTTTGGTTAGAAATCAAGACATACCCACTTATGTTACCGAAGGTGCTGCTGATATCGGCGTGGTCGGACTTGACGTGCTTGAAGAGCACAAGGTTGATGTAGTAAGACTACTTGATATGAAGATAGGCAAATGCAAGGTTTGCGTTGGCATTAGGCAAGATGACACGCTTGACTACGCGCGTCCAGAGCTAAAAATCGCTACAAAAATGCCAAATATCTCAAAAAACTACTTCTTTCAAAAGGCAATCGCCCTAAAAATCATCAAACTTTACGGCTCAATTGAGTTAGCTCCGCTTGTAGGGCTTGCTGATGCTATCGTTGATGTCGTTGAAACCGGCACGACAATGCGTCAAAATGGGCTAAAAGTGGCAGAAACTATAATGCAAAGCTCAGCTCACTTAATCGCAAACAAAAACAGCTTCATCATCAAAAAAGATGAAATTTTAAGCCTTTATCACAAGATAAAAGCAGAAATTTCAGACTGATTTTCAAAGCTTGATTTAACATAATTTTAAATATAATTCTCAAAAAACAAAGAGAGTTATATGGATACAAAAAATCTATTTTTAATGCTAAATTTTCTAAATAAAAAAGAAAAAGCCACACGAAAAGATATAAGCACATTTTTAAAGCAAAATGCAAATTTGCCCCAAAATAGGGCTGATTTGCTAATAAATGCCATTTCAAACAGCCCTGAAATTCTATCTTTACCAGCTAAAAAACGCCCCATTTTAAAGGTCGGTCGTGGGGTTTATGAGATTACAAATTTTGGTAAAAACCTGTGTAAAAATAATAATGGTTATAAAAATTTTTGCGATTTTATTAATAATGCTTATAAAAAACAAAATAGTTTAAAACCGCATTTAAAACGCCTTGCCATAATTTTAGCCACAAAGCTAAAAGACAAAATCATCGGCGAAATTAGCAAAAATCACACGCAAATGATTAAAAATCTAGCCCTAAAAATCATCAAAAAAAGTGGGCTAAAATTCCTGCCATTTAAGCACATTGCAATACTCGCATCTATCGTTTTTCTTGGCGTTAAAATTTATAAAAGCTTTAACGAAAATCGCCCTTTAAACCAAGCTCGTTAGCTATTTTTTTAGCTCCGTGAAGTGTCAAAAAACGGCTCACATTTTTATCATAAAACGGACCTGTGATGTCGTTTTCTGGCTCGTAAAGTGCGCTTTTAACGCCCATTAAAGCACTCATTAAATTAAACAGCAAGTCATTACTCCAAATTTCATTTACGTTTTGTTTTAAAATTTCAAATCCGCCAAACTCACGCCTAAACTCATCGCTAAAATAGATAAAAAGCGGAATTTTTGTCATCTCAAAATCATATCTTGCCGCATCGTGCCCTACCCCAACGACCTCGCCGTGGTCGCTTAAATACACGAGCGCCTTAAAATTTGGCAGATTTTTTGCAATTTTTAAAATCTCGCTCACGACAAAATCATTGTAAAACACGCTGTTTTTGTAGTGTGCTAAATCATCGCTACCCCCAAATTTAGTAAATTCGCTTGGGTATCGCTTTTTATAATCGGTGTGGCTACCCATTAAATGAAGCACGATTAGCATATTTTCTGAAATTTCTAACGCCCTTAAATTTTCAAGCAAAACCCCATCAAATCCGACTTGGCTATCATCAAGGCTAGTGTAAAATGAGAATTTTGACGGCAGGGCCAACATAGAATTTGGCGCACCAAAAAAGCCAAATTTTGCCTGATTTGAAAGCCAAGCGGTATTAAAACCAGCCCTATTTGCCACCTCAATTATTGAAGGCGAGAGCTTAAAGTCAAGCTTGTTGTATTGATTTAGCGCCGTTAGAGCTTGTTTTAAAACCGCCGTGGTATGGACGTAGTTTGAGTAGGCGTTTTTAAAAAGCAAGAAATTCTCATCGTTTTTTAGGGCGTCAAGGCGTGGCGTGGTATTTTCATCAAAACCATAAAGGCTCATAAAATTTCTATTCTCGCTCTCGCCGATGACTAAGAGATAAACTCCGCCAAACGAGCCGTTTATCTCGCCGATTTTTGCGATTCGCTCATCTTTAAAGGCGTGATACTGGCTTGAAATTTTAAGCTCCTTTTTTATCACGTCAATAAAAAGGCTCTTTAAATTTGCATTTTCATAGATGAAAAACTGCGATAAAATCAGCACGATGATTAAAATTCTAGTTTTTGATTTAGTTTGATTTTTTACCGCTAGAAGTGGCGTAAATTTCAGAAAAATCACGCCAAAAAGCACCAAAATAATTAGCAAAAACGCAGTTAGAAAATTTACATTTACCAAAAAATACTCACGCGCCTCGCTAAAATTTGACTGCATAAACGCCATTAGGGCATTTGCATTAAACACCTTGTGGCTAAATGAAAAATAGAGCAAATAAGCCGCTGGCATAAGGCTAATAGCTATCACAAAGAGTGCTAAAATCCACCTATAAATTTCAAAATACGAGATAAAAATCAGCACAAAAACACTAAAACTCACCACAAAAAGCAGTGCATTTAAAAACCAAACGTAAAAATTGTAGTCATAATAATAAAATCCAAACGGCACAAAAACTATGCAAAAAAGCGAGAAAAACGCTAAAAAATAAGGCTTAGATAACCCCAGTAACCCCCCCCCATAGCGGTTAGCAAGGCTGCAAAGATAAGTGGGGCAAGGCGATTGGTTAAAAACACGCCCTGAACTAAAAACACCAAAAGCGAGTAGAGGCAAAACGCCCCAAAAAACGCCCCACTCGCCCTTAAAATCATCTTTTTAGCTCCAAATAATGCCTGATTTGCTCTTTGCGTAAAATTCGCATAAAGTTTGTGCTACCCTCAACGCCAGTTGGAAAACCAGCCGTTACAAGGTAAGTCTTATTCTCATCAACAAGCCCGTTTTTAACGCCCTCTTTTATCATTCTCATTAAAAGCTCGGTTATAGTGTCGCACTTTGGCAGCGTGAAATTTGCCGTAGCCACGCCCCAAGCAAGGGTTAATGACCCAGCAATCTGCTCATCGTGAGTAACGGCGATGATGTCAATATTTGTGCGGTTTCTAGCCACTTTTAAAGCCGATTTGCCTGAGCCTGTAATGCAAATAATGCCGTCAGCTTTTAAGCGATAAGCAAGTGCAGCCGCCGATGAAGCGACCATATCGGTTTCATCTAAAAACTCAAACTCATCAAATTTATTGTATGGGTAAATTTTTTGCACCTGCACGATTGTGTTACTCATCGCTTCAACGACAGCCACTGGATTAATGCCGACCGCACTTTCTTCGCTAAGCATAACAGCGTCAGTGCCGTCAAGCACGGCGTTTGCGACGTCGCTTATCTCGGCTCTTGTTGCCGTTTCGTGAGACGCCATTGAGAGCATCATTTGAGTGGCTGTGATGACTGGTTTGCTCTTTGCGTTTGCCTTTTTGATGATTAGTTTTTGGATTGTTGGCACTTCATAATATGGCACCTCAATGCCTAAATCTCCACGCGCGACCATTATGCCGTCGCTTACATTTATAATCTTATCAATGTTTTCAACAGCGTCAAATTTCTCTATTTTTGAGAGAATTTTTGCCTTTGATTTTAGCTCATTTAGGATTTTTCTAGCCTTTAAAACGTCGTTTGCGTCCTGAACAAAGCTAATTGCTACAAAATCCACGCACTCTTTTGCGCCAAATTCCATATCAGCCCTATCTTTTGGCGTGATAACCTCAATGCCGATTTTAGTATTTGGGAAATTTACGCCCTTGTTTGAGCTTAAAACGCCGTGATTTTCAATTGTGGTTTGGACAAAATTTTCATTCACAGCCACCACCTTTGCACGGATATTGCCGTCATAAAGATAAACGTATTCATTTGGCTTTAAAATTTTAATGATTTGAGGCTGATTTATGCAGGTTTTGTAGTGATTTTCGCCGACCTTTTCGCCCATAATCTCATTAGCATAAATATCAAGCCTATCGCCACTAAAAAGCTCAAACGGATTTTCAAGCTTGCCGATACGAATTTTTGGCCCACAAATATCTTGTAAAATGCCTACCCTAACGCCAAGTTCGCGCTGTGCTTGTCTTACCTTATCAATGTTTTGCTTGTGATACTCGTGCGTGCCGTGGCTAAAATTTAGGCGAAATACATTAACCCCAGCCAAAATCATCTTTTTTATCGTTTCTACATTGTCACTTGCTGGCCCAAGCGTTGCTACGATTTTTGTGCGTTTTATCATTTTTAATCCTTTAAATAAAATCTGTGATTATACTTTTTTTATGCTAAATTTTTGCAAAAATGGCAAAATTTACAATATGCCTTAAATGCATATTTAATAATAGTTTAATTTTAAAAACTTATATTTTTTTAAGGCTAATTAATAAGGCTTTTTAGTGTAAAGTTTCGTAGAATCGTTTAAAACCCTAAATTTAGGGCTTTTATAAATGATTGATAAACAAAAGGCTAAAAATTGAATAACGAAAATTTAAGCGTCTTAAACGCTAGAAAAATCTACTACTCGCTACTGGCAAAATTTCTTGTTTTTAGCGTGAGAGATGATAGATTTTTTGGTGTTTTAGAAACGCTAAACATCATAAAAGATTACGCAATTGATGATGAAAGCCACGAAGCAATTAATGATTTGATTAAAAATTTTAGCCAAAATCAGCTAAGCGATGAATACGATGAAGTCTTTCACGCACCGCCAAAACCACTTCACAACACATTTTCATTTTACGATGAGGGTTACAGCGCTGGGAGTGCTTTGGTTAAAATCCGCCAAATTCTAGCAAAGACCTCAATTAGAAAAAACGAGATAGATTTTAAAGAAAACGAGGATAACATAGGCTTTGTTTTTGCCCTAATGAGCGACTTTATCTCTAAAATTTTAGCTGGTGATGAGAGCTATAAAGAGCGTGAAAATGAGCTTTTTGTTCAAATTATAAATCCATTTATTGATGAATTTTTAGATAGATTATACGCTCACGAAGGTGCTAATTTATATAAAAATGTATGCGTGATTACTAGAAATTTTATGGAGTTTGAGCGTGTCTATTTTGGCGTATCAAAACCACTTTATCAAAGAGAGAAAAATCTAAAAACAACTGGAATTTCACGCTCAGAAGCGATTAGAAGAGAGGGTAATAAAAAGAGAAAATTTAAAGATTTAAACACCAAAGAAAGGTAAAAAATGCAAAAAAAAGATAGACGCGAGTTTCTTAAAAAACTCATCGTAGGCACGGGTGCTGTCGTAGCGACAACGGCAGTTGCAAAAAACACCCAAAAGTCGCAAAACGGCGAAGATGTTTTGTATAAAAGAAGCAAAAACTGGGAATTTTATTACAAACAAGCAAACTAAATTAAGGGAGAAAAGATGGCAAATGTGAATTTAGTGCCGCCAAAAGTCGGCAGACGTTCATTTTTAAAAATGGCATCTCTTGGCGCTGTTGCCACGCTTGGCGTGAGTGCTAGTGGCGTAACAAGAGAGGCGAGTAAAGAGGAGATAAAAAATCCATATCCGGGCTCAAAATTTGCAAAATCAATCTGCACTGCTTGTTCGGTAGGTTGCGGTATTGTCGCAGAGGTGCAAAATGGCGTTTGGGTTAGACAAGAGGTCGCACAAGACCACCCTGTAAGTGCTGGTGGGCATTGCTGTAAGGGCTCTGATATGATAGATATGGTTCGCTCACAAGTTCGTTTAAAATACCCAATGGTAAAAGAAAACGGCAAATGGCGAAGAATAAGCTATGATGAGGCACTTGATAAAATCGCCGCTCAGCTAAAAATTTACAGAGAGAAAAACCCTGAGCAAGTGATGTTTTTAGGCTCAGCAAAGGTAAGCAACGAACAAAGCTACTATATCAGTAAATTTTCAGCTATGTTTGGGACAAATAACCTAGATCACCAAGCTAGGATTTGACACAGCGCAACAGTCGCCGGTGTGGCGAATACGTGGGGTTATGGCGCTATGACAAACCACCTTGGAGATATCCAAAATTCAAAGTCTATCTTTGTAATCGGCTCAAATCCAGCAGTAAATCACCCTGTTGGTTTTAGACACTTTTTAAAGGCAAAAGAGAATAACGGCGCAAAATTAATAGTCGTTGATCCACGCTATACAAGAACAGCAGCAAAGGCTGATTACTACGCACAAATCCGCCCCGGCACTGATATACCATTTATGTATGGGATGATGAATTTAATCTTTCAAAACGGCTGGGCTGATGAGAAATTTATAAGCGAGAGAACTTACGGCATTGATGAAATTCGCAAAGAAGCGGCAAACTGGACACCAGAGGTCGTTGAAGATGTAACTGGCGTGCCAGCACAAACGCTAAAAGAGATAACTAAAATTTTTGCTACAACAAAGCCGGGCTGTGTCGTTTGGGCTATGGGTCTTACTCAGCACACGATAGGCAGCTCAAATACGCGTATCGCTCCGATTTTGCAGTTAGTTTTAGGCAATATGGGCGTAAGTGGCGGCGGATGTAATATTTTAAGAGGACACGATAACGTCCAAGGCGCTAGCGATATGGCAAACGCACCTGATAGCTTACCGGGCTATTACGCTAAAAACGAGGGTAGCTGGAAGTATTTTGCCAAAATGTGGGGCGTAGATTACGAGTGGCTACAAGGCAACTTCGTAAAACCAGAATGGATGTTTAAACCGGGCTTTACCCTAGCTCGCTGGTGGGCTGGACCGCTTGACGGCAAAAATGGCAATGACCCTATTAACAACGCTGGCGATAGCCTAAAAGCACTCTTTGTAATCGGCAACGGCGTAACCTCAACAGCACAACAAGCAAAGGTGCAAGAAGGACTTGATAATCTTGAACTCCTAATCCTAGCCGACCCATTTGTAAATGAAGCTGGTATTATTACAAATAAAAAAGATAATATCTTCTTACTCCCCTCAGCCACGCAGTTTGAAACGAGCGGTAGCGTAGTCGCTACAAACAGAAGCGGTCAGTGGCGAAGCAAGGTCATTGAGCCTATGTATGAGAGCAAGACCGACCACGAAATTTTATTTGAACTTGCAAAACGTTTAGGATTTTACGATGAGCTAACTCGCACGATTAGAGATGAAAACGGCAAAATTGAGTGGCCAGAAGCCGCAACTCGTGAAATTTCAAATATCGTAAAATCAATCGGACTTACTGGCTGGACGCCTGAAAGGCTAAAAAATCACCAAGAAAACTGGGATAAATTTGATGAAAAAACACTTCTTGGTAAGCCGGGCACTCCTGTTGAGGGCGAGTATTATGGCCTACCTTGGCCGTGCTGGACGACAGAGCATCCGGGCAGTCCAAATTTATACGATGTAAGTAAGCCAGTAATGAAAGGCGGTATGGGATTTAGAAACCGCTTTGGGCTTGAACACAACGGCGTAAATCAACTAGCAGCAGACGGCGTAGCGCCACTTGAAAGTGCTGTAAATGGCGGTTATCCAGAGATTACAAAGGCAAACATTGAAGCGGTCTTAGGCATTAAGCTTACAGATGAAGAGCGTGAAAAAATGGGCAATACTTGGGCGACTGACGGCAGTGGATTAATCGCACAAAAATGTATGCAAAAGGGCATAGCACCTTATGGCAACGCAAGAGCAAGAGCTATCGTTTGGACTTTTGTTGATCAAATTCCAAAACACAGAGAGCCAATCCACTCGCCACGAACCGATTTAGCCAAAAAATATCCAAGCTTTAAGGATAAGCCAAATCATTATAGGGTTGATACAAAATACGAGAGCTTACAGCAAAGCAGTGATTTTGCAAAAGACTTCCCAATTAATCTAGTAACAGGTCGCCTTGTGAATTTAAACGGCGCTGGACTTGAAAATAGAGCTAGTAAATACCTAGCACGTATCACGCCAGAAATGTTTGCTGATATCCACCCAGATTTAGCCAAAAAGCACGACTTAAAAGACGGCGATATGGTTTGGATTTTCTCGCCAGAAGGCACAAAAATCAAGGTTAAAGCAAGGCTAGTGCATTCAGTTTCGCCTGATATGATATTCTTACCATTTCACTTTACCGGCGTTATGCAAGGCGTTGATATGACCGCAAACTTCCCTGATGGCACAAAACCTTACGCTTGGGGCGAGAGTGCAAACACCGTTACAAACTACGGATACGATATAGTCACACAAATTCCTGAAACAAAGGGTGGTTTGTGCAGGATACAAAAGGCGTAAGGAGGGCAAAATGGAGAAATTTAATGACGCACAAAGACTAAAATTTTACTGCGATAACGACAGGTGCATTGATTGTAACGGCTGTGCGGTAGCTTGTGATGAGGCTCACGAGCTACCTATTGGCGTTCGTAGGCGTCGTGTTATCACGCTAAATGAGGGCATTCAAGGCAAAGAAATTTCAACCTCAATAGCCTGTATGCACTGCGATGACGCACCTTGTTCGCTTGTTTGCCCGGTTGATTGTTTTCACATCAGAGCCGATGGCATCGTGCTTCACGATAAAGATATCTGCATAGGTTGCGGATATTGCCTTTATGCTTGTCCGTTTGGAGCACCGCAATTCCCAAGGGACGGCGCATTTGGCGTTAAGGGCAGTATGGATAAATGCACAATGTGTGCTGGTGGCGTAAATATCGCTACAAATTCACACGAAGAGTTTGAAGAATACGGACAAAACCGCATTGCCGAGGGCAAAGTGCCAGTTTGTGCTGCTATGTGTTCAACAAAAGCTTTACTTGTGGGAGAATCTGCTATAATTGAGCAAATTTATCAAACCAGAGTAGAAAATAGAGGTTACGGCGAGAAGGATTTAAAAAATTCTCTAACGTGGAAAATAGCCTACTACACAAAGGATAGACTATGAGAATTCTCACACTTTTTTTACTTGCGATTAACGCATTTGCCCTGCATTTGCCAGACGGCACAAATCAATTTGACAGCAAAATTTGGGGTGCTGATAGGGTTACAAATATAGAGGGCTACGAGAGCGGACTTGGTAAAATTTTTACATTTTTACAAGGCAATGAATACTTCGCTTACGGCGTCTTACTTGCTATTTTAGGCGTGGTTTTAGCCTTTACGCTTCACTTTTTGCTAATTGGACCAAAGCATTTTAGCCAC
This sequence comes from Campylobacter gastrosuis, assembly GCF_030249845.1. GTDB lineage: Bacteria > Campylobacterota > Campylobacteria > Campylobacterales > Campylobacteraceae > Campylobacter_A > Campylobacter_A gastrosuis. Next base: position 37,122 of record NZ_JANURM010000003.1, on the reverse strand, counting down.
GATGGCAAAAAGGTCTATGCATTTAGCCTAATTGAGCGTTTAGCACACGGCTTGGCTGGTATTTCGTGGGTCGTGCTAGTGCCCACTGGCATTATTATGATGTGGGGTAGCACCTTTGGTGGTGGTAGTTTCGTTAGATTTGCTAAAAATTCTCACGGCATTGCCACGATTTTATTTGCCATTGCCGTTTTACCACTGCTTTTTGCGTGGATAAAGCGTATGATGCCAACGGCTTATGACTTAAAATGGATGTTAATGCTTGGCGGATACCTTTCAAAAGATAAAAAATGTATCCCAGCTGGTAAATTTAACGCCGGTCAAAAGCAGTGGTTTTGGGTAGCAATACCGGGCGGAATTTTAATGATAGCCACTGGTGCTTGTATGTATTTTCTTGACTTTAAAGAGCCAGCAGTTGCTACTTGGCTTGGTATTTCGCAAATTGAACTGCTTCGCCTAGCCGCCATAATTCACAACGTACTTGGCATAATTTGTGCATTATTTTTCTTAATCCACATTTATATGGCAGTCATTGCTATTCACGGCGCGATTTGGGCGATGATAACTGGCTATAAAGAAGAAGAAGAGGTCTATGTCTTGCACCACTACTGGTATAACGAGCTAGTTTCAAAAAACAAAATTCCAGCCTCAGATTATGAGAAAATTTACCCTAAACTTTAATATTTTTGACCCAAAATTTTTGGGTCAAAAGGCTTAAAATGCAACCGATTTTTACCACAGAGATTACAAAATTTAGAGCCGATGAGCAGGGCGTGGTTGATGATATTTTAGTTAGAGAGATTAAGCTTGATATCGTGCTAAATGACGCTAAAATCGGCTCAATGATGGCAACACCCACCGATTTAGAAGCACTTGGTGTTGGCTATTTATTAAGCGAAAATTTAATCACAAACAAAGACGAGATTAAAAACGTAAGCTTTGATGAACAAAGCCTATCTGTAAAAATCATCGCAAACGAAAACAAAACCGCACTTAGCAATTTTAACTTTGAAAGCGTGATAATTAGCGGTTGCGGGCGAAGCGTCACGGCAAATGTAAATTTAGAAAACCTAAACGCAAAAATCATAAAAAGCACCGCAAAATTTCAAAGGCGTGAAATTTCAAAGATGATGAGCGAGTTTTACACGCAGTGTGAGCTTTACGAGATGACTGGCTGTGTACATACGGCTAAAATTTTTTGTGGTAAAAATTTCTACATCGGCGAAGATATCGCCCAGCACAACACCATTGACAAGGCTATCGGCAAGGCTGTTTTAAACGGCGAAAATTTAGAAAATTCGCTCCTAATGGTAAGCGGTCGCCTAAGCTCTGAAATGGTCGTAAAAGCCGTAATGAACGGCATTTGCGTGCTTGTTTCACGCACTGCGCCAACCAGCCTTGGTGTGCTAATTGCTAGAAAATTTAATCTCACGCTTTGCGGTTTTGCAAGGGGTGAAAATTTAAACGTTTATAGCGGTTTGGAGCGAATTTATGCGTGAAAAAATAGCACAAAACATTGAAATTTACAAAAACAAAAATGGCAGACTTGACTGCGGTGTGGCGTTTAAAATCGCAAAAAAGCTAAATGTAGATATTGCAGAAGTCGGCAAAATCGCCGATGAGATAGGCGTAAAGATTGATTCTTGTGAGCTTGGGCAGTTTGGCAAGCTTGCTTTTGGCTTTGGTAGCGTGCTTACATTTTACGATTTAAAGCCAAAAATTGATGAGAAAAACAGAATTTTTTGCAAAGACGCAAGGGACTTAGCAAGTGGCGTTGGGCTAAAAAAGATACGCTCAACCTTAAAAGATTACGGCATTGACGTGAAATTTTGTCAATTAGGCTGTTTTAAAGAAAAAAAAGGCAAAAAAATGGTAATAAAAACGAAAACTTGGATAGAAAACAGCGATGGCGAGTTGCTCTTTGGCAAGGGCAAAACCGAAGTTTTAGAAACAATAGCAGAAACCGGCTCAATCTCAAAAGCGGCTGAAATTTTAGGTATGAACTACAAAAAATGCTGGAATCACCTGCAAATTTTAAGCAAAAATATGGGCGAAGAGCTAGTCATCTCAAAAACTGGCGGTGGCGGAAGTGCTGGCACTACACTAAACCCAAGAGCTTACGAGCTAATTAACGCCTACAAACAACTTCAAAGAGATATTGAAGACTACGCAAACAAACGCTTTAAAGAACTGTTTTTGGATACTAAAAAGTAATTTATGCACCAAGCGGTGCATAAATTTATGAAAAGACCCTTTTTAAATGTGCTTCGTATCTGCTTAGATACTCTGGCACATTTGGGTTTTTTACCACGTCGTTACAGATAAAAGTCGGTAGTGGCTTTATGCCTATAAACTCATTTGCCTTGTGAAAGTGTAAATACACACCATCAACGCCGACGCCTTCAAAAAAGTCATCTTTTTCATCAAACGCCTCTATCGGAGCATTCCACGTAAGCGAGAGCATATGCCTTTTGCCATTTAAAAGTCCGCCAGTGCCGTAACCTTTTGTTGGCGAGATAGCGTGTCTGCCGTCGCTTTTATAGAGTAAGCCATAACCAGCCGTAAAAACTTCATCAATGTATTTTTTCACAATCCACGGCTCGCCCATCCACCAGCCTGGCATCTGCCAAATCACAGCATCCATCCACAAAAATTTTTGCACCTCAACCTCTACATCATAGCCGTTATCTATGATAGTTTCTTTTACTTCGTGACCTAAATCGCCAAGTGTCTTTTTAGCCAAATCGTGCAGAGTTTGATTTAATTTGCCCTGACTATGACCAAAGCTTTTACCGCCATTTATGAGTAAAATTTTCATATTTTCTCCTTTAAAAATGGCATATTTTAGTCCTTGTTTTACAATTTTTATTAAATTATAAGTAAATTACTCGCTTAGTGTCTTATAATTATCGCAGCCAATTTTCATCCCCAAATCACAAGCCTTGCCGTAAATTTCTCTTGCCTTGCTTCTATCTTGCTTCACGCCTACGCCTTTATAATGCATAAACCCAAGATTATAGCACCCCTTGGCACTCTTGCTCTCACAAGCTTTTTTATACAAATTAAAAGCCTTTTGATAATCCCGCTCTACACCAACGCCTTGATAATACATACTGCCAAGAGCGTTACATCCATTAGCATCCCCATTTTTACAGGCTTTTTTGTATAAACTAAAAGCCTTTTGATAGTCCCGCTTTACGCCAACACCTTGATAATAGATAAATCCAAGATTATAGCACCCAGTAGCGTCTTTACTCTCACAGGCTTTTAAAAGTAGATTAATAGCCTTTTTATGCTCGCCAGCATAAGCTGCATTTAAGCCCTCATTAACTAAATCTGCAAAGCTAAAAGTGGCAAAAGCCAACCAAAAGACAATTTTTTTCATCTTTTGTTTAAAATTTAGATTATAAACCCACTTGCAATGACGCTATCATCGTGATACATAACACAAAGCTGACCCTTTGCCACGCCGTAAGCTTCATCATTTAGCGTGATTTTTGCCTCTTTTGTGTCGCGATTTACGCTTACTTTTGCGGCGATTTTTGGGCTTCGGTAGCGAATTTTTACCGCACAATCAAACTCGCTCTCATCAATAAACATATTCACACTTTCAAGCATAATCTCACGCTCTTTTAAATCATCCTTGCTACCGACAACTATCTCGTTTTTATCGGCATTTATGCTTAAAACAAAGTGCGGTTCGTGAGCGCCTTTAATCTCAAAACCACGCCTTTTGCCAATCGTGTAATGCATATAGCCTTGATGAGTGCCGATTATTTTGCCGTTTTTATCCACGACATTGCCCGGCAGGTCGGTGTTAAAATGCTTTTGCAAAACCTGCACATAAGTGTCTTCAACAAAGCAAATTTCGCTACTTTCAGCCTGTGTGCCAAACTCGCTTAAAACTGGGATTGACTTTGCAAGCTCTTTAATATCGGCTTTAAATTTATCGCCAAGCGGGAAAATTACATCGTTTAAAAGCTCTTTTGGCACTTGTGCCAAGAAGTAGCTTTGATCTTTGCTTGGGTCTTTTGAGGCGGTGATTAAGCCGTTTATGATTTGTACGTAATGCCCAGTGGCAAGCTTATCGCAACCATTTGCCTTTGCAAAATCAAGCAAAGCACCAAGTTTTATAAATTTATTACACAAGGCGCAAGGGTTTGGCGTAACGCCGTTTTTGTAGCCATTTATAAACGGAGTATAAACGAAGTCGTTAAATTTATCCTGTAAATCTAAAATATGCACCTTAATGCCAAGAAAATCGCCGACTTTTTTTACTTTTCTGATATTTTCTTCGTGATAACCCGGCTTTGAGTGAAGCTTCATATAACAACCCTCAATCTCGTGCCCCTGCTCTTTTAGAAATTTCGCAGTCATCGTGCTATCAACACCGCCACTCATTGCAACCATAATTTTCATAAAAATCCTTATTTTGTAAATTTTTAGTAAAGATTATATTGAAAATTTTTAAATATTTAAAATTTCACGCTCAATAAAATCTAAATCATCTGTGATTTTATAAAGCTCTAAATCGCCTTTTGATATCGTATTTTCAGACATTAGCGTGGTTTTGATAAACTCATCAAGTCCAGCCCAAAATTTAGTGCCGTAAAGAAAAATTTTGACATTTTTTATGCCAGTTTGGACTAAAACTAAAATTTCAAACAGCTCATCAAGTGTGCCAAAACCGCCAGGAAATACGACAAAAGCGACCGAGCTATCAATTAGTGCGAATTTTCGTGGAGTAAAGCTTGAAAACAAAAATCCGCTCGTTGCAAATGGGTTTGTATTTTGCTCAAAAGGCAAACGAATATTAAACGCAACGCTGTGGCTCTTACCGCTCTCAAACGCCCCTTCGTTTGCTGCTCTCATAATGCCATCCCCGCCGCCAGTGATGACAGCAAAGCCGTTTTCGCTAAGTCTATACGCTAAATTTTTAGCCGCTTTGCAGTATAAATTCTCATCATCAAACCTAGCCGAGCCAAAAAATGTAACGCTTTTGTTTGCAAATTTTAAGGCATTTTTGTATTGATTAAACTCGCTTAAAAAGGTCATTTTAACTGCTCTAAACGCTCACGTTTTGAGCCAATTTGCGTGATTTGTATGCCAAAATTGCCATCAACAATCACGACTTCGCCGTAAGCGATAACCTTATCGCCGATTAAAATTTCAAGCGGGTCGTTTGCTAGTTGATTTAGCTCAATTACCGAGCCAATATCCATTGAAAGCACGTCTTTAAGTAGCATTCTTTTTGAGCCAATACGCACACGAATTGGCAGTCTTACGTCCATAATCAGGTTGATATTTCGCATCTCCTCGGCACTAAATGCGTTTGTATCAGCGACCGGACTTTGCTTTGGCTCATCTTTTGGCTTTGGCTCAAAAAGCTCTACAAAATCGCTATCAACGACAAATCCGACATACTCATCTAAATCCTCAATCTTTACGTTAAAAAGATAGAGTTTTGAAAAATCGGCTAAATTTAGCTCGGCGTTTTCATCTAAAAAATTTACGCCAATGACTTCAAAACTAAGTTTTGGCAGGGTTTTTTGTGCGCCAAGCGAGGTGTTAAAAGCACCAAGCAGGTTTGAGAAAATCTCCTTTGCAGCGTCTAAATCATCGGCACTAAGCTTGTCATTGTGGCTAATCTCCTCTTCGCCCATCATCCACTCGCCAATGGCACTAACTAAAATCGGCGTGCAAAGGAGCAGTCCCTTGCTCTGTGTGTCGCCTTTTATGGCGATATTTGCGGTTACAACTGGCGGTTTTATGCCATTTTGAGATTGTGCTTCAAAGTCGTTTCTCTCGCCAATTTCAGGGCTTCTGCCAGTTAGCCCCTCAATGGTCGCTTTAATCTCATTTACAAAAATGCTAAAAAACTCATTCATCATAATACTCTTCTTCCTCGCGTGCTTGCTCTTCTTGTTCGTAGGCTAGAAGTTTGGCTTTTCGCTCCTCTTCGTAGCGTTCTAGGATATTTTTAATCTCATCTCTATCAGAGCGGATTAGTTGTTCTATTTTAATTGATTTTCTAAATCTATGAAGTCCAACTTCGGCTAAAAACACCTCTTTTTTGTCAATTGAAACGATAGCTTTATCATCAGCGCCCCTGTCAAGGCGTAAAATATCGCCCTCTTTTAAGTCTAAAAATTCGCTAACGCTAATTACAGCCTTGCCTAAAATCGCTTCGTATAAAATTTCAGCCCTACCGATAAGCGTTTTTAGCTCCTTATTTCGGCTCTTTTTTGCCGATGTTTCGCCAAGCATTATGTCTCTATTTGCGAGGCGACTTAAAATCGGCTCTAAGTAGATGACTGGATAGCAGATATTTATCATACCGCTTGAATTACCAACGATAATCTCCATAACGACCATTATTACAATCTCGTTTTGGCTAACAATTTGCACGACGTTTGCGCTGCTCTCTTTTGCTTCAACGTTTGGATACATATCAGTTATCATTGCCCAGCTCTCTTTTAGGCGTTGCATTATCATTCTAAGCACGGCGTCAAGCAGGTTTATCTCAATATCAGTAAGCTCCCTGCTTGTTTCAAAATTTTCGCCATTACCACCTAAAAGGCGGTCAATCATCGGAAAGGCTATGCTTGGGTTTATCTCTAAAATGCAGTTGCCATCAAGCGGTTTTATTGAAAAAACGTTAAAGCTTGTTGGGCTTGGAAGGCTCATTAAAAACTCGCCATAAGTCATCTGATCTACGCTATGAAGCCTAATTTCAACGATACTTCGCATTACGCTTGAAATTTGAGAGGCTAAATTTCTAGCTAATTTATCGTGAATGCCCTTGATCGCACGAAGCTGCTCTTTACTAACCCTGTTTGGGCGTTTAAAGTCATAAATGATAATTTGTCGCTGTTCGCCGCCGTTATCTTGTGCGAGAGTGTCGGCACCATCGCCACCCTCATCAACAACTTCAAGCAGTGCATCAATCTCTTCTTGACTTAAAATATCAGCCATTAAGCCCCCAAACTCTCTCTAAGTTTATTCATCACGCGTTTGTGAATTTGCGAAATTCTGCTCTCGCTTATCTTTAAAATTTCGCTTATCTCGCTTAAATTAAGCTCCTCGTAATAATAAAGCTGAATTATTAGCTGATCTCTCTTATCAAGCGTGTTTAAAATTTTCTCAACCTTATCTAAAATATCAGCCTTTTCAACCTTTTCTTGTGTGTTTTCATCGCTAAAAAGCCCGCTTTGCTCCTCAAAAGATAGCACGTAGCCAATGGCTCCGGCACTTCTTGCATCTTTGATTTTTTCAATATCTTCGTTTAAAATTTTAGCCAAATACTCATCATCTGGCTCCTCTTCGTGCTTGTTAAAATACTCATCAATGGCGTTATTTATCTCACGCACCAGCTTTCTATTTGCACGGCTTAAAACATCAAGACTACGCAAAAAATCAAGCATAGACCCATAAACTCGCTTCTTAGCATAGCCCCAAAATGAGTCGTTTTGCTCCTTGTCATACCTGCGACTTAGCTTTATCATCTCCTCAACGCCAGTGCTAATTAAGTCATTAACATCAACGCTTGAAGGCAATCTCTCTTTTAAACGATACGCCATAGCCCTAAGTGCTGGCATAAAAGATAGCACGACCTCGTCTTGCTCCTTTTTTAAGGCGCTTTGATAGGGGTTAGGCTGCTTTTCGTTTTGCATTCGCCCTGCCTATTTTTATCTCTTCTTCTTTTTTTACCATTAAATTTTCAATGCGTTTTTCTCTAATGGCAAGCTCGCTTAAAAGATAATCAGCGATCTCTTCGTGCTTTTCTTTATCAAAAAACTGCTTAACGGTGTTTTTAACATCAACGTAATTCATAATCAAAATATGCACGATAAGGTAGAAAAAAAATGTAATCAGGATTGTATAAACTAACATATCAAGTGGGTCGTGTGCCTTTGCCAATGCCCAAACAATGCCTACAAAAAAGCCACAAACGGTGAAAAATGCTATGTAGTTCTCAGCTCTCATCAAAACCCCTAAAAATGCTCAATTAAACGTTTAAAAAATCCAGCAAAGCTGTCATTTTTATTTGTAAGCACTTTTCGTTCCAATCTATATAAAATTTTTGATGTAATATCTTTTATTTGCGTCGTAGCCGTGCTATATGGTGCCTCATCGCTAAAAAGTGTGCGTTGCTTTATACTCTTTGCCACCTCTTTGCTCGCTTCTAAAAAACCGACCATTTCAAGGTTTAAATTGGCTTTAATATTTGCGTTAGCAACCCTTTTTATATTCTCATAAATTCTAACCGCCTCGGCTTCGTTTTTTACCATATTTAATAACAAAAGCGGATTTTCTTTAAAGCGTGATAAAATTTTAATAACAGCGTAAGCGTCCGTAATCGCCGCTGGGTCTGGGATAGTAACGACCACTACCTCATCAGCTGCTTCTAAAAACATCTGCGTGCTACCGCCAATGCCAGCACCCGTGTCAATAATCATAAAATCAATATCATCAAGCTCGTTTGCTTCGCTTAAAAATCGCTCGTATAAGAATTGATTGTTAAATTTTAAAATCTCATCGCCACTCTCGCCAGGTATTAAGATTAGATTTTTCTTAACTGGGATTAAAATTTCTTTTAAACCGCACTCGCCTTTTAGGACGTGAAGTAGATTTTTGCCCATTTTTACGTTTAAAATCACATCTAAATTCGCAAGTCCAATGTCGGCATCAAGCAGTGCCACCTTGTAGCCATCAAGTGCTAAAACGTTTGCGATATTTGCACTAATCGTGCTTTTGCCAACTCCGCCCTTACCGCTCGTAACTGCGATAAAATGGGTGTTTTTAGCCGTTTTTGTCTGACTTGAAACTAGGGTTTGTAGTTTTTGTGCTTGATTTATCACTGATTATCCTTTTTAAAGCCGTCAAGCACGCAAGATACTAAAAATTCTGGCTTAGCTTCAATCAAATCATCAGGCACCTCTTGCCCCACGCAAAAGTAGCTTACTGGCGTATTTGTTTCGTAAATTAGTGAAAATACGTTGCCAAAAACCTTTGTTTCATCAAATTTTGTGATGATTAATGTGTCAATGTCAAGAAATGAAAATCCGTTGTAAATTTCAATCAAATCATCAACCTTTGACCCAGCCGAAAGGACTAAATTTACATCAATACTAGCCTCGCTTGCGCGTAAAAATTTATCAAGTTTATCAAGTTTTTCTTTGTCATATTGCGAATTGCCAGTGGTGTCAATTAAAATCACGTCGCAGTGATTTAGCCTTTTTATGGCGTTTTTAAAATCATCAACCTCAATGACATCAAGAATAGGTAGCTTCATCATCTTTGCGTATTGAAATAGCTGCTCAACCGCACCGATACGATACGTATCAAGCGTGATAATGCCGGTGTTGTAGCGTTTTTCACTGCTGTAAGCAAAGCGAGCGGCGAGTTTTGCAAGTGTGGTCGTTTTGCCAACGCCAGTTGGACCAACAAGCATTATTATTCGCTGTTTTTTGCTCTCACGCTCCTTTCTACAAGGCAGCATATTTCGCAAAAGCGAGTAGAAATATCGCTTAACAGCGGTCGGATTTGCCTTCATTTGACTTGGCATATTCATAAGCGTTGTCTGCATTATCGCCTCTAAATGCTCCTCTTTCATACCGCTATTTCGTGCGAGTTTGTAGATACTTGCAAATTCTGGCGGTATTGCAAGGTGATTTCTGCTAACTGCCTTTTCGTCCCAAAACATATCCGTGATTAAATTTAGCTTCTCATCAAGGCGATTTACCTGCTTAGCGACCTCGTCAATCTTTTTTGCGTTGTGCTGTGGCAGGTCATTTTGCGTATCTTTTTGCGAAACGTTTGCAATTTCGCTTAGCTCTTTTGCTAAATTTGAAATGCTTAAAGATACGTCCTCATCGGTCTTTTTAGGTTTTTGCGCGACCTCTTCAACGCTAAATTTTGGCTTTGCTGGTTTGTCTAATTTTGTCTGTGCGTTATCATAATTTAGCACTTTTGGATTTGGCTTAGAAGCGGTGTCGTTAGGCTCATCAACGCTTACAACGACCTCAAAAATAGGCTTTTTGTTTATCGTTTGAGGCTGAATTTGCTTTGTTGTAATCACAATTGCACTATCGCCGTAAATTTCACGTGCCTTTTTTAACGCCTCAACGGTGCTTTCACCAGTAACCGAACGCATCTTACCTGCTGCCATTAACTAACCCCTTTAAAATCTCATAAGTCCAAGCGGGACAATCACGCTAAAACGCTCATTTACGCCTAAGTGCGGGACGTTTAAAATCTCGCTTTTTCGCACCTTTTTACTAAAATACAAAATGTCTAAATCAAGCGTCCTTGGAGCGTTTTTAAAGCTTCTTTTTCGCCCAAATCTAAACTCGTAGTGTTGCAAAATTTTAAGCAATTTTACCGCACTTAGGCTTGTTTGTAAATTTATAACAGCGTTTAAAAAATCAGGCTGTTTTGTGTAGCCAAACGCCCTATTTTCAATGACAGGCGATGTTTCAGCCACGCTAAAACGCCTATCATTTTTAAGCACTCTTATAAATTTATCAAACCGCTTTTTCGTATCGCCTAAATTCCCACCAATGCCGATTATTGCGGTATTTTTAAAATGCTCTTTAAAGCCAAAAAATCGTGGATAAAATTTCAAGCGAACAAGCCTTTTTACGCCATTAGCTCTCATAAAATTTCTGCCCCATTTTCGCCCACGACCACGACATCTTCAATCCTAACGCCAAGCTCATTTGGCAGATAAATGCCCGGCTCCACGCTAAAAACCATACCTTTTTCTAGCACGACCTCGCTTTTTTGATTGATATTTGGTAGCTCGTGAATATCCACGCCAACGCCGTGCCCAGTGGAGTGGATGAAAAACTCGCCATAACCGCTCTTAGCGATCACCTCCCTTGCAGCATTATCAATATCCTTTGCCTTTACGCCGATTTTTACGGCATTTATTGCCGCTTTTTGCGCGTTTAGGACGATATTATAAATTTCTTGCTGTTTTTTATCTTTGAAATTTTGGGTTTTATCAAAGCTAAAATTCTCATCAAAACACGCAGTTCTAGTGCGATCAGAGCAGTATCTTTTAAACTTAACCCCAGCATCAAGAAGCACTAAATCCCCATAACGTAAAATTTTATCGCTAGGCAGAGCGTGTGCCTTTGCAGCGTTCTCATTTATCGCTAAAATCGGCTCAAAACTAAGATTAAGTGCATTTTTTTGTTTAAAAATTTGCGTTGCATAAAAGTGCAACTCTTTCTCGCTCTTGCCCTCGCCATTTTTGCGTAAAAAATCGGCAAATTCATCAAAGCAACTAGCTCCAAATTTAGCCGCTTGCTTTAAAATTTCAAGCTCACTTTGGCTTTTAATAATGCGTTTTTGCTTTGAAAAATCGGGCTTTGCTAAAAAATGTATCCTAAGGCGGTAAGTTAGCGCATTAAATGCTGAAACACTAAAATCATTTGGGTCAAAGACTACGATTTTTGGGGCAAATCGCCTTAAAATCGCCCTTGCGTCTTTGATTAAATTATTTGAGCAAATCACGCTCACATCGGCGTTTATCAGCTCTTTTGCTTCTGTTGCGTATCTTGCGTCGGTGATGAAAAATTTCACACCATCAAGGCAGATGAAAATTTCATTATCACAGCTGTAACCGCACTCAAAAAATACGGCGTTTTCACCCCTTAGGATATAATTTTTCATTGTGCGTTTTGTTGTGAGGCTAAAACAGCTTTAATTTGATCAAAAATTTGTAGCATACCAATCATCGCTAGGTGGTAGCCAACTGGTCCAAAGCCCACGATTACGCCATTTGCTACGGCTGAGATTAGGCTTTTTTGGCGAAATTCTTCTCTACGATAGACGTTGCTAATATGCACCTCAATCGTAGGCAAACCAACCGCTGAAATCGCATCTCTAATCGCAACTGATGTGTGAGAATACGCAGCTGGATTTATGATAATGCCATCAGAATCGCCTAGACACTCTTGAATTTTATCTACTATTTCGCCCTCAAAATTGCTTTGAAAAAACTCAATCTCAGCGCCGTATTGGTCGGCTACAACCTTCATTTGAGCGTGAATATCTTCAAGCTTCATTGAGCCATAAAGATTTGGCTCTCTCACGCCAAGCATATTTAAATTTGGTCCTTGAATTACCATTATTTTGAATTTTTTTTGCATATATTTGCCTTTTGTTAAAATTTTCTCAAAATTATACATTTTTATTTCTAAATTTTTGCTACAATAAGCCATTTTTTAGGGGTAAAAGATGAAAATTTTAAAAGCAAAACATATAATTTATGGCAAAAATCTTGAAATTTTAGATGATAAAGCTATCGCATTTAATGAAAAAATCGTAGCCGTTGATGATTTTAACATCCTAAAAAATAGCTTTAAAAACGCCAAAATTTTAGAGCTAAAAAACGCCATAATCGCACCAGCCTTTGTAAATTCGCACGTTCATTTAGAATTTAGCGCAAACAAATCAACCCTAAGTTATGGCGATTTTATCACTTGGCTTGGCTCAGTGATAAAAAACTCAAAATTTCTAGCACAAAAATGCACCGATTTGGTGCAAAAAAGGGCGATTTTATCAATGCTAAAAGGCGGAACGGCTGTGGTTGGGGCAGTTTCAAGCTTTGGGGCAGATACGAAAATTTTATCCGCCTCGCCACTTAGAGTGGTGCATTTTAATGAAATTTTAGGCTCAAATCCTGATTTTATTGAGCAAAATTTTAACGCCTTTTTAAAGCGATTTAATGAGAGCAAAAGGTGCGAAAATAGCCGTTTTAAGTCCGCAATCTCAATCCACTCGCCCTACTCAATCCACAAAGATTTAGCTAAAAAAGCCATAAATTTTGCAAAAGAAAATAACCTTTTAATCTCAACTCACTTTTTAGAGAGCAAACACGAAAAAGAGTGGCTAGAAAACGGCTCTGGGGCGTTTAGGACGCATTTAGAAAATTTCATCAAAGAGCCAAAACCACAATTTAGCCCAAGCGAATTTTTAGGGCTTTTTAGCGGACTAGACACGCTTTTTACGCACTGCGTTTGGGTTAGCGATTTTAGCGATTTTAAGCCAAATCACAGCGTGACTCACTGCCCAAGCTCAAACAGACTTTTAGGTGATAAAGCCCTAAATTTGGCTGAAATTTTAAGGCAAAAAGTGGCTTTAAATATCGGCACGGACGGGCTTAGCTCAAATTTGAGCCTAAATATGTTTGATGAGCTAAGAAACGCCATTTTTACTCATCAAAATATCAACCTGCACGAGCTTTGTAAAATTTTATTTAGTGCAGCCACACTTGGCGGTGCTAGGGCGTTAGGGCTTGATAGTGGCGAGATTGGCGTTGGCAAAAATGCCGATATTATGGTAATATCCGCTTTAAATTGCGATAAAAACGAGCTTTTAACACAGCTTTTACTCCACACAAAAAGCGTGAAACAACTTTACATAGGAGGCAAAATTTGCAAATTTTAAAGGGACTTTTTTCGCCGATTTTGGCGATTTTTCGCTTTATAAACAACTATTTTAAGGCGTTAATTTTCTTACTCGTGCTGTTTTTACTTTTTAGCCCAAACAGCGAGATAAAGACGCCAAATTTGGCTCAAATTGACATAAAAGGTGCGATTTTTGACGCAAACGAGGTGATTTTGGCGTTAGAAAACGCTAAAAATGATAAAAATATCAAAGGTGTGCTTTTATACATTGACAGCCCAGGCGGTGCTTTAAGCCCTAGCGTGGAGCTTTTTATGCAGGTTAAAAGCCTTGCAAAGACCAAAAAAGTCGTGGCGTATGCAGGCGGCAATATGACAAGTGGCAGCTACTATGCTGGCGTGAGTGCTGATAAAATCATCGCAAATCCGGGTGCATTTATCGGCTCAATCGGCGTGATAATGCAAGTCCCAAATATCGGCGAACTAGCCCAAAAAATCGGCGTAAAAGAGCAGAGCGTCAAGGCTGGGGAGTTTAAAGAGGCTGGGACGTTTATGAGAGAGTGGAGCGAGACTGAGCGGGCGAGTTTGCAAGGGCTTGTCAATAAATCTTATGAGCTGTTTAGCTCTGATGTGGCAGCTGCAAGGGGGCTTGATATTAAAAGGCGTGATGAGTGGGCAAATGCTAGGGTGTTTTTGGCTTCTGATGCCGTTAAATTGGGGCTTGTTGATAGACTTGGCGGATATTTTGACGCCAAAAAAGAACTTGAAATTTTAAGTGGTGTGAGTGAGCCAGTTTGGCAAGAGACGCCAAAATTTGAGCAGTTTTTGCAAAAAATCACAAACCAAAGCGCAAACTCACTCCTAAACGCACTCTTTAACCTAAGCGTGAGATGATTTTTTAAAGAAATTGAGAATAAATGCCAATAATTCGGCATTTTTGGATTAAAATTTTTAAAAATAATACATAAGCACATTAAGTATTAGAACATCTTACATTCAAAATAAGAACGCTAATATAAAATAAATCTTCTACTCTCATTTTCAAACACATTCAAGCACTACTTAAAGTTGAATTATATACATAATATGATGCCTATTGCCGAAGCATATTAGATATTGATTCATAGTAATATCTTGTTAATTTAGAACTATTTTCATAATTAAACAAATCTAGCTTAATATCTATAATATCAACATCTTGCGTATCTCTATGCACTCTATATATGATATTTGTATTATGACTCGCATTTATCCATAATTCATCAACTCTTTGGACATTAGCAAAAACAAAGTGAAATGGATACTCCCTGTATGGTGGATTTTTTTGAAATACATCTCTGCAAGTGCAAAGAACATATGGTATATATTCAATATTAATATCCACATATCCCCATATATTTAAATTGTTTGCAAATCCAACGATTTCATCAAATTCCTTGAAGCTTAAATTCGGTATTAAATATTTGCATTTTTGAAACACCCTATGCAGATTTTCCAAAAACAACCTTTTAATTATCTTAGCATACTCTATATCTACAAGTACGCCTTGTAGCTGGGTATATGCAGTAGCATTTACTAGCACTAATGGGCAATCAGTATGAGCAGGATGTCTAAAATGCGTAGCTCTATTTACACTATGCTCCCCTACTATAGTCATCACTCTTTGGCACGTCTTTACCTTACATAATGGATTGCCTCTATCGTGCTTAGTCAGCAACCATTCGTCAATACTTAATTCATTACCGGTTAAACTATCTATCGCATATTTTGGCATTATATATCCTTATGTTAATTATACAAAAAGTCAAGCTTCTAGTATCATTGTCCCAACAGGTTATCACATTAACTTTAAACATACATTATATGTATATGTCCATATTTTAACTTGATTGTTAATTTGTTATTCTTAAAAACTAACAATATAGCTTCATGGAGATCTTAAATTTATCAACTAACTCTTTTTTTCTTTATTTTCAAAGAATTGCAAATACTCAATTTGCTTTATGACAGAATTAATATCTTCACTTATTATCAATTTAATATCATCATCGGTTAAATTATTTGTTCTTTTACAAGAGTCATCATTTTGTATGTTATTAAAAAATGTAAGCGAATAACATCACTCCCCCCAATCCAGCTTTTTAAGTTTTTTGATACACATTTTAATTGATACCAAGCTAAATCTTGTCCATTTTCTACTCTGTTTTTATATTAATTATTATTTCTTAAATTTATTATATTTTAAATTATTTTGTAACTGTTTTGATAAAAACACATTATGTTTAACTTTATCTTAAAAACTTTAAAAACATACTCTTAAAAATATACCAGCATTAAACCAACTGCTATACCATTTAAATTATCAACGCCTTTCTTTTTAATATATTTTTTACTATTATCTTTTTATAATTTGCATTCCCATTCTCACAACATTTAGCTATTTTTTGCTTTTTAATATAGCATACTGCACCAGCGTTTTATGTCATATTTAAAATTAAAAAAACAAACCTACTCTCATCTTATGTTAAAATTTGTAATTTTAGTGATTTTGCCCATTTTATCAATACTTTTAAATCAAGTATTGCGTATCTTGTATGCTTATTAATATAATAACAGCTGAAAAATTTTATAAATAAAAAGCGGAGCTAAAATTTATAAATTTGCAATACAAATACACTTTATAAAATATTTAAAAAATTAAATAAATCAATTTTATGACATAAAATATAATACTTAAACAAATTTTATAAATTCAGCGATACTAAGTTTATAAAATTTTTGTAGTTTAAAATAACGGCTCAATAGCATTTAAATAATCGCCATACCACTGCATTAGTTTTGCTTTTTGGCTTGTTGTAGTTTTGTCCCTTTCATATGAGCGTTTGACTGCATTTAGTTCTTTGTGAGCCAAAACACTTTCTATCGTTTCTTCGCTTATGCCTAAATTTAAAAGCTCGGCTTTATTTTGTGAGCATATCGTGCGAAAAGTGGCACGAAAGCCGTAAGATGTGGCAATGCCGCTATATTTATTCTTGCTACCTAAATTTCGTATAGCTTTGCTTATGCTATCTCTGCACAAATGTCCATCTTGATTTATAGCTGGAAATACAAAGCCATTTGCGAATTTACTAAACAGCTTTTGCTCTTTTAAGATATCTAAAACATAGGAATTTAGGGCTACTAGGTGTTCGGACTTTGTTTTCATCTCGTTTGCCTTGATAGTCCAAATTTGAGTAGTCAAATCAATATCAGCCTACTTTGCTTTGGCGGTATTTATTGGGCGATTGACGCATAAAATTTGCAGACAAATTGCTCTTTTGATTTGCAAATCAAGCCTGTTATCACACTTTAAATCTATAATAAATTCTTTGATTTTTTCTTTATCGGTTAAGGCTGGAAGTCTGTTATCTACAAATTTATCAAGCGTAAAACGACTTGCGGTGGGAAATGCACTATGTAGTTGTTTGGCTGGATTATATGAAATATACTCATCACGTTGGGCTAAATCAAAGACCTTATCAATATCGTTAATAAAGCGATGAACTGTCTCTAAACGGCTCGTGCGTGGATTGTTTGGATTAAAAATAGCGTTTAAAACAACAAAAAGATCGGTGTATTTTATGGTTTTTATATCCCTGTTGCCAAAATTTGGTAAGATATAGTTTTGGTGTTGTTTTGAAATTTTAGCAATATAAGTTTTACTTATTGTTTAATGTATGTATCGAATAAATTTTATAGATATATTTTTCATTATTACCTATAATCGCATTTATATCTTTGCCACTATTTAACTCTTTTTAGTTTTATTTTTCTGGATTTTATGATCGTTTAGAATTTTTTAAAAAGAGCTAAAAATTGCAAATATATAAAAGTTTTACTTGAATTTTTTAGATTTTAAAGTAATCGTGGCCGGGAGATAGGGATTCGAACCCCAGGAGGCTTTCACACCTCAACGGTTTTCAAGACCGCCGCTTTCGACCGCTCAGCCATCTCCCGAAAAAAAAGATTTTTGATTATAGCAAATTTTTCTTAAAATTTGCTAATTACTCCGTCTTGTCCTTGACATAAGTTGCTCCATCGTTTATCTTCTCTTTTGTCCATTCTTTCATCTCGTGAGCATCTTCCTTGACACCGTGCCAAGTGTTTGAACACCCAAAAAACATCAAACAAACAAAAATAAAAGATAAAAATTTCATAACTACCTTTCAAGTTATTTGGAGGCGACACCCGGATTCGAACCGGGGGTAAAAGCTTTGCAGGCTTCTGCCTTACCACTTGGCCATGTCGCCCTAGCTTTTAGACGTGGTGCCCAGAGCCGGACTTGAACCGGCACGGAAAAAAATCCGAGGGATTTTAAGTCCCTTGTGTCTACCATTCCACCACCTGGGCAAATTATGGAGCGGGAAACGAGATTCGAACTCGCGACCCCAACCTTGGCAAGGTTGTGCTCTACCCCTGAGCTATTCCCGCATTGAAGTTTGCAATTTTATCTGATTTTTGCTTAAAAATTTATTTGATTTTGAATAAAATTTATAAAATTTCAAAATTTTGTAAGAATTTTTTGTGTAAAATACGAAATCTTTTGGGGTTATAGCTCAGCTGGGAGAGCGCTTGAATGGCATTCAAGAGGTCGGCGGTTCGATCCCGCTTAACTCCACCATTTATACATTTTATCTACTTTTTATTTATTCTTTTTTGTTTTAGTTTTTATCGTGTTTATCGCTGTTTTAAGCGTATCTTTGTTATGATTTGTTTTGAGTAATTTTGTTTAAATTTATCTCGTTTTTTAAAAATTTTACGGACTTTTTGGCGGATAAGATAAAGTCTTAAAAAGTAAAGTCCGTTAAAAAAAAGGATAATGAATGCCAAAAATAAATACGCCTCTAAGCGACGCTAAAATACGCACTTTAAAGGCAAAAGATAAAATTTATAAAATTTCTGATGGTGGTAGCTTATATCTTTTTATCCACCCTGATGGTAAAAAACATTTTGCGTTTGAGTATAAAAGTCCAATAACAAATAAAACTAGGCGTCTTGCCATAGGATATTATCCAGATACTACGCTAGCTTACGCAAGGACTAAACGCACAGAGCTTATAAGACAAATACAAAACGGCGAAGATCCGCTCATATCAAAAAAGGCTAGTAAAAACACTTTAAAAGAGGTAATATTAAAATGGCTTGATATTAAAAGTGCATCAATTGAGCCGTCATATCTTAAAAAGCAAATTTTAATAGCAAATAAACATATTTTCCCATATCTTGGCGATATGGCTATGGATAAGATAACTGCGGTGCAAATCATTGATACTCTAAAAATAATAGAACGTGCAGGGACGATTGAAACAATAAAGCGTGTGTTTATGCTACTTTCACAAACCTATAAATACGCTGTATCATATCAACTCGCACCACATAATATAACCGCTGATATAAATTTCAAATATACATTTAAAGCCAAAAAAGAGAAGCACTTCCCTACTCTAACCAGCCCAAAAGAGATTAAAATTTTACTTGACCTTGTAAAAACATATAGTGGCGATATCAAAACTAAAACCGCTCTAAAACTAGCCATTTATACAGCAATGCGTCCTTTTAACATACGCCACGCAAGTTGGGATGAGTTTGACTTAAAAAATGGCATTTGGCAAGTGCCAGCACAAAAAATGAAAATGAAAGAGGCGTTTATGCTGCCACTATCAACACAAGTTATCACGCTTTTAGATGAGTATAAAAAATTTAGCACACACAATTATCTATTTGCTGGACTTACTCCACTGCGACCTATGAGCGAAAATACAATGAATGCAGCACTTAGGCGGCTTGGATACACAAAAGATGAGCTAGTGTCACACGGATTTCGTGCAATGTTCTCAACAGCAGCAAATGAGCTAAGAAACGAGCATAAAATAAGTGCTGATATTATTGAGCGCTGCCTAGCTCATAAAGATAGGGACAAAGTAAGAAGTGCATATAATAGGGCTAGTAATCTAAAAGAGATGAGGCAACTTATGCAATGGTGGGCGGACTATCTAGATGACTTATCAAAGCAGATATAATCCATCAACCATCTATTCCCCTTTTTCTACCTCAAATATCTCTTTTTTACTATACTCTAACGCTTCATTTAAGGTTTTGAAGATTTTTTTGTTATATTCATCAGTAAAATGCCAAAGTATATAATTACTACTATAACGACTTTTCGTTACTTCGTATATCATTTCGCTAAAATCATATATTCTAAGATTATCAAAAAATTCACACTCTTTTGCTTTTGCAAATGCTTCATCTATGGTTTTTATGTCATTTATTGATTCTGCTCTAAGACTTTCTTTATTTGTGAAAAATTGAATTACAATTTCTTTATCACATAGCGAGATTCTCTTATCGGCAAAAATTTTTAGTTGTCTTTTTAGCTCTGCTTTCAAATCATCAAGTGCTTTATCAAACTCATCAATTTTGTAAATATTATCTTCGCTAATTTCAAATTTGCTAAGACCAAAACAAGATTTATATCCTACAAACTCCACTTCATAAGATATTTCATTATCAGATTTTAGTTTTATAGCTATTACTTCGGCAAAGCTAATAGTATTTTTACAGCGTTCATTTTTGAAAAACTCCTTTGTGATGACTATTTCGCCTATATTGAATTTATTATTTAAAGTTGCCATTGTTTTTTATCCTTTCTACTCTACTTTCATTGCTTTTACTTTATTTTCTAACTCTTGCATCTCTTTTTTTCTTTCTGCTCTCGCATTCTCGGCAGCCATCATATTTTTTTCTTTGAATTCATCGTTTTTTATATCCATTTCTATAATTTGAGAAAATGAAAGCACGTCCGAATTAAAAGTATGTGAATATTTTATAGCCGAGCAAATTTCAGATTTATATTCTCTTTGGCAATATTCTCTGACTACTTTGTCTTTGCTTTCTAAATAATATATAAAGAAAGTAAGAATAGAAAAGATAGCTATCATTAAAAAAGGTTGAGTGATAGATTCTGCTTCATACCCTAAAACCCAGTTATTTCTTATTATGGGTGCAAGTATGGCAAATGCAAATAATGCAAGTATAACTCCAATAAATATAAATCCATTAATCATTTTTTTGCCTTTCTACTTTTATTCTTCAAAGCTCACAATCCAATATTTGCCGTTTTTGAGCGGATATGCTAAATAGCCACGAAAGCTATCATACGCATATTCTTCTTGAGAAACTAGATAATTTTCATCTTGTTTTGTAAATTTTATACTTGGCAAATCGCAAGTATAAAACTCGCCACTTTTAGAAAAAGTAGCAAAGTCAAAATGCCTTATTTTCTGATTTTCTATCTCTTCTCTTAACTCATCAATAGTGTTATCATCTACACTATCAAATTCTTTTTTAAGTGCGTTAAAATAACGCATTGTTCGTGTTGTCCGTGACTTCATTTTTTATCCTTTAAATACAAATTAGATATTATCTTTTACAAACTGAGCTAAAATATCGCTATCAACTGCATAATCCTCATACCTTTTTGCCTTATCCGTTGCCGTGTATAAAACATCTAGCACACTATCTTTTATCTGCAACCAAAAGGCGGCTAGGTTTGGATTTAGCGGTTTTTGTTTTCGCTCGTTTGGTGCTAACGTAAAATAAAGTATTGTTAAAGCACACTGCGTGGCTGTTGTGGTAACTTCTGTTTTATTTGCTTTCATTTTATGGTCTAGTGCGTCAAGTAAAAGGCATACTCTTTTTATAGTGCTCTTATCGTTTCGATAAAATTTTAAAATATCATCACAACTTTGACGGATAAAATCAATCTTATCCGTCGTGGCTTTATTGATAAAAAATTTATCGCAAATATCGCTTTTTAACATACTAAACGCAAGAGAAATAATAGCAACGTCTTTAAGCTCGTTTTTGCTTACCCTTTTAGCTTGTTCTTGTTTATCACAAAATTTAGCCAATTCGTTTAGGGCTTTGGCTTGTTTCTCACGCTCTGGACTACTCATCTGTTTTTACCACCTTTGCTGGTCCAAATTGAATAAAACGTAAAATTTCACTGCGAGAATAAAATACATTACGTGTTGTTGGTGCGTATTTTGTAAAATAACCTTTTTTAACATATTGCCAAAGAGTGCTTACGTTGCATCTTAGTATAGCCATCGCCTCTTTTGGGCGGATTAAATCTTCTGGGTAAAGTTGTGTTTGCATAATAATCCTTTAAAATGGTATTTCATCTTGTGAATAATCACTATCTGTTGTTTGACTTGACATTTGCTCTTGCGAAGTGGTATTTTTATCTGTTCGTGGCTGGCTATAAACAACGTTATATAAAACTTTTGAATTTTCGCCACCCTCAAATAGTGTGATAAAAATTTTACCATTTGCAAAAACTGGACTTTCAATGTAACCTGAAATATAGCTCTTACCACTTTGTGAAGTTTTATTCCATAATGCACCAACAATCTGCCTTAACCCCTCGTATCCTTTTGGTTTTATGGCTGCAACTATAAAATCAGGCGAGTTTGGATTTTTAGCCTTTTGCTCTTTTGGTGTGCTAATCATAGCAACATTTAACGGCTCTAAAAATGGCAACACTATAACTCCGCCAACATAAGGCACAATATTATTATTTGTGTCTTGGTAGCTCATATTTGTAAAATAACCTATATTCATCTTAACTCCTTACTAGGTTGTAACTTGTGATCATTATTAAAAACGCAATAAATGCGAGTGCGACATCTAATAAATCCTGTTTAAAATACTTATTCATCTTCTACCTCCACTTCTATTGTTTCAAGTCTATTTAAAACCTCTTCTGCACTCACGGCGTCTCTTGGCATAAGTGCTAGGCGGTCTAGCATTTTGTCTTTTCTTGTGCTTGTTAAAGTAGCTATAAATTTCATAAGCTCTATCTCCTCTTTACTTATCTTTTCTCCGTTTTGTTGTTTGGCTAAAATTTTGCTTTCTTCAATCTCAAAAAACTGGTATGAGCCAGCAAGTAATACCTCATTTCTATCAATATCAACCTTTGTATCCTTTACAGCCGTTTTTAAACCACTAGCTAGGATTAAAGCCTTGACGTCTTTATTTTCGCTCATTGCAAGGCGGACTTTTTCTTCAAGGGCGGTTTGCCAATTAAATTTATTTTTCCAGCGGTTAATTGATGAGCTTGACGCTTCTAATCCTTGTGCTTTTAACCTCTTAGAAAGTGCCTCTTCGCTAATAGGTTTAAAGTCATTTTCAAAAACGGCACTTTCTAAATAGATATCAAAAGCTATTTTTTGAATTTCATTCATCTTTTTTCCTTTTTAAATGCTAAATTTTCTTTTTGTCAAGCAATGCAAGTGATTTAAAAAAAAGCCTTGACGCAAAAAGCCCCTAAAAAACGCTATATAGTTAATACCTGTCAAATTAAGGATAAAAATCTCTTGACACGAGTAAATACCGATAATATCGTTATTTTCTTTATTAAGTTTTCTTATTGTCAAGCTATTTTTACTATATAGCTGATGAAAATAAAAATAAAAAAATAAAAACAAAAATAAAAAATATATAGGGGCGAAAATGGCTTGACAAGCTACTAAAAATGCGTTTGCGTCCCTAAATTTAGGCGTTTTTTGCGTCAAGCAATCCAAAAAAATCGCTTGACAATTGCTTGACACGCTTGACAAATTATTCATCTGCTTTTGCTCCATCTCGTTGATAAATGCTAAGATTTGCAACATCTATGCTTACTCCACTAATATTTATGCTCTCAAAATCAAAATCATCGCTTAGCCTTATTCCAAAGGCGCAATTTGGGCGGTTATTTGTAAGTCCTGCATAAACCATATTAAGGCGTTTTTGTCCGTAGCTAATAACAATATTATTCATCATGCATTCATCTCTAAGGGCTTTAAAAAAGCTCTTTTCGGCTAAGGCTCTACCACCTTTTGTTTCAATAAAAGCTTTATAAACGTTATAAAGATATTTGTTTGGTATGAGATAGTTGCCATCTTTTATAATGCCCTCACGCACAAAGGTCCTAATAGGATTTATCTCATCTTTATACTCTTCAAGCTCACTTAGCATACGTTTTGAGCGTGTAAATTTGCCTTGCGTTATAAGTCTTTGAAGCCCAGCGATTGCAAGATTAAAAATACCAGCTAACTCATCTTTAAAGCGTTCAGATAGTCCGTGAATTTTAGCTCCGTCTCTTACTTCTTTATCAAAGGTTAGAAGTATCATACGCCTAAAAACGCCGTTATCTAAGCCTTGCTTTGGCTTTTCGTTACCAGCAAAGGCTAATTTTGGCTTTTCGTTTGGCATTAAGTTAAATGGATCTTTATTTTTTGGGTTTATCATAATGCTATCTTTTGTTGAAACGAGTGCTTTTAGGTTGGCTAGCTGTCCTTTATCTGTGCCGTTTTTATCTATCTCACTACCAATATTTATAAGCTTGTTTGCTAAGCCATAAAGCTGGTGTCCTTCAAATTGTTGAAGCTGTAAGCTTGAAACGTTTTCATCTCCAAAAAATGCCCTAATGGTATCAAGGATAACACTCTTGCCATTTGCACCGCTCTTTCCATACAAAAATAAAAAGCTCTCAAATGCGTGGCTAGGTAAAAAGCAGTATCCTATAAACTCCATAAGTGTTTTAATATCATCTTCATCGCCTAAAACCTGTTTTAAAAACCTATTCCACTTAGGGCAGGTGGCTTTTGCGTCATAATCAAAGTCAAGAATTGTTAAGGCTCCGTCTTTTTTATCGTGGCGTGGCTTAAATGTAAATTTGCCGTTTTTGCTAACAAAAGCCGTGCCGTTTTTAAAATTTACAATACGGCGGTTTTCATCTCGCTTGATATTATCAAGAATGTAAGCTCTATTGTGTAGGTTATCAATAATTTTTTGTGCGTTATCAACAACTACCTTTTTTGTATCAACATAGGCTTTTTGCATCCATTCAACTTGAATGAAATTTGAAAGAGTGTTTTTATCTAGCCTTGCGTAGTGAGTTTTAGTCCAAAAATAAAGCTCACCTTTGTATTGAGATAAATTATAGCCTAGTTTGATTAAACTATCTGAAAAGCTATTTACCATATCTGATATATGTGTTTGATGATAGCTAGCTAACATTGATTTTTTAATTTCAAATACCTTATCAAAAGCACAAGAGAATTTCTGAAAGTCCTCGTCAGCTCTTTCTTTGAATAAAGCTGTGCTAATGTATAGCTCTTTAAATTTATCATATTCTTTGTTGCCTTTTTTCAGTGCTCTTGCTTCATCAAATAAGACATTTATCGTCTCATCATCAAGCTCGCCTTTAACTGGAAAGATATTTATATACTTGCCTTTTTTGTCGGTTTGTAAAAACTCATCTATAATCTCATCAAAGTGCTTAATAACTGGTCTTTGTCTGTAAGGATTAAGTTGGTCTTTTAGAGTGCTAAACCACTCGCAAATCTCATCTAAAACATCATTTGTCGGCTTAAAACAAGAAAAAGATATGGCGTTAAATAGCTTATTTGCTGGGTCTTTTTCTTGTAAGTAGCTCTCTTTGTTTTCAAAAAGATAGTCGCTAATGTCGTATTTGGCTGGTAAGAATTTTCTAAGTGCATAAAACATAACAATATGAGTGTCTTTTGCTATTTCTTTTAGCTCGTAATATCTCTTAATGGCATTTAAATATCCGGCTTCATCGTTATCAAACCAAATGTAAATCTCTTTATCTTTTAACACTTCAAGCAGTTTTGGATACTTGCTAAAACTTGCAGTTACTCCACCAAGCGTAATAACTCTAACGCCAAGCGATAGTAAATTTAAAGCGTCTTTCTCACCCTCGCAAATAACTACTCTATCGTCGGTATTTGCCAAAAAGTAACGTAATGGAAAAGGATATGCACTTGCGTTTGCTTCACCTATCCACTTGCCGTCCATTCTATCAGCACCAAACTGCTTTAAATTATTATCGTATTTAAACTTTTGTCTAAATTTTAGATTTATCGGCTCGTCATTTTCATTTTTTATGATAATAACTGGGCTTTTATGTTCAAAGCTGTATCCTAAAAGCTCGTTTGCATAAACGCTAAAAAGTGAGCTGTCTCTAAAATAAAACAGGTCATCAAAAATATCGCTTAAAAGTCCTTCGTTATTTAACATATCGTTATTTAGCGTGGGAGCTAACTCTTTTAGCCTTGCTTTTAGTGCATTTTGGCGTTTAATAAACTCTGCTGCCTCTTTTTTGGCTCTTAACTCGTTTGTTTTTTTAATCTCGGCATTTCTTTTTTGATACGCTCTTAGTTCATCATCGCTAAGCTCTTTTTCATTTACATTGCAAGGTATGGCAAAGTAATCGCACACCTTTTTAGCTGCTGCCGTAGCACTAATACCCTCTTTTAGCTCTACAAATTTCACTAAATCGCCACTGGTGTTGCACGAAAAGCAGTGAAAAAACGCTCCGTCGCTGTTTGATGAAACACCAAGACTAGGCGTTTTATAATCGTGTGAGTGAAACGGACAAAAGGCATTTGAGTTATTGCCTTTAAATTCTATGCCATAATTTGAGGCAATGTAGTCTTTAAACTGCTCTTTACTAATGGTTTGTTTTATGGTAGCAAATATGTTTGTATCAGCCATTTTCTATTTCCGCAAAAAGATTGTTTTGTTTGATAAAAATTTTAAGTAGCTTTGTAACAATACGTGCAAAATCAGGATTTTTAAACTTAAAATTTCTAAAATAAAAATATATGGCGTGTTCGCTTTTTTTAGTGCGTTTTGCTATAAAACGTGAGATCTCTTTTTCTGACTTAGCACACTCTAACGCCTTATAATAAAGCTCGCTTATGTCGTCAAAATGTGGGCATTTGTAGTTTGGATGAACAAAAATTTTGCCACCCTGCTTAACAAACCTATCATTTCTGCCATTTTTTTCATCAGTCCATTTTAGACGTAAAAGCTCTATACGTGAAGCCTCCAATACTCTCTCGCAACAATCTAATGGGATAAAGTGCATTTGTCATCTCCAAAAATTTTATCAAGTGCGTCAAGCTTTTGCTGTTTTGAAGTGCTTAAATAGCCAATAGTGGTATTTATGCTCTTATGCCCTATGATATCTTGTGCGGTTTTTAAATTACCAGTGGCTTCAACTATGCGTGTAACATAACCTGCACGAAAGCTATGTGTGGTGTAAAGTGGGCTTAGATGCTTTGCTAAATGTGTGTTTAGTAAAGCCGTAAGTCCTTTTTTACTCATCGGTATATCTTTGCCGTTTTCATAAAATAAAAATCCGTTGTGTTCATTTGTATCATAATAAGTTAGTTTTAAAAGCATATTTAGCATATTTTTGTTAAAAAATATGGTGCGTGGCTTTCTTGTCTTTGTAGCTCCATTTAGTGCTAAGGATTTATGAGTGAAGATATTTTGTATATCTTCAAAACTCAAATTTACTATCTCACTAACTCTACAACCTGTAAGATAAAGCAGTGTAAAAGCTCTTGTAAGCTTATGCCTTGTGCTAGGTTGCAAGCTTTTATCGCAACTTATAAGACAAAGCAAATTTATAAACTCACGCTCATAAATAGCTAGTCGCTCTTTTGTTGAGCCAATAGGACGCATTTAAAATCCCTTTTTATCTGTTTTAATCAGATACATCATAATAACGGCTATAAAAGCACCAAATGCAAACGCTCCAACGCAGGACATTATCATCACTGCTGCTAGTGTTTCGCTCATTGTTTCCCCTTTTTAAATTTTTAGCTTTACGCTCGTTAGACCCTGCTTTAAAAGAAGAGAGTTGGGGGAAACCAAGCAGGGTTTAACCAACGTAAAAATTTAGGTGTGTTAAATAGAGTGGATTTGTGTAACTCCCTTTTTATGATTTAAAATCAGGTCTTGGGAGCATTATATTATTTTAAATAAATAAAGTCAAGTATTTTGATTATTTTGGATAGGATATTTTTAAAAAATATGATTGAGATTAATAAAAAAACTTAAATTTCATTTAAAAGCTCTTTAAACGCCGTAAGTTTTGTTATTTTTTCTTTTAAGGCTTTGTTTTCAAGCATAAGGTTTAAAAGAAATTCATACGTTGCAGGGACTTCCCCTTTTGTAACCCATTGTGCTGGTGTGCCTGGATTAACCTTTATAATTTCTGCGAGTTCCTTTTGTGTGATGTTTAACTCACGACACGCTTTTTTAACAATATTTTCTTCCATTATTTCCCCTTTGAAGTATGATTTTACCACAAAAGACTTTAACTCTATTTAACAATACTAAGTAAAAGAACGCAAGTTTTACACTTGAATAAGTAGTCATAAACTACTTAGTTAAATGCAAGACTAAAAATGGCTATTTTGTATCAAATATCTCTCCTTTGCCTGAGTAAATCCAATCAAGGCGAAAGCCGTAACGCTCGTGAAATTTATACGCCCAATCAAGTGGCATTTGCTTTCTACCAAACCTTACTTCTGCGTATATAAATTTTGTAGTCCCTAAAAATTTAAACGCTTCTTGCTTTGTCATATTGGCAACTTTACGCATAGCATCTAATCTGTCGCCAATGCTTTCAAAGGCTATTTTAGTCTGCATTCGTGTCCTTTTTTTAGCCAAAAATTAGATATAATGTGTGAGATTTGGCTGAAATATTACTTAGATTTTAAGTGTATTATACATCGTTTTTCGGAGTATGTCAAGATAAAAAGAAGTAAATAATTTATTTTACGGAGTATTTTATGAGAGAGATAGATGATATTTTGGTGGCTTTAAAAAAAATTACTGGGGCAAAAAACGACAAAGAGCTGAGTGAAATTCTAAAATTTTCATATAGCAGTTTGGATAGATGGAAAGCAGAGGATAAAATACCAGCTAAACGCATTATGGAATTTTCAGAAAAGCTCGGGGTTGGCGTTGATACTATAA
Source organism: Campylobacter gastrosuis (assembly GCF_030249845.1). Classification (GTDB taxonomy): domain Bacteria; phylum Campylobacterota; class Campylobacteria; order Campylobacterales; family Campylobacteraceae; genus Campylobacter_A; species Campylobacter_A gastrosuis. The sequence continues at coordinate 8,821 of NZ_JANURM010000003.1, read as the reverse complement.
TGAGAGGCTCTTTTAACCAAATTGGCATAAATAATAGACAAAATTTTGGTTTAATTAATGAAAATAATGCTAATATTGATAGTAACGATAAAATACAAGAATTTTTAATCTTGTTTAAAAAATATGGAAACGAGCAACTAATTGATAGTTTTATAGAAAAATTAAAAAAAATAGAAAATTTATCAAAGGGATAATTAGTGAAAGTTTTTTTTGGTTAATAATTTATTTTATTTGAAATAATTATATACTCATTTTAAATAAATGTCAATAGTAAAATACTCAAATTTACTTAAAAGGTGGCAAAAATGGAAAATTTAGAAGCTGTTTTGGCTAGAATAAGAGCTATTTTGTGCGTAAAAACTGATAAGCAAATGTGTAAAATTTTAGAAATACCATATAATACGCTCACCACTTGGAAAGATAGAAAAAGAATACCAAAAGGAAAATTCTTAGAAATAGCAAATAAGCTAAATGTATCACCTACATTTTTAGAAACAGGTGTAAATATTTCAAACAACACAAACCGAATAATAGTCAATGGCTCAAATAATGGGAGTATTGTAAGTTCTCATCAGACGCAAGTTGATAGTGAGCTAATGGAATTTATAAAGCTGTTTAAAGATTATGGTAATGGTAAAATACTAAAAGAATTTAAAGATAGGCTTATCAAAATAAAAAAGGCTATGGAATGCGATAAATAATGTGGCAAAAAATATTTGTATACCTATTGGCAGGGGCTGCTGTTATTATAGGGTGGTTTTCTTTTTTGTTATTAGGGCAAAGTAAAAATTCGTTACTACCATGGTATGGTATTGCTATTTCGGTAATATTATTTTTTTTAACAAACTATTTTGAAAAAATACTAATCAAAGACCCCCTTATAAATGCAGAACGGATAGCCCAGATAAACCAATTTGACTATCAAATAAAACAATATGTTGATAGAGAAAAAATTTTGCCAAGCAAAGCTGAATATATTAAGAGATATAAAATAGATGAATATATTGCAATAAAAGAAAAGTATATACAAATTAAAAACAAAGCAAGAGAAGATGAGACCACAGATGAGCTAAAGTATAGATATACTATTTTTAAGGAAATGCTAAAAAAACAAAGTGAAATTGCGACACTATGGCAAACTTTAAGTCAAGAAACCGAACATTATATACAAAAAATAAATTCTATAAAAATAGATTTTTTTATAGATAAAACAAATGATTTTACATTAGAGTTTAGAAATTTTAATTTATCTCAAATAGATAACTATTTATCTAGTGTCCGCACATATAATAAAAACCTTGTACCTATTGGGGATAGCTTTGAACTTTTAATACAAAAACACGATATATTAAAAAATATTTTAGACCAAGCAGTATATTTAGAACAACAATATTACCGCCCTTGTGTGCATAATAAAAAAATGGCATATCTTAGCCCTCACAAGTGTAAAATATGCAAAAAAGAATTTGATAGTTTTATTAAAAAGCAAAATCCAAAACAATACGCTCAAAAAATTTTAGATAGATACGAAGACGAGATGGCTTTTAGAAAGCCCGAAGAAATAGGAGCAAGATATGAAAGATATATTGGGTATTTATATGAGATTAGTGGGTATGATGTAACATACAATGGCATTATAATGGGTAAAAAAGATGATGGCATAGATATAATAGCAAAAAAGAAAAATGAAATGATTATAATCCAATGCAAATGGTATAAAGAAGAAAGCGAAATTCACAATAACACCATTAGGCAACTAAATGACAATCTTAATGATTATACACAAGATAACCCAAATAAAAAAGTTATAGCAAGACTATATAGCGTTTATGATAATTTAGACGAACAGGCAAAAGCCAAAATAGCAAGAACGCAAATAGAACATATCATATTACCATACGACAATAACTATCCAAAAATAAAATGCAATACAAATAAAGATACAAATGAAAAAATCTATCATTTGCCAGGTGTTGGACAATATGATAGAATAAAAATGCACCAAAAAAACAAATTTTATATAAAAACTATAAGTGAAGCCGAAAAACTAGGATTTAGGCTTTCGTATAATTAAATAGAAAGATTATAAAAGATTTAAAAAAAATGGATATAATATTACAAAAAAGGATTAAAAAATGCAAGAGAGTTTAAATATAAGAGTTGATGCAAAGTATATCCCAGCATTAAAAGATATAGTAAAAGGGCTAAATGGTAAGATAATCCTAGCAAGTGAGATTAAAAAACTAATAGCAGACAAAGTAGATGATGAAATTTTATCACGTGAGGTAGATAGGGCGTTAAACTCAAAGCAAAATAGAATTAGGGTTGATAATATAGATGAGTTTTAGCCTAGAATTTACTGAAAAATCAGCAAAGCAATGGAAAAAACTAGATGAGAGCATAAAAATCCAGTTTAGAAAAAAGATAAAAGAGCGACTTGAAAATCCAAAAGTCGCAAAAGATAAGCTCAGTGATATAAGGACATTTATAAGATAAAACTAAAAGATTTAGGCTATCGTTTGGCGTATCAAGTCAAAGAGAGTGAGCTTATCGTTTTGGTTTTAGTAGTTAATCAAAGAGCTAATGATAAAATTTATAATGAATTAAAGAGTATATTTAAAACAAAAAGCAATTAACATAAATGAGTTTAAAATATTCGCAGGTGGTAGATAATACCACCACCCACTTGCAAAATAAGGTTCGCCTAGAATTTCGGGAACAATTATACAACAAAAACAAAAAACAATAAAAGTTTATAAAATTTAGAAAAACCTAGCATAAACTAGCAAAAAACTAAAAAGGATAGTTTATGCTAGACGAGCTTAGCCTGATACAAGAGGCGTTTAATAACCTTGAGGAGCAAAAAGAGCGATTTTTAAAATGTGAAAGAGCGTATAGAGCCGAATATAAAGACAATAACCGCACTTCAAAGCTAAAAAGCAGCGAAAAGAGCCAATCAAGGCTTTACGTCCCTCTTATAAAAACCACCATTAATATAATCCACTCAATATTTAAAACCAGCTTTATGAGTGATGTTTGTCCTATTGAGATAAGTCGTGTTGGATATAGAAGTGATAATGATTTAATCCTAGCAAATGCACTAAGTGCAATGCTAAAAGAGAAGTGGAAAAGCAAAGAGCATAGAATAGGACTAAGCAAAGCGGTATTAAGTGCTTTGTATCTACCTCTTGGCATAGTAAGCTTATATTATGATAGCACTTACCGCGCAATAAGGACTAAATTTATACCTATAACCGACCTAGCATTTGATAAGAGTGCAAGTGATATAAATGACATAGAATACGTGGCTTATCGCTGGGGACAAAGTGTTAGAGAGATAAAAGAGAAAATCAAAAACAAAAAATACAAACAAAAAGATACAGCACTAATCTACGCACACAATGAACTAGATAGTAAGCGTGTGGAGATGAAAGATATCTACATAAAAACCAGCAAGGATGGCGAGGTATTTTGGAGATTAAAGAGTTTTGCAAATGGCGTGCTAGTTAGAGAGGCGAAATTTAGCACACTGCCATTTCACTTTGGATACTGCATAGAGGCAATGCCTAGCATTGAGCTTGACGAGAGAGAAAACGAAATAGCTGTTTATGGCTCGTGCATACCTGAGATAGCTGCTGAGATACAAGAAGAATACAACATAAAACGCAATCAAAAAATCAATATAGTTGAAAGACAAATTGACCCAGTTTATATCGTGGATAAAACAGCAGGTGCTATAAGTATATCAGATATCGTAGCAAATAAGAAATTTATCCGCACCGATACAATGCAAGGCAAAAGAGTAAGCGACCTAATCCAACCACTACCACCAGTAGCAGCCTATCCGCTTAGCGAAGAAATAAATATGCTAAATCACGAATACGAGATAGCAACTGGTGTAAATAGCGTAATGACTGGACAAACAAGCCCAAGCGATAGGCGGGCAAGCACCGCACTACAAGTAGTAAATGCCGCTTCAAGCTCGCGCATTGAAAGTATGATACAAACGCTGATAGAAACAATGCTTTTAGGATACGCAACGCACTTTGTAGAGCTAATTTATAAATTTAGCAGTGATGATGAGTTTATAAAAGCGACTGAGGATATGCAAATAATAGAAAAAATCGGCACACAAAGTGAGCGTGTAAGAAATAAACTAGACTTTGATATAAAGGTAAATTTTGGCACGAGTATAAGCAAAGATATGCGTGTAAGTCAGCTAAATAGCCTACTTGGAATGCTAGGACAAGCAGGAGTAAATTCGCCTGAGTTAGCAGGAGTGATTGCAAAAGAGATAATAAGCAACATAATGGGCGAAAATGCACCGATAGAGCAAATAGATATGGCTATAAATCAAGCAAAAGCACAGCAAGAATTAGCCTTAGCACAGCAACAACAAGAACTAGTAGCAAGAGATCAAGAAATGATGATGAATGAAGCAGCACAAAGCGAGAGCACGCCAAGCGATGAAGAGCTAGAAATGGCGTCATTAAAAGCTGGTGGGATATAAAAAAAGTATATAAAAATTAGAAAAGTAATCTTTAAAATAACAAAAATTTAAGGAGTAAGAATGCGTGTAAGAAGTGAATTTAATGTGCTTGGCATAATCAAATCATACGCTAGTAATGGACTTAGCATATTTGAGAGTAGCCAAAAAGGCAAAAAAGAGGTGGGTCAAATAAGTGGTGGAGCAATAGGCGATATCGTGGCTTATGACTTAGAAAATAAAGCAACCATCATCATTGATAGCAATGAGTGGGAGAAAATGCCAAAGGATGAAAAGGCTAGAAGTGAGCTTATGGCGATAACAAATGAGAGCATAGATGAGCTAAGAATACAAATAGCAAATTTAAAGGCTGAAAATTTGGACTTAAAAAACAAAATCGCACAACTTGAAGCAAAAAAGAGCGATGAATTAGTTTTAAAAGGAGATGAAAATGCAAAATGATGTTTATGACGAACAAATAGATACGCAAGAAGCCATAGAGCAAGAGCAAGAAACGCAAGCGACGCCAAAAGATGAGCCAAAGCAAGAGACGCAAAGTGGCGGTAAGTATCTAAGCGATGATGAGTATGAGGACTTTGCAAGGATGAGACAAGAACGCACATTAAACGAAATGGAGCGTGAGTTTCAGCAAGAGTATCCAGACTTTAAAATGAGCGATGTTTTAGGACACATTAAAGAAGTGCAAAAGGAAAATCCCGCCTTAGCTAAGAGATTATTTACACCAGTTGGGATAGAAAATATCTACTTAAAGCACTTTAAAGGCAAAAAGAGTGCGGATGATGAGTTTGATACTGGACGTGCAATAAGTGGCAGTGCTAATAGCGATGAGATGATATCAAAAATCAATAGAGGCGAGGCTAGTGATAGCGAAAAACTAAATTTTTACAAAAGATTATTTTAAAAGGAGATAGAAAATGGCAGTTAAGACCGGTTTAATCACAAGTGAGGAGGCCTTTGGAACAAAAGGCGTGTATCTTGAAAACACGATTAAAAGGATAGGTTGGCAGCAAACGCCTTTTTTAAGCACGATAAGCACGGCAGCGCCAGCGGATAGAAGCACAAACGTAGCGTTAGGACATAGCTGGTATTATGATGAGATACCAACAGGCGATAAAAATAATGCTCACGTTGAAGGTGGTGCAGCAGCACAGATAAAATACTTCACAGGTTCAAGCCTAAAAAATCACTTTCAAATCGTAAAAAATGGATATGGTGTGAGTGGGACAGAAGAGCACAGCACAAGAGTAAATGGCTCGGCAAAACTAGCAACGCAAGGAGAGCTTAGCTCATTAGAACATAAGCTTAGCATAGAGCAAATTTTACTAAGCGACCAAGCGGCGGTGGCTCGTGTAAATAGTGGTGGTAGCTTAACAGCTGGTAAGTGTGGTGGCTTAAAGAGCTTTGCAACATCTGTAAATACCATTGACGCTGCTGGTGCTGAACTTGATATGCAACTCATTAGAAATTTACTAAAAATTGGCTTTTTCAAAAACCGCCCTTATCAATATTTAATGGTAAAAGATACGCAAAATGATAAGCTTTTAGCGCTACTTGATAAGTATAAACAGGCTAATTACAAGGTTAAGCAGTTTGATGATGAAGTGCTCGCTATAAATTCAAGCTATGGGACAAATATAAAAATTATCCTAAATCCATTTTTAGCCGAAAATGAGATTATCGCATATAGAAGCGATGATATTGTTAAGGTAAATTGGCGTGCGATGAAAACAAGAGAGATACCAACTAGCGATGACGCTATCAAAAAAGAGATAATTAGTGAATTTACACTAAGAGTTTGCACACCAGTTGCCTTTGCGTGGCTTAAAAATCTAAAAGTATAAAAGACTAAGGCTTTTTAAGCCTTAGCTTATAAAAGGTGTAAAATGACTTTTTTAGAGTTTAAAGAGCAGTATAAAATTTTAACTCGTGGAGATGTGATGATAGCTGGTGATGATGAGTTGAAACTTTTAATGGCATTAGCTGCAAAGGATATCCATAGAGCTGTAACACCACTTGAAAAAATAGAACTTGACTATCTTAATTTAAAAAAGGACTTTGACATTGACGATAAATACTTTGTAAGAGAGTTTTTAACGCCAAAAAATGACAATGACGAGATAGACTTTATAGATGAGATGCTTTTAATGGCACTTGTTTATCATATCGCAAAACAAAGAGCAAGGGGGGACGAGCTAAAAAACAACTATGAAATGGCATATAAAAGAGCGTTAATGGAGTATGAGTTTAATAATTTTAGCGATGAGAGTTATAACCTTGAAATGGCTTTGGGTCGTCGCGGATGGCTAAAACCTTATGTTATAAACGATAGCTTAGAGCCGTATTATGAATGGGATGAGAAGTTTATAGCAAATCTTGATTTTTATATGGCTAACGTTAGTCGCATTAAAAATTTAAATTATAGAAAATTTATTTATCTTTTTATTGACTATCAAAACAACAAAACTTTACCTAGCAAACATTTAAAAGACGCCGTGCCAATTGGCAGTGGATATGTGCTAGTAAATCAAAGAGAGGATTTAAAAGCACTTGATAGATTTATGAGTAAGAAAATTTTAGGAGTTTAAAAATGGCTGAGAAAGAATTTACGCAGATTTGTAAAGAAATTTTAGGCAATTATCAAGACATAAAAGATAGTGCAAGAGTGGTAAGCGAAAAATCCGCACAAGCACAAAGTGCTAAAACCAAAGCAGAACAAATTCAAGCGGACGTAACCGCAAAGAATATACAAATGCAAAGTGCTATAACCACACACACGCAAAAGATAACCGCACTAAACACAAGAATAGATGAGACCACGCCAAAGCTAAATGAGATGAGTGTGTTTTTTACTACACTACCAACAAAAAAGCAGGAGCTAACCACGCTAAAAAACGAAGCACAGCAAAGCAAAAATGAAGCAAATTTAAGAGCAAGTGAGATAACGACTAAGCTAAATCAATTTAACACCGACTATAATGAAGTGCGTTATGTTAAAACAGAACTACCACAACTAAATAATGCAGTGCGTGAGGGACTTGCTGACATTGCTAACATTAAAAGCTTAACAACAGACGGCTTTATAAAAGATGATAGCGTTTCAACCACACAAACTTACAGCTCACAAAAGCTTAATGCGTTGTTTGATACAAAACTAGATGTTACAACTTACACAGCCCAGAAGCAAACCTTTGCAACCAAAACCGAGCTAAACACCAAGTTAGCCACAGCGACTTACAACACAGATAAACCAACCTTTGCAACCAAAACCGAGCTAAACACCAAACTAGCCACAGCGACTTATAACGCAGATAAAGCTACATTTGCCACTAAAACCGAGCTAAACACCAAGCTAAACGCTAACGCTAACGCAGTCAGTGCTACCAAGCTACAAACCGCAAGGACTATAAACGGAGTAGCCTTTGACGGCACGGCTAATATCACAATCGCCGATAACACCAAGTTAGCCACAGCGACCTATAATGCAGAAAAGCAAACCTTTGCCACCAAAACCGAGCTAAACACCAAGTTAGCCACAGCGACCTATAATGCAGAAAAGCAAACACCAATTACAAACCACATTATTTGGAGCATAGGAGCCTCGCAAAAGGAAGGAGCAGTTAAGCATTTTACAGATTTTAATGCCGTCTTTACCGAAGCACTTAAATACCGCAAAGCTACACATACTGATAGATATATCCAGCTTCATCTTACAAGCGACATAGTGATAAATCAGCAAGTATATGTTAGTTGTTGCGATTTATCATTTCTTAGGATTTATGGTGGCAGAACAACAGCAGATAATGGCTTTAAAATTATAGCAGGACCTAACTTACCAGCTAACCACTACTTATTTTTCTTTGATTTAGGCACAAAAGCACCATTTTTTTATGGCGTTACGTTTAAAGGTAGGTGGCTACCAAATAGTGGGGCTAGACCAACAGCTGCTGCAACTAATAGCGTAAATACAAACGGCATAAGAATTTCAGGTTTTAGTCAAGCCATTATTTTTGATAAGTGTAAGTTTGAGAATTTAAACGAAGCCATTCGTTGTCAAAACGCCTCTTATGCTTATTTTGGCAATGCAATTACCGAGTTTAATATGTGTAATATCGGCATAAATGCTTATGACTTAGCTTATGTTATTTTATCCACTCCAACCTTTCAAAACTGCATAAAAGCAGTAAGGCCTTGTAGTGGAACGCAAATATATTGCTTTAAATGCGTATTTAAAAAGAATAACCTAGCCATAGCCACTGAAACAAATGCCACAACTACGCTTTATCTGTGCACTTTGCCACCAAACACAGACGCAGA
>NZ_JANURM010000029.1 GCF_030249845.1 Campylobacter gastrosuis | reverse complement strand
GTCCTTTTAAAAGGCTACACATTAGAGCCAGCAGGTGATGACACCACAGCACCAAATCAAGACAAGCGGATACCACAAGGACTTTATAACGTAGCGTGGCATAAAAGCCCACGTTTTAAAATGACATTGCCGCTTTTATTTAATGAGAGCGTGAGCCGTGAGCGGTTTATCTTAATCCACGCTGGGAACTATCCAAAGCATACTGAGGGCTGTATCTTGCTAGGGGATGCCCACGTAAGTAACGGCGTATTTAACTCAAAAACCACGCTAAATCAATTTTTAGGACTTACAAAAAATCAGGATTTTAAAGTAAAAATCGTTAATCACTTGTAAAATTAAACACCATTAATTTTATAAAATATCTCAATTTAACGTAAATCGTGATTTTAAACGCACCAAACCCATATTTTCAAAAATAGGTATAAACGCATTAAAAAAAACGTAAATCGTGATTTTAAACGCAATAATTAAACGTAAATCGTGCAGTATTGCAAGATGATTTTAAATGTTGTTGCAGTTTTTGCGACCAAGATTAGCCGTGTTGGCTACCCTCGGAGCAAAAACAAAACTCATTTAAAAGCACTTGCAAGACAAGCAGGACTAAAAACAAAGAGAGGATTAACAAAATGTCATCAAAATACGGCGTAAATATTGAGCTTTACAACGGCTCAAACAACCCTTATAAAATCAACAACGAAAGACCAATCGCAATCATAGGCGATGATGACACGTTAGCGGACGGCTTACACCTTTTTAGCGATATCCTAGACGCACTTAAAGAGGTAGGCAGTGGCTCAATAGCAGATACGCTAACCGATTTAAAAGCCACTGGCTTACACAATCAAATCGTTTTAAGCGTGTTTAAAAAATCAGATAACACCGATACAGACGCTACAAATTGTCAAAACGCCATAGATGAGCTTAAAAAATGCGAGGCAACGCTAGGGGCTAAGCCAAAATTCTTTTTAGCAGTTGGCTATAATGACAAAGGCACTCACGAGAAGCTAAAACAAATCGCAGCTTATTTAAGAGGCGTTTATGCCATAGAGCTAAACGAAACAAAAGAGGCACAAATAAATTTAGCCCTGCAAGAATACTCAACCAAAACATCAATCATCACTTATCAAAAAGTAATAAGAACCGATAAAGCCGTCCGCCCAGCAAGTGCCTTTATAATCGCACTTTATGCAAAAACAATGAGCGAAACCGAATACGGATTTTCGCAAACTTTCTCTAACCGAGTTATTGACGGCGTTATAGGAATTCAAGATAAAGTAGAGTTAATACAGGGCGAGGACTGCGAGGCAGACCGCTTACGTGGCAAGGGCGTAACGCTAATCATTGCAAATGACGGCATAAGAGCGTGGGGCGGTGAAACTTGCAACGATGATTTATTTACTTCAATACACACTTACGTTATCTTTTACACAGCCATAGACACGATTTTTAAAGCACAGGCAAGAGCTATTGATAAAAGAATGCGTGACGTGCTTAAAAATGTAGTTGATAGCCTAGAAGCCTTTTATTTAAGGTTGCAAAATAATAACGTAGTCGTAGGCTTTGAAATTTCAGTGCCAAAAGAGCTAAACAGCAACGAAACGATAAGCGAGGGGATAATTTATATCCGCCATAACGTCCAAGAAATGCCACTTATTAAGCGTATCGTAAATCGCATTTATAGAGTGACTGATTATTCACAAAAACTAATAGAGGAGCTTTAAAAAATGGCTTTTGATTTTAGCGAATTTGGTAACATTGAGAGTTTAGCAAAAATCGGAGTGGAAAAAATGCTAAATGACAACTTGCAAAATTTAAAGAGCGACAGAGCAAGGCTAAAAAATGAAGCCTTAAAGCTTTTAAACGACCCTTTTAACTCTAACGCATTTTTACAAACAGCGATAAAACTACATGAAACACAAAACGCAATTAACAAAATTTTAAATCAACTTGATGAATTAAAAAAAGCAAAGGATTAAAGATGACAAAAGCACAAGCATTTACAGGAGCTAATTTTTTCATTGACGGCGTGGGACTTTTAGGCGAGGTTGTAGATATTGAGCTGCCAAAAATAGAGGCTGAAACGATAGAAAGTAGCAGCGGTATCGGCAAGGTTGAAGTTACTTTACCCACCATTAAACCTTTAAGCGTAAAGGTGTCGGTAAATAACCTAAACGAGCTTTATTTTAACCTGCTAGACCAGTCAAAAACACAGAAATTTTACGTAAAAGCAAACGCAACCAATAGCGAGGGCGATAACACACAGCTAATCGCAACCTTTGAGGGTAAGATAAAATCAATGTCAGGGGCTAAAATAGAGTTTAACAAAGAGGCAAATTTTGATTTTGAAGCAAACGTAACATTTTATAAGCTAGAAGTTGGCGGAAAAACTCAAATCCTTTACGATGCGTTTAATAACGCTTATGAAGTTGGCGGATTTGACCTATTTAGCACCATAAGAAAAAACATACTTTAAAGGATTAAAAAATGGATAACATAGATTTTGAAGCTTACGGCAAAAAATGCTATTTGCAAAATGAAATTTACAGATTAGAGGGTAAAAAAGCAGGTTTAAAAAACGAGCTTTTAAAATCGCTTAACGAACCGATGAACGCCTTATTTTTTGAAAAAATAGCTAACAAAATGCTAAAAACCTTAAAAGAGATAGAACGCTTAAAAAACGAACTAGAAGCGATTAATTTTTTATAAAGGATTAAAAAATGGCACTTAAAAAATTAGAGAGAACAAAAGAGCTTTACACCTTTAAAGACGGGCAAGAAGTTTATTTAACCGCTCCAAGCTTAGGACAGATAAGAAACGCACAAAACGCTAAAAATGAAACCGAACAGCTCATTAAGCTTTTAGTTGATATGAGCAACGGCGAGATGGACGAAGCTTTTATTAATAGCTTACCACTTGATGAGGTCGCAAGACTTAGTGAGGTTGTTACAAGACTTAGCGGGGTAAATGACACAAAAAACTAAATGAGGGTATAGCGTTAATCACGCATACCCTAAATTTTACGTTTAGCGATGTAATGAGCTTAAATTTTAATGAATTTGTAGATTTTTACGAAATCGCAAAACGCCTAAACACATCAAATTAAGCGTTTAGGCGTTTAAATTTTAAACCGCCAAAGACATACAAAACACATTTTTACCCACTCACAAAACCATTAATCACGCTAAAAAACACATAAAAAACAACAAAAACAACCCCTAAACCAAAACAAATAGCCAACATAACAATAAACAACCAAAAAAACAAATTCACAACCAATTCAATACCTGCTAAAACTGCCCTTATTTTTGCAAAAACACCGCCCATTTTTTACCTCTTTTTATCGTTTGTATTTTTTTATCAAATTATACATTAAAATATATATTAAAATCAAAAAAGGCTAAAAAATGAGTAAATCGCCCGTGCTTACCTTTTCAATGGAGCTTAAAGGTTTAGACAATATCTTAAAAGGCATAAACAAAAGCCAAGTAACGATAAACGACAAATTAAATAGTGCAATAACCGATGGGCTAAAAAAATACAAAGAACACCTAAAAGAGCTTAAAATAAATCCAATACAGCCGCAGCAGTTTCACGACCATTTAAACACATTAAAATCAAAACTACAAGAAGCAACGAAAGCGAAAATCATTTTAGACACAACCGCCGCCCGTAAAAATTTAGAGAGTTTAAAGACAGATTTAATCGCATTGGTTGGCTCGGTGGCTTTTTTAAAAAATCCAATAAGTAGCGCCATTGATTTTGAGAGCAATTTTGCAGATGTTAAAAAAGTCGTAGATTTTAAAGACAATAACGATATTAAAAATTTTCAATCACAACTTAAAAATTTAAGCCGTGAAATACCTTTAAGCCTTAATGAATTAGCACAAATTACAGCCAGTGGCGGACAGCTAGGTATTGCAAAAGATAGTCTAATGGATTTTACAGCAACAGCGGCTAAAATGGGCGTAGCCTTTGATATGAGTGCAAAACAAGCGGGCGATAGTATGGCAACGCTAATGAATGTTTTTAATCTAAATGTTAAACAGGTTTCATCATTAGGAGATACAATAAATCACATCTCTAACAATTCAGCAGCCAAAGCAACAGACATCACAAACGCCTTAGCACGTGTCGCAGGTAATGCAAAGGATTTTGGACTTAGTGCAGATGCCACAGCAGGACTAACCTCTGCTTTTATTGCATTAGGTAAAGCCCCAGAAGTTGCATCAACAGCGATTAACTCAATGCTAACAACACTAAATAACGCAGACAAAGCCACAGGGAGCGTAAAAAAAGCCTTTGAAGCCTTAGGCATTAGCGGCAAAGCCCTAAAAAAAGAGATTATGCAAAATCCACAGCAAGCTTTAACCAATTTTTTGCACACCCTCTCAAAGCTACCAAAAAAGAACAAAACCGCAATTTTAACCGATTTATTCGGTAAAAATTTCAGTGATGACATAAGCTTATTAACTGGTGCTATTGAAAATTACGATAAAGCAATGAATTTAAGCAATGACAGCAAACGCACAGGCTCTATGCAAGATGAATTTAAAGCACGAAGTGAAACGACAGCTAATAACATTCAATTAATGAAAAATGCTTTTAATGAAATCGGCATAAATATCGGCTCTGTGTTTTTACCAGTCATAAACACCACTTTAAACGCTATTAATAAAATAAGCTATGCCATATCTGCTTTTACTGAAAAATTCCCTAACTTAACTTTGGGCATTTTTTCAACTATCGCAGCCATTACAGCATTAAAGGCGGCGTTTATTTTAAAAGAAGTTGTGGTAAATGGACTTACGATAATGTTAAGCTCGTATAAAAAAGTTTTAATGCTTTTGCCGTTTGAGTGCTTAAAGCTAACAGGTAGCCTAAATGATTGCAACTTAAAGCTAATTGCAAAAAATTTATACTTAAAAGCACTAATCACAACACAAACGCTATACCAAAAAACACTAAAATTAACCACTCTAAAAACCGCCATTTTTTCAAACAGCTTAAAAACTTTTAGCATTAGCGGTTTTATAAATGGCATAAAATCCGCCCTTGTAGCCTTTCGTGCGTTTAGCCTTGCCTTGCTAACAAATCCCATAGGCTTAGTCATCACAGCGTTAAGCGCCGCCGCTTTTTTAATTTACAAATACTGGGATAGAGTAAAGGCATTTTTTAGCGGATTTTTTGACGGCTTAAAGCAGGGCTTAGCCCCCGTTGTTGATGCGTTTAGTGGTGCATTTAATGCCATAAAGACCATTTTAAGCTCTGTTATATCACTTTTTAGCTCATTTTTAAGCCAAAGCGAAGCTACAAAAGAGAGCCTAATAGGTGCTACAAACGCAGGGGCTATCTTTGGCAAAGCCGTATCATTTGCAATTAGAGCCGTGCTGTATCCTTTTGAAGCACTGGCAAACATCCTAAACGCTATCGGTTTAATAATTGAGATTGTAAAATTAAAATTTAGCGAGTGGATAGATAAAGCCAAAAGCCTTTTAAATGAGATTTTGGAGTTTTTAAAGCCAGTTATTGATATGTTTAACACCATAACAGACGGCATTAAAAGCGTAGGCGATTTTATCGGTAACGGCGTGAATACAGCCACCGCCGCCGTAAAAGATACCTTAGGCATAGGCGATGGCAAAGAAAAAAAATGGTATAACCCTTTTAGCTGGGCTAACGATAAAACACCAAAAAACAACACAAAAGGGGCTATTGATGAGCTAAAAGCAAACAAAGCCAAAGAGAACCAAACAAACACCAACCAAAACACCATAAACGATAACAAAACCATAAATATCACAATGCAAAACTCAAACGCAACGCCTGCCGCCGTAGCCAAAGCGGTAAAAAATAGCTCGTATTCTTACGGAGATTAAAAATGCAGTTAATCACGATTGACAATTATATTTTTAGCATAGAAAACAACATAACAAGCCTACAAAAAGCCCTAAGCGTAAATTATGAGAAGCAGCAAACCATCACAAAGCCAGTTTATACGCATTTAGGTGGATACGAGGAGGTAATAAGCTTTAACGCTAAAATTTTACTAAACGACCACGCACTTTTTACAGGATTTGAGGAGCTAGTAAAAGAGGCAAGACCGCTAAAAATATCAGCCTTTGACTTAGTGCAGTTTAGGCATATTTTAATCAACTCACTAACGCAGGAGTTAGAAAATTTCACAAAGATACGATTTAACGGCGTATGGTATTACTCTAAAAATTTAAGCATAAACGGATATATTATTTAAAAAGGGGCTAAGCCCCCTATTCTATCTTTTTACCCCTTGCTTTTATCGTTTCTATCTCGCTAAGGCTTAAACTAGATAAAAAGGTAAGCACTTCATATCGCCAGTTACCACTTTCGCATTTAGCCCACTCGTTGATTGTAGGGTATGGTATTTTAAAAATTTCAGCTAACTTTTTACGGCTTAATTTTTTATCTTTCATTTAAAGCCCTCTCTAACTCATTTATACGCTTTCTTAACTTGCGATTTACATAAAGCTCGTAAAGCAAAAAAACAGCACACGCCAAACTACTAATATTTAAAACTAAATCCATTTTAAACCCTTTTTAAAAAATTTTCATCTATAATTACACGAAAGGCAAGGCGGCTTAAAGCCACCCTTTTATGATTTGGATTATGGTTAGAAGTGTTAGGACCACCTCTAACCACTCTTTTAAGTGATTAAAAGCTTTCATCCTCATCCACCTTTCTTAAATTTCAAAAGCTTTTTTTGCTTTTGATAAAATAATTATACTATCAAATCCATTATAAAACACTTAAAAATTATCTATTTTATAATTTTATCATTTTCACTTGTAACGCATACGCATTAAACACGCTAAAATAAAATCAAAAAGTAAAAAAATGGCAAATTTCAAAGACTTTGAAAGGGCTTTAAGCTCACAATTAAGAAACGCACTAAATAGGACGCTTACAAAAGCAAAAAAACAACAAATAGATTTAAGTTTAAAATATATCAATGTTGGAAAAAGATATTTTGAATTTTCTACTTCTAGAAGTAATGCAACACTTGATTATTTACGCATAGAGCTAAGAACTAGAAACGTCAATATAGGATTAAACCGATTTAAAAAAGATAAACCAACACGCACAGGCACAATAATTCAAATCGGCAATAAAGCGGTATTTTTTGAAGGCTTTGGCTTAAATTCAAACTCTACAACAGGCGGACGCATAATTATAAGTTCAAAAAATAAACCACCGCTAGACTGGGATACATCAGAGCATAGCCTGAAAAGTAGTTATAAAACAAAACACGGACGAAAATTTACAATATCACGCCCAGCTTTTATAATTCACAGACTACCCGAATCACTACCAGAATATACTTTAAAGAGCCTTGACAAACTTTTAAGATACTCGCAAGACATTTTTTCGCAGGAGCTAGAAAAATGAAAATTTACATTGCAAAAGATAACGAAACGCTAGACCATATTTGTTTTAAAATTTACGGCTCGTTAAAGACTGAAATTTACAGCGAGTTTTTACGAGTAAATGAAACGCTTTTAAATAAACACGCTTTAAGCGGTGGCGATGAGGTAAGACTGCCAGAGATTAAAACACAAAGCCAAAGAGAGGTAAAATATTTATGGGATTAGAGCAGTTTAAACGCCCCGAAGTTACGATTTTATACAACGACGTGGATAAAACCGACGCCATACACTGGACGGATATACAAATAAGCGATTTTGAGAGCGACGAAGCCGATACGCTAAGCGTTACTATGCTTTGGAGCAATGCAAAGCCAAGAGAGGATGATAATATTAAAATTTTTATTGACGGCTACTTTTTAGGCTCATTTACGATTACGACTATTAAATATAATTATTTAGTGAGCTTTGAGATTGAAGCCATATCAGCAAATTATTTTAAAGAGTTTAGGCAAAAGAAAAACCGCACATTTTTAGATAAAAGCTACAAAGACATTTTAACTCAAATCGCCAAAGAAAACGGCTATAACCTAAAAATAGACTTTGAGCGTATGGATGAGGTGGGCGATTTGGAGCAATACGACCTAAGCGACTGCGCTTTTTGTAAAAAAATAGCCGATGATTTAGAGATAACATTTTGCGTTAAAAATGACACGTTAATTTTTATTGACAAAGACAAAGAGACCAAGCGGACGGAGTATTTTTTAAATGATGATGAAATTTTTAATCTAAGCTATCAAATCAACCACGCTAAAATTTTCAACTCGTGCGAGATTAAATGGTTTGATACAAAGACAAATAAAAGCGTGGTGTCAAAGGTAGGCAAAGGCACACCAGTGCTAAAATTTAGCGACTTTGCACGTGATAAACACGAAGCATTAAGAAAGGCAAACGCAAAGCTAAAACGCCAAAAAAACAGCGTTTTAGCTGGGAGCGTTAGCACCATTTCAAAGCCATTTTTTGCAGGTGGCTATCTAACGCTAAATTTAAAGGACGAGCCATTTAAACTAAGGGCGTTAATCTCAAAAATCACGCATAAAATAAACACTAGCTGGACTTGTGAGATTGAATTTGCTTAATTGTGTTACTTTTTTACAAAGGACACTAAAACGGACACTAAATTAATTTATATCATAAAAACGCCTATATAATGGTATTTTTATGATATATTTAAATCCCTCTCTGTCCGCCACTGCTTAAAGAACTACAAAGAAATTAATCGCAAGTTATGGCAATCAAATCACGATTTTAACGCTATTTTAAAAAACTTTTTTATAAAATTACAGCAATAAAAAGAAAGCAAAAGAAAGGTCTAGCAAGTATTTTTATGCTTACTTTTTGGCTGACTTGCTAAAAAAATCAGCCAAAAAAAACGACAAAGTAAGCAAAAATAGTCAGCAAAAAGGATTAAAATGCCTAAAATATCGGCTCAACTAACAATAACGCAACTTAAAAATTTAAAGCCGAAAGATAAGGTTTATTTTGTAGGCGATAGCGATAATTTGCTCATAAAAATAATGCCCAACGGCACGAAAACCTTTATTTACGAATTTAAAATAAACAATAAGAAAAAACGCTTAACGCTCGGCAAATTTGGCGAGATGAGTTTATTAGAAGCAAGAGAGCGGCGAAATGAGCTTAAAAAGCAAATAAAGGGCGGGGAGTATTTAAAAATAAGCGACGCTTATTCGTTTAAGGCAGTGTTTGAGAAGTGGATAAAAACCAAAAGCAAAATAAGCCCTAAACAGCTATTTTGGATAAATCGGCGGTTTGAAGCCTTGCTTTTGCCGATTTTTAGCGATACGCCGATAAAAGAGATAAGCCGAAAGGATATTATAAACGCATTAAATCCGCTTTTAGAGAGCGAAAAACAAGAAACGGCTAAAAAGGTTTTAGGGGCATTAAACAGCTTTTATAAATTCGCCCTTTTGCACGAGTATGTAGAGCATAACATAATCGCCGATATTGACAAATCCGCCTTAATAGGCAAACGTGAAATAAAGCACTACGCTCATTTTAAAGATGAAGCGGAGCTAAAAAATCTAATAATGGCGATAAAAGGCTATTTTGGCGATATTCGTTTAAAGGTTTGCGCGCTATTTATGCTTTATACGGCGGTGCGTGGCGAGAATGCAAGGTTTGCTACGTGGGACGAGATAGATTTTAAAAATAGCCTTTGGCAAATACCGGCTAAAAAAATGAAAAACGGCAAGAGCCACGAAGTGTTTTTAAGCGATAGCGTGAAAAATATGCTTTTAGATTACCGCAAAATTTTACCTGTAAAAAGCGAGTTTTTGTTTCCGAGCTTAAAGAGCAATTTACGCCCCATTAGCGAAAATTCGGTCCGTGCGATGATTAGAAATTTAGGCTTTAATAACGAAATGATAACGCCTCACGGATTTAGGGCTACATTTAGCACGATAGCACACGAAAAGATAGACTTGCATAAACAAAGCTCCGATATTATAGATCTTTGCTTAGCTCACGTTGAGAAAAACAAGGTAAAAGACGCCTACAATCACGCTAAAAACCTAAAACAAAGGGCAGTTTTAATGCAATGGTGGAGCGATTTTTTAGACGCTCTTGTTTAAACTACCAAGAAAATCTTGGCAGTTCTTACCTTAAATTTCGCTCTAACTCTTTAAGCTCACTATCTCTGCCACTTCTTAGCATTGTGCCTAAAAGTTCAGGGTTAGTTTGTGCCATTTTTGGGTATTTATTAGCGTATCCCATAAACTTCTTATAAAGATTTGGAGCTGATTTTTTAAGCCCAGCACTTGCTAATTTTGCCCCAACAGCCCCGCCAAAAAAGCCTTTTATAAAGTTATCAAAATCAAGGCTAACGTCGCCGTTTTCATCACGACTAACGCCATTAAGTGAGCCTCCAAAAAGCCCTCCGCCGATAGTTAAATTAGCGTGGTAGATATTTTTATCATTTGGGTTAAACGTGCCTTTATTTTTTACGTGCTTTATTTGTGAGCTATCAAAGGCGATAATAAAGGGCTTTCCCTTTTCATCCCCGTCTAAAATAACGCCGTCATACCCTTTTTGTTTGAGAAATTCTTTTGTCTGTCTTGTATTTTTTTGATATGGTTCTAGCCCTAGTCCCCTTTTGAGTATCTCATTTTCAATCTCAAAAGGATAATTCGCATTTTTCTCACGTAAATCTAGTGGTTTTTTAATATTTAAATATACTTCATAAAAACCGCCTGTGCTGTGATTTTTAGCGTATTCTTTATCCGCAAACCAAAACCCATAACCGCTCTTGTCAAATTCATCTTTAAACTCCGTTATATTTTTTGCCGAGCTTCCGTGATAAAACACCTTTGGCGTGCCGTCTTTGTTCTTTGTTATCTCGTGGCTGTCTTTATGCCAATTTTTTAAATTTTCATCGTAACTTAGCTCTTTGGCTTCGTTTTGTGGTATAATTTCATCAGAGCCGTTAGCAGATAGATTGGTTCCATTCTGCTTTAAGCCACGACTTGGTCGAGATTCTGCGTGGGACGGCTCTTTTTTATATGCCGTGATTATCCACTCATTCTCTCCTTTGCCGTGCCACCCTTGCGATAGTCCTAATCTATAATTTCCCTCTTGCGTATTGTAAATTATAGTCTTTATATTAGCCGTATTTACAACTTCGCCATATTCAACTATCTTATTAAGCCCTTTTGCAACTCCGCCAAACTCTTTAAAATCATCGGCGTGGCGTTCTATGATTTTTTTAAGTCCGATTTTATCATCGCCCCAAACTAAATCAATATCGCCTAATCCGTCCTTATAAAACGCCCCAGCTACTTGTCCTTGTTTTTCAATTAAAAGCTTTTTAACCGCTCCATTGCCATCGTGGTAAAACTCTGCGTAATTTGTGCCAAATTCTTTAATAGGAGTTATGCCCGCAAGCGTTTCTATATTTTTACGTAATCTTTCTCTTGTTTTTATTGCGTGGTCTTCGGTGGAGCCGTATTTTTTTATTACGTGTTTTATGGTTTCTTTTTCGCTTAGCATTACATATCCCTTGCCCCCACCAGCATCTTTTGCGAGCGCAAAATAAAGCTCGCTCGCTTCGTGTTCTGCTTCTTTTGTATCCTTTGCTTTGTTTTGTGGTATAATGTCATTATTAGTAAAAGGTGGATGAGAAGAAGTCAGTTCTCCCTTAAATTCATCGCTATAAGCGGACAGGTTCGCGGTAATGCCTTTTACTTCATCTGGTATCGCCCCTTTTGTCTTTTTATAAGAAGTTATAATCCACTCATTTTCGCCCTTGCCGTTAAATCCTTTTGATAAGCCGACTAAAAAATAATCATCGCCGTGCTTATGCCAAATCGTTTTTACGCCGTTTTTGCTTACAACTTCGCCATATTCAACTATCTTATTAAGCCCTTTTGCAACTCCGCCAAACTCTTTAAAGTCATCGGCGTGGCGTTCTATGATTTTTTTAAGTCCGATTTTATCATCGCCCCAAACTAAATCAATATCGCCAAGTCCCTCTTTATGAAACGCTCCTGCTACTTGACCGCTTCTTTCAGTTTCTAGCTTTAAGATAGCCTGAAAGCCGTC
The DNA here is from genome assembly GCF_030249845.1 of Campylobacter gastrosuis. Classification (GTDB taxonomy): domain Bacteria; phylum Campylobacterota; class Campylobacteria; order Campylobacterales; family Campylobacteraceae; genus Campylobacter_A; species Campylobacter_A gastrosuis. Next base: position 324 of record NZ_JANURM010000029.1, on the reverse strand, counting down.
GTGATAATACTCTGCGTAATTAGTGCCAAACTCTTTAATAGGAGTTATGTTGTATTCTTTTTCTATTATAGCTCTTAGCTCTGCCCTTTGCGTATCGGTTAATTTTTTACCGCTAAAATGCGACCTTAGCTGCGCCTTTGCACTCTGTGCGGTTTCTTTTTTCGGTGTCGCTTCATCCGCTACTTTGGCTAAATTTTGCGTTGCTTCATCATCAAAGGGATTAAAAAGCTTGTAATCATAGCCTAAATACTCACTAGCTTCTAAATCATCTTTTAGCCTTTGTAGTTGCTCTAAACTCGCCGTGCCTTTTTTTATCTGTGCGAC
>NZ_JANURM010000028.1 GCF_030249845.1 Campylobacter gastrosuis | reverse complement strand
GTCTTTTTCTAAAATTTTAATTGTTAAAAGTTCTTTTTCATCTACTTTTTGTTTTAGCTCATCATATTTGGCAGTTATAGCAGAGATTTTAGTTTCTAATTCTTTGTTTTTGGTTTGTTCAGATATTAGGCTTTTAGCAATTTGTTCTTTTTCTTTTGTTTGTTTTGAAATTTGAATTTCTAAAGCAGATATCAAGCATGGATTTACATGAATGGCTAATTCTTTTTGAGCGTATTTATAATATTTTATAACTTCGTTGCTGCCCCCCCCCGTGACCTCTAATGCTTTTGCTGCCATAAACGACAAATATGGATGAAACTCATCAGCATATTTTATATAATTATTAAATACTTCCTCAAAGGCATATTTGCCGTTCCAATATTTTGATAAAAATAGATTGCTAAAAAAGTTAAATCTATTTGTTAAATATTGACCCAATAAGATATTGGCCTCATCTATCATACCCCTTTTTAACAAACAGTTAACAAGATGTATTCTATACTTATCGTTTTGTAAATCGAATTCCAAAGCATTTTTTAGATACTGCTCTAAAATTTCTAATTTCTCATCGCATTTTTCTCCATTTATAAATAAACAAAAGCAAGAATAAGCCCTTTGCGATGGACTGATGTTATGTAAAATATCATAGTATGTTTGAAGCCATTTATATAGCGTTTGTTTGTCTATATCATTATGAGGATGAATGCATTCCAAATTTGGATTTATGCTATAAGCTAATTTTACCAATGCTGATTGTGTTCCATAAAGAAGCTTTGCTTTGGACATAAAAACAACATCATATATAAATAGCTCCAAGTTTGAGTATTTATTTATATCTCTAAAATCTTCTATGAGCATAGCGTTATTGTTGATTGTTTTTAGCTCTCTCATAGATGTAACATCATCTCCTATTATTACTATATTTTCATTTTTGTGTTTTTCTATGATTCCTAAGGCAAATTCATATGGTGTAGCGTGAGTGGTGCTTTGCCTATTAGCTAGGCGATATCCAGCATAAGTATATATTGCATCACCACTTCTAAGATGTATAGCGATAAAATCACCCAAATTATCTGCGTGACTCTTTGCTAAATTTATCATATTTTTAATATTGTCATTAAAGTCAATTTTATTCCACATTTGAGCAAGTTTGGTTCTGTATTCTAATTTGCTAGAAAATAGAAAGTCTAAAAAGCCAATCTCTACTCTAAGATAGTCACATTTATTATAAATTTTTATTAATTCATCAACATTTCTTGTTATATCAATTCTGTTATCTGTTTCGTATTTTTCTAAAAAGTGCTTTTTTATAAAACCATCTGAAAATATATGTTCTTTGCTTTCACAACTAGCCCCAATTATAACGCTGTTATTAAATGCACGCATATTTATATTGTTAGCATCAGCCTTATCTTGTTTGTCTATAAACCTTGTTTCATCCCATAAAAATCTCATATTGTCTATGGATGATAATTTATCAGCCACAACCATAGCGTTAATTATTGAAAACAGTCTAGAACCAGTCCCATCACTACGATTTTGAACAACTAATTTTTTATAATTTTCGCTCATTTGTCCCTCATTTTAATTATTTGTAGAATTTTAAATTAATTATAAATCTTATAAAAACTTCCGTTTATTTGCGTGTATTTTAACAAATAATTCTTAAATTTAAAAAATAACTCTGCATCTACTTTTTTATAGTTTTTCCAAAATTTTGTTAAGCTGACACCTTTGCTTGTTAGTCCATCAATGTCATAAAGGGCATTGCCAAGACACAAAACTGGGGTTTTATGATATAAGGATTGAAAGCCAACGGTGCTGTTGATTGTGATTGTTGCTTTTGCATTTTTTAGTGCGGTTGGTAGATTTGTGTCAAATGTAATTAAAATTCTGCTTTCTACATTTAGTTTTTTTGCAAGAGATATTATAAATTTAGTATAGTCTTTTTTGCCTCTATCCATTGGGTGATGTTTAAAGACCAAAAAGCTCTTTTTGCTAGCATTTTTGGCAAATGAGATTAAAACTTCGCTGATAAATTCCTCTATATTTTTATATTTAGAGTGTTGTAATACCTGAAAATCATTATGCACTTGTAGCGGGACGAAGTAGTATTTTTTTCTCATTGCGATTAGTTTTTTTATGTTATTTTTCTCTTTGATTTTAAGGTAGTATTTTTTAATAAAATTTCTAACACCGCAAACACCCTCTTTAAAGGCATTAAAATCCCTGTGGTGCTTGTAATTTGGATATATAAAACTAAAAATATTTCCTATATTATAATAAATTGATGCGTGAAGTGCCATAAATTTATAAGCACCTTTTATCTCTTTTATGCTGTGTATCTCGTTTTCTAGCTCGGTATCAATACTAAAAAGCTGATAAGTTTTTTTATCTGTTGGCAGATTTGCGTTTGCATTTACTCCATCTTTTTGTAGCGTGATAAAGCTAGGGCGAAGATAGCCCTCTTCAAATACAAATACATCTAGTTTGTTTTGTTTTGCGATTTTAATGGCAGTTTTATGATAAAACCTGCAATCTCCAAATAAAAAAAGCATATCAATTTTATTTTTATTAATAAAATTTGTAAAAAATTCGCCCCAATTTTCTTGCGTATCTTTGTATGGTGTATAGGTGCTTTTGTTTGCGTAAAAATAGTCGCCAAAGTTAAAACCGATTGTGAAAATTTTAGCATCGTTTTTGACAAAAAAACGACCAATATAATTAAAAAATGGCCCTACTGGACCTTGCAGAAATAGTATATTTTTACCTTTAATGTCGCCGACTAATTTTAAAATTTTATCAATCATTTAAAAATCCTAAAAAAACATCTTTTAAGCGTGGCTAAGGCACTAAGTCGCTCGACTTTTAAATCCTTTAACTCATCTATTAGCTGTTTTGGCGTGCAAATTTCAAGCGTTTTTGGGCTTAAATACCTTGGATAAAGTATATAAACAGCAGCGATTAGCTCATCAATACTAGGTCTTTTTACTCGCCTATTACAGGTTATTTTATCTGTGCTTAGCCCCCAACCAGCATAAAAAGGCATACCATAACACACTACTTTTTTACCATAAAGCAACGCTTCAAATCCAGTTAGTGAGCTTAATGTGCAAAGCTCATCAATATGCGGTAAAATGCTAGTTATGTTTGCATTTTTTAATATGGTATCACAAAATTTTAGTGCCACCTCGTCTGCTACTTTGCCGACTCTGTTGCCACTTTCTACGTCTGGGTGCGGTTTGTAAATGATAAAAGCGTCTTTGTTTTCATCTTTTACCATTTTTAAAAGCTCTAAGTTGCTCTTGCCGTTAGCGCCAAGTTTTACGCTCATATCATCTTCAACCTGTCCGACAACTAAAATTTTCTTCTTATTTGTTTTAAAATTTAGCTCTTTTGGTGCGATATGGTTGTATTTTGAGATTTTGTTCTCTTTTAAAATTTGCCGTAACTCTCTTGCTTGTTTTAAAAGCTCATCATTAAACTCGTGTGTGTTTAAAATACGTTCTAATCTACTCTCTTTTGACGGGTTAAAGTAAATTCCTAAATCATCAAAAACTAACGAATAAGGTCTTGTCAAATCAGAGCCAAGTGCTTTTGAGCGGATAAAGCCATCTTCAACTCGTGTGATTTTATAAAATTTCTCTAATCTTTTAAAATTTTTAGCCCCCCAAATGAAAATTTGATTATGGTGATTTAGTCCTTTTTTAATGGCTAGTTTGGCGTGAGATGAGATTAGTGGATTTATGAAAATAAGATTTTGAAATTCGCTTAAAAATGGTCTTACAAACTCGTGCTTCCAGCGTGAAAAGCCAAAAAGATAGGCAGTTTTTGCCTCTTTTTCTTTTAGGGCGATTATTTCGTTTATGGTTTGTATTATGTCTAAATTTTTGCCGTTGTAGGGATTTTTATAGGTTGTATAAAGAATATAAGCAGCGGCAAAAATTTCTTCAATGCTTCTTTGTTTTTTGCGTCTAGCACACTTTATCTTATCTATGCTAACCCCCCAACCAGCATAAAAAGGCATACCATAACAAACGCATTCTAAACCTAAAATCAGTGCTTCAAAGCCCATTTGTGAAGTTTTTGTATAAACTTTGATGAAATGTTTAAGCAGTGAGATTGGGTTAAAATCATCTTGCAAAATTTTAACATTTTTTGGGATTTGGTCTAAATTAATATCAGATTCTTTTAGCCCATTTATCACATCGGGGTGAATTTTTAGATAGATGTTTGCGTTTGGATTTTCTTTTACTGCGTCATCTATCATTTGTGTGGTGCTAAAATTATCGGCAAGTCCAAATGTTAAACTTGCGTCATTTTTCGTTTGTGCAATGATTAAAACATTCTTTTTATCGCTTTTAAAAAGATTATCAGGACAAGGTTTTGCGTGGTTGTATTTACTGATATTGTGTGTTTTGATTAAATTAATTGCTTTTTTTGCTGTGTTTAAAAGATTCTCATCAAATTCATAGCTGTTTAGTAAATTTTCAAGTTTGCTTGGGATTTGTGCGTTGTAATAAATTCCGATATCATCGCTAACTATGCTAAATGATGGCGTATCGCTTAAACCCAATGAGCGGATAAATCCGTCTTCAAGGAGGGTAAAACTGCCATTATGCTTTTTGGCTAAATTTATGGCATTAAGACCAGATTTTTTATAGCCCCAGCCATAAAATGTGGCGTTTTTTAGATTTTTAAAAATGCCAACTGGTTTAATATCAAAGAAATTTTTAGCATTTTTGATTAGTCTTTTTGATGTTGAAAAATTCTCTATTTTAGCCATAAAATTCTCAATGTGATTAATTTTGTATTCTTAAACCTGTCGCACCCCCCCCCATAAGGCTTGTGTAATAGGGGAGCTGGCGTCGCTTAGTATTTAGAAATTTCAAGCGTATTCTCCCATTTAAATACGTAGTAAAACGCCGGTGCTAACTGCGATTTGATATAAAATTTGAGTTATGCTCTTTGCTATTGGTAGATTTTTAGAATCTAGTTTGCTTAAAACTAAAATACTATCGCCCGGCTCTATGCTTTGTCTTTTGCTTTTAGCGGTTATTACGCTGCCACCTTGTTTTATGATTAGGATATTATCCTCGTCTGCTCTGGTGCTTAAACCACCGCAAAGTTCAAGATAGTATTCAAGTTTTTTATCCTTGACATAAGAGAGGGCTGATGGGATTTTTACATCGCCTTGAACGGTTATAATGTGAGATTTTTGCGGGATAAAAATAGTATCGCCATCTTCAAGTAAAATTTGTGAAAAATCACTACTTGCATCTAAAACGACCCTGCCTTTTGGCATAACCTCTTTTGCACGTTTTATAAAATCAAGGACTAGATTTGATTCTTGCATTCTTATATTTGCTTCTTCTTCTGTGCTTGAACCAGTCTTTAAAACAGAGGCTTCAAGCTCTTTAAGTGAGCTGTCAAGTAGCTGTTTTTGAAGCTCTGCAATGCTTTTTCTGTAAAGATGAATTTGATCTTTTAAAGATGATGGCGTGTAACTTAAATCCTTAATAAGCGTATCTAGTGTAGTGCCACGAGCGACCACGACATTGCTTAGCCCGTTGTGTTCGCCAGCTATGTTTATTTGTATGGTTTTTGTGTTTGTGTTTGAGACAAATTTTACATTTTGCCCCGGCAATATCATAAAATTATCATCTTTTATGCTACGTATTGTGTGAATTTTGTAGTTATTGTCATCAAAATAACTCACGATTATATCGGTGGCTTTTGTGTCTGGTTGTGCTATTTGTTTTAGTGCTTTTAAACTAATTGCATTATTTACCTCAACTTGAAGTGGTTCTTTTACATCTCCGTCTAATGTAACATAATCTTTTAGGTAGTCAATTTTTATCGCATCTCCTGTTTGAAGTTGGATATTATCAAGCTCTCCACTTATTAAATAATCATATAAATCAATTTTTGCAATTACTTTCTTGTTTCTTATTACAGAGATATTTCTGTAACTGCCTTGATCTAAAATTCCCTTTGCCTTGTCTATAAATTGAAGCACAGAGTCGCTTGAAAGTCCGTCATAAAGACCGGGCTTTATGACAGCACCTGTTACAAATACGGATACTGGCTGAAAATTATCTAAATTTGCGTAAATATAGACATTGTCTTTGTAAATTTTTTTAAGCTCATTACTTATAACTTTTGTTATATTTTTATTTAAGACACCAAGCAACTTAATGGCACCAACTTTTGGGATAAAGATATTGCCTTGTTCATCTATCGTAAGCTTTAACTCCATATCAATAGCGCCCCAAATTTTCAGGCTGATGACATCTTTGATGTTTAAAATATAATCTGGGTTATATCTAAGTGTGTTATTTAATGAAAACGAGCCGTTAAATAGATTTTTGCCAAAAATTTTGTATTCAGGGGCATAGGTTTGATTGTTTTCGTTATTTGTAATTATTGGAGGCTCAAAGGCATTTGCAAATAAAGATAAAAGCATAATAATTAAAAATTTTTTCATTTAAAACTCCTCGTGATCTCTTATAATTGCTCTTAGCATAAGAATAATACCATACGCTAACATTAAAACACAAGCGACCGTTATGATCTCTCTGATCTTTTGTGGTTCATAGTAGCTTGTAGGCACATTTGCATTTACTAAGACTTGAAGCATTTTGCTCTCTTGACCGACTTTTAGCTTTGCACTTTGGAGTTGTGCTAGTGATTGTTTGTAAATTTCAGTATTTAGCTCAACTTGAAATTTTAATTTTCCAAAGTCAAAGATGTTTTTATTTAGAGAATTTTTATCTTCATTGGTCTGTTCTAGGCTGATTTTTTTGATTGTCTTTTCAATCTCGCTAATCTCTCGTTTTAAATTTATAATCTCAAATGAGTTGTTTGTAAGGTATTCAGAAATTTTGGCAAGCTCTTGTTGTTTGGTAACTAACTGGGCTCTTAAAGTAGAAAGAATGCTTTCGTTTGTGCTAACATTTTTATTTGGGTCTATCATAATGCTTTTGTCTTGATATTTTTTAAGCAGCTCTATGGATTTATCTAAAATTTCTCTATTTTTTTTGGTCTCATCTTCTATGAAACTAAGTTTCTTTTTTGCCACTAACCTGTTGTATTCGTTTAGTTTAAGCTCGGTTTGTTCTACTAAAAAATTTACAATCTCTTTTGCCTTATTGTTATCAACGTGCAAAAAACCGATTTTAACAAGACTTGAACCTACTTCGTTAGAAATTTGTAGGTATTTATTATAAGTCTCAACATAAGCCTCATAACTACTAAAATTATAAAGTCGTTGAAGTGGGTCAAGTTTAAAGCTGTTATAAAGCTCATTTAGGGCGAATTTTTCATTCACTTTATCATACATTTCGTATGAGCGAAGATACTCTTCAAGGGTGGAAATATCAAGACTATCGCCATTTGAAGTGGCATTGATTAAGCCTAAAATACTTGTCGTGGCACTCTGTCCGTCTAAATTTCTAATGGCAATCACAGCTTCTGATTTAAAAAATTCTGTCTTTATGAAAGCTATGTAAAAAGCTGATAAAAATATAAGAAATATTAAAATTTTTTTTGGTTTTACTGATTTAAGTAACAATTTATCGCCTCCTCTATATTCTCAAAGTATTTTAGTTCGCCATCTTTTAAAAATATGCCAACATTGCAAATTTCTCTTACTACACTGACATTGTGGCTTACTAATATGGTGTTTGAGGTTTTAACCTTTTCAAAAATAGCGTCCTTTGCTTTTTTGTTAAAGCTTGGGTCGCCAACTGAAAGTGCCTCATCAACAAGCAGATAATCAAAGTCAAACGCAAGACTTAATCCAAAACTAAGTCTGCCTCTCATACCGCTTGAATATGTCTTAAATGGCATATAAAAATAATCTCCAATATCGCTAAATTCTTTTACAAACTCAACTATATTTTTAATCTCTTCTTCGCTTTTACCATAAATTCTACTTACAAATTTTACATTTTGAAACCCAGTCATACTGCCTTGAAATCCGCCACTAAAACCCATAGGCCACGAGAATTTTTTGTTGCATTTTATGGTGCCGCTATTTAAATACTCAACTCCACCTAGTAGCTTTAAAAACGTAGTTTTACCAGCACCATTTTTGCCGAGTATTGCTATGTTTTTACCCTCTTTGATTGATAAACTCACATCGTTTAAGATATACTTTTTACCATTTTTTGTATTAAAATATTTAGTGGCGTGGTTAAAATTTATCATACATAAGCCCTAATTTTTTTATGGGCTTTAATGTAAATATAAAGGCTAAGATAACAAGGCACAAGTGTCCAAAAGCCAAGATATAAAAAATCTACATATTTTAAACTCATCACGCTAAAATAACTAGCTCTAAACATCTCCATAAGATGAACCAAGGGGTTATAAAGCAAAATATCACGAAAAGTCGGAGTCATACCATCAACGCTATAAAACACAGCAGAAACAAACATAAGCGGTGCTAAAACAAGCTCAATGGTTCTTTTAAAATTCTCATAAAATGTCCCAATAATAGCAAACAAAAGTCCCAAGCTAAAACTAAACCAAATAAGCCAAAAAGTAGATAAAAGCAATAAATAAACATTATCTGGTATAACATTTATCATAAAAAACCAGCCTATACAGCATAAAATGATGTATAAAATAAGCGTTATAAAAAGCTCTATTAGTATTCTTGTAATTACTGTGTGTATGGGTTTTACGGCTGAATAAAAAAACAAGGCACTATTTGCGTCAAAAGCGTCAAGTGCTTTTTTAACAATATTTCTAAATAGCAAAAATGATAAAAAGCTAATTGTAATAAAAACAGCGTTATTAACGCCATTTATTTGAGTATTAAAAACACTAGATCTAATGAATGCAAACACAGCAATAAACGCAAACGGCTCAAAAATCGCCCAAAAATAACCGAGTTTTTTTGAACCAAATCTTGATTGTATCTCTCTTAAAAAAAGTGCGAAAATTACATTACAAAAATTACGAAACAAGTTTTGCTATCCATTCTTAAAGATTAATCGTTAATTATATTATGGTTTTGATATATTTATCCTTAAAATGACTATGTTGTTTGAAAAGTATTTAAAGATCACATATTTTTTGAATTTTATAAAATTTATATGAATATTAAGTTTTTATTTATATAATTGACACTTATAAAATTTTAAGGTGTTTATTTGGATAGAGATGTCTTTTATATCCCCGGCTTTGACCCAAGAAGCTACAAATTTTACTATTCTATGTTTAAGCACAACGTCTATAAAACAAGTGGGGTAGATAATGATAAAATCAGTATTACAAAGCTAAACGACCAGGATATCCCAAATTTTGAGATAAATTATAAAAATTTTTGCACAAAATACAGCTTTTTTGATTGGAGTGATATTGTCATAAAGCACTTTTATAAGCGTTTTTTCGCCGTTTTTATAGCATTTTTTATGTTTTTAAAAAATTACATTTTTAAAGGTATTCATCTTAAATTAATCAAACACGCAACCACACAAACCATAACCGGCGGTTACTATGTTTTACTATTTTTTATAATAACGTATCTCATTTTAGCTTTTATTTTATGTGCTTTAAACGGCGTGATACAAAATCCGATTTTATATACTTTTTGTTGCTTAGTAATTGCGTATTTTGGCACTAAATTTATATATTTTTTAGCTAATAAAACAGGCGTTTTCTGGCTTTTAAGTATCTATAATTTTTGCTACGATTACGCTGTAAAAAAGCCACAAGAATTAGATGAGAAAATTACAAATTTTGCAAATGTCATCACTGCTAATTTAAAAGAAAATCAAGGCAAAAATCACGAAACAATCATCATTGCACACAGCGTTGGTGGGATTATTGCGGTTAGTTTGGTTTCGCGTATTATCAATCTTTGCAAAGCACAAAATATCAGCACGGATAATTTAAAACTAATCCTACTTGGTGCTTGTATGCCACTTTCTAGCCTTCATACAAATATAATTACATTTAAAAAAGAGCTAGAAATTTTAGCAAACTCAAACATAACCTGCCTAAATCTCACTTCAAAGATTGATGGTGCAAGTTTTTATAAGCTTGATTACATTAAACTTGCAGATATTAAGGCAAAAAGTCCAAAATTTATCTCGGTTAGATTTTTTAAAATTTACACTCAAAAAACCTATAAAAAACTAAGATATAATTGGTATGAAGTTCATTTTTTATACTTAAAAGCAACAGAAATAAGAGGTGGCTACGACTACTTTTACCTAGTAGCAGACCCAAAAAATTTAGAATCAAAATTAAACTAAGGAGAATTTATGGGAGTTTGTCCATTTCATCCAAACCCACACAAATCAAAGGCTGGATTAATCACTACGTTTTTTCTAAAAAGGCGTTCTTGGCTTGACGGACTTTATGAGCGAAGCTACAAGATGAAAGTCGGACAAGTTAAAATGCCCGGCTTTGATCTTTTAGTGGTAAATGACCCAAAAGAGGTTAAAAAAATAATGGTGGATAATGTTAAAGAATTCCCAAAAAGTGAGCTTTTGCACGAGCTTTTAAAGCCGCTTTTAGGCGTGAGCATATTTACCACAAATGGCGATGTTTGGAAAGCCCAGCGTGAGCTTTTACGTCCTAGTTTTGAGCTTACTAGAATTTCAAAGGTATTTGATTTGATGAGTGAGGCTGCTAGTGATATGATGGATAGATTTAGAAAAATTCCAAGTGGCGAGATTGTTGAAGTTGATGAGCATATGACCTTTGTAACAGCAGATGTGATTTTTAGGACGATTATGAGTCAAAAGCTAGATGAAAAAAAGGGTAAAGAAATTTTAAACGCATTCACTACCTTTCAAGAGGAGACCGTAAAAACGGCAATTAGAAAATTCTTTTGTGTGCCTGAATGGCTCTCAAAAATACTTGGCGAAAATAAAAGAATAGAGGCTGGCAAGGTCATAAAAAGCACACTAGCCGAAATTATAAAACCACGATATGATGCCTATGAAAACGACACTCATCAAGATATACTCTCATCGCTACTTCACACCACTCACGCCGATACAAACGAGCGTTTTAGCTTTGATGAGATACTAGATCAGGTCTCAATGCTCTTTTTGGCTGGACACGAAACGACAGCCAGTTCGCTGACTTGGACGCTTTACTGCCTAAGTCTTGATAAAAATGCCCAGCAAAAAGCGCATGATGAGATTATTAGTATTTGTAAAGATGGGCGATTTAGCATTGCAAATATAAAAGATATGAAATATCTTACAAATGTATTTAAAGAGGCATTAAGGCTATATCCGCCAGTTGGATTTTTTGCAAGACAGGCAAAAAAAGAGATGAAAATTCGTGATAAGACCTTACAAAAAGGACAGGGCGTGGTGGTCGCTCCGTGGCTTATTCATAGACACGATGAGTATTGGGACGCTCCACACGAATTTCGCCCAGAACGCCACGAAAAGCCTATCTTAAAGGAGAAGTATCTGCCATTTGGACTTGGTGAGCGTATCTGCATAGGTCAGGGCTTTGCTATGCAAGAAGCAATCATTATTTTGGCAAATATTTTAAGAGAATTTAGCCTTGATTTGCAAGAAAATTTCACACCAGATGTTGTAGGTAGATTAACCGTTCGCTCGGCAAATGGTATGATGATAAAGATGACAAAGAGGGCTGGTATTTGAATATAGGCGAAAAACTAGCTGGGACACTGCTGCTTTTTGCATTAGTCCCGCTTGCGATTATTAGTTATTTTTTTATTGTGATTGTCGGCACTTTTGGTAATCCTGATCGCGTAAGGCAGGGCGTTAGAGCACTTGATCACTTTGTAAATGCCACGCTTTTTAATGGCTATGCTTGGGAGTCGCTCTCATCTCACGCTTGGCGTAAAAGAAACAAAAAATGGGCTAAAATAATAATTTACGTAACTGATAAATTTCAAAAAAATCACTGCCAAAGAGCAAACAAAAGAGAACAACCAATAATTGATTTAATGATAAAAAAAGGGCTTTATAAGCAAACTATTGGCAAAAAATCGCAAAAATAAATTTATTTTTTTTTTTTTTTGATATAATGCACTCTTTTAAATTGTAAATGGATTTTATATGGATAAAAACTCAAAGGTCGGCATAATTGTCCCAATCTACAACACGGCAGACTTTTTGCGCGAGTGTTTAGATAGCATTGTAAGTCAGACACATAAGGACTTTGTTGCCATTTTAGTTGATGATGATAGCAGTGATAAGGAGTGCGTCAAAATCGCTTTGAGTTATGTTTTAACAGATTCTCGTTTTATTCTTTTTACAAAAGAAAATGGCGGACAAGGCAGTGCTAAGAATCTCGGCATTGAGTATTGTTTAGGCAATATAAAAACAACTAAAATTAAATCAAATAGCAACCTAAATGAATATTTAATACCAAATGATAATTACAACGCTAAAAAACTCTACACAAATAAAAATTTCACGCAAAATAAAAAGGCAGATTACATTATTTTTGCAGATTCAGATGATATTTTAGAGCCAAATTGGCTTAAAGAATGCGTTGAAAATATCGGCGTTTCACAGCTTATTTGGTATGACTTTGCTAAATTTTATGATAAGGTCAAGCCCAAATCTGAACCGACTGATTTAGAAATTTACGGCTACAAGCAAAAGCAAATTATCACGCCAAAAGAGTGGCTTTTAAAAAGCAAAGAGGTGAAAAAGCACAGCTTTGCAAGCGGTTGTTTTGTGATGATAAGAGCAGATTTTTTAAAAGATATAGATTTAAAATTCTTACACTGCTTTGGCGAAGATAATCACTTTGGCATTTTGTTATTTTTAAACGCAAAACAAATCACAATACTACCAAAAAAGCTATATCGCTACCGAATCAGAAAAGATAGCTCCATAAATTACGGCGGACAAACCAGCATTAAAGCCATACCAAAAAGGCTAAAAGCTCATCTAAGTGCATTTTTAGGCAACCCTATGATGTTACAAAAATATTACAGAGCAGGTAGCTCAGCACTAATGCTAAGCGAAATTTTTAAATTTATGCAAAATTACGATGAGCAGCTAAATACACTTTTAAAAGATACATTTTTAAATCGCCTAGCAATGCTTGGGCTAAATTTAGATAGCTTTATAGCCGACCCTTTGGGTTATAAAAAATATCTGCCACAAATTAAAGAGTATGCAAAAGAGCGAGATTTAGGTGCTTACGCTCTGCTTCATCAGAGCTTAGAGTATCAGCTTGGCTCGCATATCATTTCAAGCTTTAAAAGCTTTGATAATCTCATAAAAGCACCACGCTCATTATTTATGATTTATAATTTTTACAGACAAAACAAAATCACTTATGATTTATCAAGCTATAACGACTACGATTACGCAGCAAAGCTTAAAAATCATCTATCTTATAAAATAGGGAATTTGATATTAAGGAGAAAAAATGCCACTTTTAAACGCTAGAAAACTAAGAAAACTAGCAAGAGACCCAAAGCTATTTTTTGCAGATGCCATAGAAAATAAAAAACGTGCTTATGAAAATTTTTTAAAGAAGTTTAAGCTTAAAAAACGCAAAGGTGCTAAGAGCTACGTAATCGTTTCAGCTGTTTATAATGTAGAAAAATATCTTGATGATTATTTTAAATCAATCATAAATCAAAGGCTAGATTTTAAAAAAAATATCCACATTATCTTAGTTGATGATGGCTCGACTGATACAAGTGCAAAAATCATAAAAAACTATCAAAAAAAATATCCAAAAAATATAACTTATATTTATAAAGAAAACGGCGGTCAGGCAAGTGCTAGGAATTTGGGGCTAAAATATATAAAAGAAAATTTTAAAGATAAATTTGAGTGGGTTACATTCACAGACCCTGATGATTTTTTAGATAGTGAATTTTTTTATGAAATTGATGATTTTTTAGAAAATAATAAAGACGAAAAAGTGGTGTGCTTTTGTGCAAAGCAGGTTTTGTATAATGAACATAATTCAAGTTATGCACTACATCCATTACATAAATATAAATTTGAACAAGGCATTTTGGTCAAACAAATTTCTGATTTATCTATCGAAATTCAAAGTGCGACGCGCAGTTTATTTAGCTTAAATACTATCAATGATCATTGTATTTTGTTTAGAGAGAGTAAGTATTTTGAGGATATGGCATTTTCACTTGATTATTATAATAAATGCTCTCATACAAATTTTGTCGTTTTTATCCCGCAATCCATTTATTATATCCGAAAAAGAGCAGATGGTAGCTCTACAATGAATGCAAGTTCTAAAAGTGAAGCATATTATATTAATGCATTAAGAATGTGTTTGGAATTACTAAATAAGAGTTATGCCGAAAATAGTGCCACATATTTACACGCTCAGTATAGTGTATTTTCAATGTTGATTTATCATATTAGGTTGCTTGTAGATAATGCTAAAAGTATAGATTTTTTAGGAAGTGAGCTAAAAATAGAATATATTAAATTAATGCATAATATTTTTAATTTAATTGATAAAGAAGTTATTTTAAATTTTAATGCTAGCGGAAATACATATTTTTATAAATTTGGAATACTAAATACTTTTTATAGTAGCGATTTGCCTTATAGGATAGCATATATTCAAGATTATGACTGCATTAAAGAACAGATATGTATTCAACTTTATAGTAATTTGGCTAATGATATTGTATCTATAAGGTTTGATGGACAAGAAGTGTATCCGGACTACGAAAAAACTATTACACACGATTTTTTAGGCAAACCATTTGCATTAGAATATAGAATTTGGGTTCATGTGCCAAAAAATGCACAAAAAAATTTAGAGATATTTGTAAATTCTAAGCGTATTATGATCGGTTGGCAGGTATTTTCATATGAGATTTCTAAAATTAGACAAGAATTTAAAAACGGTATAAAAAATACTACAGGCACGTGGCTTTTTATTGATAGGGATATAGAAGCAGATGATAATGCAGAAAGATTATATAGATATATATCAAAAAAATTCCCTAAGCAAAAAATAGTATTTGCTTTATTAAAAACAAGCCAAGATTGGGATAGACTGCATCAAGAAAACTTTAATTTAGTGGAATGTTATAGTAATGAATTTTATAAAATTGCAGAAAAAGCTAGATTTTTTATTAGCTCACATACGCCACAAGGCTTTAAAGTAAAACTAAAATATGGGCAGCAATTTATATTCTTAGGGCACGGCGTAGATTCAGTAGACATATCAGAATATTTTAATAGGCTTAATATTAATTTAAGAACATCATCAACGCATATGGAGATTTATAATTTAATTAAAAGTAATAAGCGTTATTTATTGACAAATAAAGAGGTTGTGCTTACTGGACAAGCTAGGCATGATAATTTATTGGCTTATAATAAAACTAACACTAAAAACATTTTTGTAATGTTTACTTGGAGGTCTAATTTAGTCAAAGATAGAGTTGTAACCTTTGAAAGAGATGTAAAAGATACGTTTTTTGAAAGCAAATACTTTAATAGCATAAAAAACTTTTTAAATAATACAGCACTCAAAAGCATAGTGGATAAATACGGCTATTCGGTTACTTTTGTGCCACATCTTAATATGATGAGTATGCTTAAACACATAGATATACCAAATTATATTAAAGTTGAATATAGGGAAAACGGAAAAACATTTCAAAAATATTTTCAAGAGTCAGATCTGATGATAACTGATTATTCTAGTGCGGCTTTTGAAATGGCTTATTTAAATAAACCTGTGCTTTATTATCAATTTGATGGAGATGAATTTTATACAAATCACACTTATAGCAAAGGTGATTTCAACTACCAAACCGATGGCTTTGGTCCAGTAGTAAGTACAGAAGACGATTTATTAAAAGAGCTTGAAAATTTACTAAAAAACAACTGCCAAGTAAAAGAGCCATATAAAACAAATATACAAAATACATTTGCATTTAGGGATGGCAAATGCTGCGAGAGAATTTATCAAGCCATACTTGAACTTGATAAACCATACGAATATAAAATCTCTCCTGAATATATCTATAAAATAGCAAATGACGCACTCGCACACGAATGCTTTGATGAAGCTATGCAAAGATTTAGGCATCTTTTGCAAAAATCTTGTGATTTTGATGAAAATTTAGCAAATAAATACTTAAATGCAGCCATACAGGCAAACAAAGGGTATGAGGCTGGTAAAGATTTATTGCAAAATTATGAAATAAGCCAAAAAGGACTTAAACTACTTATTCTAAAAGCTATCATAAATAGTGACAAAATCAAAAAAGATGACATAAAAAACCTAATGCAAATCATTGAAAATTTAGAAATAAAAGATGAACAAAGGCAGGATTTTTTATTTTTTAAACTTAGAATTTACTTCTATCTAGCCGATTTTACAAGAGTAAATCAGCTTAAAAAAGAGCTCATGGATAGATTTGGCATAAAAGCATCAGATATAAATACCGAGATTGATTTGATGTTTAAAGCACTTGCTGCTTTTGGTAATGATGTGCTTATAAAAGGCGAGATAAATTCGCTAAATGAGAACAACTGGGGGGGGGTTCTAACCAAAATGATTTATGAAAACAAGGAGCAGATATGTTAAATTCTAATACCCTTAATGGGGGAGGGGAGTGCAAACGTTTAGCCATTCAATTTTTTGGACATACTAGAACCTACAAAAAGACATACGAAAGTTTTTTTAAATATATTGTAGAACCAAATAAAAACGATGGTTGGGAGATTGATATTTTTATACACACTTGGGATATGACAAGTAGTGACGCTAAAACTTGGCATAGTGGTCGTAATAATTTTATAGAAACACCTTTAACGCAAGAAACAAAAGATGAAATAAAAACAATTTATAATCCAAAAGTATTTGTCGTAGAACATTTAGAAGCAGGCGTAAATGGTAGATATGAAACAAAAAGAAAGACCAATAAACTTAGAGAAAAATACGAAATTGAAAACAACATAAAATATGATTATATTCTATATGCTAGACTTGATATTTTATTTGCAAAACCATTAAGGCTTCAAACGTATATAGATTTATATAATAATGGAGCAATGAAAAATTTTTCTCTCCCTGAAAAGCACTGCTTTGCTCCATTCAATCCATTTTTTAGAATGCCAGTTATTGATATGAGATATGTAAATGAAGGTGATATATTATATTTTGCAAACCATTCTATGAATATACCAAATGCTACTACAAATGAAAATTTATACTCTATTTTAATTGATTATAGATTACATAGAGACTTTTTTTTGCAAAGAGAAAATTTTGTTTGGAATTGGGATGTGTCTGTCGAACATAAATTAGAAGTTTGCAAAAATCAACTTATTAAAAAAGAAACCGAATTAAATGAAAGTAAAAACATAGCAACACAACAACAAACCAAAAACAAAGAATTAGAAACTAAAATCTCTGCTATAACTGCCAAATATGATGAGCTAAAACAAAAAGTAGATGAAAAAGAACTTTTAACAATTAAAATTTTAGAAAAAGAC
>NZ_JANURM010000027.1 GCF_030249845.1 Campylobacter gastrosuis | reverse complement strand
CACAAAACGCAGCCGTTTTAAAAAAGCCGTCATTTACGCTTTTTTGCTCGGACGGCAATTTATTAAAATCGTAATCTTTAAAATTTGCACTTTCAAAGCCAAGCGAAAAACCGCCGATACCGCTAAATAAATCTAAAATTTGCATATCACACACCGCTTAAATAGCTTAAAATGCTATTTTTTGAGTAATAAATAATTTTAGAATTTGCCTTTTTTCTTTTTATAAAGCCTTTCACGGCTAACTTTGTAAGCGTAGCCGTTTGCTTCACACCTAAAAGCTCTTTGGCAATGCGTGGGGTGACCCACACATCATCTTTTATTATCTCGCTCATTCTACCCCCTTGCCTTTAATAACGATAGCCGTTTTAAATAGCTCACGTGGAGGCATATAAAAATCAGCACCGCTATATTTTGCATAACCTCTATCAAACACACAAAACGCCACAAAATCAGGGATACAAGTAATCCCAGCTTTTTTAAAACTTTGGCTTTTCTCAATAAAGGGTATAATTTGCATTGTCAAATCACAACCTAGCTCTTTGTAAGCTAAAAAGCTTAATCGCTTTGATTTTTTAAAAAGGGCATCCATTAAATCAGGGTCTTTTTTGTTAAAAAAGAATTTCGCTTTTAATTTTGTATATTCTTTTAACTCATCAGCCGTGACCTCTCTAATCCTATCAATGACATTTTTAAACCGCTTCATTTTAGCCCCTCCAATCTTTAAAAACCAAATCAACGACTACATTACCAAGCCTTGTTAAAATAAAACCATCCTTGCTTTTATAATAAAACTTGCTCCAATACCTAGCTTTAAAACCATAAATATACATTTACGCCCCCCTTAATCAAATAGTTTTCTTTCAATTTTTTTACTCATTTTTTCGTGAGATAGCCTAAAAAACTCTTTTTTTATCTCAAAGCCGTATGCCTTGCGGTTTAAATTAAGCGCTGCAACCAGTGAGCTACCGCTACCAGCGCAGGGGTCTATCACGACATCGCCCGCATCGGTAAAAAGCGAAATCAAATACTCTAAAAGCCTAACTGGCTTTTGTGTCGGGTGGATTTTAGGCATATCGCTATAATCGCTAAGCCAATCAATGCAGTTAAAAATCATCCGCCCGTTGTTTCTAAACTTTGGCAATTTTTCACGATAAAAGATAAGTCCGTATTCGCAGTTACCTACAACTTTCATATTTGCCTTTAAAACTTGTGGGCTTGATTTTTTTCTAAACACCAAATTTATAAAGCCATTAAAGCCGTATTTTTGGGCTAACTCTATAAGCGGGGCTTGTTGTAAAAAGCTACAAAACACCAGCATACACGGCGCAGCGTTTGTCTCTTTTGGCTCTTTTTTAAGCATTTGAGATGCAAAATGCATAAACTCCGCCACCTTAAAATTCTCATCCGTATCAAAAAACGACTTACCAGCCTTAGCACTCTCGCCCTTTTTATTATCGCCCCCTACATACCATTCAGGACTGCTCGCATACGCATTAATGCCTAAATTGTAAGGTATGTCAGCGATGATTAGCTGTGCTTTTGGCACGTTGTAGCGTTTGAAATTTTGAAAGTGATCGTTATATAGGTTCATAACCAAGCCCTTTCAAATTTTAGTTTTGTTTGCAAGTTTTCAAAAACGATGATTTTGTCATTTTCTAGCGAATTATCAAACTCTGCTAAAATGCCTAAGCTCTCGTGAAATTTAGCCGTTTTAGCTACAAAGAAAAAATCGCACGTGCTAAGCTCTTTAAAACAAAGGCTCATCGCTTCATCACGGCTTAAAGCCTTTCTACCAAAATGCAAAACAGGGCTAAAAAGCTCAAAATTCGGACTATTAAAAAGCCTTTTAGCCGTTTGCATCGCTTTTTTAGCTTCGTTTTCTACATCTAAAATGGACCAGCCGATACTTAAAAGCGTATCGTATGGACTTGCTACATAAACCCTGCATTTGTCTTTTTTAAAGGCGTAAGCCTCTCGCAAATGTTTTAAAAACGGATAATCTCTTATCAACTCTTTAAGCTCTTTTTCATTAAAGTGCTTTATTGCTCTTTGCGTTTTACTCATTTTTTACCCTTTAAGCGGATTTTGTAAAAGATAATGCGCGCCTGTTATCTTTAAAAAAATTCACTTGCTCTTTTAAAATGTCAATATTTACACCAAAGGGACACGCTCCGTCGCTTATTAAATTAGCTATGTCATCCATAACATAAACGTAATCCATAAAATCTTTATTTTCTATCTTGTCTATAAACTTACTTTTAAGCGTAAATGTAAGCTCCAAGCGGTGCCAACCTTTAAGGCTGTCATCTAGTTTTAAATTATGGTGTTCGCTCTCTTTTTTGTATTTGTCATAAAAACAAACCTTATTTAACCCATAAAAACGCCCACTTCTGCAATAATTAGCGTATAAAGTCGTTTTATAACTCATAAAATTATTTGAGTATCGTTTTAACCGCTCTTTAAAAAATCGCTTCATTTTAGCCCCTGCTTGGTTATCGCTTTTAAAGTCGTTTGCTAAGTCAAATTGATATGTTTTAAAACGCTTTAAAAATTTGCCTAAAACATCATAAGTCTTTTTAAAAACTTCACGCTGTGGCTGGTAAAGCCCTGCAAAAACGACCATAACATAATAACCAAACGGACGCTTATTTTTACGACAAAGCCCATTAAGCGTGTTTGAGTTTTCTATAACAATCATCGCATTTGTAAGGCTCTTATTATTACGCTTAAAATTTATGTATCTCATTTTAAACTCGCTCCCTTTTGGCATTAAAAGCGGGGCTTCATTTTTAAATTTATATTTTGCATAATCGCTAATAGTTTTATTACGCTCAATGGCTCTTAAATTCGTGTTTAGCTCCAATTTACGCATAAATTTCAAAAACACGCTTTTATTTATCACAAATCTAAAACTATCAATACCGCTTTTAAAATCGTAATCAAACACCCTATGCCTTTACTGCATAAATCCCACCATCAACGCCTAAACGCACCTTAAAACCCATACCCTCTAATTTTTCTATAAAATCTAAAATAGTGCCTATTTTTAATCCAGCCATTTTTTTAACCCCTTGCGACATTAAAAAAATCATCTTTGTTGAAACGATAAACAAAGCCGTTTATAAAAAAATTTACGCTATCGTGGGCTATCTCATAATTTGCATTTTGGATTAAATCCTTTAACCGCTCTTTTGAAATGCCTAATTTAAAAAATACCTTGCAATCCTTGACACACGAAAAATTTATATTCATTTTTAACCCTTTTTTAAAAATTATTGCTATATTTAAGCCCTAAAAAAGCACCTACAAACAGACCCACGCAAAACACCAAAGCGTAAATTGCTATCTCAAACCCCATTTTTTTGCTCCAAATATTCATCAACGCTTACGGGCTTTTGACCTGGTGCTTGTACCAAGCCACTCTTAACGTGAAACATAACCCCACACCTGCCGCCGCTTATTTTGGCGTCATCGGCGTTGCGCCAGTCTATGCCATCAGCGTCAAGCACCGCCATCATCTTTTTACTCACATATCCATTTGATAGTGCGTTAAAGTCAAAGCCACGAAGCTTTAAATACTCGTTTTTGCTAATGCCAGTTTTGGCATAAATCATCGCTGCAATTGTCATCTTTGCTCCTTTGTTGATATTCATAAAAAGCCCTTTGCGTGGTATAATTTAGCTGCAAACAAATTCACACGAAAGGACTTTTTATGGCTACCGATGAACTCATAAAAAAGCTCATTAAAATGATTGATGAGCTACAAGCTCGTATCGCTAAGCTTGAAAAAGAGATGGCATTTAAGGCATCTAAATTTCATACTCATTAGCGATAAGCCCTTTAACTAGGGCTTTAAGCTTTAAAGGCTCATTGCTGCCTAGCTGCTTACTTAACTCATCTCTTTTGCTCTCTAAATCAAAGCGTAGGGTGCAAACCTCACGCTCAACAGCCTTTAAGCCGTTTATCCTTTTTTCTAGCTTGATAAGCTCTTTTATTATTTTTTGTTTTTTCATCTTTGCTCCTTTATTTGTTTTTTGTTTGCAAATTTAAACCTTTAAGCAGGTTTAAATTTGTATAATTCTTATAAGAATTATTTTTGATGGGGTAATTATAATACATTTGAGTAGATTTGTCAAGATATGAAAATAAATTTTGAGTAGAAAAAAGGATAAAAAATGAATGAAGCTAAAAAAATACTTGATGGTTGGCTTTTAGAGCGTAATTTTAAGACTTATAAAGAGTTGGCGGACTTTTTAGGCGTAGCACAAAATACGCTTGATGTATGGAAACAAAGAGGCAAAGTACCAGAAAAAAATATACTCAAATATATACATTTGACATCAAATACAAATAGTGCAGTCGCAATCGGTAGTCAAAACATAGCAATAAACGGCGATAATAACACCCTAAATCATCAAAACGACATCACAAATACACCAAAATTTAAAGAATTTTTAGAGCTATTTAAGAGTTATGGCAACGAAAAAGCCCTAAACGATTTTATAACCAAACTAAACAACATAAAAGAGGCATTGGATAAATGAAACGCCCGCCATCATCGCTAAGAAATATAAAAAGCAGTGCTTACGATATAGTAAATCGTATGTGTGTAGTAGCAAAAGCAAAAGGTAAAAACGCACTAGCACGTAAGCTAAATATAAAAGTAGAAACGATAAATAAGTGGATAGCTACGGATAAAGTGCCATTTAAATATATGTATCAAGTGGCGGATACTTTTAATAGTAGCTTTGATTTTATAGAGCTGGGATTTTTTTATGAGCCTGATGAAGTGCTAAAAGATGCTGAGCTTATGGAGTGGGAGAGTGAGTATAAATACTCATATATAAAAAAGCCGATTAAAAAAGTTTATATCGCAACACCTTTTATAAGCGATGATGGGTATATTTTTGAAGTAAATAATGCCCTAGATGATGATAATTTATTACACAATGATGAGAAAGTGCCAAACACGCCAAAATTTAAAGAGTTTATAGAGCTTTTTAATGCTTATGGGAGCGATGAGATGTTAGAGATTTTCATCAAAATACTAACTATCAAAAATGGTATTTAACTGATAAATAATAATGAATATCAATTACAAGCTGAAAATCCGCTGAAAATAAAGGATAAAAATGCGATTTTAGTCTTAAACTCCGCTGAAAATGCCATAAGCAAACCGCCGCTAAAAAATCAAAGCCAACGCCTACCCTATCGCTACACGCTCACGCCCACAAAATCCGCCTTAATGTAACTAAAAGTTTCAGCTCTCTTAATAGTGGCGTAACAGCCTAAAAATTCTCTTATAGGTTCTTTCTGCCACATCTCCCCCAATGCGGTCAGGCACTCCGAAAGATTTGGGGTTGTGAGTGAATTTTAGGGACTGCGTTTTCGGTTTTTTAAAAAAAACATATAAAATTTAATAAAAAAGCTTTAAAAAAGAGCTAAAAAATTGCTTTTAAGCCCTAAAAATGGTATAATTAAGCGTTTTTAAGCATACTACACACAACACATTAAAATTTTAGCTAAAAGCAAAAGAAAGCCTAAAAGCAAAAGAAAAGCAAAAGAAAGCCAAAGAGCCAAAAGCAAAAGAAAGTCAAAAATGTTTTTTTAAACGTGCCTTTTGTTTTTTTGCCAAAGCGTTTTTATTTTTACAAAACGTAAAAGAGCAAAAATTTTAAAACAAAAAAGAGCCTTTAAAAAATACGCACCAACAAAGAGAAATTTTAAAAAAATCAAAAAATGAGTAAAATAATAGAAATTTTTGCAAATTCTATCTTTTTAAAACCACGCCTTAACCTTTTAGAGTGGGCGGAGCGTTACAGGATTTTAAGCAAAGAAAGCTCATCGGCTTTTGGCAAATTTAAGGCTTTTAGCTATCAAAAAGAGCCAATGCGTGAAATCTCAAATCCAAAACGCCAAAAGGTTATTTTACTCTGGGCGTCGCAGTTAGGCAAATCCGAGCTAATAAACAACGTTTTAGGCTACTACATCCACCAAGAGCCAAGCACGATTTTATTTATGCTACCAAATAAAGATGACGCAGAGGACTACTCAAAACGCCGTTTAACGCCTATGTTTAGAGATACGCAAGAATTAAACGAGCTAATAAACGCAAACGACGCAAACAACACAATCTTAATTAAAAATTTCAGAGGCGGTAATTTAGCCCTAGTTGGCTCAAATAGCCCCTCAAAATTAGCCTCAAAGCCAATTAAAATTTTACTCGTAGATGAAGCCGACCGCTGCGAAGCTACCAAAGAGGGCGACAGCATAGAGTTAGCCACACGCCGAACCGCTACATTTTACGACCGAAAAATCGTCATAAGCTCCACGCCTACCATTGCAGGAAGTAGCAAAATTGAAAGCGAGTTTTTAAACTCCGACCAACGCTATTTTTTCATTACCTGCCCGCATTGCAAACACTCCCAAAAGCTCATTTTTGAACGCATAACATACGAGCAAGACACTAAAACAAAAGAGCTAATAGATGACAGCGTTAAATATCAGTGCAGCGAGTGCGGGACGCTTTTAAACGAGCAAGAAAAAAACGAAGCCGTAAAAAATGGCACGTGGATAGCTCAAAATCCAAGCAGTGGCACAGCTGGATTTTTCTTAAATGCCATTTATAGCCCGTTTTTCTCAATGAGCGATATTATTAAAGCCTACCTAAACGCACAAGGCGATGAGCTAAAACTGCAAGCCTTTAAAAATACGCTTGAAGCCACGACCTACGAGCCACCAAATACGAGCTTTAACGAAAATGAGCTACTAGAACGCATAGAACACTACACGGATCAAAGCTTACCGCAAAAGGTGCAGTTTATTACCGCTGGTATGGACGTGCAAGGCAACCGCTTAGAGTTAATATTTATAGGCTGGTGCAAAGGTTACGAGGCTTACAATATAGATTATAAGCAATTATACGGCAACACCGACCAAGATGAGGTCTGGCAAACGGCTTTTAAGCACCTGCACCGAAAATTTAAAAGAGAGGACGGCAAAATTTTAAGCGTGAGTTTAGCCCTAATTGATAGCGGATTTAACGCTTACAGGGTTTATAATTTTGTTTCGCTAAGCCCTAAGCTAATCGCCTCAAAGGGTGCTAGTGAAACCGCTGCAAAGGTTGATTTTTTAAACAAGGTAAAGGTAATAAAAAGAGGCGTAAGGCTTATAAATATCGGCACATTTAAGGGTAAAAGTGAGTTTTTTAGGCTTTTATCTATTAAAGAAGCGGGCGAGGGCTATTTTCACTACAACAAAAATTTCACAAATGAATTCTTTTTGCAGCTAACGGCTGAAAAACTCCAAGAAAATAAAAACAAAAAAGGCTACACACGATTACAATACGTAAAAGTTAGAGAGCGAAACGAAGCCTTAGACATCACAATCCTAGCTTACGCAGCAGCTAAGCTAATTAAAAACGAGTTAAGGCGTAAAAGGATAATAAATGCCAAAAATTCATAAAAACGTAATGTATAAAAAGACACGCTACGATTTAAGCCTAAGCATACAAAACGCCTCACGTTTTGAGCAACTTTGCGAGGCTTACGAGATGAAAAAATCAGATATGGCAGATTTTATCATAGATAGCTTTTGCACTGGCAATCTACGCTATCAAAACTATTTAAAAAATCTAGACAAAAAACGCACGAGCCTAAAAAATAAAGCCCAAGATGATATAAGTTTATTTAATTTAAAGGATGATGAAAATGTTTAAGACAATGCAAGAACTAATCACGAACTACAAAATGGCGGATAAAAGGGCAAAGATTGAGGAGCGATTAGGCAAACGCCGCCCTACCCCAGAGCAAAAAATAAAAATAATCAAAAAATACAACGAGATAATAAAAGAGTATTTTAAGGCGGTTTAATGATAGTAACAACAAAAGAGCTAAGCAACGCATTAGGATTAACCGAGCGTAGAATTCAAGAACTTGAAAACGAAAATATCATTAAAAAGATAGAGCGTAACAAATGGGATTTAACCTTATGCATTGATGATTATTTAAACTATAAAATCAGACTTGCGACCGCTAGTTTTGAACTAAGCGAGGCAAGAGCTAAAAAAGAGCTAGCAGATGCAGAGCTAAAAGAGCTAAAACTCGCAAAAGAAAAGGGCGAAGTTGTAGAAATTTACCGCTTACAAAAGGATTTAAGCGATATCGCAGCCACTATCTCAAACCGCCTTTATTCGCTCCCACATAAAATTAACCGAGCCATAAATTTAAGCGACGAAATAAACGAAGCAATAATAAAAGAGGTTGAAAATATTTTGACCGAGCTAAAAGATGCTAAAATTTATAAAGAGTTTGCGAGTTTAGCGGTTTAATCCAAAATCCGCCCTTATCTCGTCCTCTGTATAACCCACAAAATCGCCACTTTCTATCTGTGCTACGCTCTCATCAAGCTCCCTTTTAATCTCATCCTTTGTATAAATGCAAGGCTCCATCTCTACTTTTTATCACTTGTAAAATTAAATGCCACTAATTTTATAAAATCATTTTAAAAAGAACGCTTTTAACGCCTTTAAAGAGCGATAGCTCATATTTTCAAAAATCGGTATATTTTTAATGCGTGGAGCGAAAAATTAGCCGTGTTGGCTATTTGAGCTTTACGCATTAAAAAGATATCTAGAATTTAAATATTTAAAAAAAGGTAAAAAATAGATGACACCAAAAGAGCGATTAGCTTTGATTGATAACGCCATTGATGAGGTTTTAAACAACCTACAAAATGGCATTGAGATTAAAGAATACTGGATAGATAATTTAAAAGTGTCAAAGCGTAGCCCGTTAGAGCTAATAACCGAGCTAAGAAAGATAAGAGCTGTTACAATTAAAGACGCTACAAAACAAAAAGCAAAAATGAAAGTGTATATTTTTGGTGATAGGTATTAAATGAAAAAAACAAAGCTAAGCAAACCGACAGCGACCGCTTTAATAAAGCCAGTAAAAACAAAGCTAAATTTTTTTAAATATCCAAGCTTAGAGCCAAACCGCATTAACAGCCACGAGATAACACAGCTATTAAAAAATAGCGATTTAGACAAAGTAAGCCATAGACTAAGAAATCAAGCAAGAAGCATAAGCACGAGCGTATCGCTAACTAGTGGCTTTTTTGAGATGCTTTGTAGTGAAATTTACGGCGAGCAGGGTTTTATTTTAGACATTACAACACCAAAAAAGGGGCTAAATCAAGCTATCCAAAAGGCATTTTTTAAATGGGAGGGCGTTTGCTGTAAATACGGCGTTTATGACTTTGAAGATTACGAGGAGATGATTTTAACCGCCCTTTACAGGGACGGCGAGGCGTTTATTAGGTTAAGCAAAGATGATAGCCTAAAAATAGAGCTAATAGATGCAGACGACATCTCAAACGACCTAACCGATGAAAACCGCTTAATTTACTACGGCATAGCTTATGAGAAAAACCAAATCACGCCTAAAACCTATCATCAACAGCTAAAAGATAAAACATATAGACTAATCCCAGCAGATGAGGTTATACACATTAAAAAAACGGCTTTAATGAAGCAAAAAAGGGGCGTGAGTAAGTTAGCCAGTGCGATTTTTGATGCTCACAGCAAAGATAAGCTAAAAAAATCAGAGCTTGACAGAGCAAGGCTATCAAGTGAGATAACGGGCTTTTTAGTGCATAAAGATGAAAATTCATTAATGGGTAATGTTGAGTATTCAGAAACGGGCGAGATAGAACAAAAAGAGATAAACATACCAAGCGTTTTACAAACTGGCACATTTGAGCTTTTAGAGGACGGCATAACGCCTCATTTTGTAAATCCACACAATCCAATAAATATGGAGTTTTTTTTAAAATCAACAGATAGGGACGTGGCACGAAGCTTAGGCGTAAGCTACTCAACCTACACAGGCGATTTAAGCGATGTAAATTATAGCTCCATAAGACAAGGCACGATAGCAGAGCGTAGGGGTTTTAAACGTATTCAAAATTTTATAAAAAGAAAATTTCACAACGTTATCTTTAAAGCGTGGCTAGAATGTGAGCTACTAGCAGGACGGATTAAACCAAAAGACTACATTTTAATCAGTGAAAATTTTAACTTTAAAGCCCAAGGCTGGGAGTATATAGACCCAGTTAAAGAGGTAAATGCAAATAAAATCGCAATCCAAGCAGGATTTAAAACAATAAGCGAAGTTTTAAGAGAAAAGGGCGTGGAGCTTGACGATTTTATGGATGAACTAGACAAAGAAAAGGCAATCGTAGAAAAACTAAGAGAGATTAAAATTTTAAAAGGAGAGATAAATGCAAATTGACAAACTAAAAAACGAAGTTTTTAAGTTTAACGCACCACTAACAGAGCAAAACGCCATAAACGAAACGGACTTAACCATTAGCTTTTTAGCCCTAAGCCGTGAAAATTTACATAAACGCCTTTCGCTCTTTGGCGATGAGTATTATTTGAGCGTGGATTTAGAGAGTGTTAAATTTGAAGCCAAGACGCTTTATTTAGACCACGATGTCAGCTTTAAAAACGCAATCGGTAAGATAGAAGCGGTTAAGCTTGATGATCAAGGCTTTAAGGTTATCGTTAAATTTAGCGATGAGGTTAAAGAAAGCAGGGAAGCCTTTAACCGCTACAAAGCAGGATTTAGCGACAGCGTGAGCGTTGGTTTTGGTGGGGCTTATGAGCTTAGCGAACTTGAAAAAATAGACGGCGTTAATCATTTTCAGATTAAAAACGGCGTTATAAATGAGCTTAGCGCTGTATGGCAGGGAGCTGATAAAAATGCAAAAATTGCAAATTTTAGCAAAGACTTACCCAGCGTTGCACCAAAAGAGCAAACCGCCCTAAACGAGCAGTCAAAAGATGAAATAAAAGACATTATAGAGTTAGGCAAAATTTTAAACAAACCAAACGAAGCCTTAAACGCTATCCAAAACCAAATGAGCTATTTAGAATTTAGTAAATCTATCGCACTACAACAAAAATCAAACGAAACTATAAAGGAGTTTAACATTATGAAGCAACCAACACAGACCGAGCAAAATTTTAGCCTCGCTAAAATCATTTTAAACGCAGGACTAACCACGACCGATTTAAGCTTTGAGCGTGAGAATTATTTTAACGTAAAAAATGGGCGTTTTGTTTTACCGCAAGACTTTGCCGCTAGATTTAGCGATACTATCACAACGACCACGACAGCAAAAGGGGCGATATCAACCGATTTTAGAGATGACCTATTAATCCAAGACGTCGTAACTGAAAGCCCACTTTTAAGCTCGTGCAAGTGGCTAACTGGACTAAACGCAAGGGTTGAAATCCCACGTAATAACTCAAATATTACCGCCGATTTTGTAGAGGAGGGGCAGGCGCAAAACGCCCAAAGTCTAGCATTTGATAAAATCATGCTCGAGCCTCACACTCTTTTAAGCACTATACGCATAACTAGAACCATGATGAATATGTCAGCCTTTAGCCTTGAAGCCTTTGCATATAATGCGATGAAATTTGCAATACGCAAAAAGTTAGAGGAAACAATTTTATATGGCAAAGGCGTTATTAAAGGCATTTTTGAAACGAGCGGAGTGCCTAGCATTGCAAATTATTTAACAGCTCCAACGCTTGATAAAACCCTACAATTTGCGGATATCTTAGAAGAAAATAACGCAAACCTAGCAAATGCAAAATTTGCCTTTAAAAATAGCGACGTTAGCAAACTCAAAGCCACACCGAGGGGCGTAAGCACTGAAAAAATGCTAATTGAAACAAACGGCGATTTACAAGGCTATCCATACTTCACATCACAGCTTATTAAGAGTGGCGATGTTGCCTTTGGCGATTTTAGCGATATCTTTATCGGAAGCTTTGGAGCGATTGAGCTACTCACACACAACGAAAGAGGCGGAGACATTATTTTAGAGCTTTATATGGATGTAGATGCAAAGCTAGGGCGTGAAAAATCTTTCGTAATCTCAAAAACTAGCAATTAAGGAGGTAAAAGATGAAATTTAGAGTTTTATACGATACTAGAATATCAACTAAGCTTTACAAAAAAGATGATGAGGTGGAGTTTGCAAGTGGCACAGATGAGCTTTTTATTAAAAGGCTCATTGATATTAAGTGCATAGAGCCTATAAATGAGAGCGTAAAGCCAAAACAGCAAGACAAAAGAGGCACTAACATTAAAAAAGCCAAAGCAGAGCCAAAAGACGCTGACGATTTAGGCGTGGATTTAGACGAGATAGAGGAGTAAAAATGCTAAGCTCAAAGATGATTTTAAACGATTTAGGTAAGATTTTTTCACATACAAACAGCGTTTTAATTGATGAAAACGAAAACGCCATAAATTGCCACCTAAACCGCCAAACTAAAATCATCTTTGATGACGGCACGACTGCTACGCAAATAACCGCCCTTTGTTTAAGCGATGAGGTTAAAGAGCTTAAAGTAAAGGGCGTCGTGAGTATTGATGAAGTAAGCTATCAAATAACAAAGATTGAAAGGGAAAATCAATACACAAAAAGACTTTATTTAAAAGAGCTTTAAAAATGATAACAGAGCTAAACATACCACCTTTAAAAGATGAAAGCACCGAGCTTAAAATTTTAAGGCGTGATTTAATCATTAACGACTTAAAAACCCACTTAGAGCAGTTAAACCACCAAACCGAGCTATTTAATGCCTTTACCTTTGAGCCTAGCGACTTGCCTTTAATAATCATCAAAGACACCAAAGATGACATCACGCCTTACGCTTTGGATGTTTTAGAGCATAAGCTAAATGTTGAGATTAATTTAATCGCAATAAGCTATCAAAACGGCAACGAAATTTTAAAAAATGTATTAAATAGCCTAAGAAGCTTTAAAAGCAAGTTTCAGATGATAAGCTTAAATGGCATTGATAAATCAAACCTACAAATTTACGATAATGAGTATATTTTAATCACAATTGAACTTTTAATAACATACAAAACCGATTTATGGGAGGCTTAATGTTATATTTAGGCAAAATTTGCGAAGTAAAAGAGGGGCTAAGCGTGGTAAGAGTGGATTATTTAGGCACGATTACGCCTTTCATCCCATATTTAGCCGTTGCAAACAGCTTTAAAACTCACTTCATACCGCCACGAGTAGGCGAAGCCGTTATTTTATGCGATTTTGGCGGTGCAAAGGTAGCAATACCAAGCATTTTTAATCACGACTACAAAGAGCCAAGCGGAGCAAGTGATAAAAAAGAGATTATCACTTATGAGGATGGCACGACTTTAAGCTATGACACCAGCACATCAACGCTAGAAATTGCTAGTCCAAAAATAATAAACGTAATCGTGCAAAACGATATAAATATAACGTGTAAAAATGCAAACCTAACCGCCTCAAATACGACCATAACCAGCCCAAGCGTGTTAATAAAAGGCAACACAGCCATACAGGGAGCCATAAACACATCAGGGGCTGGCGGCGGTGCTGGGGCGTTTAGCATAAATGGGAATTTAGAGATAAAAGGTAGTTTAAAAACGACTGGCAGCCTAAACGTAGGCGGCAATATTTCAGATAGTAGGGGCGATTTGACAAATCACACAAACAATGGATACGCAAGGGATTAAAAATCACTTGTAAAATTAAAAGCGTTTTGTTTTATAAAATCATTTATAGATTTAAAAATGCGACAGATTTTAGCCGTGCGTGGCAGTGGCAATCTTAAATGATTAGCCACTTGCCACTTACGACTAAACTATACCAATTTTTGAAAATCTGTTTAAAAACCTTTAAAAGCGATTTTAACGCTTTTAAAGAGCGATAGCTCATATTTTCAAAAATCGGTATTTTTTAAACGCATTAAATTAACGTAAATCGTGAAGTATCGCACAGCAGGGCGAGGCGGGTTTAAAATTTAGCGACCGAGCGTATGCGTTATACGTGAGAGAGCGAAATTTTAAAGCCAACAAAGCAATGCGAAGCGAGACAAGCAGGACTAAAAACAAAGAGAGGTTTAAAAAATGTATCAAATAGATGTAAAAGAGAACCTAAAACGTATCTTTGTAACTACCAAATACACCAAAACCTTACGCCCACTTTTTGGACTTGATAATCACATAGACAAAAGGGGCGATTTGTATAACCTCTTAGCCCTTAAAAATGACATACTAGACCAAATCGCAATGCACGAGCCACGCATTAAACCAACGCAAATCATATTCACGCAGGATGAAAACGGCGTAAATTTTGACATTGCCTACATCCAAGATAACGCAACGCAATTTTTAAGGATAAATCTATGAACTATCCAAGCTTTATTAAACCGCTAGACATTGAGAAAGAACGGATAAGCATTTTAAACGAGTTTAAGACAAAGAGCGGTAAGCTTGACTACATCCCTTTAATAGGCGATGATTATGTAACACTAACGGATATTTTCTTATACCGCATAAATAATTTTATAGAGCTTTTAAACATAAAAATCGCAAATAACTATCTAAATTTTAGCAGTGGCGATTATTTAGACGAGCTTGTAAAACTTGCTGGACTTAAAAGAAACGATGAGGTTAAACCAATCGCAGAGGTTGAAATAAGCGTAAATAGCCCTACATTTTTAAGCAAAGGCACGATTTTTACCGACATAAAGGGGCATAATGCCTATTTAATGGCGGATGCAAATATCACGGATAAAGCCGTTTTAAAGATAGAAGCGGAGGGGTATTTTAAAGAAAATTACGAAACGACCACTTTACAAATCCCTAATATTTACGTTAAAGAAATAACGCTAAAAACGCCGTTTAGCGGATTTAAAGCAAGGGAAAGCGATGCAGAGCTAAGAGAGCGTTTTTTACTCTCACTTCATCGCTTTTCAACCGCTGGGAGTAAAAAGAGCTATCTATTTTACATTTTAAGCGTTGAAGGTATCAGCAAAGCAAACGTTTATCATCTAAGCCCGGGCGTAGTGCAAATCGTATTTTTATCAAATTATGACGAAGCTACCGCCACCGCTAAAATAAAAGAGGCGTTAAGTGATCGCATACCGCTAACCGATGAAGTCCGTATAAAACCAGCGAGTATTTTAAATTTAGATTTAACGCTAAAAATCACGCCAAAGCAAGATTTTATGTTTTCTCAAATCATTACAGACACCACAAAGCAAATCACGGAGTTTTTTAACTCTTTAACGATAAGCCAAACCCCGCACGTTAGCCAAATAATAGATGTAGCCTTTACGAGCGATATAAGAGCCGTTGAAGTAATGAGCCAGATACCGACAAGCGATAGAGACAGCATAATTAAATTAAACAGCTTAAACATCATTAAGGGCGGTAACAATGCGTAAAAAAATTAAATGCAAATCGTGCAGTATCGCACAGCAGGGCGAGGCGGGTTTAAAATTTAGCGACCGAGCGTATATACGATACGTGAGAGAGCTAAATTTTAAAGCCAACAAAGCAATGCGAAGCGAGACAAGCGATAAGAAAGGCGATGGTAATGTTTGATTTAAGAGCTTATAACGACGCCATTTTTAGAGTTGATGAGGTTTTAAGTGCTAAATTTAACCAGTGGCTACAATACGATAAACGCTACTTTTACGACCAGGACGACACTAACCGCCAATTTTTAGCCTTTATGTATGATATAGAGCCAAAAAGCAGAAATTTAGATGAAACAAAAGAGCTTTTAAAAGAGCCGTTTAAAGTGTATTTTAACGAAGCAACCTTTAACGCACTAGATACAGCATTAAAAGACTTTTACACCACATCAAACGTCAAAGAGTGGTATGAATACGGTGGAGCACCATATCATTTTAAACTTGAACTTGAAGCAAGCAAAATAGGCATAACACAAGAGAATTTAAAAAAGACCGATGAGATAGTAAATACTTATAAAAACGTAAGAAGCGTTTATGAAGGCGTAAGCATAAAAATAGCTACCAAGGCAAACACAACCGCAGGGGGCTATTTAATGCAGGGCGAAACGATCAGCGTTATGCCTTATGTTTTAAGAGAGCTTGAAACAAAAACAGGATTTTATCACGCTAATACGTTTAAAACGCACGAGATTATAAATGTATTTTAAAAAGCCGTTAAAGAGCGATAGCTCATATTTTCAAAAATCGGTATATTTTAAAAGGGCGGGCGTGAAAACGCCTTTAAAACGCAACAAAACCATATTTTCAAAAATAGGTATAGTTTATTTTATCGGGGCGTGGGATTAGCCGTTTTGGCTATCCCAGCCACGATGAATTAAAATCTATCACATTTTTAAATATTAAAAGAAAGGATTTAAATGGATTATTTTAGCATTCTAACCACCGCAGGACTAAACAAGCTCATCAAAGCCACCGCCAATAACGCCCAAATAGTTTTAACCCAAATGGGCGTAAGCGACAGCAAAGAGCCAATCACGCAAGACTTAACCGCCCTACCGAACGAAAGGCATAAATTTAACATAAATACCATAACCCAAAGCGAAAGCGATGCAAACGTGCTAATTTGCGAGGGCGTAATTAGTGCCGATGTAGGCGGTTTTTATATCCGCAGGGTCGGCATTTATACAGATGAGGGCGTTTTATTTGCTGTGGGCGTAGTGCCTGAAAGCTACAAACCGCTTTTAAGCGAGGGGAGCAGTAAAGACATCACAATTAAATTTTACTTGCAAGTTGATAACGCAGCAAATATCACGCTAAAAGTTGATAACAATATCGTTTTAGCAACAAAATCACACGTGCAAAGCGAAGTAAATAAGATAAACGCACAAATAGCCACGCTTTTAAATGATAAACTAGGTAAGACAGAAAACGCCGTAAGTGCTACCAAGCTACAAACTGCAAGGACTATAAACGGCGTCGCCTTTGACGGCACGGCTAATATCACAATCGCCGATAACACTAAGCTACCACTAGCAACTTACACCACCGATAAACCAACCTTTGCAACCAAAACCGAGCTAAACACCAAGCTAAACGCAAACGCTAACGCCGTAAGTGCGACCAAGCTACAAACCGCAAGGACTATAAACGGCGTCGCCTTTGACGGCACGGCTAATATCACAATCGCCGATAACACCAAGCTAGCCACAGCGACCTATAACAGTGATAAAGCAACCTTTGCAACTAAAACCGAGCTAAACACAAAACTATCAACAGCGACTTATAACACAGATAAAGCGACTTTTGCGACTAAAACCGAGCTAAACACCAAGCTAAACGCAAACGCTAACGCCGTAAGTGCTACCAAGCTACAAACCGCAAGGACTATAAACGGCGTAGCCTTTGATGGCACGAGAAATATTATGTTAGATATGTTGCAACAAGGTCAGCAATGGCGGGATGTAACAAGTCAAAGAAGATTTAACGTGGTTTATACAAACACCACAGCCAACACTATTTTTTTATTTATAACATGCACTTATTATAATAGATACATTGGATACATTCAAATAAATAATCTTACATCTGCATCTTTTTTAGGCACAGGCACCGATGGCGTAGCTGGATATGGTAATTTAATTATACCTATCCCACGGGGGGCGACCTATAAGCTTGCCTCCGACTACACCCCATTAGTAATAAACTCATGGTGGGAACTAAGATAAGGAGCAAAAAATGAAATACTTTAAAGATAAACAAAACCAAATTTACGCCTACGATGATGACGTAAGCGATGATTTTTTAAATGCAAAGATAGATGAGTTAAGTTTAATGCCTCTAAGCGAAAAAGAGCTAAACGAGCTAACAAGTCAAAAAGAGCCACCGCTCACATTAGAAGCACTGCAAATCACCTTTAAAGCAAGGGTTGATGAGATAATGAATAAAGAAGCAAGAGCTAGGGGGTATGATGATATCGTTTCAGCTGTGAGCTATGCAGGGTATGAAAACGCCTTTCAAAAAGAAGCCCTAGCCTTTGGCAAGTGGCGCTCAAACGTTTGGAGCTGGGGTTACTCGCTCCTAAATCAAATCCAAAACAACGAAATTAACATAAACGAGCTAAACATTGATGAAGTGTTTAAAGATATGCCAAGATTGGAGTTTGAATGAAACGAGTTATCGTTAAACCTTACAGCCACGACCGCTACGAGCTACACGAGCCTTATACGTTTAGTGCGTTAGGGCGTGACTTTGAGATACCAAAAGGCTATCTAACCGACGGAGCAAGTGTGCCTCGCATTTTTTGGAGCATTTTACCACCAAAAAGCCCTGAATACCTAACCGCAAGTATCACGCACGATTATTTAACCGATATCGCAGCAGGGCTAATCTCGCACGAAATAAAGCCAAGCTTTAAAGCGTGCGACAAGGTTTTTAAAGAGCATTTAAAAG
>NZ_JANURM010000026.1:1018-18389 GCF_030249845.1 Campylobacter gastrosuis | reverse complement strand
ATTCGTGATATCGCCGATCAAACGAACCTGCTGGCACTTAACGCTGCCATTGAAGCTGCACGTGCTGGTGAGCACGGCAGGGGCTTTGCAGTCGTAGCTGATGAGGTGCGAAAACTAGCTGAACGCACACAAAAATCGCTTGGCGAAATAGAAGCAAACACAAACGTTTTAGCCCAATCAATCAACGAAATGAGCGAGTCAATCAAAGAACAAGCCGACGGCATAAATATGATAAATCAAAGCGTCGCCCAAATAGACAATCTCACTCGTGCAAATGTCGGCGTAGCAAACCGCACAAACGAAGTAACCGCCGAAGTTGATGATATGGCAAAAGCCATTGTCGCTGATGTAAGAAAAAAGAAATTTTAATTAAAGGGGTGAAAACCCCTTTTGATTTTATAACTGCTTTTTAAATTCCAACACTTTAAAATAAATCTTTTTTAGCAAATTTTAAAACATAGCCAAAGTCTCTAATTTGCGAGTTTAGAAACTTTTTATTAAATTTTGGGTAAAATCCATAGTTATTTTTAAGGATAAATATGGAAGAAAATTTACTAAATCAAAACCAAGATATTCAGGTTATAGACATTGAAGACTCTATAAAGGCGAGTTATCTTGACTACTCAATGAGCGTTATCATCGGTCGTGCCTTGCCAGACGCTAGGGATGGCTTAAAGCCAGTTCATAGGCGTATCCTTTATGCGATGCATAAGCTTGGTGTCCGTGCTAGTGCAAAATATGTCAAATCAGCACGTATCGTGGGCGATGTTATCGGTAAATACCACCCACACGGCGATATGGCTGTTTATGACGCACTCGTTCGTATGGCACAGAGCTTTTCTATGCGTTATCCTAGCGTTGATGGACAGGGAAACTTTGGCTCAATTGACGGCGACAGCGCTGCGGCTATGCGTTATACAGAAGCAAAGATGACAAAATTAAGCGAAGAAATTTTAAGCGATATTGAAAAAGAAACCGTTGATTTTGTCCCAAACTACGATGGTAGCGAAATGGAGCCAGATGTGCTTCCAAGCCGTGTGCCAAATTTGCTTTTAAACGGATCAAGCGGTATTGCTGTTGGTATGGCTACAAACATACCACCGCACAGCCTTGATGAGCTAATTGACGGACTTTTGCTTGTTTTGGATAATAAAAATGCTACGCTTGAAGAGATTATGCAACATATCAAAGGACCAGATTTTCCAACTGGTGGCATAATATTTGGCAAAAAAGGCATTATTGAGGCTTACCGCACTGGCAGAGGACGCGTTAAAGTCAGGGCAAAAACTCATATTGAAAAGAAGCCAAACAAAGATGTAATCGTAATTGACGAGCTACCTTATCAGACAAATAAGGCACGACTAATTGAGCAGATTGCCGAGCTTGTAAAGGAAAAGCAAATTGAGGGCATTAGCGAAGTTAGAGATGAGAGCGATAGAGAGGGGATTCGCGTTGTCATTGAGCTAAAACGTGACGCGATGAGCGATATCGTGCTAAATAACCTCTTTAAATCAACGACAATGGAAAGCACCTTTGGTGTTATAATGCTTGCCATTGATAACAAAGAGCCAAAGGTATTTAATCTAATTGAGTTATTAAAGTTATTTTTAAATCATAGAAAGACGATTATTATCCGCCGAACGATTTTTGAGCTTGAAAAGGCTCGTGCAAGAGCTCACATTTTAGAGGGCTTAAAAATCGCACTTGATAACATTGATGCTGTTATAAATTTAATAAGAAATAGTGCTGATACAGCGACTGCTCGTGCTGGGCTAATGGAGAATTTTGGTCTAAGTGAGCTTCAAGCAAATGCGATCCTTGATATGCGTTTAAGTAAGCTTACGAATTTGGGTCGAGATGAGATAGAGAGCGAGTTAAAGGCACTTCTTGAAGAGATTGAAAGACTAAGTAAAATTCTAAAAAGCGAAGAGCTTCTTGAAAATATAATTAGAGATGAGCTAAAAGAAATTCGCTCTAAATTTAAAGTTCCACGCATTACTGAAA
The DNA here is from genome assembly GCF_030249845.1 of Campylobacter gastrosuis. Classification (GTDB taxonomy): domain Bacteria; phylum Campylobacterota; class Campylobacteria; order Campylobacterales; family Campylobacteraceae; genus Campylobacter_A; species Campylobacter_A gastrosuis. The sequence goes on along the minus strand of NZ_JANURM010000026.1, from coordinate 16,385 downwards.
TTGTTGATGATTACGATGATATTGACATTGAAGACCTTATTCCAAATGAAAATATGGTCGTTACCATAACTCATCGTGGCTATATCAAACGTGTGCCAAGTAAGCAATACGAGAAGCAAAAGCGTGGTGGCAAGGGTAAGGTAGCGGTCACGACTTACGATGATGATTTTATTGAGAGCTTCTTTACCTCAAACACACATGATACGCTTATGTTTGTAACAGATAGGGGTCAATTATACTGGCTAAAAGTTTATAAAATTCCAGAAGGTTCACGCACGGCAAAAGGCAAGGCGGTTGTAAATTTAGTCCAGCTTCAAGCTGATGAAAAAATTATGGCGATAATCCCAACGACCGATTTTAGCGAGGGTAAATCTTTGGCGTTTTTCACTAAAAACGGCGTAGTAAAACGCACAAATTTAAGCGAGTTTAAAAACATCCGCTCAATCGGCGTTAGGGCAATTAGCCTTGATGAAAACGATGAGCTTGTAACCGCTTTGATCGTTGAAAATAGCGATGATTTTATCCCAGATGATGAAAATTCTACTAATATTGACGGCGAAGAAAATGTCGTATTGCAACCTGAAATTACGGACGAAAACAGCGATGAGAGTGGTGATGAAAATTTAGATGATAGTGGCGAGAAAAAACTCTTTATCGTTACTAAAAAGGGTATGTGCCTTAAATTTAATGTAAGTAAAGTTCGCCAAATGGGCAGAAGTGCACGCGGTGTAACTGGTATTAAATTTAAAGAACAAGGCGATGAGGTCGTTGGGGCTGCCGTAATTGAAAGTGACAGCCAAGAGGTATTAAGCATATCTCAAAAGGGCATTGGCAAACGCACGACGGCTGATGAGTATCGTCTCACAAACCGCGGTGGCAAGGGTGTTATCTGTATGAAGCTAAACAATCGCACAGGTGATTTAGTCGGTGTTGTTATGGTTGATGATGAGCAGGATTTAATGGCTCTTACTTCAAGTGGCAAGATGATAAGAGTTGATATGCAAAGCATTAGAAAAGCCGGACGCAACACAAGTGGCGTAATAGTCGTAAATGTAGATGGCGATGATGTCGTAAGTATCGCAAGATGTCCAAAAGCTAGTGAAGATACTGACGAGAGTGATGATGGGCTGGATTTGGAATAAATTTTGCTTAACAAGCCTAAATTTCAAAGGATTAAGATGAAAAATTTTGCTTTTCTACTCGCTTTTTTGGCGATTTTTAGCGGTTGTTCTTTTAATGGATTTATGGGAGAGCCTACAAGCACGGCACAGCGCGAGGTCGTGATTCAAAAGGTGGATAAAGATGACCTGCGTGAAGTGATGAAAAAGGAGAAGATGATTTTTGATAGCACACCAGCTCAGGTTAGCTTTGTGGCTGTTGGCGAGGGTATAGCACCCATAAACGCCGTATCTCAGGCACAAGCGCTAACCCTAGCAAAGCGTGCTGCTATGGCTGATGCATACTCTCAGCTTGCTGGTAAGCTTTATGGCGTAAAAATCAACGCAGAAGACACCGTGCGTGATGCTATGCTTAAAGATAGCTCAATCACAACAAAGGTACAAGGTCTTGTAAAAAACGCCACAATCACCGAAGAGGGCTTTAAAAGCGGACTTTACACCGTTAGAATGAAACTTGATATTGACCAAGACAAGTGGCAAGAAGTCTTTGCTTATTAATCGCACTTATAAATTTCACATTTAGCTCAGAAGAGTTTATCTTTTGGGCTAATGTGAGTGTCAAAAACTACATAATCAGCTCACAAAATTTAAATATCTCAAAATCAATGGTAAAAAGCACAAAATCATCAAATTATATTTGCGAAATTTTTGGCAAAAAAGATGAGAATCAAACCACGATTAGCTTTTTAAAACGCCACGAGGACGCACTTTTTGAGTGCTTTGCAAATCAAAAAATAAATGTGCAAGATGAGATAAAAAAACAGGGCATAAATGTCTATAAAAATACAAATTTAGCAATAAAACCGATACATTTTACAATAGAATTTAAGCCAAATTCAGCTATTATTTTGGTTTTTCAAGGGAGGTAAGATGAACGTAGCTATCGTTGAAGATGATATAAATATGAGAAAGTCCCTTGAAATCGCACTTAGCGACTACGATGAGCTAAATGTAAAGTGCTATAAATCAGCCACAGAAGCACTTAAAAAGCTTGATAGCACGACAGATTTAATCGTGACTGACATAAATATGCCCGGACTTGATGGCATTGAATTTATAAAGGAGCTTAACGGCAAATTTGATGTCATCATAATGACTGGCAATGCCACGTTAAATAGAGCCATTGAGAGCGTTAGGCTTGGTGTTAAGGACTTTTTAACAAAACCATTTGACGTAAATACCCTTTATGAAGCGATAAAAAGGGTGCAAAAAGAGCGCGAGAAAATCAGCACAAAACAGATAAAAATTTCAAATATCAAAAGCGACTTTGTAGGTGACTCAGAGGCTTTAAAAAGGGCTAAAAATATCGCTTTAAAAGCTGCCGTGACTGATGCAAGCGTGATGATAATGGGCGAGAGTGGCGTTGGCAAAGAGGTTTTTGCAAATTTTATCCATAAAAACTCAAAACGAAAAGATAAGCCATTTATCGCCATAAATATGGCTGCAATTCCAGAAAATCTCATTGAGAGCGAACTTTTTGGCTTTGAAAAGGGTGCATTTACCGACGCTACGACGCAAAAAGCTGGGCTTTTTGAGCTTGCAAACGGCGGGACGCTGTTTTTAGATGAGATTGGCGAGATGCCTATAAATTTACAGCCAAAGCTACTTCGTGCCATTCAGGAGCGTGAAATTTCAAGGCTTGGCGGCACAAAACCTATAAAGATTGATGTGCGAATTTTATGCGCGACAAACGCAAATTTAGATGAGCTAATCAAAAACGCAAAATTTAGAGAGGATCTATTTTACCGCTTAAATACAATCCCGCTTTTAATCCCGCCACTTCGTGAGCGAAAGGACGAGATAGAAGCTATCGCAAACGCCGTGCTTAAAAAGGTATGTGATGAATATGAGCTTGGCGAAAAATCTTTTAGCGATGAGGCAATAAGCGAGCTTTTAGGCTACTCATATCCTGGCAACATAAGAGAGCTAATCTCAATCACACAAAGGGCTGCGATTTTAAGCGAAGGTGCTAAAATAACGGCAGATGATCTATTTTTACAAGGCAGAAAAAGCAGATAAAGGAGCAAAAATGAGAAAATTTAACATAGCGGTTGTCGGTGCCACTGGTGCGGTTGGCGAGGAGATTTTTAACGTTTTAAGTGAGGTAAATTTCCCAGTTGGCGAAGTTTTGCCACTTGCAAGTAGCAAAAGTGCAGGGAGTGAGATTGAGTTTAACGGCAAGAGCTATAAGGTAAAAGAGCTTACAAACGAAGTCTGGGACGAGCACGAGATAGATATCGCATTTTTCTCAGCCGGCGGGTCGGTTTCAGAGAAATTTGCCCCAGTTGCGGCAGCTAGTGGTGCGGTCGTGATTGATAACACGAGCCATTTTAGAATGCAAGAAAATGTCCCACTTGTCGTGCCAGAGTGCAATCCTGGCGATATCGCACTTTATAAAGAAACAGGCATAATCGCAAATCCAAACTGCTCAACAATCCAAATGGTGCAAATTTTAAAGCCACTTGATGACGCTTTTGACATTGAGCGTGTTGATGTAAGCACCTATCAAGCAGCAAGTGGCGCTGGTAAGGAGGGTATGGAGGAGCTTGTGTTACAGCTTCAAAAATTCTTTGAGTTTAAGCTTGATGAGTGCGAAGCAAAGGTCTTTGCACACCGCCTAGCATTTAACGTAATCCCGCACATTGACGTCTTTTTAGAAAATGACTACACAAAAGAAGAGATGAAAATGGTTAAAGAAACTCAGAAAATTTTGCATAAAAAAATGGAGGTTTCAGCCACTTGTGTGCGTGTGCCAGTGCTTAGAAGCCACTCAGAAGCTATCACGATACACTTTAAAAATAGCGTAGATGTCGCAAAGGCAAAAGAAATTCTAAGCAAAGCCCCAAGCGTTGTGTTGCTTGATAACCCAAGCAAAAAAGAGTATCCAATGCCACTTCACGCAACCGATACAAACGACACGTATGTGGGTAGAATCAGAAAAGATAACTATCGCGACAACGTGCTTCATCTTTGGTGCAGTGCTGACCAAATTAGAGTCGGGGCTGCGACAAATGCCGTTAGAATCGCACAAAAGTGGATAGAGTTGCCTGAAAATCAATAAATTTTAAATAAGATTTGGTATAATCGCCTGAATTTTTTAAAGGAAAGTAGATGAAAATTTTAAGAAAAATCTCAATGTTGTGCTGTTTTAGCCTTTTTGCCTTTGGTGCAAACGAGGTTTATTTCATAAAAGCAAGTGGCGAACTTGGCAAAGAAATCGCCCAAATGGCAAAAGAGTATGCCCAAAAAAACGGCACAAGCGTTGAAATTTTTATAGACGAAGACCCACGAAAATACAAGGACACAAGGCTAATTAAGACTGGTGTGAATAAGCGTGGTCGCTACTCGGCGTCACTTGGCAAGGAGCTTTATGAAGCTAAATGTGCCTCGTGTCACGGCACCGATATGCAAAAACGCCCAAGCGGAACGACAATGCTAAAAGATATGGACGCAAAGGATATTGAAGATAGCATTATCTCATACCGAAGCGATTCTGAGTTTGGCAAAAGCACACGCTCTGTAATGCAAAATATCGCAAAATCAATCACAAACGCCGACCTTGGGGCGATTATTTTTTATATCAAGGGCAAGGATGCTTATGCTGATGAGGCAATAGAGGTTGAAAACCAACCAGTTTCAACACAAAAAAGCAGAGGCAGCTACCTAAGATAAACTAAAAATGCTTAAAATTTTACATAAAATTTTAAGCATTTTATCCTTTAAACGTGGCGTTTAGTTGCGTTTTTTAAAATCGCCACCTTCTCTTTTTGCGGCGATATTTGCGATGAGTTTTTGTGTAGCTCATTGCTTCAAACTCACGGATATTGTTAAATTGGCCCTGTGTGGCAAAATCTCGCCAAAAGCCCGATTTAGGGCTAGAAATTCGCTCTTTGTGTCGTTAAAACCGCTAACTACAAGCACTTTAAACACAAACTCACCGCTAAAAACTCATCTAAATTTGCTCGTTTATAACGGCTAAATTTTTAACTTATAAAACAAAACTCCGGCGACATTTTCTGTTTTGATTTTGTCATTTTTTATTAGATTTTCTAGGTTTTTTTGTGAAATTTCAGAGAAATTTTCAGCCACATTTAGCTGACTTTGTGGTCGGCGTGAGAGCATTGCCATTATTTGGGCTTCGCTAAAATCGTATTTTACACTACTTTGTCTTTTTGTAGCGACTGCCACTGGGGCATTTGTGATGAGTTTTGAAAGCTCGTGTAGCTCATCGCTTGAAATCCCACGCACATTGTATGAAGGCGGTCTGTCAATCGTGCTAATATCAACCCTGTGTGGCAAAATCTCGCCAAAAGCCCGATTTAGGGCTACAAATTCGCTCCTTGTGTCGTTAAAACCGCTAACTACAAGCACTTCAAGCACAAGCTCACCGCTAAAAACTCGCCTAAATTCACTCATTTTTTTAACAAGCTCGTTTGGGTCAAATTTCGCCGTCCTGTCAATCTTGACAAAGCTCTTTTTATTCACGCTATCAAGGCTAAATTTAACGATATCAAGCCCCAAAAGTGCGTTAAAAATTTCATCTTTTAAAACCCCAGAGCCGTTGCTTAAAATGAGTAGTTTTTGCGTGGTTTTTATCTTTTTTAGCTCCAAAATCAGCTCGTTTAGGTAAGGATAAAGTGTCGGTTCGCCGTTAGCTGTAATTGTTATTACATCAATCCCGCTTTTTTGGCTTAAAGCGGTGCTGACTTCGCTTAAAATTTCAGCCACACTTGGCGGATTTTCTATCTTTTGTGTCGTTTTTGCACGGCTTAATTCGCAATAAACGCAGTCAAAATTACAGCACTTTTTTGCTGGACTTAAATCAATGCCAAGAGAAATGCCAAAACGGCGTGAGTTTATTGGACCAAAAACTATGTTATTTTCTGACATTTGTCTGCCCTATTTGAAATTTATTTAAAAGTTCAAAGCCGTCATTAAAAATGCTCACCAAGGAGAGTAGGGTGATGATAAGGGTTATGGCGGCTAGGAATTTTTGATTTCGCTTTGAAAGCTCAAATTCTCGTATCTTTCGCTCTTCATTTTTTATCTCAAAATACTCTTTACAAAGCATTAAAATTTCATTTTGTTTGCTGTCAATATCGTAAAAATTTTTGATTTTTTGGTAAATTTTAAAGGTTTCTGTTCGGTTTTCGTTTATCAAAAATCCGCTTTGTGCTTTAAATTTTAAAAATCTATCCCTTGCCTTTAAAATTTCATCTGTATTTTGGGATTTTAATGTGTCCCAAAGCTCATTTTTAAGCTCGTTGTAGATTAAAAAATAGATTTGTAAAATAACGATTTTAAAGACATTTTCATCTTTGATTTGGCTATTTTGAGTGATACAAAGATAGTGATTGGTGTTAAAATAGACCTTGAAATTGCCACTTTTTCGCTCAAAAATCTCGTAATCATTAAAATTTGGCAACTTATCATCGCTAAATTCAAACGAAAATTTTGGCTCGTAGCTGTATTTTGTCGCTTCATTTATGCCAAACAAAAAGTCGTTTATTGATACAAAACTCATAGTAAAAGCCAAGCGAGGGTCTGAAAAATCGCCTAGTTTTTTATCTAGATGATAAATTTTACACACTTCATCTAAAAAGATATTTGAGCTTTTAGCAGGGTGCTTACTTAGGCACTCTGCTACGCTTTTATCATCTATTTTGTAAATTTCATACTTCATATCTCTCGCCCGGAGTCATCTCTATTATCTCCCACGGCAGACCTTGTTTGTTTAGCTCGTCCATAAACGGCTTTGCGTCAAATTGCTCCATATTAAACACGCCCTTACCGCTCCAAACGCCTTTTGCGACAAGTAGTGAGCCTATCATCGCTGGCACTCCTGTCGTGTAGCTTACCGCCTGAGCGCCAGTTTCGGCGTAGCACTCCTCGTGGTCGCAAACGTTATAGATATAAACTTGCCTCTCTTTGCCGTCTTTAAATCCTCTAATCACGCAACCGATGTTAGTTTTGCCTTTCGTTCTAGGACCAAGCGAGGCAGGGTCTGGTAACAAAGTCTTTAAAAACTGAATCGGCACGATTTTAACGCCATTATGCTCAACTTCATCAATTCTAAGCATTCCGACGTTTTCTAGGCACTTCATATGCGTTAAGTAGCTTTGCCCAAAGGTCATAAAAAAGCGAATTCGCTTTAAACCTTTGATGTTTTTAACCAAGCTTTCAAGCTCCTCGTGATAGAGCAAGTAGCTGTCTTTGACGCCGACTTTTGGGTAGTCCCACTTAAACATTATCTGCATTGGCTCGGTTTCTATCCACTCGCCGTTCTCCCAATATCTGCCCTTTGAGCTTACTTCACGAAGGTTGATTTCAGGGTTGAAATTTGTCGCAAACGGGTATCCGTGATCTCCGGCGTTGCAGTCAAGTATGTCTATCTCGTTTATCTCATCAAACAAATTTTGCTGTGCGTAAGCGCAAAATACGTTTGTAACGCCCGGATCAAAGCCCGAGCCAAGAAGCGCCATTGTATTTGCGTTTTTGAAATCGCTATCTTTTGCCCATTGAAGCTTGTATTCAAATTTGGCTGTGTCTGGGTGCTCATAGTTTGCGGTGTCAATGTAAGGAATTCCAGCTTTTACGCAAGCGTCCATTAGCGTTAAGTCCTGATACGGCAGGGCGACATTTAGTAATAAATCAGCGCCACTCTTTTTAATAAGCTCAACGACTGCGTCCGTGTCGTCAGCGTCGATCGTAGCGGTATCAATGCTGACATTCAAGCGGTCTTTTATAAATTTAGCGATCGCGTCGCATTTTGATTTTGTGCGACTTGCAAGTGTTATTTTGCTAAAAACGTCCGAGTTCATCGCACATTTTACGGTCGCTACTTGGCTTACGCCGCCAGCGCCGATTATTAAGATATGTTTCATGGGTTTATCCTTTGTTTAAATTTGGCTAATTATACGAAAAATTTGATTAAAATTCTAAATTTGTGCTAAAATCAATGCTTTTAAACGCAAAAAGGATAAGAATGAAGCGAATTTTAACGATACAAGACATCTCGTGCGTGGGCAAATGCTCGCTAACCGTGGCTTTGCCGATAATCTCTGCAATGGGTATTGAAGCGGCGATTTTACCCACAGCTGTGCTTTCAACGCACACTGGATTTAAAAATTTCACATTTTGCGATTTGACGGATGAGATTGATAAGATTAAAACGGCTTGGAGAGCCGAAAATATCGGCTTTGATGGCATTTACACCGGATTTTTAGGTAGCTTTTTACAGCTTGAAAAAATGGCTGAAATTTTTGATGAATTTGGTAAAAATTCGCCAATTTTAGTTGATCCTTGTATGGGCGATAACGGCAAACTTTACTCCATTTTTGACCTAAAATTCGCCGCTGCGATGGGTGAGCTTTGCAAGAAAGCCGACATAATCACGCCAAATTTAACCGAAGCTTGTTTTTTAACAAGCACCAAATATCCGCAAAACGGCTACGATAGCGATTTCGTGGGCGAGCTTTTGGATAAGTTAAAGGCGTTTGGCAACAAAAAAATCGTGCTAAAAGGGATAAGTTACGATGAGAAAACGTGCGGCGTTTTTGGCTTTGACAGGGATAAAAATGAGCTTACAAGCTACTTTCACGAGCTTGTGCCGCAGCGATTTCACGGCACTGGCGATATGTTCGCTTCGGCACTTTTTTCAAAAATCGTGCTTGGAGATAATTTAGAAAACGCCATAAAAACGGCTGCGAATTTTGTTTTAGATGCGATAAAATGCACTTTGGCGAATGAAAGTCGCAACTGGTACGGCGTTGATTTTGAGAGCGCTTTGCCGAATTTGATTAAAAATTTGTAGAAATTTTGATTTTTTTAGCTTAAATTGCAAAATTTAAGCTAAATTTTATTGACAAAATAGTTTTTTTTGTATAAAATCACAACTTCTTTTACGAAACATTCCGGATTAGCTCAGCGGTAGAGTAGTCGGCTGTTAACCGATTGGTCGCTGGTTCGAATCCAGCATCCGGAGCCACTCTTTTAATTAATCCACAAAACAAATCACAAAACAATTCTTACCATCTTCGTGTTTGTATTTTAAAGCGTGATCGTGCTTTTTAAAAATTTGATTTGCGATGTAAAGCCCAAGCCCAAGCCCGGAGTTTGAGGTTTCTACCTTTCTATTAAAAGCCCTATCAAAGTCAAGACTATCTTCATCTAGCTTCTTGCCGGTGCTACTTATGCAGATTGTGTTTTTATCTATGCTTACAAAAATTTTATCACCTGAGTATTTTAGGGCGTTGTCAATTAAGTTTTTAACCCCAGTTGTATAAAGCTCAAAATCAATATCCACTGCACTCATCTCATCGCCAACTAGCACCTCTATGCGACTGGTATCTTTTAGCAAGAGCAGGTCTATTGAGTGATCAATGATATCTATAACTCGGTGCTTATCCTTTTTAAGCTCCCACTCATTAGACACCAGCTTTTCTACCTTGACGACTTCGCCTAGGATTATTTCAAGCCTTATGAAAATTTGTTTTAGCCTATTTTTAAATTTATCATCTTGCAAAAATTCCTCTATCATATCCATCATAATCCGCCCCTTCATTATCGGATTACGAAATTCGTGCAAGATATTGCGTAAAAACAGCGCCCTAGCTTCTTTTATCGCATTTATCTTTTGCATTGTCGTGTTAAACTCACTAGCGATTTGCCCTATCTCATCACCTGTATCTGTTTTTATCAGTCTAAATTTATCTTTTTCTCCAGCCTCTCTTATTATATTTTTTAAATTTCTAAGCCTTAACAGCTTTCTTAGCACGACCACAAAAAATAGCACCATTACGATATCTACGATGAGCCAAAGTAGCCAGATGTTACGAGACGACAGCTCTTGTAAATTCTCCAAAGCTAGTTCATTTCTAGCGATGATCTCCTTTTTTGCTGGATCAAGTCCGGCTGCAACCATAATGCGAGACAACATCGCATCATCTGCAAGAGATAGCCTAGGCACAAAATATAGCTTCTTATCGTATCTTATCATATCAGCGTATGAGTTGCTTAGAATTTTCTCGCCGTTTTTTCTAATCTTATCAGTAGAGAGATTGCTGTCTCTAAGTCCGATTTGTTCTAGCTGTTTGGTTACATTTTTATCTTCTTGTCCACGTATTCTCATACCTAGCATAAATCGCTGGTAGGTAAAATACTCAGCGTCCCTTACCTGCCTTTTTGACTCTACAAAAAATGCGAAATTTACTATGCCAAGAGCGATAAAAAAGAATAGCGATATTAATTTGACAATAGAAACACTACGCATTGATAAACTTATATCCTATGCCTCTAACTGGGTGGATAAACTGCGGATTTTTAGGGTCATCTCCTATCTTTTGACGCAATCTACCTATGGCTACGTCAATGCTTTTTAGTCCGCTTTGAAATTTTGACTGACCTAAATTTATTAAGATATCCTCCCTTGGTATAGCCATACCCTCTTTTTCATAAAGGTAGAGAAAAATGTCAAATTCCGCTTTTGTTAGCAGTAGCTCTTTTTTATCTTTTATGACGACTCGTCTTTGCTTATCAACACAAAAGGTTTTATGGTTATCGTTAGCACTAAGCCCTCTTCTAAGTATAGTTTTTAGCCTGTAAGCAAGTTCTATTGGGTCATAAGGCTTTACTATATAGTCGTCCGCTCCAAGCTCAAAGCCCTTTATCTTATCTAGCGTTTCAGAACGAGCTGATGAGATGATTATGGGTAGTGATGCGTAGCTAAGCCTTACGCTTTTACACACTTCAAGTCCGTCAAGATCTGGCAAACCAAGGTCAAGCACCAAGGCGTCAAATGTGTTTTTCTCGTGTAAAATTTTAAGCCCTTCAAGCGGATTTGTAGATATCGTTACGCCAATGTCGCTTTTTGCAAGTGCATACTTTAAAAGCTCGGCCAAATCAAGGTCATCTTCTATAAGTAAAATTTCTATCATAGCGGTGATTATATCAAATTTTAAAAATTTAAAACTAAAAATATTTTTTTATGTTACCAAAATCTTACCGGTTTTAGTAAGCCCTCGTGTTATCATTTCATTAACAATTTTAAAGGAGTTTATTAAATGAAGACACGTTTTTTAAATCTTAGTTTAGCCACATTTGTGGCTTTGACATCTAGCCTTAGTGCTAGTGAGAGCCTAGCAGAGGCTTTGCAGTCAAGCACGATTGGCGGTAGTGTATTTTCATACTACGATATGGATAAAACCGAATACTTCCCACCAGCAAGTAGCAAAAATCCAAACCGCCAACATATCGGTGGTATCGGAGCTGAGCTTAAATTTTTAACTGGCTCTTACTATGGTTTTAACTAGGTCTTACCGCTCAGGGTTTGGTAAATTTTGCCCCTTCAAGTGCTGCAAAAGAATTTTACGCATACGACTGGAACAGCGAGGGCGTTGCACTTTCAGAGGCGTATTTAGGATATGAAAGCGACTACATTGACCTAAAAATTGGTCGCCAATACTACAACTCAAAATACACCGGACTTGTGCCACCACTTGTTGCAACCAACACAGATGTGGGATATAAAGAGGCATTTGAGGGCGTGAGCGCTAGGATAAAGCTTGATAGCATTAATACTGTGATTGGCTTAGCGGACTTTTGGAAATTTTCAGGTAGGTCAAGCGCTGTAACAGGTGGCGACCACGGCGCACCAAGATTTAAAGACAAGGTTATCATCGGTGGCTTTGGACCTTATGGTTATGAGTTTGATAACATCTTTAACTCATTTGTGACTTATGGTGGGATCTCTGGCGTATCGCTAACTGCTGGTTATGCAAATGTAACTGGCTTAAAATATGATGATAAAGCTAACTCAAACGGCGACATTGACTTTTACTTTGCCGCAGCTGGTTATAAAACGCCAGTGCTTTTTGAAAACGCAGTCGTTGGCGTGGATTTTATGTATAAAGGCTCAAGAACAAATGGCTCTTTAAAAGAAAATTTTGACTTTAACGGCGACTTTTACACTGGTATGCTTGGGCTATATAACGCTTATGGCTTTGATTTTAGATACGCATACTCAACCGTTAGCAAAAACCAAATGGCACTTCAAGGCATAGGCAACGACGTTGGCGCATTTACAGCCACTCCGATTTATGGACCATTTTTGTTTATGTCGTTTGCTGGTATGAATTTGCACAAATTTAGCGTGGGTTATGATTTTAGCAACGTAGGCATTGATGGTTTTAGACTAGATGCTGATTATTGGAGTGGCAAACAGCATAACAGCAGTAACGTTAGAGCTGGTGGCTTACACGGACAAGCGCCTGGCACTAGGATAGATGTAGAGGGCTGGGATATACAGGCTACTTACAAAGTCCCTGCCATTAAGGGCTTAAAGCTATCTGCGATATATGAAACTATGGATAGAGAGCTAAAATACACAAGCGGTGGCTCTGACGGCAAAACGACAGATGAAGAGCTTTGGTTAAGAGTAACTTACGACTTTGACATATTAAAATAAAATTTCAAGCAAGGATATAAAATGATAGAGAAAAATGAACTATCGCGTCGCTCGTTTTTAAAGCATAGCAGTGTGCTTACAATTGGCTCGGTTGCGGCTGGCTCGGCACTACTAACAGGCTGTGAGAACCCAAACAACCATCTTATCCACAAAAAAGATGAGGTAGCAAAGGCACCAGAAGCACCAAAATGGCTAGGCGAAGAGCCACAAATTTCAGATAGCGAAATTTCTAAGACGCTTGATACAGACGTGCTTATTATCGGTGCTGGTGTATCTGGACTTCACGCTGCACGTGCTGCTAGTGAAAAGGGCGTAAGAGTAATCGTGATAGAAAAGGCGGGTCGCTTTCAGGTTAGAAGCGGTCAATACGGCACTCTTGGTAATAAATTTCAAAGAGAACTTGGCATTAAATATGATAAACACGCGGCCATAAATGAGCATTTAAAGCAAATGGGATACCGCGCTGACCAGCGTGTGTGGAACTACTGGGCTGATCACAGCGGAGAGGATTTTGACTGGATGTTAGAGCTTGCGCCTGCTGTGCATTTTATGAGAGAAACTGATACAGAGCTTGATAGAAGCAAGATAAATATAATGCTAATGCACTATCCGCTCCCAGCCACTTACGATCCAAGTAAAGAAAATAGCCCAAGCTATCCGACCGTTATGACGTTTTTGCCTAGCCAAGAGCCGATGATGGAGCTAGTTTATGAAAAGTCAATACAACAAGGCACAAAGTATATCTTTAAAACTCGCGCAAAAAAGCTACTTCGCGATAAGACAACTGGCAAAATGCAAGGCGCAATCGCGCAAGATATGAGCGACGGCTCGTATATTAAGATAAATGCCAAGTCGGTGATTTTAGCCACTGGGGACTATATGAACGACCCTGAAATGGTAAAAACATTTGTGCCGTGGGTTGCAAATTTCTTCTGTCCGTTTCCAAATTTAGATTATAAAAACCACCCAACAAACACTGGCGACGGACACAAACTAGGCTCGTGGATAGGTGCAAAGCTAGAAGACGGCCCGCACGCACCAGTCGCTCATACTCTTGGCGGACCGCTTGGGGTTGATGCGTTTTTGCTAACAAACGCAAAGGGGGAGCGCTTTACAAATGAAGATCTAAGCGGACAGCAAGTCACTCAGCCACTCTCTCGCCAACCAGGAGGCTTTGGCTGGCAAGTCTTTGATGCTAAATTCCCAGAGCAAGTTGAGTTTATGGGCGTATCGCACGGCAGTGTAAATCACTGCGTAGCACCAGAGGATAATCCAAAGCTCCCACCTGACTGCCAGTGGGCAATAGGCAAAACATCGTATATATCGGTAAAAGACCTTGAAGAGATGCCAGGCGTTTTTAAAGCAAACAGCATAGAAGAGCTTGCTAGCAAGCTATATCCAGATAACAAAAAGGCACAAACGCAGTTTTTAGCGACCATAAAACGCTACAACGAGCTATGCGATAAGGGATATGATGATGATTTTGGTAAAACTGCTAAGCGAATGTTTCCTGTTCGCCACGCACCATTTTATGCCGGTAAAATGGACGTTGGAGCAAGTTTAGTCGTAATGGGCGGATTTAGCGTCGAGCCAAGCAGTGCAAATGTGCTAGATACCGAATATAACGAAATTTCAGGACTTTATGCTTGCGGTAACGTTATGGGCGGACGCTTTTTGGGCGATTACCCAGTGGTTTTAGCAGGCACCAGCCACGCAACGTGCTTATGCTATGGACGCTTAGCAGGTTATCAGGCAGCAGCAAATGCAAAAGGAGAGAGAGTATGAGCAAGAAAAGAAAATACACACTAATAGGACTAGTAGTGGCTGCTATTGTTGGCTTTATAGCTTATCATCAAGTACAAGCAGCTAGTCACAAGCCGGAATTTTGCATTATGTGCCATAATATGCAACCAGAGTATGACAGCTTTGTCAAGGGCGATATGTTGGCTAAAAAGCACAACGACGCAAATGTAACCTGCCACGACTGCCACGTCCCAACCCTAGCAGAGCAACTAAATGAGGTCAGAATGTATGCAACTGGCGATTTTAAAATGCCAGCAGATCAAAGGGGCTTTAAAAACGAGCAGTGTATAGGCTGTCATAAGGTAGATGAGATTAGAAAAAAGACGGCACATTATGGCCTATCTAACCCTCACGAGAGCGTTCATAACAGAGCAAATGAAATGCTAGAATGCCAGTCGTGCCACGCCGTTCATCATCCCCAAAAGCTAAACACTTGCGCGACCTGCCACCAGATAGATTGGCGAGTGGATAGCAGTTGGAGAATGTTTATAAATAAAAAATAGTTTAAATCCACTTTTTGGCGGATTTTATCTTTATTTGATAAAATTATCCTTTCAAAAAGGATAAAAATGAGTGCTCACGATAAAATTGCCACACGTTTATCACAGATTATCATTAGGCTAAATAACGGCGAAAGGCTTAAAATTTCTGATTTAGCAGATGAGTTTGGCGTGGATAAAAGAACGATACAAAGGGATTTAGTAAGGCTAAACGCACTGCCGATTGAGCGTGAAAATGACCTGTTTTTTATCGCTGATTATGCGCTTGGCAAGCTTGGCTTTAAGGATATTAAGAATTTTGCGATTTTAAGCGGTATAAAGGGGCTTTATCCTAGCCTTGATAATGCGTTTTTAACCGATATTTTAAACGAAAAGCTAAATCACGCATATTTGATTAAAAATCAGGATTTTGGCGAGATTGA
>NZ_JANURM010000026.1:0-1008 GCF_030249845.1 Campylobacter gastrosuis | reverse complement strand
TTTGGCGGATTTGGCGGATTTGGCGGATTTGGCGCGTGTAATTAAGATTATCTTTTTATGGTTAAAAATTTTAGTTTTCAGATATTTTTATCTTACCTATCTTATTTGGGGTGTGATTTAAATTATTGTTAGATAAATTTTATAAAAATATGAGAAACAGATTAAATTTTGCTAAAAAGTAGTAAAAATGCTAAGAACATCATTAAAAATCCGATGAAAATTTCTAAGATTTTCCACGAAATTGGCTTTTTAAAGAATGGTAAAAGCACTCTTGAAGCGTATCCGAGTGTGAAAAAGAACACAAATGAAGCGGTAGCTGCTCCAAAGCCAAAAATAATATTCTTATCTCTAAAATTAACCTTGCCAAACGCCGCAATTTCACGCCGTGAGTTTGACGAGATTAGTGCTAGTATCATTAAAAGGTGGCAAATTTCGTGCGTTTATAACGATAAAAAACGCACTCTAAACCCCTACAAACTCATAAACAACAATGAAATTTGGTATCTTTTAGCCGATGATTTTGGTGTGCTTAAAAATTTCACGCTCTCAAAGCTAAGCGAGATAAAAATCACTCAAAATGAGTTTAGTCTAAACAAGGAATTTTTAGCAAGGATAGAAAACAATGCTCAAAATTGGTTTTCAAACACCACTTTTGAGGTCGTTTTAGAGATTAAAAGCGAGGCTGTGCCATATTTTAAACGGCGTAAAATTTTGCCAAATTACAAAATCATAAGCGATGAAAATACCCTAAAAATCATATCGCCAACTTATCTAAGAGATAATTTTAGCGAGATTTTAAGGTGGTATTTAAAAGATATTTAGTGGTTAATGCACTAAAATTTTGATTTTTTGTTAAAAATCTCTTTAAAATTTCTAATGCTAATTTTTTCAAATCACATCTTTTAATTTTTTTTAAAACCTAAAATTTTGAAAAAATAATGTAATCGCTATATCAAAACGACTAGCCCTTTTGTTTTCAAATTCATTACCTCCACATTTAGGGCAATT
>NZ_JANURM010000025.1:6896-18600 GCF_030249845.1 Campylobacter gastrosuis | reverse complement strand
GTCCTTTTAAAAGGCTACACATTAGAGCCAGCAGGTGATGACACCACAGCACCAAATCAAGACAAGCGGATACCACAAGGACTTTATAACGTAGCGTGGCATAAAAGCCCACGTTTTAAGATGACATTACCGCTTTTATTTAATGAGAGCGTGAGCCGTGAGCGGTTTATCTTAATCCACGCTGGGAACTATCCAAAGCATACTGAGGGCTGTATCTTGCTAGGGGATGCCCACGTAAGTAACGGCGTATTTAACTCAAAAACAACATTAACGAAGTTTTTAGGGCTAACAAAAAATCAGGATTTTAAAGTAAAAATAATAAATGAGGGGGTGTGAAAATGACAGAGAATAAAGAAAGTACAGAATTAATAAACGCTGAATATATGCAAAAATTTAAGGAGATTTTGGCTTTAAGCGTAAATGAAAACTCGCCTTACAAAGAGAGTTTAAAATTTCTAAATGAGAAGCTAGATGAATACGCAATCCCAGACATACAAAAAGTGCAGGTATTAGCCCAGCTTTTGCCAAATATGACAATAACATTTACAAACACAGCAATGCAAACAGCTCTCTCGCTTTTAGAAACTTCAAGGAGAGCTAGGCTTTTAGACATCCAAAGCTATCAAGTAGTTTTAGCTTTTGGAAAAGACATGGATATAAAAGATAAAGAGTTAGCCATTAAAGACGAGCAATTAGCCGAGCTTAGCGAACAACGACCGCAAAAACTTCAAGCCCTAATCAAGCAAAATTTAGCCATAGACGCAAACATTAAAGGCATAAACGAGCAAACAGAGGGGCAAAAAATCCAAAACGCAATGGCAACCGAACAACGACCGCAAAAACTAGAACAGCTAAAACAGCAAGTGCTATTATTAAAAGCACAAATTGAAAAAACAAAAACCGAAACAACCCTAGCAGAAAATCAAAAAAACGCAGTCCGTGACCAAGTTTTTGATAATAGAGTGATAAAATCACTCCAAGTTATCGGCTCATTTATTAGCGAAATCCAAGCAAACGGACTTAATGTCCCTGCTGATATGACTAAATTTTTATTTAATCTAACAAACGAGCTAATTAAGAAAAATGGGCTTAATTTAACACTGCCAAGCACTTATAATATGACTAAGCCAAAGTAAAATATGGGATACATAGCTTTTAATAATCCGCTAAATTTAGTTTTTGATAGCGAGATAGACACCGATATTTTAGCAAACGCAGCGGGTGGACTAAATGATGAAAACCTAGCAGGTGGCAGTAACTACATAGCCACACGTGCAAAAATAGAATACGACCATATTTTTTTAAAGGGCGAACCGCCTAATTTAAGCGAAGTTTTGTTTATGTTAGGCGAAAATTTTGCCGAGTTTGCACTTTTAAAAATGCAAATTGCAGATAGCGCCCCAAATAAAAGCATTGTGTTTGAAACATTTTTAAGAGCAAACGCCCTAACCGAACAAGCAAGACAAGACGCTTTTAACGAGCTATTAAAAAGGAGCGGTTGGCGTAGGGGAACGCTAAATAATAGCGATATAGGCAGGATTTTAAGCGGTAGCGGATTTTTTGATTTATCAAGGATTAATGGCATAGGTGGGGCTGGTGGCATACAGCTTGGCAGATTAGCAGAGGAGCGATACGGCGACTCTGCTTTTGAGAATGCACTAGAAAATCTCGGTATGCAAATTGGCGGTCCAGCACTTAGCGCGCTAGGTGGCATAATTGGTAGTTTTTTTAACGATGAGCCATTTAGAGATAGCATAGGGCTAAATCTAGCAGAGGCGACAAGTGACTTTATGATTAACTCACTAGCAAATATGATTACGGATAAGGTGGTAGGCTCTCTTTTATCTAGTGCTACTCACGCACTAGGCACGACAGCAGGAGCAATAGGCACATTAGGCGTGGCAAATTTAGCCGTATCAGCCATAAAGGAAGCCTACGAAGTAGCCACTGGGCTTGACCGCTATTATGGCTTTGGTGGCGATATTTTAGGCACGATAAACGGAGCTAATGCATATTTAGATAACAGAAATTTATGGCAAGGCGTAAAATCAATGTTTGGGCTGCCCTCTGGACTTGAAACGGTGCTATCATATGATGGCGAAACGTTAGGTTTTGCTTACGACGGCAAGATTACTACAACGATAAATAATGGCAATTTTATAAGCACCATATCAGGCTATACTTTAAAAGATTATACAAATTTTGATACTTTTGCAAGAACTGGCTATGAAAATTTTGGCGACGCTCTAAGGCATAAAAATGATTATTTAAATTATAGAGAGCGAGAGTTTTTAAAAAATGAGTTTGAAAAAACGAATAATAAAATGCTTAAAGAGCTTAATGACTTTGCAAAAGAGATGGCGGGATATGGTTTAAAGTTAGACCAGCCCTTTATTGAGCAAAACATAGCCCCAAACTGGGGACAAGTAGTTTGGGATAAAGTTTGGGGCGAAGAGAATACCTCAAAATGGAAAGATGGTTTAGGTGCTAAGGTTTGGAAAAAAGTTTGGGGCGGGGGCGATATAGGCAATGTAAGCAGAGTAAGCGACATTACTTATAATTTAGACCGAAGCTTGGATTTTTCACGTGCAATAGAAAAGACAAGAATACTGCCAAACTTTGATTGGCTCGCAAACGATACAGCCAAAAGAATGGGTCAGTTAAATTTCATTACTACTGGTAGCCTATCTGACAATTTTTCGCTTAATAAATACATAGGTGCGGACAATTTCTTTAATAGCACGATGAATGATATTCTTAATAAAGATATTGCTAAAATGCTAACAAATGGACCTAAAATCATAGACGGCAAAGATAGCTGGGGAGATTGGGCTGAACTTGACCCTGTTGATAAGTGGAGAAATATGCCTAGATTTTAGTCCTTGCACATAAAAAATTTGTGTTTCAAACTGCTCCGTATTTTAGGGATTTTAGCTGGTGTCAAAAAATAAAAGGTGTATGAGTTTAATCCATACATCCCTACGATAAAGCATTGCATTTTTTTTACTTACTTTTTAGCTTACCAATAAAAACAAAATAGCGTATTTTATGGGGCTTATAATCATTTTTCAAATCCCTCTCTGTCCGCCACTGCTTGATTTGTTTTACTTCGGATTGATTTAAATTGATTTGTTTTTATCCTTGTTAAAGTCCTATTTTACCGCTATTTATCACTATTTTTTAGTTTATTTTGATTTGTTTTAGTCTGTTTTGATTTATATTAATATAAGCAAAAATAACGGACAATATCATATTTTGCGTTGTTGTATTTTTCAAATTCTATAATTTGATTAAAATATTATTAATTGTTTTTTCCAGCTTTCACTAATTTTCAAAAATATTGCTGCCCCATTTGCTTTTTTAAATTCAAGAAAATTTACTTTTATATTGTATTTGCCGCTTGTTAGCTCTACTCTTGTAATTTTCTTAAAATTCCCATAATTGCCTTGTGGTAATTCAAATTTATTGGCAATTTTATAGGGATGGTATTTTGAAATATCAGAAACAATAGCGAATTTATCGGCTTTTATAACTCTTGCATTTTCACTATACAAATTTGTATCACTACCCTTAAAAAATTTCCATTCATTCTGCTTTTTGTCTAATGGGGTAATTTCCACACCGATGATAGCTTTATTTTCAAGGCAACTTTTTTGAGAAAACGTTTCTTGTGTGCAAATTAAATCAAAATCAAAATATTTTTCATCGGACACGAAAAAATCACCATTTTTAATGGTAATATTTGTATCTAATATTTCTATTTTATCATCTTGTATTTCTTTTGTGTATGTATAAAGCGTATTGGACGGATTTAAAAAAGGCGAAGTCAAAATTATATAGATAATAAATCCCATTGTAGCAATAAATATTAACAATTTCATTTTTTGTTTCGCTATAATACTTTTCAAATCTTTGCCTTAATCTCAATAATATATCCGAGTTTTATACTAATATTTACATTTATAAAATGCTTTTTCATTTATAAAATTATATGTATTATTTTCATATTTATATTTTTTATAATATTCTTCTTTTTTATATTTAAAAAATGACATATAAAAATCTATATTTTTATATTGTATTTTTATATCTTTTATTGTCTTACACATCTCTTTAATTGTGTTTTTATCTACGTTATTATATATATTTAAATAAATATCGTTAAATGATGCTTCATATAAAACAAAATTTTTATTAGTGCAATCTTCATAAGAACCGCAATATTTTTTATTTATAAGAATATTTTTTATTTCATCAATAGATTTTCTGGCTATATCTATTGTTTTACCACCTGCTTTTCCATGATTTAAAAACAACAATAAACCACCTATAAAAAAGCATAAAAAAATAATTAAATACAATATGCTTTTAATAATAGTTTTAAATATTTTCATAAATATCTCTTTTGAAAAATTGTTTAATAAAAAATACACAAAAGCATTAATAGCACCATTGCCATCGCTATCTTGCAAGGATAAAGCGTAATAACCATTATAGCAAATTTGGCATTTACTCTCCTTTAATTTTTTATTGTTATTGTTTTTGTAACTGGCACTTTGTTTGGTGGAATTGTAGAATTTATATCCCAATAATTTTTATGAATTGTTATTTTGAGATTTATATTTTTTAGCTTACTAATTATCTCTATATTTTGCATTAATTGCTTCATATCGCTTTTATTTATACCAAATACTTTTAAATCATATCTATCAAAAAAACATTCTTTTGTGCTAGATATTCTAGTTTTATCTAATCCATCATACAATACAATTACAGCATTTTGATTTGCCTGTGTTTGGCATTCAACTCCTTCGCAACCAAACAAAAATAAAGCAAAACAAAATGTAAAGCACAATTTCGTTTTCATTAAATTTTCCATTTCATAAATTTAGGCTCTATGATTTTATTAAAATCTAAGCAAAATTGATTTTAAATGACACAATAATAAGCATGTCAAAAGCACCTTTTATAACATCTTTACCAAATTTGACAGCTTCATTTACTGTATCCATAATTTTTTCTTTCTATTTATTTTTAATAACATTAGGTAGTTTATTTAAAAAACTACCAGCTATTTTTTGTTTTTTATTTATTCTTTCATCTTTTAAAATTTCAATTTTTGCGACAAATAAAAGTAAAATTAACCACTCTAAAAACATACAAATAAAAGATAGTAAAAACCAAGAAAATGCAAAAATAAACACAGAAACTAACCAATGTATGTCAAAATTTTCATCTATATATATCGCAAATCCGATAGAAAAAAATATACAAAAAAGAGCATAAAAAGTTTCAATTATATTTGATAAAAAATTGCAAAATTTAATATTAGATATTTCATATTTCGTTCCACAATTTTTACATTTTATACAATCATCAAAATTAAAAGTAAATAAATTTTGTAACCTATTTACCTTTTTACTACAAACTTCACATTTTTTATAAATCACTTCATTTTCCAATCAAAAATTTTAAAATTAAACTATTCCTTTTGCCCCATTCTCCCAGCTCCGTAATCTTACAAACTTTCATTTAAAATTTTTATTAAATCATATTTTAATAAAGATAATTTATAAATGTTGATAATTTAACATTCATTTTTTACCTATAAACCTAAAATAAAAAACATAATATTTGATAAGGGCGAGAATTTGCAAATTTCGCAAATAAATAGTTTTATATCAAACAAATAAAATAAAATGACTTACAATGACTTATTAAACAAATTTGAACCAAATATAGTGTCTTTAACCACTAAATGCGGTCATTACAATAGTTTTGCCGCTAGTATCTTTCATTGTAACTTCATTTGTGCCATTGCTATCTTTGACATAAACAATACCTTTGCTCATAGTTACTCCTTTCTAATTTAAAAGCGACCAACACTTTATGTTTTATTATTTAAAAAATCTATTAAAGTGTCTAAATCGGCTTTATCAAATAGATATCTACTTATAAATATTGTATATATAGGTTTTTTGTGATTTATTATAAAATCATTTGTAATAATTGTGCGTTTATTCCAGCAATATTTTATGTCGGCATAATAAATTTTTCTTTGAAAAAACGAGTATTTTGCAATTAAAAAATCATTACAACATTCTATCTTTTCCAATTTAAAGGTTAAAATATACCAAAATATAAGAATAAAAATAACTAATATACTGATTATTTTTAAAAAGATCTTATCAGTATTTAATAAACCTATGCAAACAAATACTGTCGCTAAAACCCATATCGCAAAAGCAATACCGTATATTATTGATTTTGTAGATTTTACTTTTTGTATTGTCAAAATCGGCTCATCTGCTTTTGCATCATTGCCCAAATTTATATCCTTTTCATCTTTCATACTTTTAGCCCCATAAATTTGACAAAATTATTATAAATTTATACTTATAAAATATATATCATTTGGTATTTATAACTTGAAATATTTTCTTTAAAATTAAAACTTACCTTTCGTCCTTTAAAATAAATTTTTCTATCAAAATTTTTGTAAATATATATAAAAAAATAGCAATTGTTATATCAATGATTTCTGCTATACCTAAATATTCTGATATATTAAAATAATTAATTATTTTGTTTTTTGTTATTTTCATTGTAAAAAATACAAATATAGGCACTAAAAGCATAAAAATATAAATACTTTTTTTATGTAAAAACAAGAAAAACACATATAAACATACAAAAAAGCTCATAATAGGTGCAAAAAATATAGCAAAAAAACCAAATATATATAGCCTTTCATCTCCACAAGAAATAATATTATCAATTAACCAAAGCACGAAAACCATACTTATAGAATGAATAATAAACAATATAGAGCAAATAATTAGACCTATAATTACTCTTGTAATATTTATACTTGATTTTTGTTGTGTTATATTTTTCAGCCTTACTTCCTTTTGTGTTTCATTATTCCAACTCCGTAATTTTACAAACTTTAAATTAATTTTGCTTTTAAAATTCGCCAAAATGGCTAGATAATGAGCTAAAAGAGTATATTTTAACGGCTAATTAAACGATAAAAAAGTATAATCGCAATTTCATTAAAACACAAGGTAAAAAATGCAAAACCCAAACAACATTTTTGGCGCGATCTACCGCATAAGCGCTATAGATAGGATTTTTCTATCAAAAGAATACGCAAAAGATAGGATTTTTAGTATTGTGGCGTCAAACAGCCCAAATGATTTAAGCGAGCTTGCCGCCGAGCTTAACGAGCTTTATGACATTACGGATAAACAGAGCCTTTATGAAGCGATAAAAGGATACGATTCTACCGAGTTTGAAACCATTTTGCTAAATCTACTTTTTAGAGCCAAAGATGAGCTGGGAGATAAATTTAGCGAGCTAAATTTTGGTAAATTTAACCTTGTCTATGCGAATGATAACTCCCTAAAATCGGCGCTTGAAGTGTTTAAAATCAAGCCAAACGATGATGATTTTAAAACCTACAAGGCTGATTTTGAAAATTTTGCTAAATTTTTCTTTGGCATTGGCGAGGATGCGAGCGATCAAATCCCAAAATTTGCCAAATTTTATGACGCTACAAAAGAAATTTCAGCCCTTTGCAAAGGCACCACGATCGCCGCTTTTGACTACGCAAGAATCGTTCAAATCGCAACTGGCGGTTATGCTTTGGGATATTTAAACGAGCAAGAATTTCTTGAAATTTTCACCCTTTATACCGAGATGACGAAGAAAATTTTTAAAGGGTTTGACGAGTTTATCGCTAGTTTTTTACTTGGCAGGGCGTTTATGAATTTCTTTGAAAGGGACGAGTTTATAGATGAGGGCTTGATATTTCGTGCAAATACCTTTTATATCGCTTTAAATTCGCCGTTTGATATGTTTAAAGAGAGCGGAATTTGGACTGAAAATTTAGACGAGCAAAAAGCTAGAATTTCTAAGATTTTAGAAAATTTAATAGACCTAAACGAATACAAAAACGCGCAAAATGAGATGGAGTCGCTTAAAAGTGGGTTAGAAAACGAGCTTTTATCGCATCAAAGCGACATTAAAAAGTTTGAAAAAGCGCTTGATTGTTATCTTGCAAATTTTCACTACGTTTTAAAAGATGGCGGCGTTGAGTTTATTTTTAACGATTTTGTTATAGAAAACGCCATTTTTACGCCACTTCACGAGCTAACGGATGAATTTTCATTTTGCACTAACGTAGAAAAATTTTTAAACAAAACCAAAATAAAATTAGCTGATGACGAGTGGGCGATAATGGTGATTTTACGTGGCGACAACACGCTTGTTACAAACAAAGGTTTTTACGTTCAGAGCGGGTTTATGTTTATGAAAAAAGTCAATTTTTATCCGCATAAAGATGTGAAATTTAGAGCCGTTTTAGACGGCACTGGCGACCTTAAATGTTTTATAAACAACAAAGAGAAATTTCTGATTGATTTTGGCGCATACGCAAAGGCGGCAGGCAAGAAAATTTCGCTTACAGAAGATGAACAAAACGCCAAAGATTTTAAAGGCGAGATAGATGCCTTTACGTTGGCGTTTGATAAGCTAATTGGGGCTTTGGAGGCTTAAACAACCCCGCCACTGCCATTAACCATTACATTATTACCATCAAGCTCAATTTTAATATACTCATCGCTAATTCTTTTTATAAATTTTATCTCCTCGTAAAATACTGGTTTTACAAGTTCTTTACCTGTTAAATCAGCAATGCCCCACTTATCGCCAAGCCTTACACTAATGTAGTTTTCGTATTTTTTAAAGCCATCATACTTAATGTCGCCTTTTGAATCAACTATAATAGCACTACCATTAAACTCAATTTCAACAATATCCTTACTAAGTTTATTTAAAAATTTTATCTCCTCTTTAAATGTTGGCTCTACTATACATTCGCCAGATAAATCGGCGACACCCCATTTTTCACGTCTCTTTATACTAATGTAATTTTTGTATTTTTTAAAGCAATCACACTTGTAATACAAACGCTCTAAAAAATCAACATTTCGTTCATTGGTTAATATCTCAAAACCAACCTTCTCATTATTTTCATAACTATATATATCTTCTATTTTTACCCAATCATATTTGTTACCATGTATGTCAATCACACCCCACTCATTGTCTTTTCTAACCTTATAAAAATCATTTGACATATCGGTTATACAATCATACTTAGTCTCTAATATTACACTACCATCTCTATTTAATATTTTTGAGCAACCAGTTTTATTAATTAAAAAGCGTTCATTAATACTTTCATAATCGCTGTCATAAGAATTACATTCAAACTCAAAAATACGATTGTGTTTTAAATCCACACATACCAATTTTTCTCCACCGGCTAAAAAGCAAAACATTAATCCGCCCCAACACCTAGCACAAAGTTCAACATTAGATTTATATTCAAATACAATATTAAAATTTTTATCAACTATTTTGCACACACTACAATTAATCATTGCTAAATAAAATGTATCACTATCCTTGTTGCCAATTGTATAAAAACTATATGCACACTCATACAACAAACTGCCATCTTTATCAAACAAACCACTAGAATATTCTATTCCAACTTCTATATAATCATCATAATTATCAAGTAGCTTAACTCTATCATATATAGCCTTAGTTATAAAATTGCAATTTTTATCTAATAAAGCAAATTTAGTATCCTTACTACAAAGCTCGCTATACTCATATTCTTTTTTATCAAAACCAACTACAAAAACACCATGCACAATATCTACACAACTACAACTTTTATGAATAGAACGAACCCCTCTGTTTTTATCTTTTTCGCTGCTATCATATTTAGTAAAATCACAATGTGCAATCTCTTTCCCCTGCCTATCAAATACATGGCAACTTTTTTTATTACGAGCTATGGCTAAAAATAAACCATTTACATATTTTATATTGCCATACTTAAAATCAATAATTAAACCATCCTTGCCAATCACTCCATAAACTTCATTTTCTGTATAAATTATAGCAAACTCATCATATACTACGTTAAATTCTAATATATGACCATTTATAGAACCATAACCACACTTATATTTTGCTACTATATTAAACAAATCATCATAAACCACATACCCTCCACTAACAGAAAAAACATTAGAATACACTGGCCTTACAGGATATGGCAATTTTAAAGTCTTGCCAGTTTCATTAATCAGAAGCGTTTCATTACCAAGTTCTAATGCTAAAACTTTCGTTCTGTTACTAATACTAATACTATCATATATACACTCTGCAATTACATCTCCTTGTGAATTTATTGCTCCATATTTACCATCAATGCAAAGTAAAAAAATATCACTTTTTTCAAATCTATCAATATAGTTATATTTACCTTTCTTTATAAATTCAACAATTATTTTACCATCTCTATCCAAAAGCCCATACTATTGTTATAAATAAATGCTATGGTCTTAGAGTTATTTGTGGGTATATCCGACAAATAATCATATTTACAAACAAAATTACCCTGCATATCTATCAAACCATATTTATCTTTAACCCTAAATATAAAAGGTGCAGGTATTTCTGAAAATAAAATATCATAATGTTTAATAATTTCATCTACTTTATATAAATAACCACTAATAAAGTCATCACTCATATTTATTTTGGCTATATAATCGTAATTCAATTTCAAAAAATGTCCATCTGGTAATTTCCACATATTAATCCTTTTATATTACTTGAACTAGCTCATTACTATATTTGCTTTTATAAGCAAGAATTTTTACATCAGGTTCCGATACGAGAACTTTTAGTTGTTTTGCAAATTTTATTAGATTATCCTCAAATCTATCGCCATTACGCATATAATCAAAAGTCGTGCGTAAAAATCCTCTGCCTATGACTATTTGCCTGATTTTTATATAAACTTTTCTATCGTTCGTAATTACCCTGCTCTCTTTTTCATATTCCCAAATTTTCTGCTTTGTGGTAAAAATTTTCTTAACAAACCAAAACCACTCATCTCCATAAGAGATATTATTAACATATCTTACAAACTCATAATCCTCTTCTTTATTTGTATACTTAACCTCAAATGGACCTTTTTGGTTTTTACTATTATCAATATCAAAGTCTATCCTGATGCCATTATGATTACCTGCATAATGAGCCCACATTAGGTGCTGTCTTAAATCTTTTTCTATGTTATATTTTGATTTTATTGGGGTCTTGCTAAAACTGCAAATTCTATACTCATTTTTTGCATTTCTAATGCGTTCTAGTATATTATCCACATTACTACCAATCGTATATACAAAATAAAACAGCCCCTCTCTTATATCATTTAACTCCTCAAATTTTGAAGCATAAAGCTGTTTATTTATCAAAATATCTAAAATTCTCTCATTTGATTCATTTTTTAACAAATAAGTCAAATCCTGACTGGTATTTACCATTTCAGATATTTTCTTATCTCTATATCCCTGTATTGCCCTAAATTTTGAATACACTACTTCTCCTTTGCTTTGTAAAATATTCTACATTTTACCCCCCCCCCCGCTTAAAAATCAATAAAAATTTCAAAGAAAACTTTAAGCTATAATCCATAATAAAAATGTATTTTTAAAAACAATTTGAATAAGAAAATAAATTTAAAAAACAGAGAATAACAGTGAAAATTAGCAAGATAAAATTTAAAAAAGTCCAAAAGCAATAAAAATAGCAGAAACTTAAAAACTAAAAT
>NZ_JANURM010000025.1:0-6886 GCF_030249845.1 Campylobacter gastrosuis | reverse complement strand
TGATACAAAATTTTGTGCATTGCCGTTTAAAATCACACTGCCATCATCATTTTTAAAAACATCATCACTGCCAAAAACACGATTTATTGTGTTTAAATTCTCATCGCTTAGACCGATTTTTATGTAATTACCACTTACTGCGTCTTTAAAATAAGTGGTATTTTTAAACTCACTTTTACCGTTATTTACCTTAATATCGTGTGAATTTGCAAGGCTATCAACGCTTTTTGATAGCTCGGTTAGCTCGGATTTGCTTTTACTTTTTTGGCTGATTTGTGGTGCATTAAAGGCAAACATATCAGAAAATGAGTAGCCACTAAATCTAGTTTGACTAAAATCTAATTTCATTTTTAGCGCTTAGCAACCCCAGCGAAAATAGGCACAAGGGCGATTTATCAGCGAACCACCTGAGATATAACTGTTTGAAGTTTTTGAATTTATAATGTGATAATAGCCCGGTCTTAGATAATTTACTATGCCAGATGCACTAAATGAGCCGTTATAATATCCACCAACAACCTGCTTCATTTCATTGTCGTTTAAAATTTTAACACCAGCAGATTTTGACTAACAACGCCATTTGTAGCTTTTAAAAGCAGGTCATCACTGGCATTTAAACCTAAAATCAACAAAGCACTAAGTAGTGCAAATTTGCAAGATTTAAACATTTTTATCTCCTTGTTTTTAAGAATTATGTAATTATAGCATAATTTTATTTTTATTGTCAATATTTTATAAATAGACATATAAGATTTTAAATAAAATATTTGTAATATAATCATTCATTTTTTATATAACCAACCCAAAAACAACACAAAAAGCAAAAACACTAAAAACAGGATAAACACATAGAAATAAAAAAATGATTTAAAAAAGCAGATAGATAAGATAAACACAAAGCCCGCAGCGACCTACTTTCCCAGCACCCCAGTAAGGGGGAGTATCATCAGCCATGACGAGCTTAGCTTCTTGGTTCGAGATGGAGCAAGGCGTTTCCTCGTCTGTATAGCCACGAGCAGTGTTAAATAAAACTTACTCATAAGTCTTATTTAACACTGATTGGTTTTGTTAAGAGTGAAGCGTTTTAAAAAAAACTTTTTCTTATTTAAGGTAAATTCTTACAAATAATTTGTAAGAAAGATTGCAAGCATTTTTGGTTTAGACAAGGCGGATTTTAATGAAGCGAGGGAGCTACCTTATCGGTAGTGACCGAAGCTGAATTAAAATCTAACGCAGTATAAATCAAAAAGACGTAGCAAGATTTTATCCTTAACAAGGAAGTGATGCTTAAAAAGATAAGCAAACGAGCTATTAGTACTGGTCAGCTAAATGACTTTCATCAATTACACACCCAGCCTATCAAACTAGTAGTCTACTAGAGCTCTTAAAAGAAGATTCATCTTGGAGTTGGCTTCGAGCTTAGATGCTTTCAGCTCTTATCACATCCGAACGTAGCTACTGAGCGATGCCCTTGGCAGGACAACTCATACACCAGTGGTTCGTTCGACCCGGTCCTCTCGTACTAGGGTCAACTCTCCTCAATCTTCTTACGCCCACGGCAGATAGGGACCGAACTGTCTCACGACGTTCTGAACCCAGCTCGCGTACCGCTTTAAATGGCGAACAGCCATACCCTTGGGACCTGCTCCAGCCCCAGGATGCGATGAGCCGACATCGAGGTGCCAAACCTCCCCGTCGATGTGAGCTCTTGGGGGAGATCAGCCTGTTATCCCCGGGGTACCTTTTATCCTTTGAGCGATGGCCCTTCCACACAGAACCACCGGATCACTAAGACCGACTTTCGTCCCTGCTTGACGTGTATGTCTTGCAGTTAAGCTGGCTTATACCTTTATACTCTACGAACGATTTCCAACCGTTCTGAGCCAACCTTTGTAAGCCTCCGTTACATTTTGGGAGGCGACCGCCCCAGTCAAACTACCCACCAGACATTGTCCTACATGAGGATAACTCATGCTAGTTAGCTATCAGAATAAAGAAGAGTGGTATCTCAACAATGGCTCATATACAACTGGCGTCATATACTCAAAGCCTCCCACCTATCCTGCACATCTTTATCCCAATAGCAGTATCAAGCTGTAGTAAAGGTCCACGGGGTCTCTCCGTCTTGCCGCGGGTAGGAGGAATTTTCACCTCCACTACAATTTCACTGGATCCCTCTTCGAGACAGCTCCCATCTCGTTACGCCATTCATGCAGGTCGGTATTTAACCGACAAGGAATTTCGCTACCTTAGGACCGTTATAGTTACGGCCGCCGTTTACTCGGGCTTCGATCAAGAGCTTCGCATTGCTGCTAACCCCATCAATTAACCTTCGAGCACCGGGCAGGCGTCACACCCTATACATCCTCTTACGAGTTAGCAGAGTGCTGTGTTTTTGGTAAACAGTCGGGAGGGACTCTTTGTTGTAACCTTCAATGCTTACGGAGTAAATCCTTCACAAAGTTAGGCACACCTTATACCGAAGATACGGTGCTATTTTGCAGAGTTCCTTGAAGAGAGTTCTTCCACGCGCCTTAGAATACTCATCCCACCCACCTGTGTCGGTTTACGGTACGGGCAACATTATCTAAACTTAGAAACTTTTCTTGGCTCGACAGTATCAAGGATTCGTCATCCATTCCGAAGAACTTCAAACGCCTGTAGGGTCTCGGCTTAAAAGAGCTCGGATTTGCCTGAACTCTAACCTACACCTTTCGACCAGCACTTCCATCCGCTGGCTCCTTTAACTCTAAGCGTCCTTCCATCGCACAATAATGTTGGCATTGGAATATTAACCAATTTTCCATCGCATACCCCTTTCGGACTTTGCTTAGGACCCGGCTAACCCTACGATGACGAGCATCGCGTAGGAAACCTTGGGTTTACGGCGTTGGGGATTCTCACCCCAATTATCGCTACTCATGCCTGCATGCTCACTTCTATCCGCTCCAGCGCTCCTTACCGGTACACCTTCAACGCTGAATAGAACGCTCTCCTACCACTTAGTAAAACTAAGTCTAAAGCTTCGGTACTCATTTTAGCCCCGTTATATTTTCCGCGCAGAATCACTAGACCAGTGAGCTATTACGCTTTCTTTAAAGGATGGCTGCTTCTAAGCCAACCTCCTGGTTGTTTCAGTAACTCCACATCGTTTTCCACTTAAATGAGATTTAGGGACCTTAGCTGTTAGTCTGGGTTGTTCCCCTCTCGACGACGGATTTTATCACTCGCCGCCTGACTGCTGTGATTACACACTAGGTATTCGGAGTTTGATAGGGTTTGGTACATTGGTGTATGCCCTAGCCCATTCAGTGCTCTACCCCCCAGTGTTACGACACAACGCTATACCTAAATATATTTCGGAGAGAACCAGCTATCACGATGTTTGATTGGCCTTTCACCCCTATCCACAAGTCATCCCATAGCTTTTCAACGCTAGCGGGTTCGGTCCTCCACTGGCTCTTACACCAGTTTCAACCTGCTCATGGATAGATCACATCGTTTCGGGTCTGCAGCATCTGACTAATCGCCCTATTAAGACTCGCTTTCGCTACGGCTCCGGGTTTCCTTAACCTCGCCAGACACCACAACTCGCAGGCTCATTATGCAAAAGGCAGTCCATCACCCTGATAAATCATAGGGCTCTGAATGATTGTAAGTAAATGGTTTCAGGTTCTATTTCACTCTGATCACCTCAGTTCTTTTCACCTTTCCCTCACGGTACTTGTGCACTATCGGTCTAGTAGTAGTATTTAGGGTTGGATCGTGGTCGACCCAGCTTCAGACAGGATATCACGTGTCCCGCCCTACTCAGGATACTGCTAAGTAAAACATCGCTTTCATATACGGGAGTATCACCCTCTACGCTCAACCTTTCCAGATTGTTCTATTAGCTTTGTTTAGTCTATATTGCAGTCCTACAACCCCACTAGTAAACTAGTGGTTTGCCCTCTTACGCGTTCGCTCGCCGCTACTAGCGTAATCTCTATTGATTTCTTTTCCTGTTGGTACTAAGATGTTTCAATTCCCAACGTTCGCTCCATTATATGGTAACTGACATCTCTATCAGTTGGGTTGCCCCATTCAGAAATTCCCGGATCAAAGCCCCTTGACGGCTCCCCGAGACTTATCGCAGCCTGGCACGTCTTTCATCGCCTCTACTAGCCAAGGCATCCACCACTTACTCTTAGTAGCTTACCTTTTATTAGTATATGTGTATATTCTAATTCGCATCACTTCCTTGTTAAAGATAATTTTCATTACTACATCTAAATTTTAAACTCCAAGACGGAAAGCATTGACAGATATGATGGATAAGTTTTAAATCCCATAATATCTTGTGATGTCAAACTTTTGCATTTAATGCAAGAGATTAAAATTTTAGATCTTTAACAAGTCCTGTAAAATTGTTTTTATTAAAACTTGCTTGTGACTCTTAACAATGATAAATAAATGAACATTTAGATTAAAAAATCTAAATCAAATTTTTAGAGTTAAAAACTTGATTTAGATTTCTAAGTTAAACTAATAAAGCCCTTTGATTGGGGTTTGAATTATAGCTAAAAAAACTTACAATAAGCTTTATGGTGGGCCTAACAAGACTTGAACTTGTGACCTCACCCTTATCAGGGGTGCACTCTAACCAGCTGAGCTATAGGCCCTTTGTTTTATGGTGGAGAATAGCGGGATCGAACCGCTGACCTCCTGCGTGCAAAGCAGGCGCTCTCCCAGCTGAGCTAATTCCCCCTTTAAGTCGTTCTTTTTTCATTATACTGCGTCAATTAACTCATAAACTGCGGTCATTACCAAAAGGTAACTCCCTTGTTTATTTCGTTAATTTCCTTGTCTAATAAAAAAATAACTTCCTTACAGAAAAATCTAAAATTTATAAGAGCAAAAGTAGAATTTTAAAACAAAAAACACAATCGCTTTAAATTTTAGAGTATCTTTATTAGCTGTCAATCTTTCAAAACTAAACAAGGATCAATTGAGATATTCCTTTATGAACTGATAGTTGTGAGACTTATCAGTTTGTACTCTAGAAAGGAGGTGATCCAACCGCAGGTTCTCCTACGGTTACCTTGTTACGACTTCACCCCAGTCGCTGATTCCACTGTGGGCGGTAGCTAGTTTAGCATTCCGACTTCGAGTGAAATCAACTCCCATGGTGTGACGGGCGGTGAGTACAAGACCCGGGAACGTATTCACCGTAGCATGGCTGATCTACGATTACTAGCGATTCCGGCTTCATGGAGTCGAGTTGCAGACTCCAATCCGAACTGGGACATATTTTATAGATTTGCTCCATCTCGCGATATTGCTTCTCATTGTATATGCCATTGTAGCACGTGTGTCGCCCCGGACATAAGGGCCATGATGACTTGACGTCGTCCACACCTTCCTCCTCCTTGCGAAGGCAGTCTATTTAGAGTGCTCGGCCTAACCGTTAGCAACTAAATACGTGGGTTGCGCTCGTTGCGGGACTTAACCCAACATCTCACGACACGAGCTGACGACAGCCGTGCAGCACCTGTCTCAACATTCTAGCAAGCTAGCACTTCCATATCTCTACAGAATTCGTTGGATATCAAGTCCGGGTAAGGTTCTTCGCGTATCCTCGAATTAAACCACATGCTCCACCGCTTGTGCGGGTCCCCGTCTATTCCTTTGAGTTTTAATCTTGCGACCGTACTCCCCAGGCGGTATACTTAATCCGTTAGGTGCATTACTGCCAAGACTAGCTTAGCAACAACTAGTATACATCGTTTAGGGCGTGGACTACCAGGGTATCTAATCCTGTTTGCTCCCCACGCTTTCACGCCTTAGCGTCAGTTGAGTTCCAGCAGATCGCCTTCGCAATGGGTATTCCTGGTGATCTCTACGGATTTTACCCCTACACCACCAATTCCATCTGCCTCTCCCTCACTCTAGATTATCAGTTTCCCAAGCAGTTCTATGGTTAAGCCATAGGATTTCACAAGAGACTTGATAATCCGCCTACGCGTCCTTTACGCCCAGTGATTCCGAGTAACGCTTGCACCCCCCGTATTACCGCGGCTGCTGGCACGGAGTTAGCCGGTGCTTATTCCTACAATACCGTCAGGTTTCTTCTTGTAGAAAAGGAGTTTACGCTCCGAAAAGTGTCATCCTCCACGCGGCGTTGCTGCTTCAGGGTTTCCCCCATTGAGCAATATTCCCTACTGCTGCCTCCCGTAGGAGTCTGGACCGTGTCTCAGTTCCAGTGTGACTGATCATCCTCTCAGACCAGTTATGCGTCATAGCCTTGGTGAGCCATTACCTCACCAACTAGCTGATACAATATAGCCTCATCCTATGCCGAAAAACTTTCCCGACTTAACTTGTGTTAAGAAGGAGTATGGAGTATTAGCAGTCATTTCTAACTGTTGTCCTCCTGCATAGGGCAGATTAGCTATACATTACTCACCCGTGCGCCACTAAGATTAAATAGCAAGCTACTTAACCTCCGTTCGACTTGCATGTATTAGGCACGCCGCCAGCGTTCACTCTGAGCCAGGATCAAACTCTCCATAAAATTTTATTTATGAAGTTTTTAATCTAAAAACTTTTGTTTTTTATTTATTAGTTTTAGTTTGCTAATATAAGCAAACTGGCTCAATCGATCACTTGTTTAGATTTCAAAGATTGACTAATAGTTTAACATTAATAATTTAAAAGAACAACGATAAAAAAGAAAGGCTTTATTAACGTAGAAGTTAAAGGTGGTTTCTCTCAACTCGTGAGCTGGAATTATATAAGAGTAATGCTTAAATAACGCTTAAATTTATTAGAAAAAATGAGAAAATTTTAAAAAAGATTTTTTTGGGTGGGGGAGGGAGGGTTAAATATATATAATGTAAGTAAAATT
>NZ_JANURM010000024.1 GCF_030249845.1 Campylobacter gastrosuis | reverse complement strand
AAGCACACTATTTTCTGAAATTTTAAGATTAGCAAAGGCGACAAATGCAAGATTTATTCTATTTGAAAACAGCTCTGAACTCATCACAAACAAAGCCTATTTTAAAGCTTTTGCGAAAGAGCTTAGGGAGTGTGGATTTAGCTACCGAGCTTTTTTATTACGAGCTAGTGCCTACGGATATATGCACGAGCGAAAAAGGGCGTATGTTATTGCCTACTCCGATAAAGTCGGACGCTTTTGCGATGAAACGCTTTTCTATGAGCTGTCAAATGCTAGCACACAAGAGCCATCAAAAGAGATTATATCCATATGTGATAGATACCTTTGGCGAGAAGCGAGCGGATATAAAAACGATTTGCGAGATATACGAAAAGATGATGGGTTTTGCCAAAACGTGGAGCGAATAGGTATGATTGGTAATAGCGTGGTGCCTGAAATAGTGGCTAAATTTGCAAGATTTATTAAAAGGATAGAAAATGAACTATGAAGCAGTATTTTTTATAATGATTGAAAATATGAAAAAAATGGGATTTGAAGGCTTTATTGCTTGGCTCTGCTTTATTTTTGTTACGTGGATGTTTTTAATGGCTTTTGGGATAGAGCTATTAAAAGCACTAAACATAAAAAAATCAATGTTAGATTTATACGATAGCATTATTTTAATTACGTTGCTTATCATTTGGATTTATGGGATTTATTGTTATGGTAAATTTAGGATAGTGTAATGCCAGTAACGCCTGAAATGTATCTAAAATTTGCAAAGGATATTGAACCATCAATTTTTGAAAATAAAACACCAAAAATCCACCTGGATTTAATAAATTTTATAAATAGCGAGGGTAGATATAAAGCAGCAGCCGTTTTTCGTGGTGCTGGTAAAACGACACTGCTTAATAAAATTTACGTTATATCTAGGCTATTTTTTGAAAAAGAGCCATTTATTTTAATCGCTTCAAGCGTTGAAGAAAAGGCACTTAGCTTTTTAACCGCTATAAAAGACGGCATAGATAACGCCATAAACAAAGGATACGCCTTATCTCACGGCAAAATTTGGAATAAAGACAAAATAGAAATCATCATAAACGAAGGCAAAAAAGAGTTAGAAAAGAGCTGTTATATAAGCGTTATATCAGCAGGACAAGACCCACGTGGTGCGATAATCAAAAACACACGTCCAACGCTAATAATTTGTGATGATTTAGAAAGCCACAGCGGACAATTTGGCGTATCATCAAGAGCTAATCGCCAAAAGTTAAGGCGGTGGTTTTATGCTGACCTTTTACCAGCTTTGCACCCAACTCGTGGCAAATTTATAATAATTGGCACGATACTTCACGATGATAGCATTTTAAACAATATAATCCACCCAAAGCCAGATGATGAAAACGGCATTGAGTGGCAAACTATAAAATTCCCTATCATAAAAGACGGCAAAAGTGCGTGGAAGTCAAGGTTTGAGATAAAAAAGATAAATCAAATAAAGCAGACGCTAATTTCACAAGGACTTGATAATGAGTTTTATCAAGAGTATATGTGTGCTGCAATTGACCCATCAAAAGTGCTTTTTAAATATGAGTTTTTCAGATACTTTGACGGCATAGAGTATGATATATCAAAGCCACCAACTACGCTTTTAGTAACTGATAGCGTAAATTCATCACAAATTAAAACTAGACTAGCAAAGAGTATAAATTTAGTAGGAGAAGTGGTGGATTTAAGGCGGTGCAGAGTGATTAGCACCATTGACTTAGCAAGTGCGACTGGTGCTGATGAAACAGCGATAGTAACTTCTGCAATAGATGAAAAAAATAGAATTTTTATACTAGATATCATAAGCGGTCATTGGACGCCATTTGAAAAGAGTGTTGAGATTATCAAAGTATTTTTAAGCTTTAACCCTGAACGCATAGGCATTGAAAAGGCTGGTATGCAAAATGACTTCTTTTACACGATAGACGTTATACAAAAGGCTACTGGCGTTGTTTTACCAGTAGAAGCCTTAACGCATCGTGGTAAGGCAAAAAATACTCGCATATCAAATTTAGAGCCATATTATAGAACAGGACAAATTTATCATAACAACGCACAAAATAGCACAGCAGAGCTTGAAGCACAGCTTAGCACGTTTGACCCTGAAGTAGAGAGCAAGAGAGATGATATAATGGACGCCTTTGCGTATATTTTAGAGTATGTCGCTGGTAGAAATTTTGATTATGTAGATAGCGATGAGTTTTTTGACGAGTGTGAGGCTGATGAGTGGGTGTAGAGTTTGTTGCGTATAGAGCAAGGTGCGTGCTTTTATGCTCACACTCAACATAAAAAGCCATTATGTAGGCTTTATCTTAAAATTTGCACGTATCTGCACTTCTTACGCAAGCCAACTCTTAAAATCTAACACACAACTTTTAGTGCTACTTTGCTAAGCTAGTGTAAAAACGAATGCTAATAGGCTAGAAGTGCTAAGGCGGCGGTAAATGCAACGGCGTAAGAACGAATGCCTTTATAAAGCAGGGCGGCGGTGCGTATTATTTTATGTATTATTTTGCGTGTTATTTTACGCAGTTAGAAAAAGAAAAACACGTTTTTTGCTGGGCTAAAACTTCAAAAATGGCTAAATTTTAAAAGTAGCGTGGTATAGAAAAAAAATTTTTAAATGGGTGCAAAGCCCGGTATTTGGCTAGTTTTATCGCTACTTGCTGTGTGAATTACCACTCACGCACAAGCACGACCACTCACGCACGACGCACCGCAAAGGCTATCTTTGCTCGTGCGATATCGTGCCACGTCAAAGCAAATCGCCATACTATTACGACCACTCACGCACTAAAAAGCTTAAAAAATACACACACCAAAAACCGCCTAAACCTTAAACAAAATAGCTACTTTTGCCACTAAAAAATGCCACACAAAGCTTAAACCAACACGCATTCTTTAATAAAGCTTACAAAACGCACATTTTCACACGTTAAAATATTCTAATTTAACTATTTTTCACATTTTCGCACCGACTTTTGCAAATTTCAAACCTTAAACAAAATTTCACGCCACACCACCACGCACAAGCACCGCAAATGACTATCTTATCTCACTACGCCAAAGCCACACCACCGCCAAACAGCCAAATCTCATTCAAAATCGCAAAATGGGCTGTGCTGACTTTTAAAAATCCACTACACTCCCCACTCTCCGACCATTTTATCACTAATCGCACTCTTTTTAAAATTGTGTTAGCACTTAGCCAAACAGAAAGCCCCCAGCACTCACGCACACCAAAGCCACCGCTCATAAAAATGTATTGGTGCTTAAAAAATGCCAAACACACAGCACAGCGTTGCATAAATACAAAAAACAATATGATATAATACTCAATCAATACAAAACACAGACAAAAGGATATAAAATGGCTACAAGCTTAATACAAGTTAGGATTAACGAGCAGGATAAAAAACAAGCCGATGAACTACTCGCACAGCTAGGGCTTGATATGGGGACGGCGATTAGAATTTTCATAAAGCAGGTTTTAAATAGGGGCGGTTTGCCATTTAAGATTACAAAAAATCACGCCAAAGAGTTTTATGATGATAATTTTTATAACAAAACAAATGTAAAAATGATAAAAGCGAGCATTGATGAGTTAGAAAATGGCGGCGGTGTATATAAAGAGCTGATAAATGAATAAGAAATTTTCGGACAAAGCGTGGGCGGACTATCTTTACTGGCAAGAAAATGACAAAAAGAAGTTAAAACGGATAAACGCACTCATCTAAGATATAGAAAGAAACGGCGTTTTAGATGGCTTAGGCGAGCCTGAGGCTTTAAAATACGAGCTTAGCGGATGAGCTGACAGCAGACAAAACGATATTACGATATCGTTTTTGTCGGTAAGCGAAAATGTGTCACATAGACATAGAGCATAGACTTGTTTATGCTATTGTAGATGGCGAAATTTTTATCGCCTCTTGCAAAAGCCATTATGAAAAATGACCCTTGCTAGACCTTTACTTGCTTTGCGATCGTTGCTTAAAAACGCTCCTAGAACTTAACTTTTACTTAAAACGACCAAAATTTTACAAAAACATACCAACGCACACTTTTTTATAGCTAAATCGCAAAGCGTAAAGTATGTTATAAAAGCTCTATTTTTAGCTTCTTATCGCCAAAGCCACCGCTACCACCAAAGCCGCCAATCTCCCTTTTGCCGAGCAAACTCACGTCAAGAGTTACACCGCTCTTTTTAGCTTCACTTTTTATTGTGTTAAATTTTCTCTCTAACTCACGCCTTTTTTGCGTGTTATTCTCATTTTTATACGCCTTTTTTACCTTATTTGCCTCGTTTTTATACTCTTTTTTTAGATTAAACTCTCTTACGCCAACGCCACGAGCTAAAATCTCTCCCACACTTAAATCATCTTTGTTATAATCCTTTGGTGCATCAAATGTGTTAGGTGCTATCTTATTGCCTATTGCTGCACCCAAATTTTGCCCATATCTACCAAAAGTCATCGGCGGAAAGTATGCTTTCATCATCTCAAAAGTCCTGCTTTGCACTCTCTCCCACAAAGCATCATCATCGCTCTCATTATTGTATCCCATTGCACTCTTGCCACCAGCCACATTTAAAGCACCTCTTACAAATCCACCGCTAAATTCAAACTTATCAAATCCATCAAATCTAAAACCAGGCACAGCACGTCCAGCATTAAGATACCAGCCATCCATTGGCAGTTTTACCCAGCTTTTTATCCCAAAAAGGTTTGCAAAAGCTCCACTCTCTGCCCATTTTGGCTTTGCTAAATTCTCTTTTTCGTTATCTCCTAGCCAAGAACTCGCTCCAGCTCCCATCATAGCAGCTTGAAAAAGTATAAATCGCTCAGGATTTTTTAGTATCGTTTTAAGCACCATAGGCGTTGATTTTACAGAGTAGTGCAAAAATGGCATTACTCCACTCTTATCAAGCAATTTTAACGTGCCATTTAAATGCGTAGAGTAATCAACATAGCTCCACTGGGCGTCTTTCATCGCCTCTTGTAGCTCA
Source organism: Campylobacter gastrosuis (assembly GCF_030249845.1). Classification (GTDB taxonomy): domain Bacteria; phylum Campylobacterota; class Campylobacteria; order Campylobacterales; family Campylobacteraceae; genus Campylobacter_A; species Campylobacter_A gastrosuis. The sequence continues at coordinate 13,790 of NZ_JANURM010000024.1, read as the reverse complement.
TTTTTGCTAAATTTAGCAAAGTCATTGTATTTTATGCCCTTTTGCTTGGCTAATTTCTCTAAATTTTTCTTAAAACGTGCTAGTTTAAAAATCTTATCTTCCCACGCATAGGCATTTCTTGCAAAATCCCCAGCCTTTGAACCCTCAGCAAAGTAAAGCTCCTTAAAAATTCTCTCTATCACGCCTACATCTTTATCGCTTTTTAGTGCCCTTAGCCCCTCAAGGTCGTTAAGCTGTGAGCCAAGCCCTAGTTCGTCAGCCTTATTTACAAGCGTTTTAAACTCATCAGTGCCTATCATACGAGTTACCTTTGTTAGCTCGCCAAAATCTCCGTGCAAGTAGCTTAAAGTTAGGTTTGAAGCCACGTTGTAAAAGTGAGTAAAAGGATTTTTAACCGTTACATTTACCTTTATATGGTCTATTATCTTAAAATAAGCATTGCTAAAAATATTTAGCTCTTTGCTTACTAACCCAGCGTCAATTACGGCGTCTGCTATCTCTTTTGGCACGTATTTACCGCCCAATGCGCCGTATTTTTTTACCCCACCACCGATAGTTTCATCGCTTATCCTAACAGCTCCATCAAACATCTCATCTTTGCCAAATTTATCAGCAAACATCTTTAAAGCATTTGCCTTTGCTAGTTGCACTCTTTGTTCGGCTAAGGTATTTGATACCGCAAACGAGCTATCTTCAAGCATACCACGTGCTATACGCTCATCATAGCTCATATTTTTTCGCTTATGAAGCTTATCAATGGCTAGTTTTGCACTTGCTCTTTTTTGCTGCACGGCGTCTGTATAGTATCTTTTTATGTAGTCTTTTATGGCGTAATTCTTATCTAACGCACCGGCTTTTATGAGCTCTTTTGCGTTGTTATCAATGATAGCTCTAAATTTCTCATAAAGTGGTCTTACGTGAGCTGGTAGTTTTGTCGGCTCCAAATCGCCATCAAGTGCGTTAAAAAGCTCCTTGCTGTCTTTCTCGCTTAGCGTTTCAAGGTATTTTTTTACCTTTGCTGATTGTGCGTAAATGGCTGACTTTGTATTAGTGAAATTTTGAGTTATCTCGCCAATGTCCTTTGCATACTCTTGTATCCTAAACAAATACTCATTTGCCCATTCAGGGGCGTTATGCTTTATTTTTAAGGCTGTTTTATCTAAACGCTCTTCGCCTTTATCAAACAGCAAATCAACCTTTTCGCCCCATTTTTCTTTAAGACTTTTTTGTATTACTTCATCGCTCTTTTGTATCGTTTTTTTGATAGGACACTCCATTAGCACACCTCCAATCCGCTTCTTATATTGCCGTATTCATCAAAATTCTCACGCTCAAAATTATATACCTTATCATTTTGAGTGCTAAGCTCTTTATTTAATATCTCTTTATTCTTTCTTACATTTTCTAAGCTCTCTTTTGCCATAGCAATCGCTTTTTGTTTTTGAATTTTCATCTTTGCTAAATTATCCGCCAACTTTTGCATACCATCATCGTATTGAGATTGTAAATTTGCTCTTACTTCTTTGTCTTTTGCTTTCATTATCCGTTCAGCTAAGCTTTGAAGTGTTGTGTTTGGCTGGTTAGTTTCTAGGCGGTAAGTTATGCTATCTAAACTAGCACTAAGCTCACTAATCTTTGCATTTATCGCTTTTTCTTGCAAATTTACCGCTCTTATATCATCAAGTATTTGCGTTTGCTTTTTGTTAAGCTTATCGTATTCTAGCTGCTTTTCTAGCATTTGCCTTTTTATAGGGTCTTTTTCAGTCATTATGGCTATTTCTTCAATGCTAGGCATTGCTGCACTCTCATCGCTTTGCACCTCCATAAAGTCTTGCTTATCTTTTGACCACAACGCCTCGTTCCAGCCACGCTTATTATTTACCACCTCATACATTTTTTGATCAAACGTGCCGTGTTGAAAAAAATAGTGTATGCCGACCTCTTTATTTATATTGCCACTACGTATTCCACGCCCATTTCGTTGGATGACTTCTGCCATAGTCCAGGGCATATTTAGATGATATATGTCAGTAGTAAATTTTTGTATATTTAGTCCTTCTCCTGCCGATTTTGTCGTGCCAATCACAACTTTTATCTTTCCAGCGTTATAACTATCTACAATCTCTTGCTTTGTTTTCATCATCTTATCACCAGTCGCACTAAACTCTTTACCAGTTTTTGGATTAGTTATTTCACTTCCAGATATGATAGCTATCTCATTTTCTTTAAATTTACCACTTTTTATGAGCTTTTGTTTTATCTCTTGGTGTAAATTTTGGCTTAGATTTTTGCCAACTTGTCCGTGCCCAGCGTTATCTAAAAATATTATTTGTCCTGCGTCGGCTTTTTGACTACGCTTTGTGCTTACCATATCAACAACAGCAGCGATTTTATTGTTTGAAGCGGTAACATCTACTAAGTCATTTATTTGCAGTGAGCTGTAAAGGCGTGGATCAGCACTAGCATTAACAGCTTGTGCGTAAATTCCCATAACGTCTTTTCGTTTATCGCTATCGTTTAACGCCTCTTGCATTTTTTTACTCACATCATCAAATACAATTGTCGTCTCATCGCTAGGGTCTAAGTAGTGAAATTTCACATTCTCTTTTGGTATTTTTATACCACGCTTAGCAAACTCTTTCATACTTATGTGGTCTATGTATCTAGTCATTATGCCATCTAGCTCAAAAACGTTTTGCAATCCAGTAAGTCCATTTTTTCGGCTTCCGTCGTTTAAAAATATCGTCCCAGTTTGTAAATACCTATCTTTAAAATCTATTGGCTCGTCTATGCCGTATTCTTTTAAGATATTTTTATCAAGCATTGTAAAAGCAGTGTAAAGCTCCATTGGTTTATTTGGCGTAAGTGTTGCATCAAGCAAAAAGATATTTGAGTTATTATTGCGCTCTGCTATAAACTGCGTTTTAAATAAAGCGTCATAAGCTCTTGCTGAGTTTAGATTTTTTATTTGTCCATTTTTATCTTTGCTAATATTAAAAGCACTACCTAAACCATCTCTTGCAATCCTACCATTAAAGCCTACATTTTTAAACGCTCTTGCTTCATCAATGAAAATAGCGTCAATACCAAGCCTATCTATTGTGAGCTTCTTATCAGCTTCATTTTGCATATAAATGCTTGATAGCTGCTCTATCCTTTCTTTGTCTAGTTCTCTTTGCCTACCAGTATTATCTTTATTAAGTAGCCTTTCATAAAGTAGCTCTTGCATTCTATTACTTGCTTCGTTTTGCGGTAAGGATAGCTTTTCAAAAGCTTCGTGTGAGATTAGCACATAATCAGCTTGTTCGTTGCCAAGTTGCGATAGCATTTTTAACCTTTTATCCTCAGGCAAGTTATAAAGATTAAAAATTTTAGCCTTTGGATATATCTTTTTTATCTCTGCTTCCCAGTTTTTTATAACCTTACTAGGCACGACAAAAAGTGGTTTTTTAGCTGCTCCTTTTAGCTTTAATGCACGTGCTAAGAGTATCGCACTAGCCGTTTTTCCACCGCCTACATCGTGGCTGTTTATGCCTTTGCCCTCAAACATAGCCTTTGCTGCCCACGAGGTTTGATTATCTCTAAATTTAAAACTCTCACTTGCTTCATTTATGGCATCTTGCACTAAAAATTTTGCCTGTTTATAATCAGGCGTAACGTAAGAATTAAAAATCTTATTATAAATCGTCTCAATTTTTGATTTTATATCCAAATTCTCAATGGCTTTTTCTTTTATTCTTGTTAATGTGTTTTTTAAAAACTCCTGTGCTTGTTTCATTCTTGCTTTAAACACCGTATCGCTCTCATTAGCTCCTTGCTTTATTAATGCTCTTGAATTTAAATAGTTATTAAAAACTTCTGAATAACCAACCGCAACTAATTCAGTATGCACGACGCCATTTTTATCGGTTTTTTGGACTTTATTAAGCTCATAAAGATTAATCCCATTATCTCTAAGCCACGCTTCCGAGCCATTAAAATTTATATTTTCTATCTCTTTTTTTGGCGGCATTACCTCATTTAGCCTTGCTTCTTGTGCTTCAAGTTTAGCCATAATGTCTTTATCCATTGCATAGGTTGTTTTTAAGCGTTCAAGCTCGTCAAGCTTTTTTGAGATATTGCCAGCGTAATAAAGCACGTCATTTTGAGCCTTGTTAATACCAGTTATGCTATATCCGTTATTTATGGCTTTTAAAAAGTCATCTTTATCTAAAATTTCACTACCTTTTGCGAAGTCTATCTCGCCTTTATTATCCATACTTACGTGAAGTTTTAGTTTTATATCAGAGTTTCTATCAACGTCAATGCGTCCCATATTTTCATATCTGGTTTGTTCTTTTACGATACTTGATGAGCTAAATTTATCATCAAAAAAGCTTCCTAAATCAGCTAAAATATCCTTTTGTCCGTTAAACGCACGTGAAAGCTCCTTGTCGCTGTAAGGATGTTTTTTAAACTGCTTTTTATAGCTTTGTATTAATTTATCTATATCGCTATCATCGCCACCATTTTCGCTTAAATTTTTTATTTTGTTAAGCAAATTTATCTTTTTACCAAGCGTGGTATCGCTTACATCTTTATAGATTGCACCAACACCAGCTACGTCTGAAAAATCAGTGATTTGCTCTCTTAGCATTATTGCGTCATCTTCTATGAATATATTTTTTAGTGCTTTTTCATTCTCACTTGTTCTAAAATAAAGTCCATTATCATCGGCATATTTTAAAAATTCTTTCTTTATTGTTGGCAACTCCTTTGGTGTTTGCGGCTCATTATCCACTAAATTCTTGCCTATTTTTAGCTCTATCTTGCTTAAATCACTCTCGCCAATAACGTTGTATGATTTTGTGCCGTAAGCTTTATTTACGCCTACTTGCATATCGCCTAAGATATTTTGTGGGTAAAGCTTATAGTAGTCATTTAAGTAAATATCATCATCAGTTTTTGTTGAGTTTATAAAAGCTTCATTGTCTTTTAGCTGTGCTTCATCTACACTAACGCCGTCCTTTCGCTTTTGTAAAAAGATTATATCTGTGCCTACGTCAGTATGTGTATTTGCTCTAAACGTCCCTTCGCTTAGGCGATACATTCCTACGATATTAGCTCTATCCATAAGCTCTTTGCGTATCTTTTTATCCGCCTTATCAGCCACGCCCCTGCTTGTTATAAATGCTACTATGCCATCATCTTTAACGCTATCAACGCCTTTTATAAAGTAATAATCGTGTAGTGCCTTTATGTCGCTTCTATCCTTTAACGCACCAGCACCACGAGTTTCTAAAAACGGCACATTTGAGATAACTAAGTCATAGCCATTTTTCTTAAACTCTTCAAAGCCAACGTTATAAAATTCTCCTTTTGGATAAAGTCTTTGGCTTACTTTTACTGCCACGTCATCAATATCTACGCCGTCCCATTTTAGCTCGGGTTTTAAACCTATAAAATTTCCAGCTCCCACAGCTGGTTCTAGTGCTGTTTTTGGCTCAATCCCAGCCTTAGTAATGGCATTAAACATAGCGTCAATAACTGGATAAGGCGTGTAGTGTTGTGTTAAAGCTCCTTTTGAATTATTACCAAGCCCGCCCTCACCAGTATAAAGGCGTAAAATTTCCCTATCATCAGCAGTGATATCTTTTACGTCCTTTTTAATTAACTCTTTTACCTGCTCATTTATCTCTTTTCTTTGCTGTTTAGTTAGCATTACAGGTGCCTTATCTTTAAGCGAGTAATTTTGGCTTAAATCATCAGTGTTATGCTTTGTTTCATTTACTAAATTTCTAACCGCTTTTATTGTTTTACTCTCATTTTGAGAGTTTTTTGGTATAATGTTATCAATGCTTAGCTCAGTAGTCTTTGAGCTATCCTTGATAGGGGATTTGTCAAAGTCTGTCCTATTGACAAAGGCTCTATCTTTCTCAAAAGCCGTTAAAACCCAGTTTGTCTTTTTGCCATCAAATTCTTTTCTAATGCCTATTTTGTATTGCTCGTTTTCTAGTTGATAGCGTCCTTGTGTCTCTTTTTTTATCGGTAAAGTTGCTACTAATTCATCTAAATTTTCAAGCACCTCAGGGTGGTATTTTGCAATTTTTGCTAGCCCCCAGCCATCACTTTTACCACTTCCAACTTCGCCCCATACTAAATCAATATCACCCAAGCCGTCTTTATGAAACGCCCCAGCTACTTGTCCTTGCTTTTCTGCTAAAAGCTTTTTAACTGCATTTACGCCGTCCCTGTAAAACTCGGCGTAATTTGTGCCAAATTCTTTAATAGGGATGATATCTGCAAGATTTTCTATGTTTTTACGTAACTTATCTCTTGTTTTTATGGCGTGTTCTTTTGTTATCTCATATTTTTTTATTAGGTGGGCTAGGCTTTCTTTTTCGCTTAGCATTATAAAGCCATTCTTTCCGCCGTCTTTTGAAAGCGTGAAATAAAGCTCTCTTGCCTTGTATTCTGCTTCTTTTGTGTCCTTTGCTTTGTTTTGTGGTATAATTTCATCAGTGCGGTTATCTGCTAAATTGTCCGAAGTGGATTTAAAACGTGGTTCGGTGAAAGTGTCTGCGTTTCCGCCTTTCTTTTCAAATGCTGTTAGCATTTCATTTTTTAAGTTTTCATCGTAAGTTAAGTTGTCATTTGAGTTTTTTGGTATAATGTCGTTAGTTTTTAAGGGGGCGATAAAATTAGCGTCTGGCTCATAACCACGAAGTAGCGTTTGAGCCTCTTTAAAAGCTTTACTATCCTTTAAATCCCCCTTTTGAAAATACATTGTTTTAAAAGCATCATAATCCGTTTTTGGCTTACTCTCACTTATGATATTAAAATTTTGTGGTATAATTTCATTAGTAGCAGATGAATACGTTTCGCCAACGGAATTTGCGTCCTGCTTTAAAGGCATTTTTTCGGCGGTCTTTAAAGGTGCTGGGAGCGTGGATGTCCCAGCTGTCTGCCTTTTTGGTAGCCCCAGCTCACTTTGTGATTTGCTACCTTGCGAGATGAAAGTTGGGATAATGCTCGTATCCGCTTCTTGGTTTTTATCGCTTACTTTTTTAAGCCTTTTTAAATCCCTATCGCTTACCTTTGTTGCGTGTTTTACTTCGCCGTTTTCTTTATTTATGGCTAATTTGCCGATTTTATCGTTTTCTAAACGCTTTACGAGCAACGCATAATCTAGTCTGTTATTGTTAAAATAATGCGTTGGGTTATCTTTTATCTCACGGATTAGCTTAAAAACTTCGCTAGGTTTGTTAAAAATTTCACGGTGTTTTTGTGCTAAATACTCTAAATCCGCCATTATCTCATCGGTCGTAAGCTTTGATAAGTCCCTGACGTTTGGGGCTAAGTCAAGTTTGGCGTTATAATCGCTCTTTGCTTTGCCCTCATCTACGATATTAAAATTTTGCTCGTCTAGCTGTGTAGCTCCTCTTGCTCGGCTAATCTCATTACTTGATTTAATTTGTTCTGATACCAGCGTGTCCCAGTTATCCCCCACATTTGATCCGCCATTGCTTCTAGTGGCAGGGTGTCCTCCCAAAGTCCCAGCGTCGTCGGATATCCAGCCGTCCTTGCTAGTGCGTAAAGTATCTTGTTGCATAGGTCGTAAGGATCTTTGTGTAGCATCTGCATTGCTGTTTCTCTCACTGAGGCTATATCGCTCTGTAATGCCGCCTCGCCCTCGTGCATCCACGCCATTATCTGGTTCATATGCTCCCTTGTTACCTTGTTCGCTAAGAGATCCGATAGCTCTTGTAGGCTCGGTTTGTCCCCCACTATCACTCGTTCTACCATTTTGGCTCCTTTGTATTGAATTTTCATTATTATAGCTTGTTTTAATCCGTGTTGCTATACTTTGCAAAAATGCGTCATCTAGCTTCTCATCAATGTAATTTTTTGCGATATTTATGTCTTTTGCTTCGTATGCTCTTGTTAAAATTTCAGTCATCTCATCGCCAAATCCAGCCTGTTTTAGGTTGTTTGATAAAGCGTTTGGTGTTAGGATTGGATTTTCTATCGCACTTTGTAGGTGGTATAAAATGCTCTTACCAGTGAGCCTTGGCTCAACATCCACTCCGTCATTTATCACTCTTGTAAATTCTATCTCGTCGGCTGTTGGTTTAAATTTTGAGTTTATCACGTCTTTTATAGTTGCTGGGCTTGAAATTTCTTTTAGTTTATTAAGCTCTTTTTGGATATTTGCATATCTAGTTACCGAGTTTTCTTCTGCAACTTGTCTATACTGCTTTAACATATCTGCGTATGCGTTTATCTGACCTTTGTCATCTTTGTTGTATTTAAAATAATCACTAATTACCTTTGCGTTATCAAGTGTTTTTATCTCTTTTGGTGTTAAATCTGCTAAATCATCGCCGCCTAACGTGCCTAAATAATCATCAATCGGCGTTGCGTTGCTTTGCGTTGATTGAGTTTGCGTTGGCTCTGCAACAGCACTTGCTTCATCCGTCTCTGTCTGCCTTGCCGCCTTTCTCTCTCTTATGCGGTTTAATGCCCTACTAGCACCATTTATGGCTAACTCCATAGCACCGCCTAGCACCACGCCACCAACAGCACCAATGGCGGCGTCCTTTGCATAGTTTTTATCCTTATCTATACCAGTGCCATATATTGTGTTGCTTGCTGCACCAGTTGCGGCGTAATAAAGTCCTTTTCTTGCTAAATTTGCACTACTTGCAAGTGGTATAAAGTTTATCGGGTCGGCTAGCAAACTACCAGCCATCTCGCCAACACCACCTTTTATATTCCACTCATCAGGGTGTGCCTTTGCCCACGCCTTTTCGCTTCTTTCTATCTTTTCTATGTAAGGTTTTAGCTTCTCGTTTATCTTGTTTTTATAGATATACTCGCCTTTTTCGTCGCGCTGCCCCTCATAGAATGGATTTATAAAATCACTAGCTTGTTCTAAAAAATTTGCAGTACTTGCTAATCCTTTTACTACGCCGTTACCATAGCCAAGCAGCCCACGTTTATCATCTATAAATTGTGCGTCTTTTGCTTCTTGTTCGCTTAGCTCTCCCCTAAATACCTTATTTGCTAAATCGCCACTAATTGGCATAGCATTTACCTCTTTAAGCCTTTGTGCTTTTTGTGCGAAGTAACTATCTCTTGCTAAGCTTTTTATCTGCTCTGGTGCAAAGCCCATATTTTCAAGTTGTGCGATTTTTTCATCGCCTAAGAATTCGCGTGCTGTCATTGTTTTATCCTTGATTAAAAACTATCATCATACATAGCTTTATTCTTGCTATTTCTTATGCCCTCTACATAAGAGCGTTTTGCAACAAAACCATTCTTCTCAGTTGATTTTATATTGCCTTTGGCGTCTGCTGCATACTCATTATAAAAGTCTTTATCCACTGACACCCAATCATCATTAGATATTGCATTTTTTTGGCTTTGATATAACTTTTCTATCTGATTACCAACAGCTATTATCTCATCATCGCTTAAACCTTTTGTTTGCTCTGGATATAGCTTTCTCATAGCAGTTATTGAATTTAGCCTATCTTGTGTTTTTTGTGCTTTTTCGTCTTGAAGTAGTGATAGCTTTAATGCTCTATCAGCTGCTAACTCTTTTTTATAGTCCGCTGTATTTTTTGCATTTATCATATCTATATCAAGTTTTTTCCTTGCAATATCATTTGAAATTTCTTGCTGCTTTATCTTAAAGGCCCTATCTTCTTTATCAGCTTCTTTTTGATAAGCAAACCGCTCTTTTTCAAAATCGTTTTGCTGTTTTTTTATATCTATCGCCTCTTGTTCTCTGTTAATTTGTCCTAGCTTTAAAAAGCTATCGCCAAGATTTGAAAGCACAGCACCAAATCCACCATTTGTTTTTTGTTCTGGCAAGTAATGTATGTTAAACCAGCCCATTGCTTCTATCCTCTTTTGCATAGCTTGAATTTAGCCAAGCCGTATTTAGCGAGTTATCCGCTCTATTTCGCCTAGCTCTTTCATCGTTTAATAGCGATATGTTAAGGTTTTGCACTTTTCTATTTAGCTTATCTTGCTTGTAAGCAGAATACGCACTACCAATACCGCCTAAAAGTCCGCCAATGCCACTAAGTCCGCCAAGCGACGATGAGCCACCACCTAAAAGTCCGCCTAAAAAATTCCACACACTATCTCCTTTAAATTTAAATTTTAAAAATATTATGTGATTAATTTTTCTAAATTTTATATATTTTTTTAGGCTATAATTTTAGTTGGATTTGTTGTTACGAAATAGGTTTATAGTAAGCTCCCATCATTACTCATTAATGTTCCTTGTTCTAATCCTAAATCATACTCCACGTCCCTTTCATAAAACCTGCGTCCGATATTTTCTAAGTCGCTTGAATTCATATATAGTATTTGTTTTTCATCGTTGTTTTTTGGCATATCCTCATCGTTAAATTGATTTGGCTCTCTAAACGCACCATTTAGCCCCCTAACGGCACTAAATGCACTCATCCCAAAATCAGCTATATCCATAGCGCGTGTAAGATACATTTGTGAGTTACCGCTCATAGCACTAGCACCATAAGTGCTACTTGTCGCACTTAGTCCTTGCGATTGTGCTATTTTGCTACTAGGCAAGGTTGAGGCGTTTGCTTTTGCCGCGCTTGCCGTGCTAAGCTGACTTAAACCGCTTCCCATAAGGTTAAGCGCTGACCCAACAGCACCGATTTTTATGCCTAGCTTTGTTAGTGTTTTTGAGCCTACAATAGCACCAAAAGTGCTTATAATACCACCAACACCAGCCACCACACCACCAATAGCCGCAAGCCCGCTAAAACTTGCTAATTTGCCAACATTTGCTAGGGCGCCGATTTTGCCGGGTAGCATATACATAGCCGCCCCCATAAGTCCTATTTTAAAGATATTTTTTGGCTTAAATACATTTTTTAAAGCACTGCTCCACTTAACGCTACCTGTTGAGCGTGTAGGCTCTCCGATATTTGTAAGCCAGTGCGCTTGTTTTATAAAATTTCTTGTTCCCATTACTGGCAAACCACTATCTACATAAAAAAGCGCCACTACTTCAAAATGCTGTTTTTTCTTTTTTTTACCAAGTTCGTTTCTCCACGCTGTTGAAGTCCGCCACACGCCAAAACCCTTTTTTGTGATTTTAATTGTAGTTGGTGTGCTCCCTCTGCTAGGAAAAAGATAAGGCTGGGTTAAAATTTTGCCCCACTTTCTTTCTATTTCGGCGTTAGTTATGTATCTGTTATAGGTTTTTGAGCGAAGCCACCCATCGCTATTGCCTAAAATGCCTACTTCACCAAGTCCTTTAACTTTAAACGTCCTAGCAAATTTTTTATATAAATTATTCTCTTTTAGTCCTTTTATTATCCCACGTGAGCGCGCAGTGCCTTCGCTTTTTTTATACATATACCACTGCCCTACATAATCCCCAGTCGGTAAAAAGATACTATTTGCCATAACTAAATTTGATTTATTAAGTCAATTGCCTTTGTTTGCATATTAGCTGGCACCGCCACGCCACCACTTGCATAGCCAAATACTAGGTCTTTCATATCACTTGACTTTTGCATTCTTAGCTTATCATCATAGCTTTTTATTTCTCGTTCTATCGCTCTTTTTCTTGCTTCTTCGCTAAGTGCTTGTGCTTGTATTAGCTTAGCTCTTTGTGTGTTAAACTCCGCTTCTTTTTCGGCTAAAATTAGCCTTTTTGCTGCTAATTCTAACTCTTTAACTTTAAGCGGTATTTCGGCTTCAAGCCTTCTTTGTTCTGCTTGTTTAAGCGGTATTTCGGCTTTTTTTATGGCTAGTTCAGCGTCAGCAAGTTTTAATTCGCTCTCTAATTTTTCATTTTCTATTAAAAACCTTAGTGCTATTTCTTGGCTTGTTGCGGTTATTGTTTGAAGTATCGTTGAAAGCATAGAAGTAGTAACGTCAAAACGCTTATCATCACTTATCCCATATTTTTCAAAATACTCGTCCGTTTTTTTGATTATCTTGTCAAATGGCGTGTTTTCAGCCATACTTTCAGCTAAAATTTTACGATAAACTAATGTATAGTTTGATAGTTTTTGTGTGATATCCATTTTTACACCTCTTTATTTGTTATTTTTACTTTAAAATCCTGATTTTTTGTAAGCTTTAAAAACTGCATTAATGTCGCCTTTGAGTTAAATACTCCTTCGTCTGTATAAATGCTACCTAGCAAGATACAGCCCTCAGTATGCTTTGGATAGTTCCCAGCGTGGATTAAGATAAACCGCTCACGGCTCACGCTCTCATTAAATAAAAGCGGCAATGTCATTTTAAAACGTGGGCTTTTATGCCACGCTACGTTATAAAGTCCTTGTGGTATCCGCTTGTCTTGATTTGGCTCTGTGGTGTCATCACCTGCTGGCTCTAATGTGTAGCCTTTTAAAAGGACGGCGTTATCATCGCCCAGCAACTCAAAGCGACCGATAGTGCCGTCTTTGACATTTTTAAATCTTGTTATGTTTAAAATCATTGTTTTATTTTTGCGGATTTTGTATAATTGCATTAAGGGTTAGCCAAAGGGCTGCAACCCTATGGCTAAATTACACCCCTAGAAAAGAGGTGATTAAAATGTTTAGTCATCAGTTAATAGTGGCTATTATACTACTTTGTATAATTGTTGTCAAGGCTTATTAGTCTTGCGGCTGTCGCTTATGCGGCGGCTCACTATTAACACCCCTTTGGCTTTAAAAATCCGCTTTTCTCCTTTCTTAAAAATATTTAAATTCTAGATATCTTTTTAATGCGTAAAGCTCAAATAGCCAAAACCTTCCCCTTTTCTATAAATTTTAAAGTGCGATAGCTCATATTTTCAAAAATTGATATATTTTAAGGGTGTGGGGCGTGAAATTAGCCGTTTTGGCTATTTAAGCCCCACGCACTTAAAAGATACCGGGCTTTTAAATATTTTTAAACGCTATCGCCTAAACGACGCCCATATTTGATTGCATTGTTTTCTTTGCAATGCTCTAATAGCTCTTTAACGTTGCCTTTTAACTCTGTTATCTCTCTTTTTACATCAGTGATTAAATGCTCTTTAAAAAATGAGAGTTGCAGATTTAAAATTTCGCTTTGAGTTTCTAGCGTCTTATCTATCTTTTCAAGTGTTCTTTTAATATCCCTTGTTATAAAATAGTTATAAGCCACCAGCCCTAAAAGCACCAAAAATAAAACGCCTACAATGCCTAACTTTTCAGCACTTTGAGCGGTTGTTACAAATCCTTGAATTTCATTTGTCATTTACGCACCTCTTTAAAATTAGCTCTATTTGTTTATGATAAATCATTAATGCCTTTGCCGTCTCTAAATCGTTAATGTCATAGCTTGGCTTTGCTGGGATTTTAGCGTCGCATTTTACGGGCTTAATCACTTCTACAAACTCGGTTTTACCAACGCCTTGCTTAGCACAACCCATTAAAAAAATCGGTAAAAATAGGGCTAAAAATCTCATTTTGAAAGCTCCAAAAATAGCTTTTTGTAAAAGTCGTTTTCACTCTCACAAGTGATTTTTTTAGGCGTTTTTAGGCTGTTATATTTGCTTTTTACGCTCTTTAAATCACGGCTTAAATTTTCGTTATCAACACTTAGGGCTTTAAAGGCTTCGTTTTGTTTTGCGATATTTGCCTTGCACGTGATTAAATCGGCGTTTGTGATATCGTTTTGCACTCTTAACACGGCTAAATCGCTGTTTAATTTGCTAATCTGATTATCTAGCCCCTTGATTTTTAGCGTGTCTAAAAAGATAACACTACATAAAAAGGCGGTTAATAGGATAAAAGCGGTGC
>NZ_JANURM010000023.1 GCF_030249845.1 Campylobacter gastrosuis | reverse complement strand
TTAGGTTGGTTCTTAGCATATTTGAGATTTCATCGCCAAGGGCGTTTGTAACCATTTCAACCTCGCCTTTTGGGTTTTGGATTTTGCTTGTGAAATTTGAGTTTCGGTAGCTGTTAAAGACCTTTTGAATCTCGTTTAAATCAGAGCCGACTTTGAGTTCAAGCGTGTCAAGCATCTTATTTAGGACGTTTTTAAGCTCAATTAGCCCCGGATTTGCTGGGTTTTGAGTAATTCTAGCTTTTAGGTTGCCGTTTTCAATTTGTTTTGCGGTATCAACCGACTGACTTACGGCTATGTTGTCCTGATTTGTGGATTGTTCTACTTTGGCGATGTTTTCGTTGATTAGGGTTGCCATTACGCCTAGCTCATCGTGCGATTTTATGGTTAGTGGTTTTGCTTCTTTGGTCTTGAAATTTAAAAAATCAAAGAAATTTTTAAGTCCGTTTGCGATCTGGTTAATATCATTTACAAGGCGTTTGCCAATAATAAATGAGAGCAAAATCACAACTAAAATACAAAATCCAATGCCAAACCCAGCTTTAATTAAATTCGTGTTTGCAGTGCTTTTTAGGGCGATTGCCTTGTCTTTTATGTTTGAGTAAAGCGAAATTTCATACACTCTAACCTTGTCAATTAGCGATGTAGCAAGTGCAAACCACTCGTTTGGTTTGTAGTTTGTAGCTTCGCCAAAGCCAACATTTAGCGTGTCTTTTAAAATTTTATCCACTTCTAAATACTCGCTCGTGTTTAAAATTTTCTCACTAAACTGCTGGGCGACTGATTTTTCGTTAAAGTCTAAGAAGTCGTTTTTTAGCTTTTGTAAAATTCCAAAAAGCGTATTTAACTTGTCGTGGCTGGTTTTATCCATTATGCCTTTGGCTAAAATTCCATTTAAAGTAGCCCTTGTAATGCCTAAAAATTCCTTTAAATCGCCAACTACGATTGCCATTTTAAAATCATCAACCAAGCTTGGGTCTAGGCTTGAAGTGTAGGCGTTGATGAGTATGTTTTCATCTCTGATTACCTTAGTAAAAGATGCAGCCGCACCCCCCCCCATAGCATCAACTTCGCTTCTAACGCCACTGACTCTCTCTTTTAAATTTTGTGATAAAAAGGTCAAAGTCTTGTCGGTTAAAGCCCTTTGTTCGTTTAGTTTCTCGCCATTTTTTACGCCATTTACAAAGGCAGCACTAAGCCCACGCTCCTTTTGAAACTCGTGGATAAAGTCGGTGTGATGAATGATATCATCAACTAAAACCGCGCTCGTTTCGGCTTCTGTGCGTTTGTTTAAAAAGCCGTTTATGGTGTAAATGCTAAACAGCAAAAGGCTAAGCACACTACTTAGCACCACTAAAAGCATCTTCTGCTTTATGCTTAAATTGTTCATAAATACTCCTTAAATCATACTGGTTTCTTGCACTTTTTTTATAAAATATTTTGCATTTTCTACTGGGATATCAGGTAAAATTCCGTGTCCAAGGTTAAAAATATGAGGCGTGCTTTTCATCACGGATAAAATTTTATCAATGCCCTTATCAATTGCCCTTTTTGAGTAAAGGCGTGTTGGCTCCATATTGCCTTGAAGGACGTATTTTGGGCTTAGTTTTGCCTTTGCAAGTTCAATCGGAGTGCTCCAATCCACGCCAAAAACGTCAAAATTCCCGCTAATTTTATCTAAGTATCCGCTTATGCCTTTTGGAAAGACGATGACTGGGACACTTGGGAATTCACGCTTTATCTCATCAACGATTTTTAAAATATAAGCCCAGCTAAACTCAAAAAACGCACTCTCTTCAAGTGCTGCTGCCCAGCTGTCAAAAATTTGGATAGCATTTACGCCAGATTTTATTTGCATTTTGGCATATCCTATACAAGCGTCAGTAACCTTGCTTAAAATTTTATGTAAAAGCTCTGGATTTTCATAGAGCATTTTTTTACAAATGGCGTAGGTTTTACTGCCCTGACCCTCTATCATATAGGTTGCAAGTGTCCAAGGAGCTCCTAAAAAGCCAATTAACGCCTTATCATCTGCTAAATTTTGCCTAGTTAGCTTAATCGTATCATAGACGTAACTTAAATCCTTAACCGCTTTATCGCTATCAAGGGCGTTTAAATCGTCTAAATTTCTAATAGGTTTATCAAAAACTGGTCCCTCGCCCTTTAAAAATTTAAGCTCCATACCCATTTGCAAAGGGACAACCAAAATATCGCTAAATAAAATCGCCGCATCAACGCCTAAAATTTCAACTGGCTGAATGGTAACCTCACTAGCCTTTTTGTAGTCCTTACAAAGCGATAAAAAATCCCCAGCAGCCGCACGAACTTGCATATATTCTGGTAGATACCTGCCAGCTTGACGCATCATCCAGACTGGCGTGTATGGGGTTGGTTTTTTTAAACAAGCATTAATAAATATCATAAATGTCCTTTAAATTTTTGTCAAATTATACAAAACAAACGCTGAAAATTTTAGTAAATATTTTTTAAAAATATATTTTTATAAAAATAAACTTAAAATATAAAAAATATTTTGTAAAAAATATCTTTTGTATAAAAAATTTTACAAAAATAAGCATTTTTTATACAAAAAATTCTATTTTTTATTTTAATTTAATAAATAAAGTTATATTATTTTCCAAATAAGCTTATTAACAAATCCAAAATAAAGGATAAACAATGGAGTTTTTACAATTAGTTTTATTCTTTATCTCGGCTCTTGTGATGTATATAAGACCTGAGAAAAAGGGAGTGGCGGTGTCTTGTGCGATTGTTGGATGTGCTTTGTTAGTCGTGCTTGAATTTTATGTGAATTTGTGGGTTGTTATGCCTATTGGAAATTTATAAGGAGTCTAGTATGCAAGAGAGTGAAAAAAGCTTTTTTAACCTTATGTCACTAGCTGTCATAGCGCTTATACTTTTGCCAGTTGGTATAGCTTGTGTCGTGCTTGGTTTTGGTATGGGCGATAGTCCTTGTGTTATGTGCTGGGCTGAGCGTATTACGATGATAGCCATTGCGTTAATTGCACTTTTGATGGTTAGATATGGTATTAAGCGAAGCTATCTAGCGGCTCTTATACTTATGGCGTGTTGGGGGCTTTTTAACGGATTTATACATTATAGTATAGACGGGACATTTGGTGGATACCTTGATATAAAGCAGGGTTTTGGTTTGGAAATTTTAGGCGCACATACTCAGTTTTGGGTAATGGTTGTTGATTTTTTTGTGCTTGTGTTTTTAGCAATTATTTTGCTATTTAGTAAAAATTTAGGCGCCATAATGCAAAAATCTGAAGAGGGTAAATACGGCAAATTTTTAGCCTATCTGCCACTTGGTAAATTTGCAAATTTGGTATTTTTAATAATAGTTGGCGCTAACTGCATTCAAGCATTTATAACATCAGGACCACCACCTTATTTTGGCTCATCTACACCACCTCGTATGAGTATGGATACTAGCAAGTGGTTTTGGGAGATGGATCACTGGCAAAGCGGATTAGATTTTAGATTTGACTGGAACCCAGAGCTTCCAGATCTAGCAAAGTAAGGAGCAAACAATGAAAAAATTGGTTACATTCGCACTTAGTGCTATCTTTGCTTTTGGCTTTGATTTTAATCCCGACTTTAATGCTGGTGCCGTAAAAAACGTCAAAGATTTAGGCGCCCCAAGTCAAAAGATTACCATAAAACTAGAAAATGACAACGCGCTAACTGGTGCGGATTATGACGCTAAGAGTGGGAAATTTGCAGTATCTTCAAATGACAATGAGTTTTACATACTAGATGCAGACTTTAAACCGCTTAGATACGGCAAACACGACAGACACTTTATAATGGAAATGGAAGATAGTGTAGGTGCTACTTGGTATAAAAACGAAGTATCAATCATAAGCTATAACAAAACATTTGTATCATACGAGCCAGTTGATATCAGCGATAAAGATGAGCAAAATAGCCAGTGGCGACACCTTATAAGCGGATATGATAAGTGGAGGCTAAATGACTTTGGCAACAAAAATCGCTTCTTTACGCTTAGAGCAAAACAGCAGTTTATACTTGACTTTGACTATGATGAGGCGAGTAATAAATTTTTAATCGCTTCTGTGCCAAATGATGTTAGATCTAACTGGTCGGTTGGAGTTTTTGACGGCGATGATAAGATGATTTTAGAGGAATTTGTGCCAAGTTTTGGTGCAAATTTGCAGATAAAAGATAATAGAAATTTAGATGATTACTATATCACTGGCATTGAGTTTAGCGGGGATTTTGCCTATTTGCTTAGCAAAAACTATTCAAGCATTTTAAAGCTAAATTTAGCCACAAAACAAATTGATGAAGTTTTTGGTTTTAGCGGTGTTTTAAACCCAAGAGCTATCACGATAAAAGATAATAAATTCTATATCTTTTCAAGAGAAGGTAAGCAAAATTTAGTTTTTGTTTTTGAAAAATAGACCTTAAAAAGGAGATAAATATGCAAAGACGTTCGTTTTTAAAAGGTGTTGGTGCAGGTCTTGCAGTTGCCGGAACTGCTCCAACGCTGTTTGGAATGGAGCAGTATGAAGTGGATTTTAATCCAAAATCATACAAGGGCGATGAAAACGTAGAGTATCATCACCTAACCTGTCCTAGAAACTGCCGTGACGCGTGTGCGTTAATCGCTGAGGTAAAAGACGGCAAAATGGTTGGCATAAAGGGCGATCCAGCTCATCCGCTTACTCAAGGAACCGCCTGTGTTAAGGGTCATACTTACGCTATGCACCTTTATAACCCAGATCGCATTATGTATCCGATGAAAAGGATAGGTAAAAAGACTGAGGGCAAATGGGAGCGCATAAGTTGGGATCAGGCTTTAAAAGAGATAGCCGCAAAGCTTACTGATATAAAGGAAAAATTTGGCGGCGAGGCATTAACTGAGTTTGTTTATTCAGGCAACGAAGGACATATCTCAAAGACTATCTCAAGTGGAAATTTCTTTGAAAAATACGGCGCGACTAGGCTTGTTAGAAACCCTTGCGACTGGCCACGATATGCAGGAACTCCTAGTGTTATAGGGACTGACTACTCAAAAGACGCGCTTGAAGTAGATGAGTCAGATATGTATATAAGCTGGGGTTCAAATGAATCATACACCGCTGTTCACTGGGTTAGATTTGCTCACAGGGTTAAAAAAAGAGGTGGCAAGATAATCGTAATAAACACTATCCGTGTGCCTTTGGCAAATCAAGCTGATATGTTTATACAGCTAAAACCATCAAGCGATCCAGCATTTTGTTTGGCGGTTTGTAAGGTTTTAATAGAAGAGGACCTTTACGATCACGAATTTGTAGAAAAATACACTATGGGTTTTGAGGATTTAGTTAAAGAGTGCTCACTATACACTTATGGCGAACTTGCTGATATGTGTGGCGCTAGTGTTGATCAGATCAAAGTTTTCGCACGTGAATACGCTCACGCAAAAGCTCCTGCTATTATGCACGGGGACGGCGGACAAAGGCACTTTAATGGTGCAAGACTAGTGCGCGCTGTTACGTTTTTGCCTGTATTAACTGGCGCTTTAACTAAACTTGGTGGGGGACTATTTTGGGCTTATGTTCACGTAAAAGGGTGTTTTAACTTTGATAATTGTATGCCTGACTTATCGCCAAAAGATAAAAATGGCAACAAAATTCAAAGACAAGAGATTAGCTATGTTGAGTTTGGAAAAGGGATACAAAAAGAGGGTGCGACATATCTTGACAAGCCAGTTCCAGTGCCTATAAAAGCCTGTATCCACTATAACTCAAATATGATGGTTGTCGCGCCAAATACAAATTTAATCAAAAAACGCATTATGGACGATGACTTTTTCTTGGTGGTTATAGACCCTTATGATATAGATACTTGTGATTATGCTGACTATGTGTTGCCTGGCGTTACATTTATGGAGAGCGAAGATATACAAAATGACCAAATTTCAGGCTATGTTTGCTACAACGCACAAAGCGTAAAACCTCTTGGAGAGGCTAAGACAAATTTAGAGTTCTTTAACGCTCTTGCAAAGGCTATGGGTTATACAGAGGAGTGCTTTAACTGGGATAGTGAGACTGTTTGCAGACGCTTTTTGGATACAGAATTTGCTAAAAAGCAAAATATCACCTATGAAAAGCTTAAAAAGATTGGTTGGATAAAACCTCACAGAACGCCTGAAAGTATGAAAGATCAGTTCCCATACTACCCTTACGCGCCAAAAGATAAGCTGGTATTTGGAACGCAAAGCGGCAAATGTGAGCTTTATTCTAAGACGTTTAAAGACGCTGGATATCATCCTGTTATAGATCTTGGCGATGACTGGGATTACTATAACCAAAAATTTGGTAAAGATTACGTCAAAAAATATCCGCTTTATTTTATGACTCCAGGAACACAGCTTCAAGATAACTCAAACTGGGGAAATATGCCATACATAGTAAAACGTGTTATCGTAAAAGGAAACGCTGAGCTATTTATGACAAAAGAGGATATGGACGCTAGGGGCATTAAACACGGCGATACGGTTGAAGCGACAAATGAGAAAGGCACAGCGGTATTTACAGCGATAGAAACAAACCAAATGCAACCTGGAATTTGCTATGCTTGGAATAACATTTGGGTTAAAGTAACAAAGTCAAGAACAGGTGCGAATATGCTTTGTTCTGACGGCGTAAGCGATCTTGGCAACGGCTCTACTTATACTGCTACGTTTGTAGAAGTTAAAAAAGCTGCCAAACAAGAAGTAGGAGCGTAAAATGCAAAAGAGAAAACTTGGATTTTTATTTGATTACAATTTTTGTATAGGTTGTTTAGCTTGTGAAGTATCTTGTCAGGTTTATCACAACCAACACCCAGATATAAACTGGCGTAAAGTGGATAATCTTTTGATTAATGAAGATGGAATTTCAAAAGACATTTTCATCTCTCACTCTTGCCACCACTGCGACAATCCAGCTTGTATGGACGTCTGCCCAGTTGGAGCTTATATCAAGCTAGATAATGGCGTAGTTCAGCCACTTCACGATAAGTGCATTGGTTGCGGATATTGTATGCTAGGTTGTCCTTATGGTGCGATTAATAAAGGCTTTGACGGCAAGGCTCAAAAATGTAATCTTTGTGCAGAAAAGCTAGAGCGAGGCGAGCAACCAGCTTGTGTTGAAGGCTGTCCGTGTGGGGTTTTAAAGCTAGTTGATACCGATGTCAGCGATAGCGCAGGTATGAATAAAGAGATGCCAGGCTTTAAGCACTTCTTTACCAAGCCAAATATTCGTTTCTATCCTAGAATGAAGCGAAACGAATTTATCCACTAATAAGGATACAAAATGGAAATTTTAGCTCAAAACACTATAAAAAATAGTCTTTTTGTAGAGGATTTTTTAAGGCGTATATTTTTACAAGAGCTTAAAAAACAAGAATTTAGCGAAATTCTAACGCTATGCGAGGAATTTGAGCCTAAATTTAAAGAACACGCTTTTATAAAAGAGCTTTGCAAAATCTCTACAGATGATGTATTGCTTGATGATTTAAGATATGAGTTTAACAGACTTTTTGTCGGTCCTCGTCGCCCAAAAGCGCTACCTTATGAATCCACATATTTTGATTATAAAAATATGTTTGGCACACAGACTTTTGAGGTTAGGGCGTTTTATAAGAGAGCGGGACTTAGGGTAGATGATGAGCAGTTTGATAAATTTCCAGATGACTATATAGGATTTGAGCTTCAATATCTTTATTTTATGAGTTACAATATGCTTGCTTACGCAGATGATGATAAGGCAAAATTTGAAGAACTAGCAGAGCAAAAAGCGGAGTTTGTGAGTTTGCATACGATGTGGTTTAGAGATTTTGCCAAGGCTTCATCAGAAGCTACAAAGCTTGTTGTATGGAAGTATTTTGGGGAGTTTTTAAATTTATACCTTGAAAATGAGATTATAAATTTAGCCCCATTTAGTAAAAAGTAAAAAGGAAAGACAATGTTACAAAATACTTGGGGATGGCTGATTGTCATCTATCTATTTTTGGGTGGTCTTGGCGCTGGGGCGTTTGTGGCTTCGGCACTTGCGTATAAGGGAGTTTTTGGCAAGATAAATGAGAGATTTTATAAATTTGGATTTTTACTAGCGCCAGTTGCTGTTGTGATAGGAACGGCACTTTTGTTGCTTGACTTAGCACCAAGCGCAGCCATAAATCCGCTTAAAATCATAAATTTATACACCGAGCCTACATCTATGATGAGCATAGGAACGTATCTGCTTACATTTTTTATAATCGTAAGTGCTCTTGTGTATTTTAAAGCGTTAAAAGAGGGCAAAATTTGCGATCATATGCTTATACTTGGTATCGTTTTAGCTTTTGGCGTTATGGGTTATACTGGACTGCTTTTGTATGTGGTTAAGGCAATTCCACTTTGGGCTAGTATCTGGGTGCCTGTGATTTTTGTCATATCAGCGCTCTCAACTGGCACAAGTGCGAACGCTATCGTTACTTTAAACGCCGGACATTCGCTCACTCATAGCGTGCATAAATTTCACACTATCTTAGTGGCTTTTGAAATTTTTGCGATTATTATGTTATTTGGTATGGTTAGTGGCGAGGCTGCCGGTTTTGCTAGTATTAAGCACATAACTGCTGGAAGTTTGGCTTTTGTATTTTGGATAGGATTTGTAGGACTTGGTCTAGTTGTGCCACTACTTGGCGGTGCAAATTTATTTTTAAATAGAGCTTGTGCTACTAGTGATGGCAGTGTATGTCAAGTGGAGGCAAAAGGCAGTGTCGCTAGTGAAATTTGCGTGTTAGTAGGCGGTTTTTGCCTAAGAGCATTTATAATTTTTGGTGCCTTTTACATTTTTTAGGTTTCCCCTTTAAATTTAGTAAGGTAGGGTATAATAGCCCTACCTTTTTTTATGGAGTTTAGCTTGAAGTTTAGTCTATTTAGGGAGCGTAATTTTGCAAATTATAACTTTTTTGAAGCAGATGAGAAGAGTTATAAGGATTTTATAAAATTTGCATTTGACGAGTTTAGGCTCAAAAATGCCGACACTCCTTGGTATTTAGCCCTAGATGACAAGGCTTTTAACTCATATCCAAATTTTACACAAAAGCACCAAATTTGCATATCTCACGTGGATTTTAAAGATGCGATTTTTCAGTTTAGAATTAGCTCCGAAAATAGCGTAAATTCGCTAGGTTATAGGCTTTTTATAAACCTTGATGGCGCTCATAAAGATTTTGTTAATAGTGATATCACGCAAACCGATAAGGTTGTCATTAAGATAAAAGATGAAATTTTAAAAGAGTTTGACTGCCTCTCAAAATGCGGTTGGTGGATAACTGACATTTGGCGTGATATGTTTGAGATAAAGCAAGACAGCGATAGTTTTGATTTTATAAACGAGATTTTAAATCACGATTATACGGCTGAAATTTTAAAAATCAACCAAACCCTTTTTAACGCACAAATTAATGGCGAGTTAGATGAATTTATAAAAGAGCTTAAAAAGCAAAAATGATTTAAGGAGCGTAAAGCCCCTTAAATTTACTCAAAAACGGCTATTTTATTCGCTCCGTTTTCTTTTGAGGCGATATAAAATTTACCATCTTTAATCGCTAATGCGTGAGCGTCGTTTAATCCGCTAAATCCATACGCTTTGATGATTTTTCTAGTGCGCAAATCAAGCTTTAATATGCTTGAATATTGTTTTGAGAGTAGGTATATAAACTCGCCGCTTGCGTCCATACCTGTTATGTAGTAATCATCTAAATTTCTATCTTTTTTAACGGCTAAGGTTTCATCAAGGCTTGGTATAAATTCCGTAGATAGCATATTATCAGAGTCTGAAAAGCTAGCTACGCTCCAGCTTGGCTTTATATCATCAGGCACGGTGGCGATAAAGAATTCTTTGTAAAATTTAGAGTAATCCCAAGATAAAATATACTGCTGTTTGGCACGTATCGTATAATAGCGGTCTTTAAAATCAAGCGTGTAGTCTTCGTATCCTTTTAGCAAGTATCTCCACGCCTTATTCGCCTCGTCCTCGCTTTGTTTTGGGGCGTGTTTAAAAAATTGATACGTTTTATTATAGCTCATCATACCGATTGAGCCGTTGTAAAAGCACGCGCTTACCGCATCTTCCATTTGGATTATCCAATCTTTAGTGCTTTTTAAGTAGCCGTTTATGCCCTTTAAATTTTCATCCATCGTATATAATTCAAGTTTAAGAGTGGCTATTAAAAATTTTTTACTCTCTTCATCATAATCAAGCCCGGTAATTGGCGTATTATCGTTTAGCTTGACATCAAAAATTCCCGTTTGTTTTAGCATAGTTATATTTTCTATCGCTCCGTTTTTAGGGTCTAAATCAAATTCATTGGCAAATAGTCCCATCGCAATAGTTAAAATCATAAAAATTCTTTTCATTATTTAATCCTTATTTAGGTAAATTAGGAAGTTTTGGGTTCCAGCTCTCGCGATAATCTATCTCAAAACCATCCCAGTGATCAAGCTCCCAAAACCATTTGCTAGGATCTACGCTCATTCTTGAAGGAGTGGCTGAGGCTAGATACGGCGGAGGACCGGCGGTAATAAAGGCTTGAATAAGATTAAGCCCCATTATAATCACGAAAGTAACAACCGCGATTTTACCCAGCGTAAAACTAGGCAAAACTTCGCCATATTCGCCATTTTCGCTCTTTTTCATTATAGAACCTACGTTTTTGCCTAAAAATAAAATAACTCCTAAAAATAAAAATATAAAAAAATGCACCACGACAACCCAAAACTGAGTATGCGCGCCTAAAATTTCAAGCCCGAATCCTTGCTTGATATCAAGATACCCTCCGTATGTGCCGTCTAAACTATAATGCGTAAATCCGTCGTAAAGTCCAAGGCAAGTAAGAAAGATGATTGAAGCTAGATATTTGACCTTAAAACCGTATCTAACGATAAGAAGCGCTACAAACGATACGGCGACCATACAAAACCTCTCGTGCCAACACATTATGCAAGGGCTATCTCCCATACCAAATCCAAGTATAACGCAGGCTATCCCAACAGGAAGTGCTACAAGCGCAAGTGCGGCTAGTGCAAAGAGATTGAAAAAATACTTCTCGTCATCGCCCCAAGTGGCAAGATTTTTATTTTGCATAATATCCTCCTAGAAATTTCCCATCGGCAAAACGGTAAATTTATTAACGTATGCCATCATAATCACGAGTATCGCTATACCCGCAACTCCAAATTTAAACACGGCGGACTTTTTCTCCGGTTTTAACCAAAGATAAATTCCAGCGATGAAAAACATCAAAACCATAAGGAATTCCATTTTGCTCTCCTTTACGTAAGATTTTATTTGTATTTAAAAATATACTGCTTTATTTATTAAATTTAAATAAAAAATCTATTTTATTATATAAAAAATAGATTTTTTATTTTTAATAATATATATAAAATGTATTTTTGTAATTATTTTTTATATATTAAAGTATTTTTTAATATATTGCTAATTAAAATGGAAGCATCTTAAATAAAATATAATAAAGGTTAAATTTTATATTTTAAGATGCTTAAAAATATATTTTGTGAGATTATATTCCGCAAGCGTTTCCGCTAGGGTAGGGCGTAAGTCCGTAGTCGGCGGATTCGACATTCCAAAAGTCCAAATTCGCACGACGCGAAAGCATATATTCAAACCCCTTTTGATTTAGCTCTAAAAAGGCTTTGAAATTCTCATTTTTTTTACACACTACGCCCTCGAAAAAATGAGAAAAATAAGTCGTATCGCCACTATCTTGCTGTAAAGATTGATTTAGCATAAGCTCCATATCGTTTAATATTTTAGAAAGAGTGTTTGCTGACTCAAAACGCCCGAAGCGGTTATAATAAGGCTCTAAGATTAAATCGTCTAAAACGATGCGTCTATCGCATTTTTCGCTGATTTGAGCGTATATGATTTTATAAAGTTCAATAGCTGCGTTTTGATTTCCAGAGCTTGAGCTAGATTCGCCTTCCACTACTACAAAGCCGTCTTTTACGCAGTATTTTTCATTTTTATAATAAAATTCCAAACTTGCAATCTCTTGCTCAAATCTCTTTTTTCTACTAAAAGGAATGTAGTCAAAAACGCCCATTTTATCAAGTATGGCAGAGCTTTTTACACCGCCGTCAAGTTCGTGTTGTATAAAATACCTAATAAAACTACCCTGCTCAGCCTCAAAGCTGTTTAGATACTCAATCTTATCAAGATAGTTGCAGCGATATAGTTTTACAAATTCTTGGTTTAAGGTTATCGTTATCTCATCTGGTATATCGCTGTATTTTTCGCTCTCTTTTGTGCTGATATGAGATATGATGTTTAGTGATTTTTCTATCTTGTCCTTGACAAAAATGCTAATTTTTACTTGCTCTAACTCGTGCAATCTTTTTATCGTTTCTGTCGCACTTTTTGTTATGTCGGTTTTAAATTTCTTAGCAAGTTCGGATTTTTTTATGCTAAATGAAAAGTCCATATTTTTTAGCTTATTTTGCGAATACAAAATGTAAAGACACTCCTCATAAAGCATAAGGTGCGAGTATGTCAAAAACACGTTGTCAATAACGATATTGTAGTAGCATCTTGTTATGGAGTAGCGTCTGTTGTTTTCTAAAAAATCGGTATATACTTTCCCGCTATTGTTTGGGTAAATTTTAAAAACGTCGTAAGATTCTAAAAAGATATTTTCCATAGTTTTATGCCTCTTTTTTGTAAAAATATTATATTTAAAAAACATTAAAAATTTTTAAAATTTTAAGTTTTGTGGTGCTAAAATAGACTAATTTTATTTTTTAAGGGGAGAAAATGAAAGGTAAAATTTTATGTTTGGCGATTGTATTTTTATCTGCTAATGCTTTTGCTCAGTTTATGCAAAAAGATACGACATCAAGTGGCGTAAAGATAGAAATTCTAACCCCAGTTGAAGTCGTTACAACTACCGATAAAACCGCAAATATCAAGATAAAAGGTGTGGTATCTGAAAACCACAAAACGCAAATTTTAAAAAGTATGAAAGAGCCACAAATTTATGCTACGTTTGATAAAGAGGACGATAAGAATTTCAAGATTATCAAAAATTTAGAAGATGATTATGGCGAAATTTGGTATGAAGTAGAGGGTGTTTATGAAGTTGATAAAAGTGCCATAACTAACGATAAAAACGCACTTTATGAGAGTGCAAAGAAAATTTACGAAGAGAGCTGTTCGGCTTGTCATAGACTTCACGAGCCAGAGAGCTTTACGGCTGCTCAGTGGCCAGCAAATATCAAAGGTATGGTTGATGCTGGATTTATCGCGCTTGATGAGAGTAGCTTAAATTTAGTCATAAAATTTTTACAACACAATGCGAAGAAAAGTGAATAAAAATCTTTTTATAGGGGAGAAAAATGAAAAGACGAAATTTCTTAAAGGCTTCAGTAATGGCGGCGACTACGCTTAGTGCAAGTAGGATTGAGGGCGTAAGTCAGACTATTTTTGATAACAAAAGAGTCTTTGGCGCAAATAGATTTGGGCTATTTTGGGCTAATCTAAACTCAGGTCAGGTCGTTTCTGTTGATAGTTTTGAGGGTGATAAATTCCCAAATACTATGAACTACTCTTTGCCTGACGTTGTTCAAAACGAAAACAGAGTGCTTTACCCTATGGTAAGAAAGAGCTACTTAAAGGCAAAAGGTCCAGCCAAGAGCGAGCTTCGTGGTAAAGACGAGTTTGTGCGTGTTAGCTGGGATGTGGCACTTGATTTAGCAGCAAAGGCGTTAAAAGAAAATTTTGATAAATACGGCAGCGAGGCGGTTTATGGCGAGTGCTACTGGTGGGGCGGTAGCGGTAAGGTCAGCTGGGGCAGAACGGTCGCTCACAGAATGCTAAAAGTGCTTGGCGGATATGTTGAAGAGAGTGGCGACTACTCAACCGGTGCTGGACTTGTCATAATGCCACACGTTGTGGGCAGTAGCTCGGTTTATGATACGCCTACAAAGTGGCGTGCGATCGCAAAGAATGCAAAAAATGTCGTATTTTGGGGCACAGATCCGCTTGTAACTGGGCAAATCTCTTGGGTACCACCTACACACGACGGATATTTGGGCTTACAGGAGCTTAAAAAATCAGACGCAAAAATTTACAGCGTAAATGTAATGGTAAATGAAACAGCAAAATACTTTGGCTCACAAAATTTAATCGTGCGTCCAAATACCGATACTGCAATGGCTATCGCAATGTGCCACTACCTTTATACAAACAACCTTTATGACGCTGAGTTTATCAAAAAATACACCGTTGGCTTTAATAAATTTAAAGATTACTTTATGGGTAAAAATGACGGCGTTGAGAAAAATTTAGAGTGGGCGTCTAAAATTTGCGGACTTGACGCTAAATCTATGGCGGATTTAGCCACAAAACTAGCCAAAGAGCCAAGCACGATAATAATTGGTCGCGCACTTCAAAGGGCTGATCACGGCGAGCTTGCATTCTGGTCGCTTGTAACGCTAAGTGCGATGCTAGGACACATCGGCAAAGAGGGGCTTGGCTTTGAATACAACCTTTATTACTCAAACGGCGCAACCGATAAAATCGCCCCAGCCCTAAAAGGCATAAGCACAAGGATAAGCGAGAAATACGACAGCGTTGATAACGCTCCGTGGCGAACGACAAAAAATATCACGATCCCGTCATCACGCTCAATACAGGCACTTTTAAATCCGGGCAAAGAGATAGATTATGACGGCACAAAAATAAAACTGCCACATATGAGAGTTGCGTATATGGCAAGTGGCTCGATGTTTACACGTCATCAAAATGTAAATAACGCCGTTAAAGCGTGGCGTAAATTTGACACCGTCATCACAGCCGAGCCATACTGGACTAGCACGGCAAAATTAAGCGATATAGTGCTGCCTGTTGCCATTGAGATTGAGCGTGATGACATAAACCAGACCGCTCCAACAGGCGAATATATCGTAGCAAACCGCCCAATTATAGAGCCAATGGGCGAGAGCAGAAGTGACTACTGGATCTGCCACGAAATTTGCAAACGCTGGGGCAGAGGCGATGTGTTTAGTGAGGGTAAAACCGAAAAAGAGTGGGCAAAGGAATTTTACGAAGACGCACAGGCACAAGCTAAAAATATGGGGCTAAATATGCCAAGTTTTGATGAGTTTTGGCAGGTTGGCTACGTGCAGTTTAAAGAGGATAAAAAAGAGAGCGAGTATTACACAAGATTTGCCGATTTTAGGGCTGATCCGGCTAAAAATAGGCTAGGCACGCCGTCAGGTAAGATTGAAATTTACTCGCCAGTGATTGCAAAATTTGGCTATGATGACTGCCCAGCACACCCAGCGTGGATTGAGCCGTTTGAGTGGCTAGGTAGCGATATTGCCAAAAAGTATCCGATACACGTTGTTAGTCCGCACTCACGCTACCGACTTCACTCTCAGCTAAATAACTCAATCATTAGAAATTTCGCCGAAGTTAGCGGTCGTGAGCCAATGCTAATAAATCCAAAAACGGCTGAAATTAGAGGCATAAAAACTGGCGATATCGTGCGAGTATTTAACGATAGGGGCGAGATTTTAGCAGGTGCTTTGCTAACTGATTTAGTGCAAGAAAACGTGGCGATAATATGCGAAGGTGCGTGGTATGACCCTGAAATTTGGGGCGAGAAAAGCCTTTGCCAACACGGCTGCGTAAATGTGCTAACAAACGACAAAGGCACCTCAAAACTAGCCCAAAGCAATACAGCTCACACGACTTTGGTGCAGGTTGAGAAATTTAAGGGCAAAATTTTGCCTATTAAGGCATTTTCAAAACCGCAAATTTTGCAAAATTTATAGTTTCTAGCCCCGCTTTGGGGCTAGGATTTTTCAAATTAATTGATTTTATTAAGTAAAAATCCAAAATTTTAGATATTTTGTCTATCAAAGCTTAAAAAATTTTACTTTTTATGAAAAAAATCGTTACATTTTAGTGATAAATTCGTTACATTTTATGGTAAAAACCCAAAATTTCGCTTTTTAATTTAAAACTAGCTTATAAATTTTAAGTAATTAATTAGCATAATGTTTAAAATACGATATTGGCTAAATTCTTAAAATCTAAAATAAACATTAATTTTTTAAATTAAAAAATATATTATAATTTCACAATTCATTTCACACAAGGAGAATAGTTTATGGCAACTAGAAAAGAACACGACTTCATCGGCGAGCTTGAAATAGACGATAGCGTTTATTACGGAGTTCAGACATTCAGAGCTGTTGAAAATTTTCAAATGACTGGCAGACGTTTAAGAGATTATCCGTTTTTTGTTAAGGCGTTTGCTCAGGTTAAAAAAGCAGCTGCTCTTTCAAACAAAGAAGTCGGCGTTTTAGACCCAAATATCGCAGACTACATAGCAAAAGCCTGCGATAAAATCATCGCTGGCGAATATGCTGACCAGTTTGTAGTTGATATGATTCAAGGCGGTGCTGGCACATCAACAAATATGAATTTAAACGAAGTTATCTCAAATATCGCACTTGAATTAATGGGACACAAAAAGGGCGAGTATCAGTTTTTACACCCAAATGATCACACAAATTTAGGTCAAAGCACAAACGACACCTACCCAAGCTCAATCAAAGTCGCCGCTTACGCAAAATTAAGCGATTTGCTAAAATCTATGGAGCTACTTCGTGATGAGCTACTAAAAAAATCAGATGAGTTTAAAGACATCATCAAAATGGGTAGAACCGAGCTTGAAGATGCCGTGCCTACCACACTTGGCAACACATTTAACGCATTTGCAAGTTACATTAAAAGCGACATTGAGAAGATAACTTACGCAAGAGAGACGATGAGCTACCTAAATTTAGGTGCGACAGCTATCGGCACTGGCATAAACTGCCACCCAAATTATAAAAATGTAGTTGATAAAAAACTAAGTGAAATTACTGGTGTAAATTTCAAACAAGCACCTGATTTTATCGCAGCTACACAAGATACAGCCGACTTTGTGTTTGTTAGTGGTGCTTTAAAAACAGCAGCCGTTAGACTAAGCAAAATCGCAAACGATTTACGCCTTATGAACTCAGGTCCAAGATGTGGTTTGGGCGAGATAAACCTACCACAAATGCAGCCGGGCAGCTCAATAATGCCGGGCAAGGTAAATCCAGTAATTTGCGAAGTCGTAGGCGAGGCGTGCTATGAGGTAATCGGCAATGACACGACAATAATGCTATGCTCTGAAAGGGGCGAGTTTGAGCTAAATGCCTTTGAGCCGGGCATCGGATATGCTTTATTTAACTCAATCACAATCCTTGAAAATGCAATGAAAACATTAGCACTAAAAGCGGTTAAAAATTTAACAGCAAACAAAGAAGCTTGCTTAAAATCAGTGCTTGGCTCTGTTGGTATCGTTACAGCCTTTAATCCGCATTTAGGCTATGAAAAATCAGCAAGCATCGCAAAAGAAGCCCTTGCAACTGGCAAACCAGTCGGCGAGATTTGTTTAGAGCGTGGCTATCTAACAAAAGAGCAAATTGATAAAATTTTAGAGCCAAAAAATATGCTAAATCCAAGTATGGTAAGGTAAATTTATATTAATGTAATGGTAAAAATATTATCATTACATTAAATTTTCATTTGAAATTTTAAAGGAGAAAAAATGGATATTATGCTTATCTTACAGCTTATCGTGCTGTTTGGTGGTATCTACCTTGGCGTTAAGCTAGGTGGTATGGGCGTAGGTTACGCTGGTGGTCTTGGAGTTGTTGTCCTTGCTATGCTTGGTATGAAAGTTGAGATGAAAGATATACCAACAGATGTTATCTTAATCATCGCCTCTGTTATCTCAGCTATCACAGCGATGCAGGTCGCTGGCGGACTTGATTATTTGGTGCAAGTTGCTTCAAAATTCTTACGCAAAAACCCAAAGCAAATCAACTTCTTAGCCCCTATCGTTACATATCTTTTAACGATTTTTGCAGGGACTGGACACACTGCTTTTTCAATGCTACCAGTTATTACAGAGGTCGCAAAGGGTCAAAATATCAAGCCATCAGCACCACTTGCCCTTTCTGTCGTATCATCACAGGTGGCTATCACAGCTAGTCCGATTTCAGCGGCGTTTGTTGCGATGACTGGCGTTTGTGAAAAGCTTGGCGTTAGCTATCCAAAGTTACTATTTATCTGCATATCTACGACTTTTATTGCTGTCGTAGCCACTGCTTTTATTGTCAATAAATTTTACAACCTAGACCTTTCAAAAGACCCAGTTTATCAAGAAAGACTAGCAAAAGGCTTGGTTGAAGAGATTAAGGATACAGAATACAAAGAGATTAAGCCTTATGCGATTAGGTCGGTGATTATCTTTGGTATTGGCGTTTTAGTTATCGTAGCTTACGCACTTGCTATTTCAAAGAGCATTGGACTTATTGAAAAGCCGATTTTATCACGCGATAACGCTATTATTAGCTTTATGCTTACCATTGGATTTTTAATTGTCGTTTTATGTAAGGTTGATACTGGCAAACTACTCTCAACTAGCACATTTCAAAGCGGTATGAACGCTTGTATCTGTGTTGTCGGTATCGCTTGGCTTGGCACGACATTTGTAAATGGACACATTGATGGCATTAAAGAGGTCGCTAAAAACGTGGTAACCCAGTATCCATTTGTCCTAGCAATAGCCCTTTACTTTTTAAGCTGTCTGCTCTACTCACAAGCAGCCACGACTCGTGTTATGATGCCAGCTGTTGCAGCCGCACTTGGTATGACTAGCCCTGAAAACGCACAGCACGTTTGGATTTTAGTCGCTTCATTTGCCGCTGTTTCTGGACTTTTTGTGTTGCCTACATATCCGACAACACTCGGTGCAATCGCAATGGATGACACAGGCACAACAAGAGTGGGTAAATTTGTAATCAACCACTCATTTTTTATTCCTGGCACAATAATGGTCGCTATCTCGGTAGCACTTGGCTTTGTTGTTGCGCCTATTCTTTTATAAAATATCCGAGAGTTTTGCTCTCGGACTTTAAAAATTCTCACAACTGCCGATTTAGTTTAAAATTTTAAAGGAGTTTAAAATGCAAATTAGAACGGACATTCAAGCAAACACAGCCTACAACAGCGTCAGTCTAAACGCCAAAAAGCAAGAAAACACCGAGATTAACGCAAATATGAACGCAAAACAGATCTCAAACGCCTATTTTATGCAGTTTAAAGAGCAGACAATTAGCCAAAGTAGCTCAAATTTCAACGCTCAAAACGCAGTTTTTGAAAATTTAGGCTTTAACGTGCCTGAAAATTTAATGCAAATTTTACAAGGCATAGACACAACATCGCTTGGATACAACGGCACTCCGCTTGATAAGCTAAGCAAAGATGAGGCAAAGGAGCTAGTAAGCGATGACGGATTTTTTGGCGTTACAAAAACTGCCGAACGTATCGCTAACTTCGTGCTAAGCGGTGCTGGCGATGATGCGGATAAGCTTCGTGCTGGACGTGAGGGGATTTTGCGTGGTTTTAAAGAGGCTGAGCAGATGTGGGGTGGCAAACTACCTGAAATTTCGTATCAAACGATACAAAAGGCAACCGACGCCATTGACGAGAAGCTTTCAAGCCTAAACGCAAACGTAATCAACACCACAGCGTGATAACTCTGACAAAATCAAAACAATGTTACGACATTGTTTTGATTGTTTGCGAGTTATAGTTAAGGGAGAAGTGCGACTTTGCTTCGCTTTGCTCGTTCTAAAAGCAGAATGCAAAAGAAGCCCCACCTTTAACAAAATGCAAAGTTCTGCTAAAAAATCACGTGAATTTTTATCAAAAAACAACATAAATTTTTAGTTTAAAATTTTAAAAATGCCAGAACGTAAAGCCGACTTGTCGGCGATAAAAACCTGTGCGAAGCACAGCAACGATAGAGCGTTGTCGTGGGGGAGCAGACGGCAACAAAAATGGTATTACGATACCATTTTTGTGGTCTGCGAGTTATAGCAAGGGAGAAGTGCGACCCTACTTCGCTTTGCTCGTTCTAAAAGCAGAGCACAATTCAAACCCCCTTCTCCCTTAAAGAAAAACAAACGACACTCAAAATAAAATGCAAAGTTCTACTGCAAACCAAGCCAAAAATTTACGTTTTTAAGTAACAAAAATTTTATTTGCGAGTTGTAACAAAAGCAACCCTACTTCGCTTTGCTCGTTCTAAAAGCAGAATGCAAAAGAAGCCCCACCTTTAACAAAATGCAAAGTTCTGCTAAAAAATCACGTGAATTTTTATCAAAAAACAACATAAATTTTTAGTTTAAAATTTTAAAAATGCCAGAACGTAAAGCCGACTTGTCGGC
>NZ_JANURM010000022.1 GCF_030249845.1 Campylobacter gastrosuis | reverse complement strand
TTCAAAACCAGCTTGTTGCAACCGTTAGCAACATAACCGTAACACAAGTAAATGTTAAATCAGCTGAGAGCCAAATCAGAGATGTTGATTTTGCAGCTGAGAGTGCAAACTTCTCAAAACGAAATATTTTGGCACAATCGGGTAGCTACGCAATGAGCCAAGCAAACTCAGTGCAACAAAATGTCCTAAAACTGCTACAATAACTACAAATTTCTAGCAAACTTTGGTTTGCTAGAAATTCTTTTAATCCTTAAAATTTTGTTTATTTTGCAATAGAGCTTCGCTTGAAATTTAAAAAGTGTCGTTTGTTTTATTTAAGGGAGAAGGGGGCTTGAATTGCGTTCTGCTTGCAGCTACGAGCGAAGCGCAGTAGGGTCACCCCCTTCTCCCTTAACTATAACTTGCAAACAATCAAAATAATGTCGTAACATTATTTTGATTTTCGTTTGCTCCCAAGGGCGACGCTCTATCGTTGCTGTGCTTCGCACAGGCTTTAATTGCCGACAAGTCGGCTTTACGTTCTGGCATTTTTAAAATTTTAAACTAAAAATTTATGTTGTTTTTTGATAAAAATTCACGTGATTTTTTAGCAGAACTTTGCATTTTGTTAAAGGTGGGGCTTCTTTTGCATTCTGCTTTTAGAACGAGCAAAGCGAAGTAGGGTTGCTTTTGTTACAACTCGCAAATAAAATTTTTGTTACTTAAAAACGTAAATTTTTGGCTTGGTTTGCAGTAGAACTTTGCATTTTATTTTGAGTGTCGTTTGTTTTTCTTTAAGGGAGAAGGGGGTTTGAATTGTGCTCTGCTTTTAGAACGAGCAAAGCGAAGTAGGGTCGCACTTCTCCCTTGCTATAACTCGCAGACCACAAAAATGGTATCGTAATACCATTTTTGTTGCCGTCTGCTCCCCCACGACAACGCTCTATCGTTGCTGTGCTTCGCACAGGTTTTTATCGCCGACAAGTCGGCTTTACGTTCTGGCATTTTTAAAATTTTAAACTAAAAATTTATGTTGTTTTTTGATAAAAATTCACGTGATTTTTTAGCAGAACTTTGCATTTTGTTAAAGGTGGGGCTTCTTTTGCATTCTGCTTTTAGAACGAGCAAAGCGAAGCAAAGTCGCACTTCTCCCTTAACTATAACTCGCAAACAATCAAAACAATGTCGTAACATTGTTTTGATTTTGTCAGAGTTATCACGCTGTGGTGTTGATTACGTTTGCGTTTAGGCTTGAAAGCTTCTCGTCAATGGCGTCGGTTGCCTTTTGTATCGTTTGATACGAAATTTCAGGTAGTTTGCCACCCCACATCTGCTCAGCCTCTTTAAAACCACGCAAAATCCCCTCACGTCCAGCACGAAGCTTATCCGCATCATCGCCAGCACCGCTTAGCACGAAGTTAGCGATACGTTCGGCAGTTTTTGTAACGCCAAAAAATCCGTCATCGCTTACTAGCTCCTTTGCCTCATCTTTGCTTAGCTTATCAAGCGGAGTGCCGTTGTATCCAAGCGATGTTGTGTCTATGCCTTGTAAAATTTGCATTAAATTTTCAGGCACGTTAAAGCCTAAATTTTCAAAAACTGCGTTTTGAGCGTTGAAATTTGAGCTACTTTGGCTAATTGTCTGCTCTTTAAACTGCATAAAATAGGCGTTTGAGATCTGTTTTGCGTTCATATTTGCGTTAATCTCGGTGTTTTCTTGCTTTTTGGCGTTTAGACTGACGCTGTTGTAGGCTGTGTTTGCTTGAATGTCCGTTCTAATTTGCATTTTAAACTCCTTTAAAATTTTAAACTAAATCGGCAGTTGTGAGAATTTTTAAAGTCCGAGAGCAAAACTCTCGGATATTTTATAAAAGAATAGGCGCAACAACAAAGCCAAGTGCTACCGAGATAGCGACCATTATTGTGCCAGGAATAAAAAATGAGTGGTTGATTACAAATTTACCCACTCTTGTTGTGCCTGTGTCATCCATTGCGATTGCACCGAGTGTTGTCGGATATGTAGGCAACACAAAAAGTCCAGAAACAGCGGCAAATGAAGCGACTAAAATCCAAACGTGCTGTGCGTTTTCAGGGCTAGTCATACCAAGTGCGGCTGCAACAGCTGGCATCATAACACGAGTCGTGGCTGCTTGTGAGTAGAGCAGACAGCTTAAAAAGTAAAGGGCTATTGCTAGGACAAATGGATACTGGGTTACCACGTTTTTAGCGACCTCTTTAATGCCATCAATGTGTCCATTTACAAATGTCGTGCCAAGCCAAGCGATACCGACAACACAGATACAAGCGTTCATACCGCTTTGAAATGTGCTAGTTGAGAGTAGTTTGCCAGTATCAACCTTACATAAAACGACAATTAAAAATCCAATGGTAAGCATAAAGCTAATAATAGCGTTATCGCGTGATAAAATCGGCTTTTCAATAAGTCCAATGCTCTTTGAAATAGCAAGTGCGTAAGCTACGATAACTAAAACGCCAATACCAAAGATAATCACCGACCTAATCGCATAAGGCTTAATCTCTTTGTATTCTGTATCCTTAATCTCTTCAACCAAGCCTTTTGCTAGTCTTTCTTGATAAACTGGGTCTTTTGAAAGGTCTAGGTTGTAAAATTTATTGACAATAAAAGCAGTGGCTACGACAGCAATAAAAGTCGTAGATATGCAGATAAATAGTAACTTTGGATAGCTAACGCCAAGCTTTTCACAAACGCCAGTCATCGCAACAAACGCCGCTGAAATCGGACTAGCTGTGATAGCCACCTGTGATGATACGACAGAAAGGGCAAGTGGTGCTGATGGCTTGATATTTTGACCCTTTGCGACCTCTGTAATAACTGGTAGCATTGAAAAAGCAGTGTGTCCAGTCCCTGCAAAAATCGTTAAAAGATATGTAACGATAGGGGCTAAGAAGTTGATTTGCTTTGGGTTTTTGCGTAAGAATTTTGAAGCAACTTGCACCAAATAATCAAGTCCGCCAGCGACCTGCATCGCTGTGATAGCTGAGATAACAGAGGCGATGATTAAGATAACATCTGTTGGTATATCTTTCATCTCAACTTTCATACCAAGCATAGCAAGGACAACAACTCCAAGACCACCAGCGTAACCTACGCCCATACCACCTAGCTTAACGCCAAGGTAGATACCACCAAACAGCACGATAAGCTGTAAGATAAGCATAATATCCATTTTTTCTCCTTTAAAATTTCAAATGAAAATTTAATGTAATGATAATATTTTTACCATTACATTAATATAAATTTACCTTACCATACTTGGATTTAGCATATTTTTTGGCTCTAAAATTTTATCAATTTGCTCTTTTGTTAGATAGCCACGCTCTAAACAAATCTCGCCGACTGGTTTGCCAGTTGCAAGGGCTTCTTTTGCGATGCTTGCTGATTTTTCATAGCCTAAATGCGGATTAAAGGCTGTAACGATACCAACAGAGCCAAGCACTGATTTTAAGCAAGCTTCTTTGTTTGCTGTTAAATTTTTAACCGCTTTTAGTGCTAATGTTTTCATTGCATTTTCAAGGATTGTGATTGAGTTAAATAAAGCATATCCGATGCCCGGCTCAAAGGCATTTAGCTCAAACTCGCCCCTTTCAGAGCATAGCATTATTGTCGTGTCATTGCCGATTACCTCATAGCACGCCTCGCCTACGACTTCGCAAATTACTGGATTTACCTTGCCCGGCATTATTGAGCTGCCCGGCTGCATTTGTGGTAGGTTTATCTCGCCCAAACCACATCTTGGACCTGAGTTCATAAGGCGTAAATCGTTTGCGATTTTGCTTAGTCTAACGGCTGCTGTTTTTAAAGCACCACTAACAAACACAAAGTCGGCTGTATCTTGTGTAGCTGCGATAAAATCAGGTGCTTGTTTGAAATTTACACCAGTAATTTCACTTAGTTTTTTATCAACTACATTTTTATAATTTGGGTGGCAGTTTATGCCAGTGCCGATAGCTGTCGCACCTAAATTTAGGTAGCTCATCGTCTCTCTTGCGTAAGTTATCTTCTCAATGTCGCTTTTAATGTAACTTGCAAATGCGTTAAATGTGTTGCCAAGTGTGGTAGGCACGGCATCTTCAAGCTCGGTTCTACCCATTTTGATGATGTCTTTAAACTCATCTGATTTTTTTAGTAGCTCATCACGAAGTAGCTCCATAGATTTTAGCAAATCGCTTAATTTTGCGTAAGCGGCGACTTTGATTGAGCTTGGGTAGGTGTCGTTTGTGCTTTGACCTAAATTTG
The DNA here is from genome assembly GCF_030249845.1 of Campylobacter gastrosuis. Lineage (GTDB taxonomy): Bacteria > Campylobacterota > Campylobacteria > Campylobacterales > Campylobacteraceae > Campylobacter_A > Campylobacter_A gastrosuis. Next base: position 16,595 of record NZ_JANURM010000022.1, on the reverse strand, counting down.
TGTGATCATTTGGGTGTAAAAACTGATACTCGCCCTTTTTGTGTCCCATTAATTCAAGTGCGATATTTGAGATAACTTCGTTTAAATTCATATTTGTTGATGTGCCAGCACCGCCTTGAATCATATCAACTACAAACTGGTCAGCATATTCGCCAGCGATGATTTTATCGCAGGCTTTTGCTATGTAGTCTGCGATATTTGGGTCTAAAACGCCGACTTCTTTGTTTGAAAGAGCAGCTGCTTTTTTAACCTGAGCAAACGCCTTAACAAAAAACGGATAATCTCTTAAACGTCTGCCAGTCATTTGAAAATTTTCAACAGCTCTGAATGTCTGAACTCCGTAATAAACGCTATCGTCTATTTCAAGCTCGCCGATGAAGTCGTGTTCTTTTCTAGTTGCCATAAACTATTCTCCTTGTGTGAAATGAATTGTGAAATTATAATATATTTTTTAATTTAAAAAATTAATGTTTATTTTAGATTTTAAGAATTTAGCCAATATCGTATTTTAAACATTATGCTAATTAATTACTTAAAATTTATAAGCTAGTTTTAAATTAAAAAGCGAAATTTTGGGTTTTTACCATAAAATGTAACGAATTTATCACTAAAATGTAACGATTTTTTTCATAAAAAGTAAAATTTTTTAAGCTTTGATAGACAAAATATCTAAAATTTTGGATTTTTACTTAATAAAATCAATTAATTTGAAAAATCCTAGCCCCAAAGCGGGGCTAGAAACTATAAATTTTGCAAAATTTGCGGTTTTGAAAATGCCTTAATAGGCAAAATTTTGCCCTTAAATTTCTCAACCTGCACCAAAGTCGTGTGAGCTGTATTGCTTTGGGCTAGTTTTGAGGTGCCTTTGTCGTTTGTTAGCACATTTACGCAGCCGTGTTGGCAAAGGCTTTTCTCGCCCCAAATTTCAGGGTCATACCACGCACCTTCGCATATTATCGCCACGTTTTCTTGCACTAAATCAGTTAGCAAAGCACCTGCTAAAATCTCGCCCCTATCGTTAAATACTCGCACGATATCGCCAGTTTTTATGCCTCTAATTTCAGCCGTTTTTGGATTTATTAGCATTGGCTCACGACCGCTAACTTCGGCGAAATTTCTAATGATTGAGTTATTTAGCTGAGAGTGAAGTCGGTAGCGTGAGTGCGGACTAACAACGTGTATCGGATACTTTTTGGCAATATCGCTACCTAGCCACTCAAACGGCTCAATCCACGCTGGGTGTGCTGGGCAGTCATCATAGCCAAATTTTGCAATCACTGGCGAGTAAATTTCAATCTTACCTGACGGCGTGCCTAGCCTATTTTTAGCCGGATCAGCCCTAAAATCGGCAAATCTTGTGTAATACTCGCTCTCTTTTTTATCCTCTTTAAACTGCACGTAGCCAACCTGCCAAAACTCATCAAAACTTGGCATATTTAGCCCCATATTTTTAGCTTGTGCCTGTGCGTCTTCGTAAAATTCCTTTGCCCACTCTTTTTCGGTTTTACCCTCACTAAACACATCGCCTCTGCCCCAGCGTTTGCAAATTTCGTGGCAGATCCAGTAGTCACTTCTGCTCTCGCCCATTGGCTCTATAATTGGGCGGTTTGCTACGATATATTCGCCTGTTGGAGCGGTCTGGTTTATGTCATCACGCTCAATCTCAATGGCAACAGGCAGCACTATATCGCTTAATTTTGCCGTGCTAGTCCAGTATGGCTCGGCTGTGATGACGGTGTCAAATTTACGCCACGCTTTAACGGCGTTATTTACATTTTGATGACGTGTAAACATCGAGCCACTTGCCATATACGCAACTCTCATATGTGGCAGTTTTATTTTTGTGCCGTCATAATCTATCTCTTTGCCCGGATTTAAAAGTGCCTGTATTGAGCGTGATGACGGGATCGTGATATTTTTTGTCGTTCGCCACGGAGCGTTATCAACGCTGTCGTATTTCTCGCTTATCCTTGTGCTTATGCCTTTTAGGGCTGGGGCGATTTTATCGGTTGCGCCGTTTGAGTAATAAAGGTTGTATTCAAAGCCAAGCCCCTCTTTGCCGATGTGTCCTAGCATCGCACTTAGCGTTACAAGCGACCAGAATGCAAGCTCGCCGTGATCAGCCCTTTGAAGTGCGCGACCAATTATTATCGTGCTTGGCTCTTTGGCTAGTTTTGTGGCTAAATCCGCCATAGATTTAGCGTCAAGTCCGCAAATTTTAGACGCCCACTCTAAATTTTTCTCAACGCCGTCATTTTTACCCATAAAGTAATCTTTAAATTTATTAAAGCCAACGGTGTATTTTTTGATAAACTCAGCGTCATAAAGGTTGTTTGTATAAAGGTAGTGGCACATTGCGATAGCCATTGCAGTATCGGTATTTGGACGCACGATTAAATTTTGTGAGCCAAAGTATTTTGCTGTTTCATTTACCATTACATTTACGCTGTAAATTTTTGCGTCTGATTTTTTAAGCTCCTGTAAGCCCAAATATCCGTCGTGTGTAGGTGGTACCCAAGAGATTTGCCCAGTTACAAGCGGATCTGTGCCCCAAAATACGACATTTTTTGCATTCTTTGCGATCGCACGCCACTTTGTAGGCGTATCATAAACCGAGCTACTGCCCACAACGTGTGGCATTATGACAAGTCCAGCACCGGTTGAGTAGTCGCCACTCTCTTCAACATATCCGCCAAGCACTTTTAGCATTCTGTGAGCGACCGTTCTGCCCCAGCTGACCTTACCGCTACCGCCCCACCAGTAGCACTCGCCATAAACCGCCTCGCTGCCGTATTTATCAAAATTTTCTTTTAACGCCTTTGCTGCTAAATCAAGTGCCACATCCCAGCTAACACGCACAAACTCGTCTTTACCACGAAGCTCGCTCTTGGCTGGACCTTTTGCCTTTAAGTAGCTCTTTCTTACCATAGGGTAAAGCACTCTGTTTTCGTTTTGAACAACGTCAGGCAAAGAGTAGTTCATAGTATTTGGGAATTTATCACCCTCAAAACTATCAACAGAAACGACCTGACCTGAGTTTAGATTAGCCCAAAATAGCCCAAATCTATTTGCGCCAAAGACTCTTTTGTTATCAAAAATAGTCTGACTTACGCCCTCAATCCTACTTGCACTAAGCGTAGTCGCCGCCATTACTGAAGCCTTTAAGAAATTTCGTCTTTTCATTTTTCTCCCCTATAAAAAGATTTTTATTCACTTTTCTTCGCATTGTGTTGTAAAAATTTTATGACTAAATTTAAGCTACTCTCATCAAGCGCGATAAATCCAGCATCAACCATACCTTTGATATTTGCTGGCCACTGAGCAGCCGTAAAGCTCTCTGGCTCGTGAAGTCTATGACAAGCCGAACAGCTCTCTTCGTAAATTTTCTTTGCACTCTCATAAAGTGCGTTTTTATCGTTAGTTATGGCACTTTTATCAACTTCATAAACACCCTCTACTTCATACCAAATTTCGCCATAATCATCTTCTAAATTTTTGATAATCTTGAAATTCTTATCGTCCTCTTTATCAAACGTAGCATAAATTTGTGGCTCTTTCATACTTTTTAAAATTTGCGTTTTGTGGTTTTCAGATACCACACCTTTTATCTTGATATTTGCGGTTTTATCGGTAGTTGTAACGACTTCAACTGGGGTTAGAATTTCTATCTTTACGCCACTTGATGTCGTATCTTTTTGCATAAACTGAGCAAAAGCATTAGCAGATAAAAATACAATCGCCAAACATAAAATTTTACCTTTCATTTTCTCCCCTTAAAAAATAAAATTAGTCTATTTTAGCACCACAAAACTTAAAATTTTAAAAATTTTTAATGTTTTTTAAATATAATATTTTTACAAAAAAGAGGCATAAAACTATGGAAAATATCTTTTTAGAATCTTACGACGTTTTTAAAATTTACCCAAACAATAGCGGGAAAGTATATACCGATTTTTTAGAAAACAACAGACGCTACTCCATAACAAGATGCTACTACAATATCGTTATTGACAACGTGTTTTTGACATACTCGCACCTTATGCTTTATGAGGAGTGTCTTTACATTTTGTATTCGCAAAATAAGCTAAAAAATATGGACTTTTCATTTAGCATAAAAAAATCCGAACTTGCTAAGAAATTTAAAACCGACATAACAAAAAGTGCGACAGAAACGATAAAAAGATTGCACGAGTTAGAGCAAGTAAAAATTAGCATTTTTGTCAAGGACAAGATAGAAAAATCACTAAACATCATATCTCATATCAGCACAAAAGAGAGCGAAAAATACAGCGATATACCAGATGAGATAACGATAACCTTAAACCAAGAATTTGTAAAACTATATCGCTGCAACTATCTTGATAAGATTGAGTATCTAAACAGCTTTGAGGCTGAGCAGGGTAGTTTTATTAGGTATTTTATACAACACGAACTTGACGGCGGTGTAAAAAGCTCTGCCATACTTGATAAAATGGGCGTTTTTGACTACATTCCTTTTAGTAGAAAAAAGAGATTTGAGCAAGAGATTGCAAGTTTGGAATTTTATTATAAAAATGAAAAATACTGCGTAAAAGACGGCTTTGTAGTAGTGGAAGGCGAATCTAGCTCAAGCTCTGGAAATCAAAACGCAGCTATTGAACTTTATAAAATCATATACGCTCAAATCAGCGAAAAATGCGATAGACGCATCGTTTTAGACGATTTAATCTTAGAGCCTTATTATAACCGCTTCGGGCGTTTTGAGTCAGCAAACACTCTTTCTAAAATATTAAACGATATGGAGCTTATGCTAAATCAATCTTTACAGCAAGATAGTGGCGATACGACTTATTTTTCTCATTTTTTCGAGGGCGTAGTGTGTAAAAAAAATGAGAATTTCAAAGCCTTTTTAGAGCTAAATCAAAAGGGGTTTGAATATATGCTTTCGCGTCGTGCGAATTTGGACTTTTGGAATGTCGAATCCGCCGACTACGGACTTACGCCCTACCCTAGCGGAAACGCTTGCGGAATATAATCTCACAAAATATATTTTTAAGCATCTTAAAATATAAAATTTAACCTTTATTATATTTTATTTAAGATGCTTCCATTTTAATTAGCAATATATTAAAAAATACTTTAATATATAAAAAATAATTACAAAAATACATTTTATATATATTATTAAAAATAAAAAATCTATTTTTTATATAATAAAATAGATTTTTTATTTAAATTTAATAAATAAAGCAGTATATTTTTAAATACAAATAAAATCTTACGTAAAGGAGAGCAAAATGGAATTCCTTATGGTTTTGATGTTTTTCATCGCTGGAATTTATCTTTGGTTAAAACCGGAGAAAAAGTCCGCCGTGTTTAAATTTGGAGTTGCGGGTATAGCGATACTCGTGATTATGATGGCATACGTTAATAAATTTACCGTTTTGCCGATGGGAAATTTCTAGGAGGATATTATGCAAAATAAAAATCTTGCCACTTGGGGCGATGACGAGAAGTATTTTTTCAATCTCTTTGCACTAGCCGCACTTGCGCTTGTAGCACTTCCTGTTGGGATAGCCTGCGTTATACTTGGATTTGGTATGGGAGATAGCCCTTGCATAATGTGTTGGCACGAGAGGTTTTGTATGGTCGCCGTATCGTTTGTAGCGCTTCTTATCGTTAGATACGGTTTTAAGGTCAAATATCTAGCTTCAATCATCTTTCTTACTTGCCTTGGACTTTACGACGGATTTACGCATTATAGTTTAGACGGCACATACGGAGGGTATCTTGATATCAAGCAAGGATTCGGGCTTGAAATTTTAGGCGCGCATACTCAGTTTTGGGTTGTCGTGGTGCATTTTTTTATATTTTTATTTTTAGGAGTTATTTTATTTTTAGGCAAAAACGTAGGTTCTATAATGAAAAAGAGCGAAAATGGCGAATATGGCGAAGTTTTGCCTAGTTTTACGCTGGGTAAAATCGCGGTTGTTACTTTCGTGATTATAATGGGGCTTAATCTTATTCAAGCCTTTATTACCGCCGGTCCTCCGCCGTATCTAGCCTCAGCCACTCCTTCAAGAATGAGCGTAGATCCTAGCAAATGGTTTTGGGAGCTTGATCACTGGGATGGTTTTGAGATAGATTATCGCGAGAGCTGGAACCCAAAACTTCCTAATTTACCTAAATAAGGATTAAATAATGAAAAGAATTTTTATGATTTTAACTATTGCGATGGGACTATTTGCCAATGAATTTGATTTAGACCCTAAAAACGGAGCGATAGAAAATATAACTATGCTAAAACAAACGGGAATTTTTGATGTCAAGCTAAACGATAATACGCCAATTACCGGGCTTGATTATGATGAAGAGAGTAAAAAATTTTTAATAGCCACTCTTAAACTTGAATTATATACGATGGATGAAAATTTAAAGGGCATAAACGGCTACTTAAAAAGCACTAAAGATTGGATAATCCAAATGGAAGATGCGGTAAGCGCGTGCTTTTACAACGGCTCAATCGGTATGATGAGCTATAATAAAACGTATCAATTTTTTAAACACGCCCCAAAACAAAGCGAGGACGAGGCGAATAAGGCGTGGAGATACTTGCTAAAAGGATACGAAGACTACACGCTTGATTTTAAAGACCGCTATTATACGATACGTGCCAAACAGCAGTATATTTTATCTTGGGATTACTCTAAATTTTACAAAGAATTCTTTATCGCCACCGTGCCTGATGATATAAAGCCAAGCTGGAGCGTAGCTAGCTTTTCAGACTCTGATAATATGCTATCTACGGAATTTATACCAAGCCTTGATGAAACCTTAGCCGTTAAAAAAGATAGAAATTTAGATGATTACTACATAACAGGTATGGACGCAAGCGGCGAGTTTATATACCTACTCTCAAAACAATATTCAAGCATATTAAAGCTTGATTTGCGCACTAGAAAAATCATCAAAGCGTATGGATTTAGCGGATTAAACGACGCTCACGCATTAGCGATTAAAGATGGTAAATTTTATATCGCCTCAAAAGAAAACGGAGCGAATAAAATAGCCGTTTTTGAGTAAATTTAAGGGGCTTTACGCTCCTTAAATCATTTTTGCTTTTTAAGCTCTTTTATAAATTCATCTAACTCGCCATTAATTTGTGCGTTAAAAAGGGTTTGGTTGATTTTTAAAATTTCAGCCGTATAATCGTGATTTAAAATCTCGTTTATAAAATCAAAACTATCGCTGTCTTGCTTTATCTCAAACATATCACGCCAAATGTCAGTTATCCACCAACCGCATTTTGAGAGGCAGTCAAACTCTTTTAAAATTTCATCTTTTATCTTAATGACAACCTTATCGGTTTGCGTGATATCACTATTAACAAAATCTTTATGAGCGCCATCAAGGTTTATAAAAAGCCTATAACCTAGCGAATTTACGCTATTTTCGGAGCTAATTCTAAACTGAAAAATCGCATCTTTAAAATCCACGTGAGATATGCAAATTTGGTGCTTTTGTGTAAAATTTGGATATGAGTTAAAAGCCTTGTCATCTAGGGCTAAATACCAAGGAGTGTCGGCATTTTTGAGCCTAAACTCGTCAAATGCAAATTTTATAAAATCCTTATAACTCTTCTCATCTGCTTCAAAAAAGTTATAATTTGCAAAATTACGCTCCCTAAATAGACTAAACTTCAAGCTAAACTCCATAAAAAAAGGTAGGGCTATTATACCCTACCTTACTAAATTTAAAGGGGAAACCTAAAAAATGTAAAAGGCACCAAAAATTATAAATGCTCTTAGGCAAAAACCGCCTACTAACACGCAAATTTCACTAGCGACACTGCCTTTTGCCTCCACTTGACATACACTGCCATCACTAGTAGCACAAGCTCTATTTAAAAATAAATTTGCACCGCCAAGTAGTGGCACAACTAGACCAAGTCCTACAAATCCTATCCAAAATACAAAAGCCAAACTTCCAGCAGTTATGTGCTTAATACTAGCAAAACCGGCAGCCTCGCCACTAACCATACCAAATAACATAATAATCGCAAAAATTTCAAAAGCCACTAAGATAGTGTGAAATTTATGCACGCTATGAGTGAGCGAATGTCCGGCGTTTAAAGTAACGATAGCGTTCGCACTTGTGCCAGTTGAGAGCGCTGATATGACAAAAATCACAGGCACCCAGATACTAGCCCAAAGTGGAATTGCCTTAACCACATACAAAAGCAGTCCAGTATAACCCATAACGCCAAAAGCTAAAACGATACCAAGTATAAGCATATGATCGCAAATTTTGCCCTCTTTTAACGCTTTAAAATACACAAGAGCACTTACGATTATAAAAAATGTAAGCAGATACGTTCCTATGCTCATCATAGATGTAGGCTCGGTGTATAAATTTATGATTTTAAGCGGATTTATGGCTGCGCTTGGTGCTAAGTCAAGCAACAAAAGTGCCGTTCCTATCACAACAGCAACTGGCGCTAGTAAAAATCCAAATTTATAAAATCTCTCATTTATCTTGCCAAAAACTCCCTTATACGCAAGTGCCGAAGCCACAAACGCCCCAGCGCCAAGACCACCCAAAAATAGATAGATGACAATCAGCCATCCCCAAGTATTTTGTAACATTGTCTTTCCTTTTTACTTTTTACTAAATGGGGCTAAATTTATAATCTCATTTTCAAGGTATAAATTTAAAAACTCCCCAAAATACTTCCATACAACAAGCTTTGTAGCTTCTGATGAAGCCTTGGCAAAATCTCTAAACCACATCGTATGCAAACTCACAAACTCCGCTTTTTGCTCTGCTAGTTCTTCAAATTTTGCCTTATCATCATCTGCGTAAGCAAGCATATTGTAACTCATAAAATAAAGATATTGAAGCTCAAATCCTATATAGTCATCTGGAAATTTATCAAACTGCTCATCATCTACCCTAAGTCCCGCTCTCTTATAAAACGCCCTAACCTCAAAAGTCTGTGTGCCAAACATATTTTTATAATCAAAATATGTGGATTCATAAGGTAGCGCTTTTGGGCGACGAGGACCGACAAAAAGTCTGTTAAACTCATATCTTAAATCATCAAGCAATACATCATCTGTAGAGATTTTGCAAAGCTCTTTTATAAAAGCGTGTTCTTTAAATTTAGGCTCAAATTCCTCGCATAGCGTTAGAATTTCGCTAAATTCTTGTTTTTTAAGCTCTTGTAAAAATATACGCCTTAAAAAATCCTCTACAAAAAGACTATTTTTTATAGTGTTTTGAGCTAAAATTTCCATTTTGTATCCTTATTAGTGGATAAATTCGTTTCGCTTCATTCTAGGATAGAAACGAATATTTGGCTTGGTAAAGAAGTGCTTAAAGCCTGGCATCTCTTTATTCATACCTGCGCTATCGCTGACATCGGTATCAACTAGCTTTAAAACCCCACACGGACAGCCTTCAACACAAGCTGGTTGCTCGCCTCGCTCTAGCTTTTCTGCACAAAGATTACATTTTTGAGCCTTGCCGTCAAAGCCTTTATTAATCGCACCATAAGGACAACCTAGCATACAATATCCGCAACCAATGCACTTATCGTGAAGTGGCTGAACTACGCCATTATCTAGCTTGATATAAGCTCCAACTGGGCAGACGTCCATACAAGCTGGATTGTCGCAGTGGTGGCAAGAGTGAGAGATGAAAATGTCTTTTGAAATTCCATCTTCATTAATCAAAAGATTATCCACTTTACGCCAGTTTATATCTGGGTGTTGGTTGTGATAAACCTGACAAGATACTTCACAAGCTAAACAACCTATACAAAAATTGTAATCAAATAAAAATCCAAGTTTTCTCTTTTGCATTTTACGCTCCTACTTCTTGTTTGGCAGCTTTTTTAACTTCTACAAACGTAGCAGTATAAGTAGAGCCGTTGCCAAGATCGCTTACGCCGTCAGAACAAAGCATATTCGCACCTGTTCTTGACTTTGTTACTTTAACCCAAATGTTATTCCAAGCATAGCAAATTCCAGGTTGCATTTGGTTTGTTTCTATCGCTGTAAATACCGCTGTGCCTTTCTCATTTGTCGCTTCAACCGTATCGCCGTGTTTAATGCCCCTAGCGTCCATATCCTCTTTTGTCATAAATAGCTCAGCGTTTCCTTTTACGATAACACGTTTTACTATGTATGGCATATTTCCCCAGTTTGAGTTATCTTGAAGCTGTGTTCCTGGAGTCATAAAATAAAGCGGATATTTTTTGACGTAATCTTTACCAAATTTTTGGTTATAGTAATCCCAGTCATCGCCAAGATCTATAACAGGATGATATCCAGCGTCTTTAAACGTCTTAGAATAAAGCTCACATTTGCCGCTTTGCGTTCCAAATACCAGCTTATCTTTTGGCGCGTAAGGGTAGTATGGGAACTGATCTTTCATACTTTCAGGCGTTCTGTGAGGTTTTATCCAACCAATCTTTTTAAGCTTTTCATAGGTGATATTTTGCTTTTTAGCAAATTCTGTATCCAAAAAGCGTCTGCAAACAGTCTCACTATCCCAGTTAAAGCACTCCTCTGTATAACCCATAGCCTTTGCAAGAGCGTTAAAGAACTCTAAATTTGTCTTAGCCTCTCCAAGAGGTTTTACGCTTTGTGCGTTGTAGCAAACATAGCCTGAAATTTGGTCATTTTGTATATCTTCGCTCTCCATAAATGTAACGCCAGGCAACACATAGTCAGCATAATCACAAGTATCTATATCATAAGGGTCTATAACCACCAAGAAAAAGTCATCGTCCATAATGCGTTTTTTGATTAAATTTGTATTTGGCGCGACAACCATCATATTTGAGTTATAGTGGATACAGGCTTTTATAGGCACTGGAACTGGCTTGTCAAGATATGTCGCACCCTCTTTTTGTATCCCTTTTCCAAACTCAACATAGCTAATCTCTTGTCTTTGAATTTTGTTGCCATTTTTATCTTTTGGCGATAAGTCAGGCATACAATTATCAAAGTTAAAACACCCTTTTACGTGAACATAAGCCCAAAATAGTCCCCCACCAAGTTTAGTTAAAGCGCCAGTTAATACAGGCAAAAACGTAACAGCGCGCACTAGTCTTGCACCATTAAAGTGCCTTTGTCCGCCGTCCCCGTGCATAATAGCAGGAGCTTTTGCGTGAGCGTATTCACGTGCGAAAACTTTGATCTGATCAACACTAGCGCCACACATATCAGCAAGTTCGCCATAAGTGTATAGTGAGCACTCTTTAACTAAATCCTCAAAACCCATAGTGTATTTTTCTACAAATTCGTGATCGTAAAGGTCCTCTTCTATTAAAACCTTACAAACCGCCAAACAAAATGCTGGATCGCTTGATGGTTTTAGCTGTATAAACATATCAGCTTGATTTGCCAAAGGCACACGGATAGTGTTTATTACGATTATCTTGCCACCTCTTTTTTTAACCCTGTGAGCAAATCTAACCCAGTGAACAGCGGTGTATGATTCATTTGAACCCCAGCTTATATACATATCTGACTCATCTACTTCAAGCGCGTCTTTTGAGTAGTCAGTCCCTATAACACTAGGAGTTCCTGCATATCGTGGCCAGTCGCAAGGGTTTCTAACAAGCCTAGTCGCGCCGTATTTTTCAAAGAAATTTCCACTTGAGATAGTCTTTGAGATATGTCCTTCGTTGCCTGAATAAACAAACTCAGTTAATGCCTCGCCGCCAAATTTTTCCTTTATATCAGTAAGCTTTGCGGCTATCTCTTTTAAAGCCTGATCCCAACTTATGCGCTCCCATTTGCCCTCAGTCTTTTTACCTATCCTTTTCATCGGATACATAATGCGATCTGGGTTATAAAGGTGCATAGCGTAAGTATGACCCTTAACACAGGCGGTTCCTTGAGTAAGCGGATGAGCTGGATCGCCCTTTATGCCAACCATTTTGCCGTCTTTTACCTCAGCGATTAACGCACACGCGTCACGGCAGTTTCTAGGACAGGTTAGGTGATGATACTCTACGTTTTCATCGCCCTTGTATGATTTTGGATTAAAATCCACTTCATACTGCTCCATTCCAAACAGCGTTGGAGCAGTTCCGGCAACTGCAAGACCTGCACCAACACCTTTTAAAAACGAACGTCTTTGCATATTTATCTCCTTTTTAAGGTCTATTTTTCAAAAACAAAAACTAAATTTTGCTTACCTTCTCTTGAAAAGATATAGAATTTATTATCTTTTATCGTGATAGCTCTTGGGTTTAAAACACCGCTAAAACCAAAAACTTCATCAATTTGTTTTGTGGCTAAATTTAGCTTTAAAATGCTTGAATAGTTTTTGCTAAGCAAATAGGCAAAATCCCCGCTAAACTCAATGCCAGTGATATAGTAATCATCTAAATTTCTATTATCTTTTATCTGCAAATTTGCACCAAAACTTGGCACAAATTCCTCTAAAATCATCTTATCATCGCCGTCAAAAACTCCAACCGACCAGTTAGATCTAACATCATTTGGCACAGAAGCGATTAAAAATTTATTACTCGCCTCATCATAGTCAAAGTCAAGTATAAACTGCTGTTTTGCTCTAAGCGTAAAGAAGCGATTTTTGTTGCCAAAGTCATTTAGCCTCCACTTATCATATCCGCTTATAAGGTGTCGCCACTGGCTATTTTGCTCATCTTTATCGCTGATATCAACTGGCTCGTATGATACAAATGTTTTGTTATAGCTTATGATTGATACTTCGTTTTTATACCAAGTAGCACCTACACTATCTTCCATTTCCATTATAAAGTGTCTGTCGTGTTTGCCGTATCTAAGCGGTTTAAAGTCTGCATCTAGTATGTAAAACTCATTGTCATTTGAAGATACTGCAAATTTCCCACTCTTAGCGTCATAATCCGCACCAGTTAGCGCGTTGTCATTTTCTAGTTTTATGGTAATCTTTTGACTTGGGGCGCCTAAATCTTTGACGTTTTTTACGGCACCAGCATTAAAGTCGGGATTAAAATCAAAGCCAAAAGCAAAGATAGCACTAAGTGCGAATGTAACCAATTTTTTCATTGTTTGCTCCTTACTTTGCTAGATCTGGAAGCTCTGGGTTCCAGTCAAATCTAAAATCTAATCCGCTTTGCCAGTGATCCATCTCCCAAAACCACTTGCTAGTATCCATACTCATACGAGGTGGTGTAGATGAGCCAAAATAAGGTGGTGGTCCTGATGTTATAAATGCTTGAATGCAGTTAGCGCCAACTATTATTAAAAATACCAAATTTGCAAATTTACCAAGTGGCAGATAGGCTAAAAATTTGCCGTATTTACCCTCTTCAGATTTTTGCATTATGGCGCCTAAATTTTTACTAAATAGCAAAATAATTGCTAAAAACACAAGCACAAAAAAATCAACAACCATTACCCAAAACTGAGTATGTGCGCCTAAAATTTCCAAACCAAAACCCTGCTTTATATCAAGGTATCCACCAAATGTCCCGTCTATACTATAATGTATAAATCCGTTAAAAAGCCCCCAACACGCCATAAGTATAAGAGCCGCTAGATAGCTTCGCTTAATACCATATCTAACCATCAAAAGTGCAATTAACGCAATGGCTATCATCGTAATACGCTCAGCCCAGCACATAACACAAGGACTATCGCCCATACCAAAACCAAGCACGACACAAGCTATACCAACTGGCAAAAGTATAAGCGCTATGACAGCTAGTGACATAAGGTTAAAAAAGCTTTTTTCACTCTCTTGCATACTAGACTCCTTATAAATTTCCAATAGGCATAACAACCCACAAATTCACATAAAATTCAAGCACGACTAACAAAGCACATCCAACAATCGCACAAGACACCGCCACTCCCTTTTTCTCAGGTCTTATATACATCACAAGAGCCGAGATAAAGAATAAAACTAATTGTAAAAACTCCATTGTTTATCCTTTATTTTGGATTTGTTAATAAGCTTATTTGGAAAATAATATAACTTTATTTATTAAATTAAAATAAAAAATAGAATTTTTTGTATAAAAAATGCTTATTTTTGTAAAATTTTTTATACAAAAGATATTTTTTACAAAATATTTTTTATATTTTAAGTTTATTTTTATAAAAATATATTTTTAAAAAATATTTACTAAAATTTTCAGCGTTTGTTTTGTATAATTTGACAAAAATTTAAAGGACATTTATGATATTTATTAATGCTTGTTTAAAAAAACCAACCCCATACACGCCAGTCTGGATGATGCGTCAAGCTGGCAGGTATCTACCAGAATATATGCAAGTTCGTGCGGCTGCTGGGGATTTTTTATCGCTTTGTAAGGACTACAAAAAGGCTAGTGAGGTTACCATTCAGCCAGTTGAAATTTTAGGCGTTGATGCGGCGATTTTATTTAGCGATATTTTGGTTGTCCCTTTGCAAATGGGTATGGAGCTTAAATTTTTAAAGGGCGAGGGACCAGTTTTTGATAAACCTATTAGAAATTTAGACGATTTAAACGCCCTTGATAGCGATAAAGCGGTTAAGGATTTAAGTTACGTCTATGATACGATTAAGCTAACTAGGCAAAATTTAGCAGATGATAAGGCGTTAATTGGCTTTTTAGGAGCTCCTTGGACACTTGCAACCTATATGATAGAGGGTCAGGGCAGTAAAACCTACGCCATTTGTAAAAAAATGCTCTATGAAAATCCAGAGCTTTTACATAAAATTTTAAGCAAGGTTACTGACGCTTGTATAGGATATGCCAAAATGCAAATAAAATCTGGCGTAAATGCTATCCAAATTTTTGACAGCTGGGCAGCAGCACTTGAAGAGAGTGCGTTTTTTGAGTTTAGCTGGGCTTATATTTTAAAAATCGTTGATGAGATAAAGCGTGAATTCCCAAGTGTCCCAGTCATCGTCTTTCCAAAAGGCATAAGCGGATACTTAGATAAAATTAGCGGGAATTTTGACGTTTTTGGCGTGGATTGGAGCACTCCGATTGAACTTGCAAAGGCAAAACTAAGCCCAAAATACGTCCTTCAAGGCAATATGGAGCCAACACGCCTTTACTCAAAAAGGGCAATTGATAAGGGCATTGATAAAATTTTATCCGTGATGAAAAGCACGCCTCATATTTTTAACCTTGGACACGGAATTTTACCTGATATCCCAGTAGAAAATGCAAAATATTTTATAAAAAAAGTGCAAGAAACCAGTATGATTTAAGGAGTATTTATGAACAATTTAAGCATAAAGCAGAAGATGCTTTTAGTGGTGCTAAGTAGTGTGCTTAGCCTTTTGCTGTTTAGCATTTACACCATAAACGGCTTTTTAAACAAACGCACAGAAGCCGAAACGAGCGCGGTTTTAGTTGATGATATCATTCATCACACCGACTTTATCCACGAGTTTCAAAAGGAGCGTGGGCTTAGTGCTGCCTTTGTAAATGGCGTAAAAAATGGCGAGAAACTAAACGAACAAAGGGCTTTAACCGACAAGACTTTGACCTTTTTATCACAAAATTTAAAAGAGAGAGTCAGTGGCGTTAGAAGCGAAGTTGATGCTATGGGGGGGGGTGCGGCTGCATCTTTTACTAAGGTAATCAGAGATGAAAACATACTCATCAACGCCTACACTTCAAGCCTAGACCCAAGCTTGGTTGATGATTTTAAAATGGCAATCGTAGTTGGCGATTTAAAGGAATTTTTAGGCATTACAAGGGCTACTTTAAATGGAATTTTAGCCAAAGGCATAATGGATAAAACCAGCCACGACAAGTTAAATACGCTTTTTGGAATTTTACAAAAGCTAAAAAACGACTTCTTAGACTTTAACGAAAAATCAGTCGCCCAGCAGTTTAGTGAGAAAATTTTAAACACGAGCGAGTATTTAGAAGTGGATAAAATTTTAAAAGACACGCTAAATGTTGGCTTTGGCGAAGCTACAAACTACAAACCAAACGAGTGGTTTGCACTTGCTACATCGCTAATTGACAAGGTTAGAGTGTATGAAATTTCGCTTTACTCAAACATAAAAGACAAGGCAATCGCCCTAAAAAGCACTGCAAACACGAATTTAATTAAAGCTGGGTTTGGCATTGGATTTTGTATTTTAGTTGTGATTTTGCTCTCATTTATTATTGGCAAACGCCTTGTAAATGATATTAACCAGATCGCAAACGGACTTAAAAATTTCTTTGATTTTTTAAATTTCAAGACCAAAGAAGCAAAACCACTAACCATAAAATCGCACGATGAGCTAGGCGTAATGGCAACCCTAATCAACGAAAACATCGCCAAAGTAGAACAATCCACAAATCAGGACAACATAGCCGTAAGTCAGTCGGTTGATACCGCAAAACAAATTGAAAACGGCAACCTAAAAGCTAGAATTACTCAAAACCCAGCAAATCCGGGGCTAATTGAGCTTAAAAACGTCCTAAATAAGATGCTTGACACGCTTGAACTCAAAGTCGGCTCTGATTTAAACGAGATTCAAAAGGTCTTTAACAGCTACCGAAACTCAAATTTCACAAGCAAAATCCAAAACCCAAAAGGCGAGGTTGAAATGGTTACAAACGCCCTTGGCGATGAAATCTCAAATATGCTAAGAAC
>NZ_JANURM010000021.1 GCF_030249845.1 Campylobacter gastrosuis | reverse complement strand
TGCCAACTGCGTTTGCGTGGGTGTTTAGGGCATTTACGTTCGTGTTAATGCGAAAACTCATTGTGTATCCTTTTAAGTTTTATTTCAAGCTTTTTGCTTGTTAAAACCCAAATCGGCAAAAAAAAAACGTTTAGGGGTTTAGAGAGAATTTGTGAAAAATTTAAAAATTTTGTAAAATCGTAAAAAAATAAGGAGGAGATGATGAATATCAGGGAGTTTTTAAAGCACGAGTCAATGGGCGGTGTGCTTTTAATGTGTGCTACGATTTTGGCACTCGTGTGTAATAACACTTTTTTAAGCGAGTTTTACGGGTCGTTTTTGCATACGAAATTTAGCGTGAGTTTGGGAGAATTTGGGCTGTCAAAACCGCTGATTTTATGGATAAATGACGGGCTTATGGCGATTTTTTTCTTTCTTATCGGACTTGAACTTAAACGTGAAATTTTAGAGGGCGAGCTATCAAACCCCGCTCAAATCGCACTGCCAGCGCTTGCTGGACTTGGTGGTATTATCGCACCAGCACTAATTTTTTACGCATTTACTAGGGGCGATAGCTTTGCCGTTCAGGGCTGGGCGATACCGACGGCGACTGATATTGCCTTTGCACTTGGGATTTTAAGCCTGCTTGGCTCTCGTGTGCCGACTGCTCTAAAAATTTTCTTAATGACGTTAGCGATAATTGACGATTTGTGCGCCATTATCATCATCGCACTTTTTTACACGAGCGAGCTTAGCTTTATCTCGCTTGGCATTGGTGGCGTTTGTATCGCTGTTTTGACGATTTTAAACCGCCTAAATGTGGCAAGTAAAGTAGCATACCTTGTCGTGGGGCTAATCTTTTGGACAGCGGTGCTAAAATCTGGCGTTCACGCCACGCTCGCTGGGGTCATCACGGCGTTTTTTATCCCACTAAACATAAACGCCAAATCAATGCTAAAAGAGATAGAGCACGACCTGCACGGCTGGGTGGCGTTTGGAGTGCTACCGATTTTTGCCTTTGCAAATGCTGGAATTTCGCTAAAAGGCGTTGATTTTGGGGTCTTACTCTCAGCCGTGCCACTGGCTACGATGCTTGGACTTTTTGTGGGCAAACAGCTTGGGGTTTTTGCGTTTAGCTTTTTAGCGATAAAATTTCGCCTTGCAAATTTACCGCAAAACACGAGCTGGACGCAACTTTACGGAGTTAGCCTACTTTGTGGGGTCGGCTTTACGATGAGTATTTTTGTAAATGGCTTAGCTTACGCTGATTCGGACGCATTTTTATACGCTGATAGACTTGCGATTTTAATTGGCTCGGTAATAAGCGGAATTTGTGGGTTTTTAGTGCTGTTTTTAAGTGCTAAAAGGGGGTAAATTTTGGCTAAAAAGCCAAAATTTTAACCCTTTTTTGGAGTTATTAGCATATTTACGTAACGCCCCTCTATGATAGGCTCTTTGTCGCGTTCAGCGTGGTCTTTTACCATATCCCAAACTTTATTTAAAATCACGACGCCAGCCTCAGGGGTGCTCATCTCGCGACCTTTTAAGAAGACGCGAAATTTCACGTGTTTGCCTTCGCTTAAAAATTCAAGAGCGTGTTTGACTTTGAAATTTATGTCGTTTTGTGCGATTTTGACCGAGAGTTTTAGCTCTTTTATCTCGATGACCTTTTGCTTTTTCTTAGCCTCTTTTTGCTTTTTTTCTTGCTGATAGCGGAATTTACCATAATCCATTATCTTACAAACCGGTGGCTTTGCATCGGGTGCTATTAACACCAAGTCAAGCCCTAAATTACCAGCGATTTTTAAAGCCTCATTGCGTGAAATCACGCCGTAAGCCGTCCCGTCATCTCCGACACATCTAACCTCAACCGCTCTTATATCTTCGTTGAGCAATACCTCTTCTTTACTCAAAAATGCACCTCACTAAGTTTCTCCTTCGTTAAATTTATAAAGTTCGCTAAGCTCATATCGCTTTGCGTTCTAGCCTGTCTGTCGCGTAGCGCGATAGCATCGTTTGCCACTTCGTTATCGCCTAGCACGACTATCATCGGCACTCTTTGTTTCTCAGCCGTTCTAATTCTTTTATTTAAACTCTCATTTTTGCTTGAAATTTCACTATCAACGCCGACATTTCTAAGCTCACGCGCTACCTTTTTAGCATACTCTAAATGCGCGTCAGATATCGGCACGATGACGACTTGCGTTGGAGCGATGAAAAACGGCAACTCACCAGCCGTGTGTTCAAGTAAAATTCCAATAAATCGCTCAAAGCTACCAAGCAAGGCACGGTGAAGCATAACTGGGCGTTTGCGTTCGTTGTTGCTATCAATGTAGCCTAAATCAAAGCGTTCTGGTAGGTTAAAATCCACTTGGATAGTCCCGCACTGCCACTTTCGTTTTAGCGCGTCTGTGATTTTTATATCAATTTTTGGTCCATAAAATGCGCCGCCACCCTCGTCAATGCCGTATTTAAAGCCATTTTCATCAAGCGCCTCTTTTAACGCCCTTGTCGCTGTTTCCCAAATTTCATCATCGCCGATAGCTTTTGCTGGTTTGGTTGAAATTTCCATTTCGTATTCAAAGCCAAAGCTTTTCATAATTTTTCCAACAAATTCTAAAATTTCAAGGATATTTTGCTTGATTTGGCTTGGCATACAAAAGATATGCGAGTCATCTTGCGCAAACTCTCTAACCCTGAAAAGTCCGTGCAAAACACCGCTTTTTTCGTGGCGATGAACCACGCCGTATTCAAAAAATTTAAGCGGTAAATCGCGATAACTGCGAATATCTGTCTGATAAACCTTAATGTGCCCCACGCAGTTCATCGGCTTTATGCCGTATTCTTGCTCATCAATAGTCGTAAAATACATATTTTCTTTGTAGTTTGCGTAGTGACCTGATTTTTTCCACACGTCAGCCTTTAAAAGCTCGGGACCACGCACCGGCTCATATCCACGCTCTCTGTGGGCTTTGTATAGGAGTTGCTCTAATTTTGAGCGAAGTCGTCCGCCATTTGGTAGCCAAAGCGCAAGTCCGCCACCGATCTCATCATCAAAGCTAAATAGCTTCATATCCACGCCAAGTCGCCTGTGATCTCGTTTTTTAGCCTCTTCAAGGATGTGTAAATGCTCTTTTAGGCTCTCTTTATCAGCGTAAGCCGTGCCGTAAATTCTATTTATCATCTCGCGGTTTTCATCGCCAGCAAGATACGCACCAGCTACACGAGTCAGCTTAAAAAAGCGTAAAAATTTTGTATTTGGCAGGTGCGGACCACGACATAAATCCTCAAAATCGCCCTGAGAGTAGCTTGAAACCTCGCCCTCAGGTATGCGTTTTAGCACCTCTTGTTTTAGCTCATCGTTTTTAAATTTATCCGTCATAAATGCTTTTGTTGAGCTGGTTTTTATTATCTCTTGTTTGGCTTCGGCCAGCTCTTTCATCTTAGCTTCAATCGCTGCTAAATCATCGTCGCTAAGCTTCGTGTTTGCATCATCAACCTTAAAATCGTAATAAAATCCGTCATCTACGTTTGGACCGACAAAAAATTTAGCGTTTGGGTAGATTGATTTGATAGCTTGCGCCATTAGGTGGGCACAGGAGTGGCGAATGACATTTAGCGCGTCGGCTGAGTTGTCAAAATATATTGGCTCTGCTTCGTTTTGGCGGCTGCCGATACTTTGTGTATCAACGATCTCGCCGTTTAGTTTATATGCGATAATCTCGCTCATTTATATCCTTTTTACTGGTCTGTCTTTTTTACATTAAAAGAACGTGCGTGGATTTTACCTAAATGGCTTTTAAAGATTTCTTAATAATTTGTTTATTTTTCGTATATGAAAATTTTGCTTTTAAAATATAAATAAATATACTTAAATTGTTTTATCGTGATTTTATATATAAAATTTATTATATTTTAAGAAAAATGAGCTATAATTTCATCATTTAAAAATGATCGTTTGATTGTTTTCTCCCTACAACCTTTTGAGTGCATTTTGCACTCAAATTTTTAGTTTTTTAGCTAGAAATTTACTGGCGTCTTTTATGGCTTTATCCGCTACATTTAGCACCTTTGAATAGTGCAAAAATGCGTGCATTACGCCTTTATACTCTTTGTATTTGCTAGTATTGTTTAAAATTTCAAAGAGTGCTAGGCTGTCATCTTTTAGCGGGTCAAATTGGGCTGCAATAATAAAACAAGGCGGGATATTGGTGGTTAAATCGGCGTTAAAAATATTTACAAGTGGATTTTCAAACTCGCTTAAATCATTTAGATACTCCTTGTAATAATACTCTATGTCTTCGCTTCTTAAATAGTCTATTTCATTGCCATAAAGTGTCCTAGAAGCACTATCTTTTAAGCCATAAATTCCATAAAATAGCCCCATTGCTTTGACATTTGATACATCTTTTTGCTCTCTTTGGTATAAAAATGTAGCAAAAGCTAAATACGCCCCAGCACTATCGCCAGCGTATGCTACGCTTTTTGGGTTTATTTGATAGCTTTTTGCGTTTTTTAAAACGTGACTAATTACGGCTTCACACTCCGTGATTTGGGTTGGGAATTTAGCCTCTGGGGCTAGTGAATAATCAATGCCAACAACGGCACAATCGCTATAAAATGCTAAATTTCTCATCATTCTATCGTGCGTGTAAATGCTACCAACAACAAAGCCACCGCCGTGAATAAAAAATATCACTTCATAGCTGTTTTTATCGCTTGGATAGTAAATTCTAGCTCTGATTTTATCTACTAAAATTTCAGTGCTTTTAAACATAACCGCACCGCCCTCGTTCCAAAATTTACGCTCTGTTTCGTAATTTTTTCGCATTGTTTGATTGTCGGTTGCGACTGGATTTTGCTTTGAAATTTCTAGCGATTTTTTGACAGCGATTTTCATTGAAGCTGAAATTTTTGATAGCACGTTAATCTTATTTTTACTATTCATTTAAAATCCTTTATTGTATGGCAAAGCCCAGTAAATTAAGAGCATTGCCGTTAAAATAACGCCTGAAAGCATTAAAATATGAGCGTAAAATCTGTCAATTTTGTAATCTTTTATGCAAAGATTTGGGATTTGATGAATTTTGGCTAAAAACTCGCTCTCATTTTGTGAAATTTTCTGATTTTTTGAGCCGATAATTGCAAATAAAATGCTAATAAAAATGGCAATGAAAAATGGCTCGTAAAAATTTTTAAGTGGGACATTAAAAATTTCAACCAAACATTTACTAATTAAATATCCAAAAAATCCGCCGACCATAGAGTAGTAAGCTCCCCTTTCGCTAAGTGCCTTAGACCACACGCTACCAAAGGCGACAACGCCCCAAGAAGCCGCAATAATCGTGCTAGCAAACCAAGCAATAATGCGGATACTTGCTAAATCAAAATACGCCACAAAAAGCGTGGCTGTGCTGACTACAAATACGACAATTCGTGTGAAATTTACCTGCTGTTTTTCATCTTTGAAATTTATATTAAAAATGTCATTTGCAAGGCTAAAACTAACAACCGATAAAAATGTAGTCGCCGAGCTTAACCCAGCTGAGAGTATGCCAACTAGCAAAAATACGCCTAAAAATTTTGGCACGACTGAGTAGGCTGCCCAAATTATAACCTGCTCTGGACTTGACATATTTGGATTTAGCAAGATTATACAAACTGCAATTATATAAAGAAAAAGTAAGAAAAATATCGTAAGAAGTGCTGAAAGAACAGATGAGCGAAGTATCACATGCTCGTTTTTTGCCATTAAATTTCGCCCAGCTTGCCAAGGGCTAACAGCAACCGTGATAAGCCAAACAATGCCAAGCGTAATGGCGTAGCTAACTATATCAAAAACGCTACCACCGCCGGTGTTGCCGTGATAGCTAAGCAGGTCTTTTGGCGTGTTTGGATTTAGCATTAATTTTTGTGTCAAATCAGAAATTCCACCAACCTCGCTAAATACAAAATATCCAACAAAAATGGTCGCAAACAAAAAGCAAATGCACATAGCCGTATCAACCAAAATCACACCCTTTGAGCCAGAATAAATCGTAAAAAGAAGTATGGCAATATATGAAATAATAAGGCAGTTAAGTCTGCTAAATCCAGTAATAGCACCCATAAGTATGGCTGTGCCAGTGATGACGCTTAAAAGATAGGCACTTAATGAAACCACAACAATAATTGCTGAAAATTTACCAATCCTGTTGCTATTAAAACGCAAACGAAAATAGCTTGGCATTGTATTTACTTTGGCTCTGTGAATAAATCTGCCAAAATACAAAGCACCAAGAACGTAACCACAAGCACAAAGGGTGTTAATAAGAAAAATCGTCGTGATATTGCCACTATAAGCGTAGGCTGTATCGCCCATAAAACCATTTGTGCTAAGCATTGAGGCAAACATTGTGCCTGTGGTAAATAGAGTGGTTGCGTTTCTACCGCTGACATAGTAATCTTCTAAATTTTTAACCCTTTTACCAGCTAAAAAGCCAATTATTAAGTAGATTAAAATTCCAAAAACAACGCCTATTACGTAGATGTTTATCATCTTTTGCTCTCTTTTAAAAGGGTTAAATTTAGTATCGCACCAGTTATAATCAAACAAGCACCGACAAAAACGCAAAATATAATCTCGCCCATAAATCCCCCAAAGCCCTAAATTTAGGGCTTTATTTGCCTTGCCAGTTTGGCTTACGCTTTTGCATAAAAGCAAGTGGTCCTTCAATGCCATCAGCCGTCTTTTCTATAAAACGATACGAAATATCAGAGTAACGCATCGCATCTTCAAGCGACATTGACGGGGCTAAGTGCATAATCTCCTTTGTGATTTTTAGCGAAAGTGGTGCATTTTGGCTTATAAGCTCTGCTAGCTCTATCGCCTTAGGCATAAGCTCATCAGGCTCAACGACATAATTTACAATGCCAATCTCCTTTGCCTCATCTGCATATATTAATCTGCCAGTCAAACATAGCTCCATAGCGATTTTACGTGGCAACTCTCTTGCCATTCTGACAATGCCACCAGTTGATGCAATAAGCCCAACTTTAACCTCTGGCAAACCAAAACGAGCCTGTGAAACAGCCACGATAATATCGCAAGATATGGCTATCTCCATACCACCGCCAACGGCTGTGCCATTTACAGCACAAATTATCGGTTTAGCACAAAGTCTATTTGTAAGACCGCCAAATCCGTGAGGCGTGATAGTTTGACACTCGCCAGTGCTTGATAGTTCGCTTAAATCCTCACCTGCACAAAAGCTCTTATCGCCAGCACCAGTAACGATAATCACACGGACATCTTTATCAGTCTCAGCCCTGTTTATAATCTCATCCATCTTTGCCGAAGTTACGCCATTTAGTGCATTTCGTTTCTCTGGTCTGTTGATTGTTAGGATTAAAATTCCATCATCTCTAAGTTCGCTTTTTACCTCATTTGAGCCAAAATAATCTCTCATCTTTTATCCTTATTTTAAAGCATTAATCAAAGCTGGTATAACCTTATAAAGGTCGCCTACGATGCCATAATCTGCATAGTCAAATATAGGTGCGTTTTTGTCTTTATTAATGGCAATTATCCGCCCTGAATCCTTAACGCCAACCATATGCTGAACCTGCCCTGAAATGCCAAATGCTATGTAAATTTCAGGCTTTGGCATTACGCTTGAAATTCCTATGTATCTATCTTGTTCTAGCCACTTTTCGGTTTCAGCAATAGGGCGAGAGCAACCAAGCTCGGCACCTAAAACATCACAAAGCTCACGAATGAGTGCTAAATCGCTCTCATTTGCCACGCCACGACCAATAGCGACTATCCTTTTTGCCTTGTTTAAATCAACGCTATTTGAGTTTTTTGGTAGCTTTTTAAGGCATTTTATTTGATTTTTATTAGCTAAAATTTCAATCTCTTTTGGCTCTTTATTTGCGTCAGAATTTGGCAAAACTGGCTCAAATGTGCCACTATTTACAACCACAATCGCAAGTTTTGAGCTGATTTTTTCGCTCCCAACAGCAATGCCACCATAGAGCATTTTTTTACAAACCACGCAATCATTTTCAAGTAAAATTTCGCTAACTTCTGTTGATACGCCAACGTTTAAAAGTCCGCCAAGAAGCGAAGCCATAGCCTTTGTGCGTTTTGTGTTTGGCATTAAAACTAGACCGCTTTTATCTTTTAAAAATTCTGCAAAACTTGGTGCTAAATTTTCAAACATATCATCGCTTTTTGCCAAAAACACCTCATTAACGCCGTAAGAAAATGCCCTTTTAGCACTGCTCTCATCGCCAACCACAAGTGCATTTACGCTACCAAATGACTTTGCACCGCCAACAATATCGCCCAAACGAGAGACATTATCACTAAACGCCCATACATTCATCTTTTATCCTTTATAGTGCTTTTTTGAAATTTGAGATAAACTCAGCCAAAGCCTCATCGCTGTCACTTTGAGCGATGATTTTTAATCTATCTTTTCTCTTTGGTGCTTTAACTTCTACTAAATTTACTAAATTATTTAAATTAACTTCTAAATTTAAGCTATTTACTGGTTTTTTAGCAGCAGCAAGTATGGCTTTCATACCGGGGATTGCTGGTTCGTTTATATCAGCCGATACGCAAATAACTGCTGGAAGAGCGATTTCTAGCTCTTGTGTTTCATTTTCAAGCTCTCTTAAAACGACTATTTTTGAGCTATCAACCGATATGATTTTGCTAACAGCATTAATTGCTGGGACATTAAGCAAACTAGCCGTTCTAATGCCAACCTGACCAGCAAAAAGATCAGCCGAGCCGTCAGCACAAATAATTAGGTCAAAACCTAAATTTTGTGCTGCAAGTTTAAAAATTTCTGCCGTATCAGAGGCTAAAATATTCTCAAATTTATCGCTCATTACGATATTTAACTCATCAGCACCACGAGATAAAATATCTTTTCTAACCTTTGAATTTTCAAGATTTTTACCACCAATGCTTACGACCTTGATATTTGCCTCTGGTATTGTTGATTTGATATCAACTGCTACTTGAAGTGCGTTTAAATCAAACTGACTTATCTTTGGATTTGCCCTGCTAAAATCAAGCGAATTATCGCTATTTACGGCAATATCTTGCTCTTCAAAGACCACCTTACACCCAACTAGGATATTCATTTTTTCTCCTTGTCTTAAAAATTAACCTTTATATTTTTTATAATCGTGATTATATATTAATTTTTGATAAGTTGTCAAGAAATTTTTAAATATTTACAAATAAATTTTTATTTTAAGAAAGATTTTATTTTTGGAGTAATTTTTGAAGTTTAAAAAGATAAATTTAGCCCCGAAGGGCTAAGATTAATGGCAGCCACAACCGCCACAGCCGCAACTGCCGTGAAGGTCGTTTGTGTAAAATTTCACTGAGTTTAAGCCCTCTTTTTTAGCCCAAACATAGGCTTCTGAGACAAAATCCCAGTTGATATTTTCATAAAACGTTTCAAGGTATTTTGGACGTGCGTTAAAGTTATCAATATAATAAGCGTGCTCCCAAACATCAACGACTAAAAGTGGCACTTTGCCGTCATTTACAGGGGTAGCGGCGTTTGAAGTTTGCACGATTTCTAGCTTTTTAGCACTTGGATCATAAACTAGCCACGCCCAGCCTGAGCCAAAAAGTGTGGTAGCAGCTTTTATAAAATCCTCTTTGAAATTTGGAAATTGTGCGAACAAATCAGCTTTTAGCTCATCGCTCATCTCGCTCTTTTTAGCGATACAATCCCAGTAAAAATCGTGGTTATAAACCTGTGCCACGTTGTTATAAAGTCCGCCCTTTGCACCTAGCAAAATATCGTAAAATTCGGCGTTTTCAAACTCTGTGCCTTTAATTAGGTTATTTAGGTTTGTGACATAAGTAGCGTGGTGTTTGCCGTGATGATACTCACAGGTTTTCTCGCTGACAACAGCATTTTGTGCTGGATTAAATGGTAGTTCTCTTAGTTTAAACATTTTTTCTCCTTTGAAAATTTTGTGAGCCGATTATAGTTTAAATTTTCTAAATAGTTAATTAATATTTTTTATTATCTAAAATTTCTAAACAGATAAAATATAAAAAAGCAGACCGAGGCGACAAGGATTATGCTAGCACCGCTTGTTAAATCAAAACTCACGCTTAAAATCAGCCCAAAAATGCAAAAAAACGCCGAAATCAAAGATGAAAGCACCATCATTACGCCAAGTCGCTTGGTAAATCCACTAGCAATCAGTGGCGGTATGCTAAGCAACGCAATAACCAAAATAAGCCCTACAATTCGTATCGTAGCGACTACACAAAGGCTCATCATCGCCACCATTAGGTAGTAAAAAACTCTAACCCTAACGCCCTTAATTTTAGCAAATCCAGCATCAAAACTAATCGCCACAAACTGCCGATAAAACAGCACAATAAGCGTGATAAAAAGCAGGTCAAGCACCGACATAAAGCCAATATCAGCACCGCTTACGGCTAAAATTGAGCCAAAAAGATAGCTCATTAAATCAACATTATAACCGCTACTTAAATCAATAAAAATAATGCCAACAGCCATACCAAAAGCCCAAATCGCACCGATTATAGCGTCAATTTTGCTCTTTTCATTTAGCGAAATTGCAGCGATTATAAGGGCTAAAATGAGCGAGAAAACAGAGGCTCCAAGAAGTGGCGAAATGCCCAAAAAAAAGGCAATGCCAATGCCACCATAAGCGCCGTGAGCGATACCACCAGCGATAAAGCCCATTTTATTTATCACCACAAGTGAGCCAATCACTCCACACGCAACACTGATTAAAAGCCCTGAAATTAAGGCGTTTTGCATAAATTCCAAGCTTAAAATTTCAACCATTAAAGCCCCCTTGACAGCCGCAACCCTTTAAAGCTACCTCAACATCGCAAAAGTGGCTATGGTGCGTGGCTAGATGTGCGATAAATGCTTGCTGACTCACATCTGGGGTTAGCTCGTGTAGGTGGAGCGTGCGATTTACGTAGGCGACCTTTGTTGCGTAGCTTAGGGCGATATTTGTGTCGTGGCTGACAAGCACGATAGCCGTCCCAGCCTCGTTTAGCCTTTTTAAAAGAGTGTAAATTTCAGCCTGAGTTTTGGTATCAACACTAGCCGTTGGCTCATCAAGGATTAAAATTTTGCTCTTTGCACAAAGCGCTCTTGCTATATAAACTCGCTGTCTTTGACCGCCTGAAAGTTCGCTTATTCTAGCATCTTTTAGCTCGTCAATGCCTACGATTTTTAGGGCATTTATCGCCTCATCTTTTTGTGCTTTGGTGTAAAAACCAAAGATTTTTTGATCAATTAATCCCATTAAAACGACCTCTAAAACTCTAATTGGAAATGTGTCGTTTGGTGCGAAATTTTGAGGGACGTAGCCGATTTGTGAGCTAATTTTTTCAGGGCTTTTGCCTAAAATTTTCACATCACCACTACTTGGCGTAAGAAGCCCTAAAATCAGCTTTAAAAGCGTGGATTTACCGCCGCCATTTGGACCAATGATAAGCAAAAAATCCCTGTCATTTGTCTTTAAATTTATATTTTCAAGCACATTTTCACGCCCATAACCAAAATTTACACCACTTAACTCAATCAAAACACACCACCCTTAAACGAGATAAAAACCATAAAAATGCCTAAAACTAGCACCAAACTAAGCCCAAAAACCCTTAAAATTTTTTGATATTTGCTAAAATTTTGATTTATTTTCTGCCCTAAAAGTGCTGCTAAAAAAATAAGACAACTCATACCAAGCCCCATAAAAACGCCACTTACTAAGCCTAAAATGTAGTTTGTAAGCTCAAAAGCAAGGATAAAAACAAGTATCACGCCAGGGCAAGGCACAAGGGCAAAGCTAAATGCCAAAATCCACTCTCTAAGCCCATTTTTTGGGGTATTTAACGCTCTGCAACTAGCACAAGCACAGCCGTTTTCGTGAGTTTGCCATTTGTAAATTTTTGGCTTTTTTAGGGTTTTAAAAAGCATAAAAAGGGCGATAAAAATCACGATAAAACCGCTAATAATCGTGCTAAATTTTATGATTTTTACATTTAAAAAGTCGCCGATTTCACGAAGCGAAAAAACGACAAAAAGCACCAAAACAAAGGCAGAAAAAACGTGAAAAAAGCCAACTTTTAGAGCAAATTTTAACGCCCTTAAATATCCGCCACCAACGGCACTAAAATAGCTTGAAGTAAGCATTTTAGCGTGTCCGGGACCAGCAGCGTGTAAAAATCCGTAGCCAAAAGAGAGAGTAATGACCCAAAATAGCGAAAGTGGCGTGATATTTTGCCTAAAAATCTCTTTGATTTTATCTAGTAAATTTAGGCTATTTTGCGAAATACTATCAAATTTTTTAGCGTCAATCTCATCAATTTCTTGATAGCTGTTATCTTTTTTGATAAGCTCGTTTAATCTTGGTTTATTATCATCAATTTTTGCCTCATCTTTTGATACGAATTTATAGAAATTTACATTTGAGTTTATATTTTGCATTAAATACAAATCTGGCGTGATTTCTTGGGACTTTTTATCTAAAAACGTAAAGAAAAAATACTCGTTTTTATCAAGTATTAAAGCCGAAATTGTAAGTCCTTTTTTTAGCTTTAAATTTAGCAAAATTGTTAGTTCAAATTTCAGGCGATTTTCATCAAATTTCAGCTCGTAATTTTTAATTTTATTAACCAAATCAGTGGCATTTTCATCATTGTAAAAGTAGCTAATTTGCGTTAAAAAGCCGTTTGGCACGAGATAATCAACAAGCCCTTTTTCTACATTTTTAAGCTCATCTTTGCTAAAAATTTTATCGGAGTTAAAATCGTAGTTTGAGAGCATTAAATTTGAGAAATTTTCAGAAAAAATCCACGTAAATTTAACATCTTTTACCAAGTCATTTTGAAAACCAAACTCACTTTTTACGTGTGCTGTCGGGCTGTAAAGGCTACACAAAGCGCAGGCGTGTAAATTTAAAATAAGCAAAAAAATGGCAAAAATGACTCTCACGATTATCCTTTAAAATGCGAAAGATTAGCCAAATTTGCCTATTTTTATCATTAATTTTTTAGGCTATTAGCAAAAATTTTTGCCGTTTTTCTCATCTCATCATCCCATTTGTAGGGGAGTTGGTCTATTAAAACGACATTTGCGTTTGTCTGTTTTGCTATCAAATTTGCCGATTTTTGCGAAAAGTTAGGAGCGACAAAAATCACGCCGATTTTATGCTCTTTTGCTTCATCAATAAGCTCGGCTAACTGGGTCGGTTTTGGCTCTTTGCCCTCAATCTCAATTGCAATTTGTGTAAGATCGTAACGTTTTGCAAAGTAGCCCCACGATGGATGATAGACTATAAATTCGCGATTTTTTAGATTTTTTAGCTCAGTTTTGATAAATAAATCAAGCTCATCAAGGCTGTTTAGAAAATTTTTAAGGTTTGCTTCGTATTGTGCCTTATGCTCTGGCAGGTGCGAAATTAGGGCGTTTGCGATGTTTTGTGCCTGAGTTTTCACAAGCACTGGATCAAGCCAAATGTGTGGGTCAAGTCCTAAATCATCGTGGTCGTGGTCGTGCTTGTGGTCTTCGTGATGGTCGTGGTTGTGGCTTGGCATTGAAATTTTGTTTATATTTGCGTCAGTTTTTACGATCTTTAAATTTGGATAGCTTTTTGAGAATCGTTCTAACCAAGTGTTTTCAAACTCAATGCCAACAGCAAAGTAAATTTCGCTCTTTTCAAGTGCTATCATCTGCTTTGGCTTTGGCTCGTAAGTGTGTGGGTCAGCCCCCTGATTTACCAGCACATTGACATCTATCGTGTCGCCTGCGATTTGCTCAATGAAAAATTTTGTTGGCAAAATTGAGGTGCTAACCTGCGGTTTTGCAAATGCTCCAACGGCTAAAAATAGCGTAAAAAATAGAAATTTTTTCAAGATTATCCCCTTTTTAATTGAAATTAAATCTCAAAGTCTAGCGAAAATTTTCTAAACTTGGGCTGAATTTTAAAGTTTTGTTTATTTATAGTTGTAAATTTATAAACTAATTTAGGCTTAATATTTAACAATTATTTGCCAAAAATGTTTCAAAACTACACATTTTTAAAATTTTACCTGTAACAAAAAGTAACTAAAAGGTAAAAAACTAAATTAAATTTTATAATTAGGTAAATCAAATCCAAAGGAGATAAAATGAAAACAAAACTTCTACTTTCTACATTTATAAGCTGTGCCGTTGCGGTTAGTGCGTTTGCGGCTGAGAAGGTCTATACGATAAAATTTGCACACGTTGTTGCAGCGACTACGCCAAAGGGCAAGGCGGCTGACTTTTTTGCAAAAAGAGTTGAAGAGCTAAGCGGCGGCAAGGTAAAGGTGCAGGTATTCCCATCAGCTCAGCTTGTTGATGATGATAGGGTTTTTGGTGCTTTAAAGCTTGGCAACGTCCAAATGGCAGCACCTAGTTTTTCAAAATTTACGCCTATCGTCCCACAATTTCAGCTTTTTGATATGCCGTTTATTTTTAGAGATACGGCTCATCTTCACGCCGTAGAGGATGGCGAGGTCGGCAACGAGCTTAAAAAGCTAATTGAGAAAAAGGGCTTTGTTGCACTTGATTACTGGGACGCTGGATTTAAGCAGTTTAGTTCAAGCAAAAAGGCAATTGTTGAGCCAAGCGACGCAAAGGGGCAAAAATTTAGAATTATGAGCTCAAAAGTCCTTGAAGCACAGACAAAAGCAGTCGGTGGCAACCCACAAGTATTGCCATTTTCAGAGGTTTATTCAGCACTTCAACAAGGTGTAGTTGATGCGACTGAAAATCCGCTTTCAAACTTTTATAACTCAAAATTTTACGAGGTTCAAAGCTCACTAACTCTTTCAGATCACGGATATTTGGGCTATCTTGTGGTTGTGAGCGAGAAATTTTGGAAGGGCTTGCCTGATGCTTTAAAAGAGAATGTAAAAACAGCGATGAGCGAGGCTACAAAATTTGAGCGTGAAGAGAGTGCAAAAGAGGAGGAGCATCTGCTAAATCTGCTAAAAGAGCATTCAGCAAAAACTGGCAAACTACAAATTACAACCCTAACACCAGAGCAAAAAGAGAATTGGGCTAATGTGATGAAGGTGGTTTATCCAGAATTTTACGGAGTTATAGGCAAAGATTTGATTGAAAAGACTATAAATACAAAGTGATAAGTTATGCTAAAAATTTTTAAAATTTTAGATGTGATTATTGCGACCATAAATAAGTCAGTTGCGGTCTTTGGGATCGCAGCTGGCACGATTTTGACGTTTGTTAATGTCGTGATGAGATATTGTTTTAACAGCGGTTTTAGCTGGGCGGGGGAGCTAACAAACTATCTTTTTATTTGGTCGGCGTTTTTTGGTGCTGCTTATGGGTTTAATAAGGGGATTCACATAAGCATTACGATTTTGGTGGAGAAATTCCCACCAGCCCTAGCCAAGGCTTGTATGATTTTTGCTTCAATCCTTACGGCTACATTTTTGCTATTTTTAGTCTATAACTCATTTTCGTATTTGCAAGTATTGCGTGAGCTTGAATTTATGAGCGTGGATCTAAATATACCGCAATATATCCCAATGCTTGTAATACCAATTGCGTTTTTATTTGCAGGGTATAGAGCCACTGAGAAGGTTTTTCAAATTTACAAAATGGACGGCGATCAGATCGTAAAAAGCGAAGCTGATCATATTTTAAAAGATGCGGTGCAAAAGGATTAAGATATGACGATAGCATTTTTATTTATCTCGCTTTTTGTGCTTATGCTTTTAGGTGTGCCAGTAGCTGTCGCCTTGGGCGCTAGTACTGGGCTAACGATGATATTTTTTACCGACCTTGATATAGCTAGCGTGCCTCAAATCATCTTTGACGGCATAAATAAATTCTCGCTAATGGCGATACCGATGTTTATTTTAGCTGGGAATTTACTAAGCAAGGGCGGTTCGGCTAAACGCATTATTGAGTTTGCAAAGTCAATGGTCGGTCACTTGCCGGGCGGTTTGCCGATGAGTGCGATTTTTGCGTGTATTATCTTTGCTGCTGTTAGCGGTAGCTCACCAGCGACCGTTGTTGCGATTGGCTCGGTTATGTTCTTAGCCATTAAAGAGGCTGGATACACACCAGCTTACGCTGTTGGAGCGATTACTACGGCTGGTTCGCTTGGAATTTTAATACCGCCGTCAGTTGTTATGATTGTCTATGGCGTTACAGCAGAAGTTAGCATTGCTAAGCTATTTATGGCTGGTGTAGTGCCAGGCTTAATGCTTGGCTTAATGATGGTAGCACAAACTTATGTCGGCGCAAAAAGACTTGGCTTTAAGGCGACAACACCAGCGTCGTTTAAAGAGCGAGTTAGAAATTTCACAAAGGCATTTTGGGCGTTGCTTATTATTGTTGTCGTTATTGGCGGAATTTATGGTGGAATTTTCACTCCGACCGAGGCGGCTGGTGCAAGTGCGATTTATGCGCTAATCATCTCGCTTTTTGTCTATAAAGATATAAAAGTAAAAGACCTTTATGCCATTTGTCTTGACTCAGCCCTTACAACAGCGATGATATTTTTTATCATCACAAACGCCGTTGTCTTTGCTTATCTTTTAACAAGTGAGCAAATCCCACAAATCATAGCGGACGCAATAGTCGGTGCAAATGTCGGTAAAATCGGCTTTTTAATCGCTGTAAATATCCTGCTTTTAGCAATGGGGCAGTTTATGGAGCCGTCAAGTGTAATTATGATTATGACGCCACTTTTACTGCCAATAGCAATGATGCTTGGCATTGACCCTATCCACTTTGGTATCATTATGGTTGTAAATATGGAGATTGGTATGGTTACACCGCCAGTTGGGCTAAATCTCTTTGTTGCAAGTGGCTTAACTGGTATGAAGCTAAAAGATGTCATCATCTCAACCCTACCTTGGGTTGTTACGATATTTTTAGGGCTGATTTTAGTTACTTATATACCTGAAATTTCGCTCTGGTTGCCAAATTTAATGTATGGTGGCTGATTTAGAACGACCTTTTTGGTCGTTCTAACCTTAAAATTTTAAATTAATTTTTCTTTTTTAAACTTAGAAATTTTAAAAATTTCAAAAACGCCCACAACTTCGCAAAATGATAAAGATTGTCAAAATATTTTATTATCATTTTTTTAATAAATTTGAGAATTTTAAGCAAAAATTTTAAACTAAAATTTATAAAATTTGGTGTAACATTGCCAAGAAAATTAAAAGGATAAATCTTATCCTAATTAAAGGCAAAATTTTGAGAGTATATTTAGATAACAACGCCACGACTATGCTAGACCCAGAGGCTTACGAGGCGATGAAGCCGTTTTTGACCGAAAAATACGGCAACCCAAACTCACTTCATCAGTTTGGCTCAGAAACTCACCCAGCACTTAGGGGTGCGCTTGATGAGCTTTATACTGCCATAAACGCAAAAGATAGCGATGATATCATCATCACTTCGTGTGCGACCGAGAGCAATAACTGGGTGATAAAAAGCACCTATTTTGATAAAATCGCCACTGGTGAAAAAAGTCGTATAATCACGACCGCTGTTGAGCACCCAGCAATCGCTGCAACCTGTCAATTTTTAAAGAATTTTGGCGTAAAGCTAACGATTTTAGATGTCAATGAAGAGGGGCTAATCACACCAGAACAGCTAAGAGAGGCTATGGGCGATGATGTCGCACTCGTTTCTGTAATGCTTGCAAATAACGAAACTGGTATGATTTTTCCAATCAAAGAACTAGCCAAAATCGCTCACGAATGGGGCGCTCCATTTCACACCGACGCCGTGCAAGCGCTGGGTAAAATTCCAGTAAATGTGCAGGATTTAGATGTTGATTTTCTAAGCTTTTCAGCACATAAATTTCACGGCCCAAAGGGAATTGGCGGACTTTACATAAAAGACAGCCAAAAGCTCTCGCCACTACTTCACGGCGGAGAGCATATGGGCGGTAGGCGAAGTGGCACACTTGATGTGGCTGGGATTGTCGGTATGGCAAGGGCTTTAACGATGTCAAATAAATTTTTAGACTTTGAAAATTCACACGTAAGAAGGCTTCGTGATAAGCTTGAAAATGCCCTGCTTGAAATTGATGACGTCAGCGTCGTTGGCAGCAAAGATAGGCGTGTGCCAAATACAATTTTAGCCTCAATTAAGGGCGTTGAAGGCGAGGCTATGCTTTGGGATTTAAACCGCGCAGGTATCGCTGCCTCAACTGGCTCAGCCTGTGCTAGCGAGGCATTAGAGAGCAACCCGATAATGGAGGCGATTGGTGCGGACAAGGATTTAGCCCACACCGCACTTAGGCTCTCGCTATCTAGGTTTAATACCGAGGAGGAGATTGATTATGCAATTGGCGAGATTAAAAAGGCAGTAAAGAGGTTAAGAGCGATTTCAAGCACATTCGCTCATTAATTTAAGGGCTTGTCTTTTTGACGTCTTTAAATGAGCTTGAAATTTTACCCCTGCGATAGACTAAATGTCTTATCTTGGGGCAAAATTTCATCGCAACATTTAAATACGCCTAAAAATACTTCACCCGAAGCGTTTGTGATTGAAATTTAAAATTTAAAAAATTGTTGTTTTTTGAGATTTAAAGACGCTCAAAAGGCAACACTAAAAAGAAAAATTTAAAATGAAAAGGCTGACGTATTTTGAGATGATTTTTGTGGTTGTGTAGTAAAAATTTTGCGTAGGCTAGACACTTAGTCTGCCGAGCAAAATTTTTACAAACTCCACAAAAAGCACTCAAAAGACAAAGATAAAAAAGTGGCAGCATTGTGAGATGTATTTAAATGTTGTGCAGAAAATTTTCATAAAGATAAGGCATTTAGCCTATCGCAGATGAAAATTTTCAAACTCATTTAAAGACACTCACAAGGCAACACTAAAAAGACAAAGCAAGAAAGGTAGAATATAATGGCAAAGGGTAATTTAATCAACGGCTCAATCTGGGATGAATACTCACAAAAAGTCCAAGACAGAATGAATAATCCGCAGTTTATGGGCGAGCTAACCGAAGCTGATGCAAAGGCAAAAAACGCAAAGCTAATCGTAGCCGACTTTGGTGCTGAAAGCTGTGGCGATGCGGTCAGGCTTTACTGGCTGGTTGATGAGGCGACTGATACGATAATTGATGCGAAATTTAAGAGCTTTGGCTGTGGGACGGCGATTGCTAGTTCTGACACGATGGCTGGACTTTGCATTGGTAAAAAGGTAGATGAGGCGGTAAAGATTACGAATTTAGATGTTGAAAAGGCTATGCGTGATGAGCCAAACACCCCAGCCGTGCCACCGCAAAAAATGCACTGCTCGGTTATGGCTTATGACGTTATAAAACAAGCCGCTGCAAACTACAAGGGCGTTTCGCCAGAGCATTTTGAAGACGAGATTATCGTGTGCGAGTGCGCTAGGGTGAGCCTTGGCACGATTAAAGAAGTAATCCGCCTAAATGATTTAAAAAGCGTTGAGGAGATCACTCAATACACCAAGGCTGGGGCGTTTTGTAAGTCGTGCGTGAAGCCGGGCGGACACGAGGACAGGGAGTATTATTTAGTGGATATTTTACGCGATACAAGGGCTGAAATGGAGGCAGAAAAGCTTAAAAAACAAGCCGACGCAAAGGCGTTTGGCGATGATTTGGCGTTTGATGAGCTTAGTGTTGTCGGGCAGTTAAAGGCGGTTGAAGCGGTCATTGACGCACAAATCCGACCAATGCTGATGATGGATGGGGGTAACCTTGAAATCATTGACATTAGAAAGGACGAGGCAAATAAGATTGATATTTATATCCGCTACCTTGGGGCGTGTTCTGGCTGTGCTAGTGGCACTGGTGGGACGCTTTATGCGATTGAGAATGTGTTGCAAGAGAGTCTAAGTCCAAATATAAGAGTAATGCCGATTTAAACGGCTTCTTTTTTGTGCTTTTTGTGGAGTTTGTGAAAATTTTGCTCGGCAGACTAAGTGTCTAGCCTACGCAAAATTTTTCACTTCACAACCACAAAAATCCCTAAAAAATTATCTGTTTAAATTATATTTTTAAAATTTTAAATGCTTCGGCAGCCTATTTGGCTAGCCTTGCTCATTTTTACTTCGCAACTTTTAAAATCATCTCACGATATTTTGTTTAAAATTCTCTGCTTTATTAAAAAATCGCAAAATTTTTCACTTCACAACCACAAAAATCCCTAAAAAATATTTGTTTAAATTGTGTTTTATTTTTAAAATTTTGACTAACTTCGCTCATTTTTACTTCGCAACTTTTAAAATCATCTCACGATATTTTGTTTAAAATTCTCTGTTTTATTAAAAAATCGCAAAATTTTTCACTTCACAACCTATTTTAACCCCCAAACCCTCCTAAAATTTGTGCGTTAATTGCTGTGATTTGCATATTTAAAAGCATTATTTCTTGTGGGTCGGTGGCGTTTTTTAGCCTTGCGTTTAGGGCTTTTAGTCGCTCTTTTAAAATCTCTTCTAAATTTCTGCTCTCGCCTAGTTTTTTTAAATTTCGTGAGCTATTTTGAGATAAAATTGGCGTGATTTTTAGCTCTTCTTCAATCTTAAATTTTGCAAAATCCACCGATGAGATGACGCCACTTTTGCCGTTTTCAAAGAGAAAAAATCCGCTACTTTTTAGCCGTGCTAGGGTGTTATTTTGGTTGTTTTTGTAGTTAAATTCGCTTGAAATTTCGCCTAAAAATATCGCTCCGATGCCGACCTCGCCTAGTGCTAAAAGCTCACGCTTATCGCCGTTTGTCCGCCAAATTCTAAGTTTGTTAAAAATTTCATCATTTTCATCAATAAAGCCGTTTTTATCATCATCATAACGCCTTAATTCGCCAAATCCGTCGCCACTTTTTGCCCCAAAAAGCTCCCTGCCACTATCAATCTCGCCGTTTTTGTTTAAATCAAGTGCTAAAAATGCCGTGTTTTTGCCAAGCTTTGAGATTTGATCCACCTCGCCGTCAGCGTCAATGTCAAAGCTCATTAGCTCATCAGTAAAACTAGGCATTGCCCCATCAAGCGTGACTACCAGAGGGTCGGCAAACTGCTCTTTTTTAAGCCTAGCTACGCTAAGAAAGCTGTGAGAGAGATTTAAGGACATATCCACGCTCACGCTCCTATTTTGCGTATAAATCGTGGCTTTCATTTTTACCGATAGGTCTTGACGTTCTGCTTTTATTTCGTTAAATTCGGCGTTGTTTCTTGCGTTTATTAGCCTTTTTAGAGTGGCTTGTGAGAGCTGTTTATAAAGGGCAGATGAATTTTGCGTTTTGCTTGTTTTGACGCTGGTTTCGCTTTTCATTTGGGTTTTGTTAAAATTTGCTTGGCTTTGTGTTTGGTTTTGGTTAGCTTGGCTTAAAAACGGCGAAGATGTGCCTAAAAAGCTCTCGTAGTTTGAGCTTAAAAATGCGTTGTAGTTTGAAATTTTCATTTTATATCCTTAATCCTAGGCAAGTTTATCCACCTTTTGGTACAGCTTATCTTTTGGGTCAATGTGCTTTAAAATTTCTTTTGTTGTGGCTATGTTATAAAGCTCATTTGTGCTGATTTTTTCATTATTTGCTAAGGTTATTAAAAACTGGGTGCCGTGTTTTGTGGCAACTGATTTTATAAACTGGGCTCCGATTTCTTTTAGGGTTTTATACTTATCATCATCTTTTATGGCAGTTTTATCAAAGTCAAGCTCTTGTGGATTTTGGTTTAAATTTACGCTAATAATGCTCTCTTGCTCATCATTTGCATATAAAAGCGTGCCAGTATCTGAGTAAATTTCATCAACTTCAATCGTCCTGCCACTATCAAATTTTAGCGTTATCGTGCCATTTTCGTTTAGTTTCATTGCTACGACAGAGTCAGTGTCAGTCATAGCAGCGGCGGCTTTTGTGGGGTCTTTTAAGAATGCATTTTTTGCCTTTTGTAGATTATGCATACTAAAATCAAGCCCAGTTGCTTCTTTAAATTCACTCTCTAATTGCGTTAAATACGGCGATTTTGTCGTTCTTAGCTTTGAGATTAGCTCATCTGCGTTTTCTACATTATTTTCTATTAAAGCCTTGCTTAATGTATCAATTTTATCTCTGTAAGCGTTTAAGGTTTGTTTGTATTCTTGTTCAAAATTTAGCAGGTTTGTTCGCTGATGATTTACGTAAGAAAATCCCGGATTATCCGTGCCTGTGCCACTATCTGGAGTGATGATTGGGTTAAACTGGGCAAGTTTAAAATTACCTGCTAAATCCTTTTTAACGTAGGCAAAATTTATGTATTTTGATGCTTGATTAAAAATTTTATTATTTGTTAAATCCACCCAGTCGTCGCTATTTGCATTCTGTGCGAAAAAGCTCTTTAATTCGCTATTTTCAAGCTTTTGATATCTACTTTTTGCATCAAAATTAGTGTAGGGATTTGAGTTGTAATTTGTCGTTCTGTAATCCATTTTGTTAGAGATTGGCAATGCTAGGTCTGCTGAGTGATTTTTGATATCATCTTTTATAAATTCGCTTAGCCTTAGCGTCCCAACCGCCTCTTTAAAACTCATAATTTTTTCATTGCCGTCCTTGTCAAAACCACGCACTTTTAGCTTATCGTAGAGCTTATCAGCTGGCGAGATTAGCCCGTCTTTGTTGCTATCAATAAAAAATAAGTCAGCATTTGTGCCAAGCTCTCCAACGCCAAGCTTGTCATTATCATCATAAAAATCTACAAAAACCTTGACATCGCCGTAATTTGTCTTTAAGACGCTCTCTTTTGCATAAGAGTTTAAATTTAGGGATTTTGTGTCAATGTTAGATAGCATTGGCACGAGCGTGTTTTGATTTACGCCGCCAAAAATTTTTGCCTTTTGCTGTGATTTTTCAAATAATTTATTTTGCGTAAAATAGTCAAATAGGTCGGTTTTATCCACCTTTTCGCCGTTAATGCTAAGGATAGTTATGTTATCGGTGATACCAAAGATTGAGTCTGAAATTAGCCGTTTTGCTTCATCTACTAGCCGTTCTTTTTCTGGCTTTTGATTGTTAATTGCCGTATTTATCTGCTTTATAAAATCATCTAGCGTGAGCGTGTTTTGAGTGTAGTTTGTGCTAATCATCACACCACCCTATCCACCTTTTGATACAGCTTATCTTTTGGGTCAATGTGCTTTAAAATTTCTTTTGTTGTGGCTATGTTATAAAGCTCATTTGTGCTGATTTTTTCATTATTTGCTAAGGTTAT
>NZ_JANURM010000020.1 GCF_030249845.1 Campylobacter gastrosuis | reverse complement strand
TGATAACCTAACTCGTGCAAATGTAGGCGTAGCAAACCGCACAAACGAAGTAACCGCCGAAGTTGATGATATGGCAAAAGCCATCGTCGCTGACGTTAGAAAAAAGAAATTTTAATTAAGGGGGCAATGCCCCTTTTTTGCTGATTATACGAATACCAAAAAACACACAAAGCAGCAATGAAAAAGTGTTGAAATTTAATTTTACTAGAATGCAAAAGGTTTAAAATATCAACACCTAATTTTTGCTAAAATAATCCAAAAAAGGTTTTTTATGTTAAAAGAGTTGCGATTTACTGATATTTTTGTGCTTTCAGCGATATTTTTTGGCTATGCCACCTACACTTCAACGATATATTTTCTAAGTGGCACGAGCGATTTTTCAAGCGTTACGGATTTTAGCCAAAGGGATAATTATTTAGGTTTTGCCATTCAGCTTTGCCTGTTTGGTTTAGCTTTTATTTATTTAAGGTTTATAAAGTATGGTTTTAGCGTTTTGAAATTTCAAATCACACTAAAAAGCACGATTTTTAGCGTGATTTTATTCTGCTTTTTAGCCCTTTTAATGGACGGCTATTTTTGGCTTTTAGACGTTTTTGGCGTAGCCTATCCAGCCTCATCTTACATTGATACCTCAATCATCATCTACTCGCTTTTTAACGGCTTTTACGAGGAATTTTTCTTTATCGCACTCTGCCTTAGTGTAAATCCTAAGATTATAAAGGGCGTTTTTATCTACTCCTTATTTGTCCGCTTCTCGTTTCACACCTATCAAGGCGTAGCGTCAGCACTTGGTATCACGCTTATTTTGGGGTGCATTTACTTTTTGTTGTATGAGAGATTAAGGGTTAAAAATCTCTATCCATACTTCTTATCTCACGCTTTGGCTGATATTTTTGGGCTTGGAATTTTGTATTATATTTTTTAAAAAATAAATTAAATATTTTTTATAAGCTTTAAAATTGAAATTTTATAAATAATAGCGTTTTTAACGTAAAATTTTAAATTTATAAACTTAAAATTAAAATGAAATTTTTATGTTTTTATGATAATTTTTATCGTTTAACTAATTTTTAAAACTTAAATTTTAAGCTAAAATTGCCTATACTTTCGCCTTTAAAAAGGGGCAAAAATGAGAGAAATTTTAAAGCGAGATGGTAAAAAAGAGGAATTTAAAGCCTATAAAATCGTAGATGCGATAAAAAAGGCGTTTGCGAGTGAAAACGAAAGCTACGATGAGCAAATTTTTACAAATGTGGTGCAAAAAGTCTTTGAATACACCGATATAATCAGCGTTGAGGACGTGCAAGACGCCATTGAGAGTGAGCTTTTTAGGGGCGGATATTTTAGCGTTTTAAAGTCATTTATGCTCTATCGCCACACTCACAAAATGCAAAGAGAGCAAATTTTAGGGCTAAATGAGGATACGACCTACATAAACTCAACCCAAACAATCAACGAATACATCGGCAAATCCGACTGGCGAATCGCTGCAAACTCAAACACAAGCTACTCAAACGCTGGGCTAATTAACAACACTGCCGGCAAAGTCATCGCAAACTACTGGCTTGACGCCGTTTATAGCAAAGAAGAGGGCTTAGCACACAGAGAGGCTGACTATCACATA
Organism: Campylobacter gastrosuis; assembly: GCF_030249845.1. GTDB lineage: Bacteria > Campylobacterota > Campylobacteria > Campylobacterales > Campylobacteraceae > Campylobacter_A > Campylobacter_A gastrosuis. Next base: position 29,349 of record NZ_JANURM010000020.1, on the reverse strand, counting down.
CACGACCTTGACTGCTTGACTGGGTATTGTGCTGGTTGGTCGCTAAGGGCGCTATTAAATGAGGGCTTTAACGGCGTTCGTGGGCGTGTGGAGAGCCGTCCTCCACGTCATTTTAGAGAAGCACTAAGCCAAATGGCAAATTTTTTAGGCATTTTGCAATCTGAATGGGCAGGTGCTCAGGCTTTTTCTAGCTTTGATACATATCTTGCGCCTTACGTTTTTAAAGATGATTTAAGCGATTTAGAGATTAAAAAGGCGATAACTAGCTTTGTTTTTAACCTAAATGTCCCTGCACGTTGGGGTCAAAGCCCATTTACAAACGTTACGATTGATATAACCTGCCCTGATGATTTAAAGGCTCAAATTCCAACGGCAAATGATATTCATCTATTTAAAAATATTGATGATGAAAATTTGCTAAATAAAGCAAAAGAGCGTGGCAAAAATAGCCTAATTGAGCTTACTTACAGCGATTTTGAGCCAGAGATGAAGCGTATAACAAAGGCATTTTATGAGGTGCTAACAACTGGCGATAAAAACTCACAGCCATTTACCTTCCCGATACCAACGATAAATATCACTGAAAATTTCAACTGGGATAGCGATATCGCACAGATTATCTTTGAAAATACCGCAAAAATGGGGTCAAGCTACTTTCAAAATTTCATCGGCTCACAATACAAAAAAGATGAAAACGGCAATCTAGTGCCAAACGAAAATGCCTACAAACCAGGCCACATCCGCTCAATGTGCTGTCGCTTACAGCTTGATTTAAGAGAGCTTTTAAAACGTGGTGGTGGGCTTTTTGGCAGTGCTGAGATGACTGGGTCAATTGGCGTTGTAACAATAAATTTAGCGCGACTTGGCTATCTTTATAAAGGCGATAAAAAGGGGCTTTACACACGCCTAACCTACCTTTTAAACCTTGCAAAATCAACGCTAGAAAAGAAGCGAAAATTTATAACCGATATGTATGAGCGTGGGCTTTATCCTTACACGGCTAGGTATTTAAAGCACTTTAATAACCATTTTAGCACGATTGGTATAAATGGTATGAACGAGCTTTTAAGGAATTTCACGGACGATAAGGAGAGCATCGCAAGTGATTTTGGGCGTGAGTTTGCACTTGAAATGATAAATTTCTTACGTGAAAAAATCAAAGAATTTCAAGAACAAACCGGCAACCTTTACAACCTTGAAGCCACACCGGCTGAGGGCACGACATATCGCTTTGCAAAAGAGGATAAAAAACGCTACGATGATATCATACAAGCTGGAAGTGGCGAAAATATCTACTACACAAACTCAACCCAACTCCCTGCAAATTTCACGGACGACCCGTTTAAAGCCCTAGATTTGCAAGATGAGCTTCAAAGCGCTTACACTGGTGGCACCGTGTTTCACCTTTATATGAAAGAGCGTATCAGTTCGGCAACCGCTTGTAAAACGCTAGTAAAAAACATACTAACAAACTACACCCTGCCTTATATCACGATAACGCCGATATTTAGTGTCTGCGAGAAACACGGATATATCGCTGGTGAGCACGAGTTTTGTCCGCTTTGCGATGAAGAGATAGTAAATGAATATCAAAAGGAGAACAGATGAAAAGAGATGAAATTTTAAAAAAATACGCTGACAAACGCACAAAATGCGTGGTTTATACACGTGTAATGGGCTATCATCGCCCAGTTGAGAGCTTTAATCTAGGCAAAAAAGGCGAACACAAGGAGAGAGTGAAATTTGTTGAGTGTTAATTTTAAATTTGTTAAAATAGCACAAAGGATTTTTAATGACAAGCGTAACTTTTAAGGCTGATGAGCAACTAATAGAGCAGATAAAAGCAGTCGCCATATCTTTGGCAAATCACGCTCAAAAAAGGCTATTTATCAATGATGATGCCTATATTTACGAGCTAAATAAAAGGGCAGATGACGCTTTAAGCGGGGCTGGTTTTGTAGATGAAAACGAGGCTTTAATGGCGATAGATAGCATAAAAAGCGGAGTTTATGCAGATAAAATTTAATCAAAAATTCCTAGATGAATTAAACGAAATTAGAAATTTTATCGCACTTGATAGCCTAGATAGAGCTGAAAATTTCGTGCAAAATATAAAAGAAAAGTGCCTAAACTTAAAAATTTTACCAAACGCAAATCGCCCAAGCAAGGCTGTTTTAAAGCCAAATGCACGTGATTTAATCGTAGATGGATACGTAATCCCTTACATAATTTTTGATGAAACGATTTTTGTTTTAGGCATTTTTAAACAAAACAGATGGCAGATTTAAATATCTTTGACATCACGCCTTTTACGATGACTGATTATGCTAATAAACTCTCTGCTGTGCTTTGGTTTAGTGGGTGTAATATGCGCTGTGTTTATTGCTACAACGTCCCTGTCGTGCTTGGCAAAGCTAAAATCACATTTGATGAGCTGATGAAATTTCTAAACGAGCGACAAAACAGGCTTGAAGCCGTTGTATTTAGCGGTGGCGAATGCACGTTAAGCGCGCATTTTTTAGAGCTTTTAAGCGAGGTAAAAAGGCGAAATTTTAAGGTCAAAGTAGATACAAATGGGACAAATTTTAGTGTTTTAAAAACGGCAATAAATCAAAATCTAATTGACTTTATCTCGCTTGATTTTAAGGCGACAAAGGAGAAATTTCACGCCGTTACTGGCTCAAATTTATATGAAAATTTTGCTAAAACCTTGCGATTTTTAATAGATTTAAACTTTGATTTTGAAGTTAGAACGACAATTCACGCTGATATTTTAAACGAAGATGACGTGTCAAAAATGGCAAAATTTTTAGAGCAAAACGGCTATAAAAACAGCTATTTTTTACAAAATTTCTTACCCACCAAGCAAAATTTTGGCTCTTTAAACGAGCCAAAAAACAGCTTTGATACCACTAAAATCAAGACAAATTTAGATATAAAACTACGAAATTTCTAGCTACCAAACGACTATGGCTTGTGGCTCAACCAAAATTTCGCCCTTTGGGCTAGTCGTCCCACTAGCTAGCCCGCCACCGCTTTCTAGATTGTATTTAAAGTCCATATTTTTAAACTCGGCAAGTGGTTTTGAGGTTAGAATTTTTGTGCAAATGCTCGTTTCTTTATCATCGCCATCGCTGATTTTTAGGTGTGCTGGTTTGTTGGCGGTTGTTTCAATAAAGCCGATTTTTACGCACTTTTTGCCAAAGCTTAAAAGATGCCCTGTGTAGTCATCAATACGCTCAAAGCCGACATTTGTCATCGCTTTTAGGCTGTCTGCTGCCTTGTGCTGGGTTGCGTAGTAGCTTTGCACGTCGTTTATTAAGCCGTTTAGGTTTGCTACGAGTTTTACTATTTCAGCGTCCGTTCTTGTGGCACTTAGCTTTGAGACGCCAACCGCTGCTAAAATGCCTAAAATCACGATGACAAAGATAAGCTCAACCATCGTAAATGCCCTTTTATCCCCCATTTTCTCCCCTTACCAAGTTACGGCTGACCCGCCAAGTCTTACCTCGCCAGAGTCTGATGACTTCGTGGTAGTCGCACCACTTTGCGCGTCCTTGCTTATGTAGTTAAAGCGAACTGACAAAATATCCTTTATGTTCTTTGTTTTCCACAGCTTCTCACAAAGCCTATCGCCCTTTTGACCAGATATGTGTTCGCCATTTGCAAGAGTTGCTCCATCTTTATTTTCAGATAATCTTAGATGAATTGGCTTTTCATCGTTATTTTCGCCCTCTCTTACTAGGCTAATTACAATACAGCCCTTGTTGCCACTTGAAAGGATTACATTCTCTTTTAGCCCAACCCCATAAAGAACCTGAACGTTTGTCATATCCTTTAAATTTGGTGCCAAAGTCGCCTTTGAAGTGTAATAAACGCCAATATCGCTTATAATGGTGCTTAAATTTTTAGCGGTTTTTGCTATCTCAGCGTCATCTCTTGTAGCAACTAGCTTTGGTATAGCCACAGCTGCTAAAATGCCTAAGATAACGATAACAAAGATAACCTCAACCATTGTAAATGCTTTTTTCATAACAATAAACACTCGTTTTGAATTTTGATATATTTTAGCATTTTTATTTAAATTTGTATCAAATTTTATAATTTAGTTGCTATAATTTTTAATTTTTTAAGGGATAAAAAATGGTTGAAATTTTATATCAAATGCCGTTAAAAAATATAAAATTCATAGACAGAAAAGTAAAAATCACAGCAGATAAAACCCTGATCATCGGAGCAAGCGGTAGCGGTAAAACTGCCCTTGTTTGCGAGTTTTTAAGCAGATTTAAGACAAATGAGAGATTATACATTGACCTATCTGATTTAAGGGTTGATGAAATTTTGGGGAGTTTGGGCAAGTTTTTAAAAAGCCACGATGAGATAAGGGCTGTTTGTGTTGAGGGCGTAAAAACTCAAAGTGAGATTGAAATTTTAAAAAATCAGGTAAAAAACGAGTTTTTAATCATCACGACGCAAAATAAAACGCTAAATTTTAGCCCGTTTTCTACTATTTTTTTAGGCTATCTTGATTACGAGGAATTTATACTTTTTTTTAAAAAAAATCTTGATGAAAGTATGCTTTTTAGCCATTTTTTAGCACACGGCGTTTCGCTAAAAAGTGCCTTTATTGACGCTAGTTTTAACGCTGAAATTTTACAAAACGAGCTAAAATCAAAACTTAGTTTTTTAAACTTATCTATCATAAAAGAGTGTGCAAATTTTGTAAGCCTAAATGTGAGTGCCTTTGAAATTTTTAAAGCTCTAAAACAAAAGATGAAAATTTCAAAAAATAGCGTTTATAGCGGATTTAACGAGCTTTGTGAGCTTGGATATATTTTAAACGTGCCAAAATTTAGTGAGCACGGGGCAAAAAATCGGCTCTTTTTTGCAAATTTTGCCCTAAAAAACGCTCTAAGCCTAAAAAAAGACTTTACACAGAGCTTTAAAAACGCCGTTTTTTGTGAGCTTTTAAAGCTAAATAGTGAGATTTTTTACACAAAAGAGCTTGACTTTTACCTGCCAAAGCGTGGGCTTGGAGTGCTTTGCTTGCCGTTTTTAGACGCAAAAATCGCACTTTTAAAATTCCAAAAACTCCACGCAAATTTCAAAGCCCTAAATATCACTAAAATTCAGATCATTAGCGTTTCAAACGCCGATTTTAAGGCGTTTGAGGGCATTAGGTGCGAGGTCGTGCCGTTTTATCGCTGGGCGTTAGCGATTGATTAGCTATTTTTTCATCTGAATGGCAGTTTGTATCATCTCATCGCTTGTCGTGATTGACTTTGAGCTAGCGTCATACGCCTTTTGGATTACGATGATTTCAGTAAGTGCCGTGCCTAGATCAACGTTACTCATTTCAAGGCGGTTTGATGAGATTTTAGCCCCTAAAATCGTAGCTCCTGATTGATCTTTGTAAAAGATTGGCTCTCCGGAATTTGATGTTTTTGCATAGACATTTTCGCTCATTTTAGCAAGTCCTTGATCATTTTGAAAGTGATAAAGTGCCACTTTTGCGACCGAAAAGGCGTTGCCGTTGTTAAAAACTGCCATAATCGTGCCTTCATCAACGACCTCATAACTCTTTAAAACGCCCTCGTCATAGCCATCCTTTGTAAGCTGTGTGCTACTTGCAAAAGCACCGCTTGTTAAGCCACGATAAACGCCATTTGTCGTGCTTTGGTCGGTGAAATTTAGCGCTACGCCACCAACCTCTGTAATCGTGGTGCTTTGTAGGGTTGCATTATCGCCAAAGACTAGCGTGCCGGTGTTTGATGCCACTTCATTGCCGTCTTTATCCGTGATAGTAGCCACCACGTCCCAAGTCGTCGTGTCGCTGCCTTGCGGGACTTTTTTGGTGTAGTTTAGGGTTAGCAGATTTTTCTCGCCAGTGGCAGTGAAAATTTCGCTACTCATCTTTTGAGTGTTTGGTATCTCTTGATTTGTCGTTAATGAGGCTGAAATTTTAGCCGTGTCAAGGTCAAGATAGGCGAGTCTTGCGTCATTTAGGCTAAATGCTCCGTTTTCATCAACCTGCGTCCTAAACTCGCTAAATTTACCGCTATCATCTGAAATTTTTATTGTTATGTTGTCATTTGCCCTGAATTTTTGCACATTTGGGCTGTCTGTTACCACACCACTTATATTTAGCGTTTTTGCCGTGTTATCAAGCGTGTAAGTGTAGGAATTCTCATCAAGCGTAATTTCGGTGGTTTCGTTTATTCTTGTTGAGTTTAGGTTGCCAACAATATCAAGTTTTGTCGTGGCTTTGGCTGGTTGATATAAGAAATTTGGTAGTTTTATGTTTTGCTGGGCATTTGGGTCAGTTAGGGCTAAATTTGCATTTTCTGCCACGCTGTAAGCCTCTACTGCTCCGTTTTTGTTGCCATAAATTGATAGGGCGTTTTGGCTTGGCGTGATTGGAGTTAGGGCATTCATTGTCCCTTGCACGAATTTACCCGTAACATCTACTAAATTCCCAGCCGCATCAATGTCAAAAGCGCCGTTTCTAGTGTAATAAGTCGCGCCGTATCTGTCCTTAACCCCAAAAAATCCGTCGCCTTGTATTGCAAAGTCAAATTTATTGTCGGTGTTTTGATAAGTGCCGTTACTCATATCTAGGGCTGTGGCTTGTTTTACTGCTCCAAGCCCTACTTGGTCGGTTGTTGGGTTGTTACCAGCACTTACCATACTTTGATAAAAGATACTTTTAAACTCGGGCGTTGAAGCCTTAAAACCTACGTTGTTTATGTTTGAGATGTTGTTGCTCCACACGTCCATACCGAAGCTTTGGGTCTTTATGCCACTTACGCCGTTGTAAAATCCACGTATCATCTTTTATCCATTATTTTTTGAAGTGTTGTCGTAAAATTCTGCGATTTTATCTACTGGCTGATATTCGCCAGCGATTTTTACATTTGCCTTGCCGTCAATAAATTTCACGCTCTCAACTGGATATTCGCCGTATTTTGCCGTGCGTGAAATGCCAGTCTTTGCATCAACGTAAGCGACTTTAACGTAATAAACGCCCTCTTTTGCCACCGCTCCGCCGTCTGTTATCGTATCCCACTTGATTTTATTTGTCCCAGCGCTTAAATCCTTAAATGAAATTTCACGCACCAGCTTAGCATCACTTGCCGAGCCGTCAAAAATTTGCACCACGCCAGAGCTTGCGCCATTTTCAAAATAAACCGGAATATCCATTGACTTATCTTCTGCTTTTAGCACGAAGTTATCGGTGCCTAGACTTGCCATTTTGCCAAGTGCTGAAAGGGCATACATACTTGAATTTGATTTAAGCTGAGCGACTAAGTCCTTCATCGCTGAGTTTGTATTCTCTTGCATTTCAAGCGTGGCTAACTGGCTGGTTTGAGTTAGCATTTTTTCTGTATCCATTGGGCTTGTTGGGTCTTGGTATTGAAGCTCGGTTAATAAAAGCTTCATAAAAGCGTCCTTGTCAAGCTGTGATTTTGGGTTTGTCCCACTTGCTTTTTCAGCTGCGGCTGCGTCTTTTTTGGCTTGGATTTTATCCGCTGTAAATTGATATTGTGTATCTACTACGTTTGCCATTTTTTATCCTTTAAATGTATCTTGGGATGACAAGTTCTAGCAGGACTTGCTCGTCATTTTCTGTGAAATTTTCATCTTGGGCGTTATTTTTGTAGGCTTTTTGCCCTTGCTCTTTTTTCTGATTTTGGTCTGAAAAGTTCATTTCAAGCTGTGTAAAGCCCATATTTACGAGGTTTGATTTAAATTCGGCTTGGTTTTGTAAAAATAGGTTCATCGTAGTTGTGGTTGAGCTGAAATTTATGTGTAGGTTGTTGCCACGATTTAGCATTGTTACCTCAACTTCGCCTAAATTTAGCGGATTTAGCGTGATATTTACCCTAGTAAATGGGGCTTTGTAGTTTGCGACCTGCTCGGCTAGTGTTTGTGAAAAATTTGAGAGCGTTTCACGGACGGCGACTCTATTTTGGATTTGAGATTGTGCGTTTTTAACGACATCTTTTACCATTGAGTTTAGCTCGTTGTTGCTATTTTGTTCGCTATTTTGGCTTGTTTCATCGCTTAAATTTTGCTCTCTTTCAGGGTATAAAAGCGATTGTAGGTTGATTTTTTGCTCTTTTTTGCCCTCATTTTGCGTAAAATTTTGCGTATTTTGAGTGGCTTGTTTTATCTCTGGCTCGGCTTCATCTGGCAGGGTTTGTTGAGCTGGTTGTTTGATTAAATTTTGCGTTACGCCATCATCTGTGTTTGTCTCATCATCGGTGTTTTGTGGCGTAGTTGTCGTGTTTTGAGTGGTTATTGGTTTTTCTTTTGCGACCTCTTTTAAAAGCTCATTTAGTCCGATTTTTGGCTCTTTTGGGGCTTGATTTATTACGTGTTCTACTTGATTTTTTAGCTCACTGCTTAATAGTTGTGGTTTTGGCGGTAAAACTGGCGTAAAAAACTCATTTTTGCCTAAATTTTTAAACATTTCGTTTAAATTTTTAACGTCCGTTTCGCTAATTGTGATTTTTTCAAGCCCTAAATCAAATTTTTTAGCCAAATCCAAAAGCTCACTAATGCTTTTTACCTCGCTAAGCTCTGCGACATTTTGGGCGTTGCTTAAAAAGGCTGCGATTTTGTCGCTAAAATTTGGATATTTGCTGACCTGTTCGCCGCCGTTTAAAATTTCAAGCACTTGCAGAAGTTGCATAAAATTTGCATTTTCATAAAGCTCATTTTTTGTCGCTTCATCAAGCTTTGTAGCTAAATCATCGGCGATTTTGATGCTTGCTTCTTCTTGGGTTTTTAGCTCGCTTTGGTTTTGCATATTGACCGATTTTGCGATCTCTTTGACGTCCTTTTCGCTGATTGTTTCGCCCTGTTTTGCACGGCTACTAGCAGCGTTTAAGACCATATTTAAAAACTCGTCGTTGTCATCTTTTTTGCTGTTTGTGGCTGGTTTTTTTGCTGGTGCTAAAAGCTCAATCTGGCTATTTGTCTTATTAAACGTTTGCATTTTTGCCCTTTAAATTTTTACTTTAAAGGGCTAAGCAAGATTTGTTCCAAGTTACACTCTAAATTTACCAAGCTCCGTGTCAAGTCGTGAGGTCATCTGATTTAGATACTCGCTGGCTTTGCCGACCTCTGCTATGCTTTTTATGTTTGTATTTACAATGTCGTTGATTTTATCTATCTGCTCAATGATAGCCTGTATTGATTTTTGGCTATTTTTGTAGTCATCTACGCTCTGTTTGTTGGCGTTTATGCTACCTTGAATGATGAGCGCGTTCTCATCTACCACGCCTTGAAGTTTGGTGCTTGAACGTGAAATTTCAGTCATCTGCTCTGATGTCTTATCTATTTCAGAGCTAATCTCATCAACGGATTTTACGACCACATTTATCGTGCCGTTTATCTCTGAAAGACTGCTTTGTGTTCGCTCAGCAAGCCTTCTAACCTCATCAGCCACGACGGCAAAGCCCTTGCCGTATTCACCGGCTCTGGCAGCTTCAATGGCGGCGTTAAGTGCAAGCAGATTGGTTTGATCGGCTATCTCATCAATGACAACTAAAATTTTCTTAACCTCTGCTGTGTCCTTGCTGGTTTGGCTTAGCTTGCTAGCTAAATGCGCGGCAAGCTCTGCCTGAGTAGCTAAAAGCTCGTTTAGCCCCTTAATCTCGGCTCTAATCGTTTCTAAATTCACATTTGCCGTTTCTAAATTTTTGGCGTTATTTTGTGCGGTTTGCACGATTTGCGTGATGTCGCTTAGGACGTTTTGACCTGAATTTGCCGTGGTTTTTACAAGTGCTGTTTCATCATCGGCTCGCTCTTTTACGACTAAAAATGTCGTGGTAAGCTCGTTTGAGATTGAGGCGTTTTCGGCTGATGTTTGCTTTGAATTTGCGATTAAATTTTGGATTTTTTCAATAAAGCTATTTACATCTTTGCCGATTGTAGCTATTTCATCCTCGCCTTTGACATCAAGGCGTTTTGTAAGATCGCCCTCGCCCTTTGCAAGGTCAGCGACCATAACGCCAAGTCGGCTTAGCGGATTTAAAATGCTAACTCTCATAAACATAATCACGGCGATGATTAAAACGACAACAAATAGGGCTGCGATTATGGCGTTTGTCGTTAGGAATTTATAAAAATCCTCAAAAATCACGCTCTTTTTAACCTCTAAGAACATAAAAATTCCAGTTTTTGCTATCGGCGTTGTGATGATTAGACTCTCATCGTTTTCTGAAATTTCGCTTTTTATCACGCTGGTATCGGCGATTTTTTTGCCGATTAGCTCGCTATTTTTAGCATTTATGTAGGTGCCATCAGCCGAAATTAAAGCCAAATCGTAACTGCTAATGCCTTTAAAATTTATCTGTGAAAAATACTCGCTAAGCTCTTTTAAGCCCAAATCTATCGTGATGACGCCAAGCTTTTTTGCTCCGTCTTTTAACGCCGAAGTCGCCGTAATCATCGGCACTCCCGTGACCTCATCTTTGTAGGTTTCGCTCCAAACCACGCTTTGATTTTTAGCAAGTCCATCATTTTTATACCAGTCAAATTTTGTGTAGTCGTTTGCTTCGTTGCTGTAATCCCAAGTTAGCGTGATTTTGCCGTTGTCCCTAAACCAGTAAGGTCCGTAAAATCGCTCGCCGCTCACGACATTTGGCTCTAACCAAAATCCGCCGCCGACAATGGCACTATCCGAGCCGACAATAGCGTCGCTGATTTTATTTAGTGCGTCTTTGTCGCTAAATTTTAGCTCGTTGATTAGAGTTGCGTAGTTTGAAGCGGTCGTTTCAATCTTGGCAAAAATCTCCTCGTAAATGCTTTTGCTCTCTTTTTGGACATTATTTTGCAAATTTATGCGAATGTCCTCAATGATAGTGTGCGAAAACTGCTTGAAAATCACGCCCAAAAGTATGGCAATAAAGAGCGTAAAAAGCGTTGAAAAAATAAGTGTAGTGCGAAAAACTAGGCTTTTTGTGCCTTTTTGATTTTTCATTTTATCCCCCTTTTTTTGTTTTGATTTGCCCTCTTTTAAAGAGTATTTTAATACAAAAAATCATCAAAGTTGCTAAATTTTATTTTAAATTGGTTAAATTCGTGTTTGTAAATATAAAATAAAGTAAATGATATGTTTTTGTTTTAAAATTTTTGTTTTAATTTTATTTAAAAATTGGCACTAAAACTCTGAAAATATGGGCAGATAGGCGTTTGTTGATTTAAATTTTAAGGCTTTGTGTTAAGAGATGATTTTTAGGGTTGTGTGTGATTTTAAATCAAGATAAGACATAAGGTCTATCATAAACTTAGGATAAAAAGCCAAAAACGGCTTTTGTATTGCAAAGCATAGCTAGGCGGACTAGGCTTTGGCAAAGGGAGTTACCAGATAGGTAATGACCGAGCCAAAATATGACTTAGTAAAGCAAAATTTTGAAGTTAAAAGGCTTGATTATCGTGAGATGATTTTTAGGGTTGTGTAGGAATTTTAAATCAAGATAAGACATAAAGTCTATCGCAGATTTAAAATTTCAAACTCCCTAAAAAGCACTCACGAGAAAAGCCATTAAAGACCAACTGCTGAGAGCGTTTGATATTTACTCATATAATTCTGCGCCTCAATCCTTCTCATCGTATCAAGAGCGACAGAAACAACGATAAGCACCGAAGTGCCACCAAAATAAAACGGAACGCCCATAAATTTTACTAAAACCCAAGGCAAAGTTGAGATTAGCCCTAGATAAATCGCACCACTAAATGTAAGGCGACTGGCTACTTCGTTTAGATACTCAGCCGTGTGTTCACCAGGACGTACGCCCGGTATAAAGCCACCTTGTCTTTTTAAATTTTCGCTTATATCTTTTGTGTTAAATGTGATTGAAGCGTAAAAATACGCAAAAAAGATGATAAATAAAAATGTTAAAAAGTTAAATGTGTAGCTATTTGGGTTTAAAAAGTCATAAACTGCTTGGACATATTTGTTTGTGCTAGCCTGTAAAATCGTGCTAGGAAACATCAAAATCGCACTCGCAAAAATCGGCGGTATAACACCACTTAAATTTACCTTTATCGGTATGTAGTTCATTATGCGTTTGTTTTGATTTTGCATAATTACCTTACGAGAATACGAAATCGGTATGCGTCTTTCGCCCATCTCCACAAAGATGATAATGCCAATAGTCAGCAAAATAACGACAAAAATTCCAATAACAACCAAGAAATTCATCTCGCCAGTATTTACTAAATTTATCGTGCCGCCTATCGCGCTTGGTATGCCAGAAACGATACCTGCAAAGATGATAAGGCTGATACCATTGCCGATGCCTCGTTGTGTAATTTGCTCACCTATCCACATTAAAAGCATAGTGCCAGTTAGCATAGAAGCGGCGGCGATTGCGATAAATAGGTTTATCTCTATCATAATGGCTTGTTCGCCTTGACGACCAGTAAGGCTTTGAAGTCCGATACTAACGCCGATAGCCTGAACTATCGTGATTACGATTGTAGCGTAGCGGATAATCTGCATATACTTTTGCATACCATCGCGCTCTTTTTTCATCTTGCCCAAATTTGGGAAGGTCGCAGCTAGTAGCTCCATAATGATTGAGGCTGTAATGTAAGGCATAATGCCAAGTGAGATGATACTAAGACGCTCAGCGGCGTTGCCACTAAACATATTAAATAGTCCAAGGGCGTTATTGCTGTTTGAGTTAAAAAATTCTTTAATCACATCTACATTAACGCCAGGAACCGGCACATACGCCAGTATCCTGTAAGCGAATAAAAATGCCAACGTGATTAGAATCTTGTTGAGCAGTGTTTTATTCATTATTTTAATCCGCTAACGATAACGTTGCTATCTTTTATCTTTGAAGCAAGATCTTTTGCACTAACGCCGATGAGTTTAATTTTTTTAACGCTCTTTGAAATTTTATGCACAGAAGCGATTGTAGCTAGTGAAATTTCAGCTAACTCTTTAACTGCTGTGATTTTCTCAACGTTAATTACATAAGGTTTTTCAAATTTAGATGTAAAGCCTACTTTTGGCAGACGTCTTTGAAGTGGTTGCTGACCGCCCTCAAAGCCACGCTTCTCATTGTAGCCCTTTCTTGCTCTTTGACCTTTGTGTCCCTTGCCTGCTGTTTTGCCTTGACCGCTACCTTGACCGCGACCAAGTCTTTTTGTGTTTCTTGTTGAGCCAACGGCTGGTTGTAAATTTTCTAGTGCCATAAATTATCCTTTTAACATACTAAGTGCTTTGATTGTAGCACGAACAACGTTTGCTGAGTTGTTTGAACCAAGCGATTTTGTAAGGATATCTTTAATACCCGCAAGCTCAATAATAGGTCTAGCACCGCCACCAGCGATAACGCCAGTACCTTCGCTAGCTGGGCGAAGCAAAATTCTACTTGCGTTGTATTTAACCTCAACATCGTGAGGGATTGTAGAGCCTTTTAGCTTAACTTCAATGATGTTTTTAAACGCATCATCTACCGCTTTACGCATCGCATCTGGCACCTCTTTTGCCTTGCCATAGCCAAAGCCGACAAGACCATTTCTATTGCCAACAACCACAAGTGCTGTAAATCTAAATCTACGACCGCCTTTAACAACCTTTGTAACCCTGCCGATATCAACGATTACTTCTTCAAATTCTTCTCTATTATACTTTTGCATTGATTTTCCTTTGGGTTATAGCTTGATGCCGTTTTCTCTTAAAGCGTCAGCAAATGCTGCAACTACGCCGTGATACAAATAGCCGTTTCTGTCAAATACAGCCACTTCAACGCCCTTTGATTTTAGTGATTTTGCAAATTCTTTTGCTAAAACCACAGCTCCATCTTTGTTTGCTTTTATACCTAGCTTTCTGCCATCAGCTGCTGCTATGGTAGTAGCGGTTACATCGTTGATAGCTTGGACATAGATTGTTCTATTTGATTTAAAAATAGAAATTCTAGGACAATCGGCAACACCTGAAATTTTTGCTCTAACTCTCTTTTTTCTCTTAACTCTAAGAGCGAGTTTTCTTTTTAATACTTTTGCTGTCATCGCCTATCCTTACTTCTTAGATGTTTTGCCCGCTTTGCGGATAATGCGTTCATTTACATATTTAACGCCCTTGCCTTTGTATGGCTCAGGTGGTCTAAATCCTCTAACTTGCGCGGCAACCTGACCTACGACTTGCTTGTCGCTACCTTTAATTGTGATTACGTTTTTCTCAACTGAAATTTCAATACCTTCTGGTGCTTCGTAATTTACAAGATGTGAAAATCCCAAAGATAGCTCTAAAATTTTGCCTTTTACAGCTGCTTTATAACCAACGCCGTTGATTTCAAGCTGTTTAACAAAGCCCTGTGTAAGCCCTACAACTACGTTGTTTGCTAAGGCTCTATAAGTGCCCCAGTAAGCTCTGCTTTGGCGGTCATCGCTCTTTGGAGCAAATGTTATTGTGCCATTTTCTACCTTGACATCAACGTTACCTTTTGTGTCAAGCTCTTTTATGTTGTTGCCCTTTTTAAATTTTAGGACAGAATTTTCTACGCTGACATCTAATCCGCTTGGGATAGCTATCGGCTGTTTTCCAATACGTGACATTTCTTTCCTTTTTACTTGTCTAGTGTGTTTCTACGATTTTGAATAAACACCACAATGCCGTAAAATTTATCGCTTTTTGCGAAAACATAAAAACAAAGCCCGCTGGCTTTGTTTAAAAATTTATTACCAAATAGTGCAGAGTATCTCGCCACCAACACCAGCTTTGTGAGCGTCAATACCGCTCATAACGCCTTTGCTTGTGCTAACGACAATCGTTCCATAACCATTTTTAAAGCGTTTAATATCATCTTTGCCTTGATATACACGACGACCCGGGCTTGATACCCTTTTAATCTCGTGAATCACGCTTCTGCCGTATTCATCGTATTTTAGGACAACGTTTATGAATTTTTTGTTGCCCTCTTCAACGACATTAAAGCTCTCTAAATAGCCCTTTGATGCCAAAACGCCAAGTGTTGCTTCAACAACGTTTGAGTGAAGCAATTTTGTCGTGTCAAGCTTTCTTAGGGCTGCGTTTCTGATACGTGTTAGTCCGTCTGCGATTAAGTCATTTAACATATTTATTCCTTACCAACTTGCTTTTTTAAGACCCGGGATTAGCCCCTCGTTAGCCATTTTTCTTAGGCAAACACGACAAATTCCAAAATCTCTATAAACAGAGTGCGGACGACCGCAAATTTGGCATCTTGTATAGCCACGAACCGCAAATTTTGGCTTGCGTGCAGCTTTTGCTATCATTGATTTTTTTGCCATCTTACTTTCCTTTTGCAAATGGCATACCAAATAGCTCTAACAATTTGAATGCCTCTTTATCGTTTTTAGCGGTTGTTGTGATAGTAATGTTCATACCGTGAGTGCGTAAAATTTTATCATACTCAACCTCTGGGAACATTAGCTGTTCGCTTAAACCGAAGTTATAGTTACCTCTGCCGTCAAAGCCATTTCTTGGCAAACCACGAAAATCTTTAACTCTTGGCAACGCAACACTTATAAGCTTATCCAAAAACGCATACATACGCTCTTTTCGTAAAGTTACTTTAATACCAACTGGGAAGCCCTCTCTAACTTTAAAACCAGCTACTGATTTTTTAGCGTTGCAAACAACAGCTTTTTGACCAGCTATCAAAGATATAGTATCTGCCATATTTTGCATAACTTTTTGATCTTTTGCTGAGTCGTTTGCACCAACGCTAATTACGATCTTTTCAAGAGCTGGGATTAGCATAGGGTTTTTGATATCAAATTCTTTTGTTAGAGCGGCTTTGATAGTTTCGTTATATTTATCTCTTAATCTCATAACTCTTAGCCCTCAACTTTCGCAACATTTGAGATGTCTATTGGCATTTCTTTGTTTATATGACCGCCGTTTGGAGTCTTCTCGCTTGGTTTTATAGCTTTTTTTGCCACTTTGCAACCTTCAACTATAACTTGACCTTTTTTTGCAAGAACAGATAGAACTTTACCAGTTTTACCTTTGTCATCTCCTGCGATGATTTTTACTAAATCACCCTTTTTGATTTTATACTTAACCATTATAGAACCTCCGGTGCTAGTGAAACAATCTTCATAAAGTTAGCATATCTAACCTCACGACCAACTGGACCAAAGATACGTGTGCCTACTGGCTCTCTTTTGTTATCAAGTATAACGGCTGCGTTCTCATCAAATCTGATAAGTGAGCCATTTTCTCTATGAACCTCTTTTTTAGTTCTAACAACAACAGCCTTAACAACTTGACCTTTTTTGATCTTGCCGTTTGGTAGAGCCTTTTTAACTGAGCAGATGATAATATCGCCCAAAGTCGCATATCTTCTCTTGCTACCACCTAAAACTTTAATACACATTAACTCTTTTGCACCGCTATTGTCAGCAACTGCAAGTCTTGTAAAACTTTGAATCATTACTCAACTCCCTTTGCTAAGATAGCTTTTAGGCGAAAGCTTTTGCGTGCTGAAAGTGGTCTACACTCAACTGCTAGGATTGTATCTCCAGCGTTTGTTTCGTTCTTTTCATCGTGAACTAAATACTTTTTAAAACGCTTTACAAATTTGTGGTATCTTGGGTGCATAACGCGTCTTTCAACCAAAATAGTAGCTGTTTTATCACCAGCTTTTTGTAAAACTACGCCTTGAATTTCTCTTTTTAATGCCATTTTACGCCCCTTACTTTGTCGCACTAATTGCAGTATTGATTTGTGCTATCTCTTTTTTGACAGCACCTATCTCATTAGGGTTGCTTAACTGCATAGTTTTTAGCTTTTGCTTTAATGTAAATAAAAGCACCTTTTTCTCTTTAAGCATAGCGTTTAGTTCTGCAACGCTTTTATCTTTTAACTCAGTATATTTCATTTTCACTCTCTCGCGTTACAAATTTTGTCTTAAATGGCAATTTATGCATAGCTAGTGTAAGTGCTTCTTTTGCAAGCTCTTCGCTAACACCTGCTAATTCATAAATAATGCGGCCTGGCTTAATATTCATTACCCACTCTTCAACACCTGCTTTACCCTTACCCATACGAGTTTGAAGTGGCTTTTTAGTTAGTGGTTTATCAGGGAAAACCCTAATCCAAATTTTAGCCTGTCTTTTAACGTGACGTGTAAGAGCTTGACGAGCAGCCTCTATCTGACGTGAATTTACACGACCAGCTTCAACAGCTTTTAGTGCAAATTCGCCTGTTGATAGGTTTGTGCCACGAGTTGCATAGCCGCGATTACGGCCCTTCATTTGCTTACGAAATTTCGTTCTTTTAGGCATCAACATAACTATTTACCTCTTCTTGCTCTACGTGGTTTTCTCTCGCTTTTTTCTTCTTCGTTACGCTCTGGTTGAACGCCCTTTTGAAGAACTTCGCCTTTAAAGATCCACACTTTTATGCCTATATTGCCATAAGTTGTGTGTGCCTCTGCAAAACCATAATCAATTTTTGCTCTAAGTGTGTGAAGTGGCACGCGACCTTCAAGATACCATTCAGTTCTTGCCATCTCAGCACCACCCAAACGTCCTGCAACAGAAATTTTAATACCTTTTGCACCTGACTTTTGAGCACCTTGAATAACTTTTTTCATCGCACGGCGGAAAGCAACACGGCGTTCAAGTTGCATAGCAACGTTTTCAGCTGCAAGTTGAGCTGACGCTTGTGCTTTTCTCTCTTCTTTGATGTTTATATTTACTTCTTTGCCGATTAGTTTTGCTACGTCATTTTTTAGCACTTCAACATCAGAGCCTTTTTTGCCGATGATGATACCAGGACGAGCAGCAACAACGGTTACACGAAGTTTTTTCGCCGTTCTTTCAATTAAAATTTGTGAAATTCCAGCATAGTAAAGTTTTTTCTTTAAATATGCACGAATTTTGTAATCTTCGCCAATGTTTTCAGCCAAGTTTGATTTAGCAGGAAACCATCTTGACTCCCAGTTGCGGTTAATACCAAGTCTAAGACCTATCGGATTTACTTTTTGTCCCATATTATGCTTCCTTGTTTGCTTTTGATACTTCTACCAATATATGAGAAGTTGGTTTGCGAATTCTGCTCGCACTGCCTCTCGCTCTTGGTCTAAATCTTTTTAACACAGGGCCTGCATCAACACGGCAACTAGTAACCACAACCTCTTCTGGCTCAAAACCGCCATTTGCAACAGCTGAGCTGATAGCGTTAGCGATAAATTTTGCACCACGATTTGGCATAAACTGCAAACTTGCAAGAGCAAGCTCAGCATTCATACCTTGAACTTCACGTGCTATAAGTCTAGCTTTTGTAGGTGAAAGTCTAACAAATTTTGTAATTGATCTACTCATAACCTACCCCTTACTTACCTATTTTCTTTTGCACTGAGCCTTTGTGACCCTTAAATGTGCGTGTTGGAGCAAATTCGCCAAGCTTGTAGCCTATGTGATTTTCTGTGATATACACAGGTATAAAGCTCTTGCCATTATGAACGTTAAATGTAAGTCCAATCATCTCAGGCACTATTGTGCTTCGTCTTGACCAAGTTTTGATTGGCTTGTTGTCATTTGCCTTTTTAGCGGCATCAACTTTTTTCATAACGTGATCATCTACGAAAGGACCTTTTTTGAGTGATCTTGCCATCTCTATTTTCCTTTCCTTCTTGAAATTATAAGCTTATCGCTTGCTTTTTTACGGCGAGTTTTTGCACCTTTTGTTGGTTTGCCCCACGGAGTTACTGGATGGCGACCTGAGTTTTTCTTGCCCTCACCACCGCCGTGTGGGTGATCAACTGGGTTCATAGCAGAACCACGAGTTTGTGGGCGGATACCTCTGTGGCGGTTACGACCAGCTTTACCGATAGTTACGTTTGCCCAATCTTCGTTGCCAACAACACCGATACTTGCCATACATTCAGCCAAAATTTGTCTCATCTCACCACTTGGCATACGAACGATGACGTATTTTTCTTCTTTACCCATTAGCTGAGCATAGCCACCAGCTGAACGAGCTATTTGAGCGCCTTTGCCCGGTTTAAGCTCTATGTTATGAACTATTGTTCCTACTGGGATATAGCGTAGTTTCATAGCGTTGCCCGGTTTAATGTCAAGCGCGCCGTTTTCTGCACTAGCGATAATATCACCTACATTTAATCCGCTTGGCTTAATGATATAGCGTTTTTCGCCGTCTTTGTAAGCAATAAGTGCGATACGGCAGTTTCTGTTTGGATCATACTCAATCGCTTCAACTTTACCTTCAACATCAAATTTGCGACGTTTAAAGTCAATAATACGATAAAGCTTCTTAGCACCACCCTCTTTATGTCTTGAAGTGATGCGACCATTGTTATTTCTACCGCCAGTTGCTGGAAGTTTTACAAGAAGGCTTCTAACGCTTGGTTTAGCTGTGATATCTTCACTGCTTAGACCAGTAATATATCTACGGCTTGGGGTATATGGTTTATATGATTTTATAGCCATCTTATGCCTCCGTGTTTTCTAGGGTTACACCCTCTGGTAGCTTAACGTAAAATTTCTTTACATCATCTCTAACGCCAACTCTGCCTCTAAAACGCTTAACTTTGCCGTCCATTCTTAGTGAATTTATGCGAAGTGGCGTTACACCAAAATACTCTTTTAGCACCTCTTTTAAACCATTTTTGGTAACTTTTGGTGAAGTTTGGATAACAACTACACCTTGTTCTTGAAGGCCAAGAGTTTTTTCTGTATATATAATCGTTCTGATATCTGTAATATCTGCCATTTTAGCCCTCTTTTGTTATAGTTTGAAGTGCTGCTTTTTCAATTATAACTGCACTATAAGTTGATACCAAATAAGCATTTACTTCACTAGCATCAACAACATAGCTATTTGCTAAATTTCTAAATGCAAGTAGAGTTTTGTCATCAAGCAAATCTTTAACAACTAAAACATCTCTCACATTTAAAGCTTTGATGATTTTAGCTGCGTCTTTTGTCTTGCCACTCTCAACCGCTATGCTATCAACTGCAAATAGTTTATTAGCCGCTGCTTTTTCATTTAGTGCAAATTCAAGAGCAAGTCTTTTTTGCTTTTTATTTACCTTTTGGAAGTAGTTTTTCTCATTTGTAGGACCAAATGCTACTGCACCGCCAACCCATACGTTTGTTCTAGTTGAACCAGCACGAGCACCACCGCGACCTTTTTGTCTCCAAGGCTTCTTACCTCCACCGCTTACAAATGCACGGCTCTTTGTGTGAGCTGAATTTGCACGCATAGAAGCTAGGTAAGATTTTACATAAAGGTAAAGATTGTGTGGATTTACTTCTGCATAACTTGCTGGAAGTTCTAGCTCACTAGCTTTTTCAAATTTATCATTTAATACACAAATTTTACTCATTTTACAATCCTTATTCTGCCCATTGCACCATTAAATCCCGGCACACAACCTTTTACAACGATAATGCCATTTTCTGCATCAAAGCTTACTAGCTCGTTTTTAACGGTTACTTTCTCGTTGCCCATATGTCCTGCCATTTTCATACCTGGCTGAACACGACCTGGCCACTCGCGGTTACCGATTGAGCCGTGGCGTTTATGAAAACGTGAACCGTGGCTAGCTGGACCACCTGCAAATCCGTGTCTTTTTACAACACCTTGATAGCCTCTACCTTTTGAGTTAAAGCTAACTTTTAAAACCTTTGCTTCGCTTAATGCTGAAACATCAATAGCACCAGCCTCTTTGTTTGCAACTTGCAAAGTAGCAAATTTGTTAAATTCAGCAGTTAGATTGTATTTTTTTTGCTGACCTGCGATAGCTTTGTTGTTTGCTTTTGTATCAGCGTATGCTACGATAGCACGACCGCTCTCATCAACTTCGCAAACTTTTGTATCTACAAGTTTTAGTAGTGTTACTGGTATGCTTTGTGCAGCGATTGTTCTGCTCATACCGATTTTTTCTACGATGAATTCCATAACTTGCTCCTTACTTCATTGCACGAACTTCAACATTAACCTCAGGGGCTAAGTCAAGTTTTGTTAGGCTATCTACGGTTTCTGGAGTAGCTGCTACAATGTCAAGCATTCTAGCGTGAATTCTCATCTCAAACTGCTCACGTGAGTCTTTATTTACGTGTGGAGATTTTAAGACTGTGTAGCGTTTAATCTTCGTAGGCATTGGCACTGGACCACGAACGTCAGCACCAGTTCTTTTAACAGCTTCTACAATTGCTGCAACTGTGCGGTCTAGAACTCTATGGTCATAAGCTTTTAGCTTTAACCTGATTCTTTCCATATTTTTTCCTTTAAAAAGAACTTGTCGCAAACCCGCGACCCCTTTACATAGACAAATTTGCAGAGGATTTTTAAGCTTTTTGGCTTTTAATCTTGCAAACAGATATTAAATCTTTCGTAAAGAGAGTGCGATTTTACTAAAAAATCTCTAAATTTGCAAGAATTTGGGTGATTTTGATAAAAATTTATGGGATTTGTTTCCTTTTAAAAAAGAAAATATAGGGCGTATTTAAAAAACTATCTATTAAGCTCATTTTGTATTCGTTTTTTAAAATTTGCAAAAACAAACTCAACTCGGCGTGGAATTTTTAGCTCATTTACGCTAATTTTACCACCAATTAACCCCAAAATTTGCTTTTTTGAGATGATAAAATGCATAGGTATATCAGCACGTCTTGCTGCCTTGTCGGCTAAAATATAAATGGCTAGAAATTTCGCCCTATTTTTGGCGTTTAGCCCAGTGCCATTTGCGATTTGCTCAGGCGTTTTTTCGCTGGTTTTTTCTGGTGCGTTGGCTCTTATTATTTGTGAAATAATCGCGCCTTGCTTTTTTGTAAATTTTAACGCACTTAACATTTTATCTTTTAGCAAAAACAGGTGCAAAACGTCGTTTATAGCGTATTTTAGGGCTTCTGGCAAGATTGGTCTTTTTGTCCAGTCGTGCTTTTGAAATTTCTTTTTTACAGGGATTGTTATGCCTAAAAAGTGGCTTAATGCACCATTTAAACCGCCAAAAATTTCAAGTGTATGAGCTAAAATTCTAAGGTCAAAAACGCAGTTTAAATCAACGCCAAACTGCTTTAAAATCAGCCGTTTGTCAGAACTACTTTCATAAATAATTTTTAAATTTGGGCTTACAAAAAACGCCCTTAAAAGCTCATTACTTACATTAAAGCATCAATAACATAACAATTTTTACCATCAAAAATTTGCACCAAACACAAGAATTCGCCGTATTTATGGCGATTATACTCGCACTCAAAATCAACCGCTAAATCTTTGCCTACAATATCTTTAAGTAAATTTTCAAAATCTACATCATTATTAATAAATTTCAAATCTTGCATTTGATGATTATAACCAAAAGTTTCTTTTATGCTATATAAATTAATGTTTTAGAAATTTTAGCTATTTACTAATCTCATCAATCCAATCAAACAGCTCGTCTAAATCATAATCTCCGCCGTGTCCTTGCCCCCAAGGTGCGTAAAAATCAACGCTCTTGCCCTGCTCTTTTAGCCTGCTAGCTAAAATAAACGGCACCGCAATCGTCGTGTCGCTGTCCTTCACGCCGTGTCTAATCCGCCAAAATTTCACTGGCGTTTTAGCGATAAAATTCATCGGATTTAGCAGTTTTATCGTTAGCTCATCGGCGATTTTATCGCTATTTAAAAACTCACTTGAAAATTTTGTAAAGTGTTTTGCTTTTTCATCGCAAAAAAGCTCATTTTCGCCACTACTTAGCGTAAAGCTATCAAATGCTGGCACGCCCTTAATCCTACCGATATAGCCCACATATTCGCTCCAATTTAAGTCGCTTGCAACGCCATTTTTGATGACAAGCCACGAAAATTCATCTAAATTTTTACCATTTTTTAGCTCATCATTTGCCGATTTTAAGATTACACTTTTAAGCTCATTTTTAAAATTTTCATCATTAAAATTTATACTTTTTAGGTAGCTTCTAAACTGCTCTTTTCGCACGTTAAAACTAGTTGCATCTAAATTCTTAAAATCCATTTTTTCATAACCCTTTAACTCGCCAAAAGCCCACTCATACGCACTATCTGCGTGTTCTAAATTTGTAATCGGGCAGTAGCTACTTACGGCAAAAATTTCACACAAAAAACGCACGATTTGGACACCAAAACAGATAAAAACAATACTTCAAAACGCCACAAATGAGCTTAAAATTTTCCTATCTTAGGGCTTCACACGACTCGCCACGCATACACAAGCACACTGATGAATGGACTAATTTCACCGCAATTTTGGGTAGTGTTTAGTTTAGTAAAATTAAACCAGTTTATCAACTTTTAAGCTCTCCTCAAAGCTAATTTGCAATTCAGTAAGCAGACTTTGCATCACTTTGGTTTGTTCGTAATTTATATTTGCGTTATTATTTATCTCATCAAGACTTAGTGTTTGTGCTGTTTTTTCATCATCTGACTTTATCTCTGCCTGACTTAATGCACTTGGAAAAAATTTAGCCAAAGCCTCTATATCATCTTTATTTAGCCCAGCCTTTCCTAGCGTTTCAAGCTTTAATCTAGCCTGTAAAGCTTCAAGCATTTTTATCTCATCTTTATCGGTTGTTACCTCGCTAACCCTTAAATCCCTAGTATCAGCTAAGGCGGCTACGCTATTTCTTAGATATTCATCAGACTGAGAGTTGCTCATAATCTCATTTTGAGTTATTTTTTTATCTTGATTTTTATCAGCGCTTAAAGTTCGGTTTAGCTCAGCCTCAATCGTCTGACTTGTAAAACTAAATCCACTTGGAGCGTTAATAAGCGGACTAGCATAATCGCTCTTTGAAAAATAACTTGCCATTCCGATACTTTTTACGTCTAATACTTTTTGACCTACATTAATAGCTGCTGCAATTTCGCCAAAATATGAGTGTGTTTTTTCTTGTTCTTCTTTGTTTAGGCTACCATTGTTATTGCTATCGGCTGCTAAGTATCCTCTTTGATAGGCAATATCACCAAACCACCCAGATACAAAACTCTCTGCTTTGCCATTTAAAATCACACTTTTGCTATCCTTTTGATAGACGCCCTCGCTACCAAAAACACGCTTTAAAGTCTCTAAATTTTCATCGCTTAGCCCTATTTTTATGTAGCTTCCACTCACGCCATCTCTAAAAAATACATTGTTTTTAAACTCGCTGGTTCCGCTATTTACCTTTATATCGTGAGAGCTAGCAAGAGCTTCTACGCTCTTGCTTAGCTCGTTTAGCTGTGCCTTGTTAAATTTATTTGTTTTTACATCCAAGGCACTATATACGGACAAATTTTCTCTAACGCCACCAGTTCTAAAATCTGCCTTAGAGAAGTCCATTTAGCAACCCCATCTAGAATACGCACAAGGACGATTTATTAAAGATGAAGGTCTGTTATTGTTATATTGATAATTTTTAATCAATACTCCTCTCTGATTTATCATATTATTTAATGTATAAGCACCCGAATTATAAGGAACATAAACCCTATAAGAACTACTGGCATTTAGGCTAACAGCCAACACAACACTTAATGCAACTAATTTGAAAACTTTTAACATTTTTTCTCCTTTGAAGTAAATATTTCGTAAAATTATAACATATTTTGTTTAATTTTCAATAATTATTATTGATTTTATATTTAAAATTTTCAAATTGTTACATTTGGCAATTTTAGGGCTAAAATTTTTTTTAGCCTTTTTTAGCTATAATCTGCCCCTTACTAAAAACAAGGGATAAATTTTGGAAAATATACGAAATATTGCCGTTATCGCGCACGTTGATCACGGAAAGACTACATTAGTTGATGAGCTTTTAAAACAATCAGGCACATTTAACGAGCATCAAAGTGTCGGTGAGCGGGTAATGGATAGCAACGACATTGAGCGTGAGCGTGGGATTACAATCCTTTCAAAAAACACCGCAATTCGCTACAAAGATACAAAAATCAACATCATTGACACACCAGGACACGCCGATTTTGGTGGCGAGGTTGAGCGTGTGCTTAAAATGGTTGATGGCGTTTTGCTTCTTGTTGATGCGCAAGAGGGCGTTATGCCTCAAACAAAATTCGTCGTAAAAAAGGCGTTAAGCCTAGGACTTCGCCCTATCGTTGTCGTAAATAAGATTGACAAACCAGCTGGCGATCCAGAGCGTGTGATAAATGAGATTTTTGACCTATTTGTCGCACTTGACGCAAGTGATGAACAGCTAGAATTCCCAGTCGTCTATGCAGCTGCTAAAAATGGCTACGCTAAGCTAAATTTAGAAGATGAAAATGTGAATTTACAGCCACTTTTTGAAACCATTTTAGCCCACGTCCCACGCCCAAGTGGTAGTGATGAAAATCCGCTTCAACTTCAAGTTTTCACGCTTGATTATGATAACTATGTCGGCAAAATCGGCATTGCTAGAATTTTTAACGGCAAAATTTCAAAAAATCAAAACGTAACCCTAGCCAAGGCTGACGGCTCAAAAACAACTGGTAGAATTTCAAAACTAATCGGCTTTATGGGGTTAGAGCGCACCGATATAAACGAGGCAGGCACTGGCGATATCGTGGCGATTGCTGGATTTGAGGCGCTTGACGTTGGCGATAGCGTGGTAGATCCAAACAACCCTATGCCACTTGACCCACTTCACATTGAAGAGCCGACTTTAAGCGTCGTATTTAGCGTAAATGACGGGCCACTGGCTGGAACTGAGGGCAAACACGTAACCTCAAATAAGATTGATGAACGCCTTGCAAACGAGATGAAAACAAATATCGCAATGAGATATGAAAATATCGGCGAGGGCAAATTTAAAGTAAGCGGTCGTGGAGAGCTTCAAATTACGATCCTAGCTGAAAATATGCGTAGAGAGGGTTATGAATTTTTGCTAGGTCGTCCAGAAGTTATCGTTAAAGAGATTGACGGCGTTAGATGTGAGCCTTTTGAGCTTCTTGTCATTGACGCGCCAGATGATTGCACCGGCACGGTTATTGAAAAGCTTGGCAAGAGAAAGGCTGAAATGGTGAGTATGAACCCAACCGGCGATGGGCAAACTAGGATTGAGTTTGAGATCCCAGCGCGCGGGCTTATAGGATTTAGAAGCCAGTTTTTAACCGACACAAAGGGCGAGGGCGTGATGAACCACAGCTTTTTAGAATTTCGCCCACTAAGCGGCAGCGTGGAGCACCGCACAAACGGCTCACTTTGCAGTATGGAAAACGGCGTGGCACTTGCTTACTCGCTATTTAACCTGCAAGACAGGGGCGTGCTATTTATTGACCCACAAACAAAGGTCTATGTCGGTATGATTATTGGCGAACATAGCCGTCCAAACGACCTTGATGTAAATCCAATAAAAGGCAAAAACCTAACAAACGTCCGTGCTAGTGGTAGCGATGACGCCATTAAACTCGTGCCACCAAGAAAGCTAAATTTAGAAAGGGCGTTAGAGTGGATTGAAGATGATGAGCTTGTTGAGGTAACGCCTATAAATATTCGCGTTCGCAAACGCTATCTTGATCCGACACAACGCAAGAGAATGGCTAAACAAGTGGGCTAAAAATGGCGTTTAACTTCAAGCTTCACTGCCTTTCGGCGTTTCGTGAATTTTTGGTTTATCACCATAAATCGCTTGAATTTCGCGCCAAAGTCTTTGCGGCGATAATTGCTGCAAAGCTTGACCCTGATGATGATGATTTTGCCGTGCTTAGCGACATTGCAAGTGAAATTTACGAAGGCGATGTCACACGGCAAAATTTCTTAGTCAAAGCGACAAAAGAGTATGTCGCAAAGGTTAAGAAAAAGGATCATCTAACGCTTGACGCCCTGCTTTTAAGCATTGATAAGGAGATTAAGCAAAACAAACGCTACGCAAACAAGATTGATTTTGCGCACCTTAGGCGACTTATTAGTGGCTGCGATGAAGAGACGCTAATCCAGCAAAGGGTCTATGAATTTTTAATCTCTGAGGTTAAAACCCACCTACAAATTTCTTGATTTTTATCATTGATTAAAAAGAGTAAAAAACTCTAAAATACCAAAAATTTTTAAAAGGACTAAAAATGCAAGCGATCTATCCATACGCAAAGATTGTGCATATTTTTTGCGCGATTATCTTTGTTGGCTACCTATTTTTTGATGTCGTTATCTTTTCTCGGCTAAAAAACGTGCTAAAAGATGACTTTGAGCGTGTGAAAATGGCAATCACGTCAAGGGCGATTAAGATAATGCCAGTGTGCCTACTTTTGCTGTTTTTAAGCGGCGGTATGATGATTAGCACGTGGGTCGGGTCTAAAAACGGCGGATATTTTAGTACGCCGCTTCAAACGCTTTTGATGATAAAAGTGCTCCTAGCCTTAATCATATTAACTGGCGTAATTTACTCGCTTAGTTGCCGATTTTTAGGCAAAAAACCTGCAAATTTCGTCAAAGAAAATCTGCACGTCATCGCCCTAATCTTTGGCTTTTTCATCGTGCTTTTTGCAAAATTAATGTTTATCGTTTAATGCAAAATTTCGCCCACTCATCTTGGAATCCAAGCATCGGCTGTTCTAAGGTGAGCTCTGGCTGTCTAAACTGCTACGCCCAAAATATTGCAACTCGCCTACAAAGGCGTGGCAACGCCCTTTACAAAGATGGATTTTTGTTTAAAATTCTACCCGAACGCCTAAAAATCCCGCTAAAAACCAAAAAACCAACGCTATTTTTTGTAAATTCTATGAGCGATGTTTTTCACGAAAATATGCCATTTGAGTTTTTAGATGAAATTTTAAAGGTCATTTTTAAAACCCCAAATCATCAGTATCAAATGCTAACAAAACGCCCAAAAATAATGAGCGAATATTTTAAAAACCGCCAAATCCCAAAGAATTTATGGCTTGGCGTTACGATTGAGAGCTGGCACTTTGCTAACAGGATTGAAACGCTTAAAAATTTAGATGCATTTATCAGGTGGATTTCGTTTGAACCGCTACTTTCTAGCGTTAAGGGTATTGATTTAAGTGGCATTGGCTGGGCTTGTGTGGGCGGCGAGAGTGGTGCTAGGGCTAGGGGCGTTAGTCCAGTTTGGGTACGTGAAATTTTAAGCCAGTGCCGTAAAAGTGGCACATCGTTTTACTTTCGTGGTTGGGGCGATAGTGGCGTAGTTTGCGATGAGTTTGACGATTTAAAAGAGTATCCAAAAATTTTCACGCCAAAAACCTCGCTTTTTGATTTTTGCTAAACAGCGTTTTTATAAAATTTTAAATACCAAAACCAAAAACGCTAATTTTTGGGTTTATTAGCGTCACTTTTGGATTAAAATTTTAAAAACGCTAAACGTAAAGCCGACTTGTCGGCAATAAAAATCTGTGCAAAGCACAGCAACGATAGAGCGTCACCCTTGAAAAGTAAGCGAAAATCAAAATAATGTTGCGACATTGTTTTGATTGTTTGCGAGTTATGGTTAAGGAAGAAGTGCGACCCTACTTTGCTTTGCCATTTCTAGATTGTTTAACTTTTTAAAATAAAAATTTTCAAAAACGCTAGAACGTAAAGCCAACTTGTAAAGTTTCATAAGAATTCAAAGTGAGAAAAATTTAGCGATAAGTGCCTAAATATAGGGCTTAGAAGCTGTTTTATTCAAAATCAAAGTGGCGAAATTTTATTTTACATTACTTTACAAATACTTTACACTTTTTTACACCACCTTTTACAACCTTTTAAAAGCCGTTTAAATGGGCTTTAAATCACGCACCTCAGCACCTTGCCTACGATATAAACCTCTGTTTGATCATCTGGTCCTATCTCGTAGCTTTGATAGTCTTTATTGACGCTTTTTATGTAAAGAGTGCCATTTGGTGCCTTTTGTAGTAACTTCACCATAAAGCTACCGCAAAAATTAATAATATATAGCCCATCACCGCTAAACCTAGCCGTAACATCAGCGATGACCCAGCTATCAGGGTATAGCATAGGTATCATAGAGTAGCCATCTACTCGCATACAGCGGATGTTATTTGTGTTTTGCGGACGGACTTTAAAGAGCTTAGCAGAGAACGGCACGAGTATGTCGGTGTCGTAAATCTCAATGCCATCTACATCCACACTCTCGCCCGCTCCGACCTTTGAGCTAAGCTCTCTTATGTAAATCTGGTCGTTTTTGATTTGTTCTAGTTGTGACTTTTTAAGGCTTATTGGATTGGGAGACACATTGACGGACAAATTTTGGGATTGGGAGACACATTGACGGACATTTTTTTTATGATTGTCGGACACATTGGCGGACAAAAATTCATCTAAAAAATCTGATGGTGTTACATTAAAAGCCGATGATATTTTTTTTAAATTTTCATAGGTAAAATTTTCAACCGAACCAGCTTCGTATTTTTTAATCG